>JBCBMZ010000019.1:0-528 GCA_039822005.1 Pseudomonadota bacterium | reverse complement strand
CTTAAGTTTTCAATCAAAGTGGTGTACCTTTTGCATAATGGGCTAACAACTTAATGTGTGCGGCGAGCGTAACGCGAGGCACGCGTAGCGAAAGCGAGTCTGATAAAGGCGTCTAGTCGTACGTGTTAAACCCGAAACCGGGTGATCTATCCGTGGGCAGGCTAAAGGGTGTCTGAAGGGCCGAACCCTAGGATGTGGCAAAATCCAGGGAAGACCCGCGGATAGGGGTGAAAGGCCAATCAAACTCGGAAATAGCTGGTTTTCTGCGAAATCTGTTTTAGCAGAGCGTTGCAATTATATGGGGGTAGGGCTCTGGGTTCTCGATGGGGGCGTTGGCTTTACTGACAGTGCTTAAACTACGAATACCGTTGCAGCAGACAGGCCGCGGGTGATAAGATCCGTGGCCAAGAGGGAAACAGCCCAGATCGTAGGATAAGGTTCTTAATAGTGGCTAAGTTAAAGGCGGCTTCGGCTAAAACAACCCTAGCGGTGGGCTTAGAAGCAGCCATCCGTTAAAGACATCGTTAA
>JBCBMZ010000018.1:0-543 GCA_039822005.1 Pseudomonadota bacterium | reverse complement strand
CCACGAAGAACCAATTGTCTGCGTGCCCGAGCAAGGCCTGCGCGCCTTGACAGATGGTGTGATCGACGCGCTTGCGATTGGCCCATTCTATGTCGAACGGGACATTTGAGCCCGCAGACACCGCTGCAAATTTGGGAACGGTCCAGCAAGTCACAAGAAGCGCATCCTGCCTCTTGCACTTGCCGGGCAAAACCCGATATGACGACCCAGTCGGGTGATTAGCTCAGTTGGTAGAGCGCTTCGTTTACACCGAAGATGTCGGGAGTTCGAGTCTCTCATCACCCACCATTCGCACCAACGATTTCCGCGAAAGCCGCCATTTGACCGAATACAGGGCTTGTGCGATACTTTCGCTATAGTTGTATGGTTTTGGCCTGCGATAGCGTCGCAGAGAGAATGATTATGAAGACGAATTTGATGATTGCCGCCTCTGTTTTGATGATGACGGCACTGACCGCCTGCTCGATACCCGGCAGCGACACGTTCACGGCGTACGAAGCGTCCTATGCCGCAGCGCGGACTGCCGGTGAAGAGGTTGTTGAT
>JBCBMZ010000017.1:0-557 GCA_039822005.1 Pseudomonadota bacterium | reverse complement strand
CGGGCGTGATCTGGCGTGTGAATGAGCGGTTGTGGGACCCGGTTTTGCTCACGGATCGTGTGGGGAAGGGTTTTTTGTCAAAAAAAGCGGTTCTTGGCTTTTTGATCTTTTGCTTTGTTTTCAATGGTTTGACTGTCCCGTCTTCGATTGACGATCTGTGCCCGGATCGGTGAACGATCATGCTTTGTGAACGGCGTGATCAAACAAGGGCCCTTTGCAAGCCTCTGATATCGCTTATCTTTTTTGTGACGCTCGTCTTTTGGCGGCGCACTTGCTCACCTTTTTCACACGGCCCGTGCGCGCCTCTGTGATTGGCAAGTCAACGTCAAATGCCCGATCTTTGGATCATCGACGACACGCCGATAACAAAAAAGAGCCAAACGCTCACAACAAACAAACCGGGCAAAAGCCCAAAACCAACGAACCCGAAAGGACCAAACAATGAAAACCATCATCCTCGCAGCCGCTGCTGCTTTGATCACTGTCTCCGCTTACGCCAACCCAGTGGACATCCGGGACAAAACACTCCTGACAGACTTCAACTCTTCACGCACAGC
>JBCBMZ010000016.1:0-623 GCA_039822005.1 Pseudomonadota bacterium | reverse complement strand
CTTCCAAGCTAACATCCTAGCTGTCTTAGCGCCCAAACTTCGTTAGTTTAACTTAGTCAATACTTGGGGACCTTAGCTGATGATCTGGGTTCTTTCCCTTTCGGACTAGGACCTTAGCACCCTAGCCCTCACTGCCAGACTAATTTTACGGCATTCGGAGTTTATCAGGGGTTGGTAGGCGGTGAAGCCCCCTAGCCCTATCAGTAGCTCTACCTCCGTAAAACATCGTCTAACGCTGCTCCTAAAAGCATTTCGGGGAGTACGAGCTATTTCCCAGTTTGATTGGCCTTTCACCCCTATCCACAGCTCATCCAAAGACTTTTCAACGTCAACTGGTTCGGTCCTCCATCCCCTGTTACAGGAACTTCAACCTGGCCATGGATAGATCACCGGGTTTCGCGTCTACCCCTAGTAACTCTGCGCCCTATTCAGACTCGCTTTCGCTGCGGCTTCGGACCTGAAGCCCTTAACCTTGCTACTAAGGTGTAACTCGTAGGCTCATTATGCAAAAGGCACGCCGTCGCTTGCGCTCCGACTGCTTGTAGATGTACGGTTTCAGGTTCTATTTCACTCCCTTATGCAGGGTACTTTTCACCTTTCCCTCACGGTACTTGTTCACTATC
>JBCBMZ010000015.1:0-234 GCA_039822005.1 Pseudomonadota bacterium | reverse complement strand
AATCCCGTTCGCTACCCACGCTTTCGTGCCTGAGCGTCAGTTATGAAATAGAAGTCTGCCTTCGCAATCGGTATTCTGCGTGATATCTATGCATTTCACCGCTACACCACGCATTCTAACTTCCTCTCTCATACTCAAGCCTACCAGTATCAATGGCGGGTATCCCGTTGAGCGGGACGATTTCACCACTAACTTAATAGGCCGCCTGCGCACCCTTTAAACCCAATAAATCCG
>JBCBMZ010000014.1:0-1828 GCA_039822005.1 Pseudomonadota bacterium | reverse complement strand
TAGCTGTTCGCACGGCTAGGCGGGGTTCGCAGGCACCTGGCAACAGAAGCCTGCACTTCCTTTCCAGGCAGACACTTGACGCGATAAGCACGCCGTCGCACATCTACGATCGAGGAGTTGATTGCAGACCCATGGCAGAAGACATTATTCGCTACGATATCTTGGTTCAGAACGCCCTGCGCGGCGTTATCCGCAAAGTGTTGTCGGAAGTCGAGAAAACGGGTCTGCCCGGCAACCATCATTTTTTCATAACCTTTGGAACCGGTTTGCCGGGGGTGAAAGTGTCCAACCGGGTGCGTGAACAATATCCCGATCAGATGACAATCGTTCTGCAACATCAATTCTGGGACTTGGAAGTCGGTGAAACCGGATTTGGCATAGGCCTTTCGTTTTCTGATGTGCCAGAAAAATTATATGTGCCCTACTCAGCCATTCGCGGTTTTTACGACCCATCAGTCAATTTTGAACTGGAGTTTGATCCGGACGAAGTTGAGGAAGAAAGCCATCTGGATGCGCTGCCAGCACCAACACCTGTGCAGGCCATTTCTTCTGCAGCCAACAGTCAGGACAATAGTGCAGACAGCGACGCTGATGCAGCTGACGAGAACACTGAGACTGCCGAAGAAGATGGCGACGGCAAAAGCGAGAGTGCAGAAGTCGTTTCCTTGGACGCATTCCGCAACAAAAAATAGGGGCAATTGCCGTGCCCGTGCGCAAGCGATCGGTTGTCATCCGCGGCCATGCAACAAGCTACTCTGTGGAAGATGAATATTTTGAAGCGTTGCAAGAGCTGGCAAAGCAGCGCGAACTGTCGCTAGCCGGTCTGGTGGACCATATCGACCAAAACCGGGCGCGGGATGCAAATCTGTCGTCTGCAATTCGCCTGCACGTGCTCAAGGCTGCACGAAAAGGCCAACTATCGACGACTACTGACCAAGAGGCTCAATAATCACATCCGGATTGAGCAAATCAAAGTTCAACGTCGGCTGTTGTGGTTGCGGGCGCGGTTTCGGTGCTGGCTCTGATGCGGGCGGCTTAGGATTTGAACCAATGTCTGGCAACGGCCCACGCGTAACAGCCTGCTCCGAACGCTCCAACTCCAACTGCCTTAAACGCTCGCGTTCTGCTTGGCGCTCAAGCTCAACTTGTCGCGCAGCTTCAGCCTCAGCTTCCGCACGTGCGCGGGCTTCTTCTTCCGCACGCAACCGTGCCTCCTCTTCTTCTCTTGCGCGTTGCGCAGCTGCTTCCTCTTCAGCTTGTTGGATAGCTGCAAGACGCGCTCGTTCAATGCGCAAGAGACGCCTTACACGCTGCCGGTCGAGCAACCGTGCCTGAAGCGCTTCAATTCGGCGCTGTTCATTTTCAATGGCCCGTTGACGAACACTCGTTACCAAAATGGCATGATCATCTATCTGCCAAATGGGTGGCACGCCAGCGCTCAGCACGCCTGACAACTCGACCGCCGTCGGCAATAAATCGTCGAGATCGTCGGGCGTAGCAAAGTTGATTGTCCCGTCGATATCGGCGCGCCGCTCAACAGGATTGACACTACCATTGAGCGTTAAGCTGGCTTGCGGCCAAGCAATCCGAACATTGGAGAAACGCGCTAGCCCATCATCGAGAAGAAAAGGCGTTTCAACCGTATCAACCAGCTGGACGCTTTGCGGATCGACGATAGCCTGATCCGAAATCACCCGAATATCATCCTCATCTATCTCGAAACCAACCGCATCCGACTCGCGGATGATTTGTGGCAAGGCCTCAACGTTGAGGCCACGGAAGGGAATGTCCCGCAAGGCGATAGAGCCAGAGCCTTTGGCATTGGCAA
>JBCBMZ010000013.1:0-17296 GCA_039822005.1 Pseudomonadota bacterium | reverse complement strand
GACACGCGAACATTTCGGGTGATTTGACCCAGGCAAAGACGGTTTCACGCGTGTTTTCCGTCAGTTCAAACTGGACAGGCCGCTTGGTCTTGCTCTGGATGATCGATACGCGTTCTCGCACGCGATCATCTTTGACGAGGTCGGAAACGACCAGTTTGACCAGATCACAGCCACGCAGCTTGCTGTCGATTGCGACGTTGAATAACGCTAGATCGCGTAGATAACCCGCCAATTCAAGCCGCGCCCGGATCGCCCAGACCTGTTTTGGCAAGAGTGGCCGTTTCTGACCGATAATCCGCCCCTTGTTCCAGGCTCTGCGTTTCGGGGTGGTTGCGGGAAGTTGGACTCTTGGCATGATATGCCCTCCAATCCTCCCTCCAAGCCCATGCACCAGCACCGCGCTGGCCATGGAATTGTATCCTCATTGGCAAGGGCAGTTCTCGGGCGGCGCCCGACCGCGCCGGTGCTGCAGGTGCATTTGGCCGCTCTGAGCCTATACTTACCAAACCGCGTTTCTTATCGCAGATGCAGAAAAAAGTGCTATCGTTCGGAAGATGAATAAGGAGACAAAGCTTTGCAGTTCGAATTGGTTATAGCGTTCACACTCATTTTTTGGTGGACTCAATTTCGCCGGGTCCTGCGTCGGCGGCTGTTGTAGCTAAGGGAGCTACGACCGGACTGAGAAGGACTTTACCCTTCATCGGCGGCCTCGTTCTCGGTGATTTGATATTGTTCGCCCTCGCTGTCGCAGGCCTTGCTGCACTGGCCGCAGCGATGGGACCCTTCTTTGCTGTTATCAAATGGGTCGGCATCGCCTATCTTCTCTATCTTGCTTACAGAATGTGGACTGCAAAGCCTGTGAAGATGTCCACTGTTGCACCACAGGGCGAGGTCTTGAGGCTATTTGGCATCGGGACTTTGCTGCCGCTCGGGAACCCAAAGGCTATCGGGTTTTACATCGCCTTACTCCCTGCGGTGATGGGCGTATCGGCCATCACTCTGGTCGCCGCGTTTCAGCTTAGCTTTATCATCATCGGGGTTTGGGCACTCGTGCTGATTGCCTATGCAGCAGCCGCTGACCGTGCCAGCCGCATGATCTCAACACCACGCGCCCAGCTTTGGTTGAATCGTAGTTCTGCTGGGGCAATGGTCGGCGCGGCAGGAACAATCGCTGCCGGATAATAATGTCGGCTCCGTCCCGCAGAGCGGACCTTGCTTCGCCGTTTCAGCGAACGTCCGCTTGCCGCCCAAATGCGCCGTTTGCGTCGATCATCCTATGCCATCACAAGAAAAAACCGCGCGATCACGGTTGGAGATCACGCGGTTCGTTTTTAGCCGTCGTCGCTTCGAATGCTGCGATCGATTGCTGCCTCGACCGCGAAACTACCATGGCTCATTAATACTCCAACGCCAGCATAACCGTTAGCACGCGCATGGTGATTTCGAGGTCGGCTGGATTTTGCGTCCCATGCATCATGTCTTTGGCGTAATAGTCGATTTTCCAGAAAAGCTTTTGGCCTTTGAATGGGAAGGAGCCAAAATCATGCTCGCGATGGGGATCATTGTTGTTGAACGCATCATAGGTCCGGATCACTTTCAACAGGGACGCAAGATCGCGATTGGGCTCGGATTCGCTACTGACCAAATCCTGAACGCCCTTGGTGATCATGATGCGACCAGGCACGTTTGACGATGTTGGAATATTCTGTCGAAATTGATCGTTCTGCGACCGAATGAGCTGTGTGTTTGGCTTCATGACTTCGCTCCTTTCCATTGCGCTGGCGCTGACCGATGTCAGCCACAGCGGTGGGGAAGTGAGCGGTTGCCAAAGAGCGACAGGCTTGAGCCAAAGGCATTGTTGCCAGAGCGGGGTCATAGAATGCTGCGGCTTCAGACACTGGCTGGATTGCGACGGGTTGGGGAAGAACAGATGGGTGGCGATCAAAGCGATCGATCGCCAAAACATCCGACCGAGTATACCATACGATAAGAGATCAGGCGCTCTGTGGCAGCAAGCCACCCTTTTTAGTGGCACTATTACTCTGTTTCGTTTTCTCTGCCAAACCACTCGGTTTGCACGGTGAAGACTTGAGTGCGAACACGCCCATCTACAATTACACGCACCACATATGATCCCGCCGGTAAGCCACCTTGCGGTCGCCAAAATGTGTAGCCCGGCCATGCGTCGTCGTTGAAGCTGCTGCGCCCGGCAGCGCGTTCTCCGTTTCTTATCCACCAGCGCTCGAAGGCCATGCCATAGGGCACATTGACCAAATCAAACGACAGAAAGACCTCGTCGATCCCATCCATGTAGACATCGACATGTTGGCTGCATTTGTTGATCTCTTTGTCGAAGTAGGGGGCGTCACAAATGCGGATATTGGCCACTTCCGGCTCGGCTGGGCGGAAGAATGACCACCAAAGGCCAGCCGCGACTATGGAGACTGCTAGGCCAGCGCCCAGTTTGAGACAGAGATTGGATAAGAGGCTTACGGCTGGAGAAGTTTCTTCGACCTCCGTGACTGCCTCGGCAGATGATGCTTCATTCTGGCGATGTGTCTGACCCCGAGTGTCCTCTGGTGCCAAAGCCTGTGCCCGCTCTCGCGCTTGTGCCTCCTTTGTGCGTCGGATTTCCAAGCGGCGCTCACGGATAAAGGCATCTGACCATGATTTGCGAAGCCGTCCCTCCTTGGCAGGGATAATCGTGCACAATGTGTGAACATAAGGCACGGAAGGAAGATTATGGCGTGCACGCCAGTTGTCGATTGTGCGTGCTGCCACCTTGAAGTCGAGTGCTTCTTCTAACGCATCGGCAGTCCAAGCCATTGGCGCATCATTGTTTGACAGTTCGCGTCCGACTCCATTGTCCCAAAAGTAATCAAATAGCGCCCAGAAGTCGGCGTTGTCTGGTGGCGGTGGTAAATTTTTCATGCGTTTTGACAATGGTTTAGCCCCTAAATCTTCGGTTTGTTTTCGGTTCCACTGTTTTGAGAACCAAGCACATTTATCAATTCACTGGCGGTGAACAGGCGAAGTGATGTTTGCTTTGTCACAACACATAAAAGGAAGTCACCATGCAATTTGAGGTAACAAACCGCCGCGAAGAAAAAGAGGGAATGATATTCAAGAAGACCATCTTCAAGGCTTCGGTCGCTATTCACCTCGACACCGATGAGTTTGAAGCCATCAAAGCGATGGCTAAAGAAAAGACGTGGCGTGACTATCCGCTAGGCACCATCGACTTCACCAATAAAATCAAACACGAGATGACCGTTGCAGGGTTCTATGAGGGCGTCAAAAAGAAGGGCCGGTACGAGTCGGGCATTCGTGCCGACATGCCAGAGGAACGTGAGTTCAAGATAAACCAGTTCCAGGATGTTGCACGCGCTGCCAAAGACGTCATTGCAACACGGTTATCGGCATTGTCTGCATCCGATGAAGATGTCTCGATCGAGATTTGATCGATGACCGACAATGAGGCCATGGCAAAGGGCGTCACAGCCATTGCGATCATCATTGGGGTTATCGCAATCGGCTATGTTGCCCTCATCATCGTCTTGCCGCTGACAATCGTTGGCCTGATCATCGATTGCTGGATGCGCAAGAAATATAACCGCGCCTTGCGCGACTATGAGAAGGATCAAGAGACGGCGATCGCTAAACCAGCGATTTCGATGTTTGATGCCAAAATGGTCGATGGGGAAGTACTGATCGGTTGGTTGGTCGATCTACCCGATGGCACCAGCCTCGACATCTACCGCAGTGAAAACGGCCCAGGCGGCGCGTTTGATGATGTGGCTGAGTATGCTCAATGCATCCATTCAACGCGTCGGGACTATACCGCTGATAAGGACGACCTGTTCGTCGATCATAGCGCGCCGGATGGTGTGGTGTATTATGTGCCGGTCATCGCTGGTACGCATATCGAGCGCACGCCGATCGATTATTCGCTGTTTGACTTCTCACGAAAGCTTCAATTCACCGAACGAAAAAGGAAGTTCAACGCGCGTGGCGACGCTGTGCGTGTTGAAGTGACACGGGAGTTCATGCCGCTTGAAGTCGAAGATATGCGTGACGATACAGCTAAGATGACGGATGATATTCTGTCAGCCATTGCTGATCGCAAGTCGCGCGAGAGAAGCCTGGATGAGGCCATCACCCGGATCAAAAATGCAGATGATCTAAGTGAGGCGGAAAAGGCAGAAGCCATCGAGCTGCTGGAAACCCGCATGGGCGCGGCTTGATGGGTTTGGAACTGACAGTCAAAAAGCCCGGCATGCTTTTGTGCTATGCCGGGCTTTGTTTGTGCTTAGTGCGCGGGCTTGTCAAAGAGCGCGTACAGGCCATCGGCGAGATACTCGACAATGGCGATTTCGCGATTGCAGGCGACGCGCAGATGCATCTCAAAGGCCCGCTGGGCATCGTCAAGAAAAGCACCGATATATTCAGCGGCTTCTGGATCATCAAAGATGTGTGCCCGCTTTGGATTGGCAAGCAGGATGTCTCGGATCATCAAACAAAGGTCGCGACCCGTTTGCAAGTGGTAGGTTTGGTCGAGAAGGGTGTTCAACTCGACATTCCAAGCGGCAAACCGGATCAAAAGGCTTGGCCAGCTATAGCGGCCCTTTTGGCTGAAACGCCGCGCACGTGCTTTCTGGCGCGTTCGGCAAAGAACAGGCGTCATCGAAATCTCCGTCATGATTGGTGGTGGGGCAGGGGGAACGCATTTGGACAAATGCACTCCGTCCTGCGCCCCCAGCACCCACATCGGTTTGGGGGACGGAAAGAGATGGCGCTTATCGATGACGGTGTTGCCTGATGCGGATTATACCACAGACACGCCATCATCTCTTGGGCGACGATGAGCTCGTCCTTGGCACTGTCGCTGGCGATGTTCTCGATCAAGCCGAGAGGGAAGCAACCACAGACCCCGACAACTCGTCCATCCCTCGACGCACAGATGCACCCCTTGTGCGCACGCCCTTGGTGGCCCGCCAGCGCCACATGCATATCATCGGCTCTAATGGCTCGGGGAAAAGCCGGTTCATGCGCTCGCTTATTCAACAGGACATCCGTGATGGACGCGGTGTCTGTGTCATTGATCCGCATGGGACGCTCTGCGCTGATCTCTTGGGTTGGCTCGCCAATCGACCGCGCTTAGCCAAGCACCGCAAGGTGCGCTACTTCGATGTCGGCAAAGGCGACAATGTCCTAGCCTTCAATCCGCTTCAAACAGATCACCCACTGTCTGCCCATGCAACAGCGATCCGCGTTGCTGATGCCATCGGGCGTTTGTTCTCCGATGATGAGTTGCGCCACCAACCGCGTACAATGGAAGTGCTTGTCGCGCTTCTGATCTCGCTTGTCGAAGCGAGGCGTCCCTTGGCGGATTATCCGCTGTTCATGAATCCGCGCTACCGCTTCAATGTAGCTCATATTATTGATGGGCTGCACAATGATGCGACGCGTGAACAATGGCGCTTCTTGGAAAAGTACAAAGACAATGAGTTCATCGAATATGTCTCAAGCGTCTCGCGCCGTCTTTATACGCTTATGGCCAATCCGATCATAAGCGCGATTTTCTCGCAGACTGAGCAGACTATGGATTTGCGCCAAGCCATGGACGGGGGAGAGATACTGCTCTTCAATCTCGCTGATACGGCGCTGTTTGATGCCACATCAGCGCAGCTCTTCGGGCTGCTGCTGATCTCAACGCTCTTTGCCGATTGCAAACTGCGCAACACCACCAGACCCTTCTTCCTCTACCTAGACGAGGCCCACCGGTTCCTTGGTGGGGGAGATATAGCCAAGATGTTTGAAGAGGCTCGCAAGTTCGGTCTTCATCTGGTGCTGGCCCACCAAAATCTGGGCCAATTGCGCGATGCTGGTGAGCGCATTTTTGCAACCGTCATGAACGAAGCGGAGATCAAAACAGTCTTCAAAATCCAGGAACCCGAAGACGCGCAATATCTCGTCCAATTGATGTTCCGCAATGGTCTGATCGATCCGGGCCGCGTCAAGGATGTCCTCACCAAGCCGACCGTAGTCGGCTACTCGATTGGAACCCTGAACGCATGGATGAACTCGCAGAGCGAAGTCAAAGGCTCCGGCACCAACTCAATCAGTGGTGGCGCGATCAGCATGCTACCCGATGGCGACTTCCTGACGGGGCCAACAACAGTGGGCCAAGTGCAATCCAATGCCGATACCAAACTCGATTCCGTCGCCAAGGGATCGGCCAGTGCCAAGACCAGTGCCGAAAGCCTCATGCCCATCCTGGAAGACCGCCCAAGCGGTACATGGCCCATCGAAGAGCAGGTCTTTATGCTCGCCGATGATATCTCATCGCTCGAACGGCAACACGGGGTGGTCTCTGTCGGCGGAAGCCTATCGGTGAAGTTCCGCGCCCTCGACGTGCCCGACGAATTTACCAGTACTGCCAAGCGCGCCGCCTATCTGACGCAAATCCACAACGACAATCCCTATCTGCAACCGTTCAAAACCCATCGGCTCAACATCCCAGATGAGCAACCAAAACCGCCTGTTGTGGAGCCCGATGACTTCCTCGAATAATAACGGTTAGGAAGGAGAAGGCGAAACTTGGATTCCTTGCGGGCCTTCCTTGCCATGGTACAATTGGCCCATGCCAGACATAACCAAACAAGATTTAAACGAGTTGGGGGATTCGCTGCGAGAAGCCATGGTAGCCGGTTTCAGCGACGTCCATCACGAAATCGCGCAGATCAAGGCGAAGCAAGAGGAAACGCTGACCGCAATTGATAGCCTCGCTGGTCAGGTCGAAACCTTGACTCAGGAAGGTGCCGCTCAACTCCACCACAATCGCCGCATCGACGAGCGTTTTGAACGTGTCGAACAACACATCGGCTTACCGCCATTCACCGAAAGCCTGCGCGCATAGCTATCGGCATCGCAACGGTTAGGAAGACCAAAAAACAGCGATTTGACAAAACTGCCCAAATGTCGCGGAATATTTATATTGCGAAAATTTTGACCGACAGGGTGCGATCGGGGTACAAATGAGAAGTTCCATAAGAAACCTTATGCGACATCAAGGGCGGCAAATCATTCTACGCGTTTTTGGCGTCTCCCTTCCTTTCAATCAGTCGGCTAGCAAACTCTCGGTCTTTGTGAATCGGCAAGAGCGTAGGTGTGGTTTTGGCCCCCGAATATGGTTCCAAAGTAGACTTAGCATTCAAAGATGGATACGATCACCAAGTATTCAAATGCACTCGGTGGCGGGCAGAAGCAAATCGCATAATTTTCTTATCAGTAGGACCGAACTTAGATCAAATAATTGCTGAGCAAATCAAGAAAAATTGGGTCTAAGGTTTGTTGACATTATTTTCAGTTATGTCTGCCACATTCTTTGTTCTCACAGGTGGCGCGGTGTTTTCAAGCAGATATCGCAAATCGCCTGTTCTCGTGACTCTGGCTGCAGTCAGCGCTGTCTTCATGGCACTGGTAACCTATTACCAAATGCTACGGCCAACTGAAATAGTGCGCGCACAGGTACCCACAGAGGAAAAACACACCAATAGTCGCCCTGATAAGCCGGACGAAATTGGCGGCTCCAATCAAACTAAACCTTCGGATGTTCATTTGGAAGTCCCGTCCACCAACAAGCGATTTGAAGGTTCAACGCAAGAAAACGTCGGCTCCCAACAACTAGTTGCAAAAAAGTCTGGTCTCTGGATAGAATTTGCTGGTAAAAGTCAAGAACGAGCACTCGCCCTGATCGCTTTTCGCAGGAATGGCCTATCGGATGCGCTAGCGTTTAATTCAGGGGGCGCTGCGGCTTTTCTGAAGCTATCGATGTCAACAACAAACCATGCAGGCAATTCAGATTGTAAATGGTTTCGAACTGTAGAAGTGGAATATGACCTTGTCTCGGAGAACTCCGACAACTTAAGTGGATTAATTGCGGGTCAATCTTGTCTTGATAGAGCGGGATCGAGCAAAGATGCGACTCAAAAAGCTCTTGAAAGGGCGTTAAATGACTTGGTTACATCGCTGCCGATCGAGCGCATATAGGGCGCCGAAATTTTTCCTTTTCGCGCTGTACTTCTCTGCTTATGTGCCTCTCGCTTTGGCTGAAGCTCAAATTTCATTGATGCCTGGGGTTGCGGTTTCAGGAAACTTCGCTTCATTAAACGACCGTCATTTAACAGTATCGCTCCTTATTGCAAATAATACTCAAAAATATTTGCAAATATTGATAGTTGAACCAGAGCCAGTCGCCGTTGATAATAGAGGAAATGATTACCGTTTTTCAAATATAAGCGGTTTAAATTATTGTGGAAAAGCTGCAAGTGGATGCCTTCTTGGCCGTGGTTACTATGGCGCCCATAATCATATTGTACCAATAGAGAGCTTTTCAATGATATCACCGAATGGGACGGCTATTTTGAATTATAAATTCAAATTGAATAAAAATAGCTCTAACAATCCTACTATAGTTTCTATCTCATCCGTTGCTGGTGCACGACTGATTGACGATATATTGGAAGATGAGATTTTGAGTGATGAGCAAAGGCGGCGCCAATTTCAAACTGTAAGCATTGGTACACCATCACTTCCACTTTCCACTGAATGACATCGATCATCAAAATGAGAACGCGTTGCAAACATAAACCTTTTTGCTGCGGTTTTTCGAGTTCTGAAAATTCAATTGCTTAGCTATCGCTAACGTACGTCGCGAAATAGACGGTGTACTTCGATGGGATACGATCATGCTCGAGAACAAGCCAGTACCCCACCTATATATGATAATATCCTTTATCCTATTTTCGCGCCTTGGCGCGAAGAGCGCCCCATTCACACTAGGTGAGCGTCGCAGCTTCATTGCCAGCACTCCACCAACTGTGCCCATCACTCCCCTTCTCCGCAAACAAGAACATCCCCGCCGGTGCTCGGTCTGACACCTCGATTTTCCATGCATGCTGCATCGTGTTGATCCGCGCTTGAGATGTCGTTAGCGTCAGTGCTCGGAAGTTCTTGATGCCGAAGCGTTCGGTGTGGAGTTTTCGTTCATAGGTGTCGGCATAGGACATGAGTTTGCGTGCGAAGCTCGTTTGGCGAATGTCACGCCGCGTGATGGGCATGGTGCCTCTGTCGATCTCGACAAAGAAATAGGCTCGGTTCTTCCCTTCTGGCTTTTCGAGGTAGTGCAGGCCGAAGACCTCGTCTGGTACAATTGCGATCTCATGGCGCTCACCATTGAAGCTGACCCGTGTCTGCCAGCGGAACGGATGTTTGGCGCGCCGCGTCCGCTCTGGCGCGTTTGTGAGGATATCGTCGCGGGTGATGATTTGGATGTTGCCCGCTTCTTTGCAGGCTTGCTCCATCGCGACCATAAAGTCAGCGATTCCCAGCGTGTGTTCGATGAACTTCTCTTTGATCCGCCTGTTTTTCTCTGTCCAATAGATGTCCGGCAGGCGCATCTGGAAACGGTTGGAAAGAAGATCAGCCCCGGCATTGCCGAGGGCATAGACCATGGGCCTTTTTTCGCCATAGGCCATCGCATGCATTTGTGCCCGAGGCCTATCGACATATTTCGCATCGAACAGACGACGTAAGCGCCGATTGAGCGATTGCTTGCTGTCTGTTTCAGCGAGCACCATGAGATGCTCAGTCGTCAGAAACCGGTACTTTTCAAGCGCCAGCAAAATGGCGGTATCGCGCTCTGTTAGCTCGATCTCTGTCGTGGCAGTGGCGCGTTTGAAGCGGGATCGTTTCATGTGCCAATTGTACAGGACAAGAGCCGATCGTCGAAGTGCTTCGGGGTTGGACAGTGATATTCACGCATTTATCACGCGATCCTTGTCACCCGATCTTTTGGAACCACTGATAGAGTTTCGCCTCGACAGTAGCGCGGTCTTTCCCAAAGCGTGTACGGCAATTCCGAACGACACGCTCTCTGCTGTTTCTGGAGGTTGAGCCAAAAGGCACGGACAAAAGTTCCGGTGCGATCCGCTCCCCATTTTCCAAGCTCAATGCGATGGCCTGACCCCTGCCGGTTTGGCGCAGATAGCTTGCTGTGAACGGGTGAAGTTCAACGCTCAGTTCTTCTGCATCTTTGCCTGACAACGCAAACAGCATCATCGTGCCGACGTTGCCCAAAATGGCGCGCTTAATACCAATCGGCAGTTGATCCAGATATTGATGGGCGATGCACAGCGAAAGACGGTATTTACGCGCCTCGCTGACGATTGCGTCAAACGCATCAGTCGTGAAATTCTGAAACTCATCAATATAGAGATGAAAGTCTCTTCGTTCGTCTTCGGCCTGATCGGAACGGCTCATCGCCTGCTGATAGATCGAGCACACCAAAAGCGAGCCCAACAGATTGGTCATGTCCTCGCCAAGGATTCCCTTGGATAGGTTCACGATCAGGATTTTGTCCTGATCCATCATCATGCCCAGGTCGAAACTACTTTTGTCCTGACCAAGAATATTGCGCATCACAGGCGCGCGCATAAAGGCTCCGGCTTTGTTGAGCACGGGCGCAATCGCTTCTTGCCGGAACCGGTAATCCCACGAGCCGAACTCACTAAGCCAGAAATCACGTACAATTGGATCGTCAACAGATTTCAGAACATGGCGGCGAAAGCGGTCATTGGTGAGCAATGAAGGCAAAGCTAGCAACGACACGGGATGGCTTTCACCATAGGCAAGCAGCGCGGCCAGCGCATTGGCCAGGATGTGCTCTAACCTTGGCCCCCAGTTTTCCCGCCAAATCGACCGAAAGGTCGCGAGCAGATTGGCAGCAACGACTGCCTGCAATTCCGTCTCCACGCCAACAAGCGGATTAAACCCAATCGGACACGCCCGATCAGACGGGTTGAGATAAACACAATCGCGAACCCGATTGCGCGGCAACGCATCAACAATCTCACTTGCGAGGTCGCCATGGGGGTCGATCAGCGCAAAGCCACGACCAGCATAGACATCCTGCAAGATGCAGAACTTGAGAAAAGTCGTCTTTCCGCTTCCCGTCTGGCCGATCGCATAGAGATGCCGCCGCCGGTCTGCCTGGGACAATTCCAAAAACGCCTCACCAGGACGTGAGGCTCTATCCCCTAAATACAGTTGATTGCTTCTTGACGTCATACACCCAAAGCAATGCGCGGTTCCCGGATCAACAAAGCTCTGCGTTGGCTGCAATCACAAGATAGCGCGCACTGCTTTCGGCGGGTGATCGTTGTATTGTACCATTTAGGGATGAAGACCGCGGCGAGGGTATACTAGTGTCGGTCGCAATGAGCCGTTCACAGCGAACTAACCCCCAAATGCATCGGAGGTTCAATTGCTCGGCGAGCGGGAAAATCTGGCAATTATCGTCTATGATGGCGATGAGCCTGGTTGGGCAGGAGGCGATCGTGCCTGTGTCTTGCTCTCAAAGCACATGTTCGTTCGTCAAATCCAATTGCCAGAAGGGGAAAAGCCTGACGTCTGTCCACCAAGCTTGCTTGGATTGTAGTCACTAAAATACCGGCACGCATTGAGCGTGCCGGTTTTTCTTTTAGCTACGCGTGACTTTACCGTGTGTCACACTGTCCGTTGTCGCCCAGCCGAGCCCAATCGACGGATCACCGACCTTGGTACCGGTAGTCGTTTTGACGTAACCACTACTGTGCTCTTCGGTGATCTGATATCGGCGCTTACCGTTAGAGTCTGTCCACTCTCGTTTTTCTTTACTCACTACTGCCATGTTTTCCTCCATGACATTCGCCACATACACACCCAATCGAGCGCATAACTAAGGGTTGGGACATACACCCACGCTCTTACCAGCTATGTATGGGACTTTCACATGTCCCGCCGAAGCAACTGGTTCCAAACAGCGCTCCGCCTCGAATTTAGGTAAAATTATGGTTAATCGTCAAGTCGCAGAATATTAATGCTTGAAACAATAAATGAATAAAGAATGCCGACGAGTTCGTAAACTCATCGGCACGATCTTTGAGTGTGGTTAGCTCACCTTACGGTTTGGAACGAGTTTCACCGGCGCCCGGGACATGTGAATACCGAGCTCACTCTCAGAGATGTCATTATAACACTCTGTTTTTATTGCACAAATTCGCTGAAGCGAATCAATGCAGATATAAAAATAAAAGCTCCCCCGGTTCGAATACGAGAGAGCTGCTAACTATTAACAGAATATTCAGCGCGAGCAAACTCGAATCTCTAGAGAGCTGTGCAGCGCAAACTCAAATTCTATCAAAAAAGCGCCTAAACTCAGATAACCTACCACTTGTTTCAGTGATACACGGTATCACCTAGCTTCGCCTGCCACACCATAGGTCTACGGTAGTTGGTATCCGTTCGACCACCTTCATACATGGTGATACGCAGGTTCTGTCGCTTACCAGGCGGGCGTATGTTGGTTTTCAGTATAGCGCGATCACCATCGAGCTGAATGGGCACCGGTGATCCACGCTCTGCCCAACAGATGCCAGAGCTACAATCAACACGTCCGGTGATCTGATCGTTGCCTGCCCGAAAACGTAAAATGTAACCACTTTTCAAATCAGCGGGACTCAAGCCCTCATCACTGTATGTCAGGTCTGGATTGATAACGGGTGAGGCGGTACCTGTAGGCCCACCACCATTAACACCTGATCCTCCATCGGATGTTGAACATCCGACAATAAGCAACACACCAAGCAACGCGATGTAACGTTTCATACCTGCCCCCAATCATTGAACCTGCCCGCCATCCTTACCCGCAACGATAGTGGAGGGGAAGCTGGCGGGCGTTCCCCATTTTTTTAGCGAGCAGAAAAAAACCGGGCTAGGTAACCCAGTTTTTGTCTGCAAAATTGTCGAACGGTCGCGCTGTGTGCACGGGCAATTCCAACCCGCAGCCCACACAGGCCACTTTCCAAGTCTCGTGCGAGTAATCCCCGAGACAAAGTCGGCGTTTGTGAATCTGTCCGTAGTCATATGAGGTCGTACGGATCGTGTAGACCTGATCGTGACCGCAGTTCGGACATCGGTAGTGGCTGTTATTGTAATTCGTCATAAGCATTATGATTAATGATAATGTCGCTGTCACCGACCGACGGGTCAGACCGTTTCCCCAAGCGATTTGTCAAGTTTCTGACATCCGCTCCGCAGTGAAGTCGCGTCGGAAACTTGCACAAATCGTCTTGGGAAACGGTATCATGGGTAAGGTGGTGAGCGTCTCTCCCTCACTTTCAGCAGGGGGTCGAGCCCGAGATCGACGTCTGGTTTGAAACAGACGATCTCGGGCGGCTTTGTTTTTGATGAAGGGCAATGGGTATTGGGCGGATGGGCGATGCGTTTGGTTCGGGTTTGTAAATCCGATGAGGTGAGCTGCTCGCTGCTTGCTTTGATGCTATGTGGCATGGTGTTGACTGTCGCTTGAGCGAGCCAACAAGAGAACGCGGCTGGCTATGATACAATGAGTTGCCCCCTCATTTATGGAGAAGGCAATCATGACATGGATCGATTTTCAGGCAGTCCGGGACGGACTGCGCTTTGACGACGTGTTGGAACATTTTGGTTTTGACATCCGCCCCAATGGCAAAGATCAGGTGAAGGTGCATTGCCCCTTTCACGAAGATGCAAACCCATCCTGTGGGATCAATCTGACCAAGAAAGTGTTTCACTGTTTCTCATGCCAGGCCAAGGGCAATGTGCTGGACTTTTATGCCAGCATGGAAGGCTTTGACGCAAGCGATACAAGGCAACTGCGCAAGGCGGCCATCCGTGCCTGTGAAACGTTTGATATCGATGGTGGAACGAAGCCTGAAGCGGGCAGCAAACGTCCCAAGGCGAAACAAGCGAAAGCTGTTTCAACCACTGAGCGATTACGTTCCAAAAGCGAAGCTGGGCTCAAAAAACCTCGCGCCGATGTAGCACCGAAGGCGGGTCAACAATCGCCCGCGCCGAACAAGAAGCCAAAAGCACTCACTGCAACGAGGCCGACTGTTGTGGCTTCGAATGACAACGCTGATAATGCTGCTGACAATGGCCATTCCAAGCGAGCAGACAACGAGACAACGCCAGTCAACGCACCGCTGACTTTTGAGTTGCAGCTCGATGCCAACCCTTCCTATCTGCGAGAACGGGTGATCGACGGCAAACCGATCAGCAAGCAACTCATTGAGGAATTCGGTCTTGGCGTTGCCAGGCGCGGTTCGATGAAAGACAGGCTGTGCTTCCCTATCCACAATGAGGCGGGTGAACTCATCGCCTATTCTGGTCGATGGATATGGGATGATCTGCCCAACGGCACGCCGCGCTACAAGCTTCCTAAAGGGTTTGAGAAGCGTCTCGTGCTCTTCAATCTCAATCGGGTGCTAGAGAAACGTGAACAGTGCGCTGACGCAGGTGACGAACCGACAGATTCGATTGTCATCGTCGAGGGCTTCTGGTCTGTCATACGCTTGCACAGTCTTGGCATTCCAGTGGTATCAACCTTCGGCGATAGCGTGTCTGAAGAGCAAGCTGACCTGCTTGTTCAAGCAGGCTTCAGCAAAGCTCTTTTGATCTTTGATGGTGACACCGGTGGCAGAGCCGGAACGCAACAAGCGTTGCCAGTTCTGGCAACACGCTTGTTTGCAAAAGCGCTCATGCTCGATGACGGCGATAAGCCTGACACAATGAGCCAATCCCTCATCAACCAGTTGCCCCGCTACAGGCGTTCGCCCTAACGCGGAACAACCCCAAACAAATTTTGCGCTTTGCGCCAGGCCTCAATGCTGAGGCCTTTTTCTTTGTTCGTTGTTTGGAACTGTTCCCCTGTATGGAACTTGTTTCCAGAGATGGCTTGAATGCCATGTCTGGGAACGTTCGGTGCGCCGGTGTCTCCCGGCTTTTGCACCGAACTATTCGCCACCGATTGTCGCCCGACGATAGGAGGGAAGGTGCCGAATCCGCCCAAAAAGAATTGGCCATGGTTCCATGGCCTTCTTTTTGGTATGCGGATTCGTGTCACCGCGACCCAATATCTGCGACTGGTGCGCTGGCGTAGACCGCAGCCGGAGTTTCGGAGGCAAGGAGCAGATATTGGGTCGCGGTGTATACCCGCGGCAATCGGTGGCGAATAGTCACGCTAGATCAATGTGATAGCTTGATCGGTGCGTGTACTTGTTAGGACGTACCACCTGAGTACGGCCAACACCTTCGAAATTACCTGTGAATTTCGAACTTTGTTCTACGGTGTGTGGAATCGCTGAATCTGCCACATTTTTTTACACATTCTAGTTAAAAAACACGTTTTATCGTTGAATTACAATGTTTTAGGGTCGCTTACTGGTGACTTAAAATCCCTCGGCCTTAGGCCGTGCCGGTTCGAGTCCGGCAGGGGGCACCATCTCTGATTTTTCCACGGTGAAGTCCTCTAAAAGTCTGAAAACATTAGAGGTTTTTGCGGTTCGATAACCCTGATTTCGTTTGTAGATCAGGGTATCGGCAAATACGAGTTTTGCGACCGCTCTTTTGTCTTCCAATCGGTCAGAAACCCAAAGATTCCAAGGGTTTGCCAGAAACGCAAAAGCGGTTCGATAAATTTCCTTGAATGTGCCATTTGGCTTGCTGGTCTGACGCGACTGGTCGGCAATTTTGATCTTCTTGCGGTCGATTTCTTCAATGCGATTCTCGTACGCCGCGATCACCGATTCACTATTCGTCGCGACGAGGCGGTCGAGCAGTTGTTCTTTTTGCTGTTCCAGCTGCTTGATGTCGGCCTTAAATGCGCTTTGTTTCACCGCCGCGCGTTCTTAATGCTGGTTCCAGATTTCCTGGAAGATCGCCAACGACAGTTCAAACAGGTCACGGCTTGGCGCCATGGTTTTGAGCATGGTTCCAAATTCGTCTTCAATCTTTTCGCGGGGAACGGATTTGCGATGGTTCGGACAGCCTTTGGTGTCGCACAAATAGTATGGGTAGTGCTTTTTGCGTCCCTTCGACCAGCAGGCCGTATATGGCTTGCCGCAGTCGGCACAGGCAACAAATCCGCGCAGCGGAAAGTCCGTGTTGATATCTTTTCTGGCCGGTGCGCTGGCACACTCTTTACGCTTGTCTTGTAAAGATTGCCAAGTCTCAAGTGAGATCAGCGCTTGATGCTGACCTTTGATCAGGCTCAAGCCCCAAGGTTCGTAATCGATGTAACCGGCATAAATGGAGCGATCCAATAGCTCTTGGATGCGGCTTAAATGAACCTCGCCATTTTTGTCTTTGGACAGAACATCGGTGCGTTCAAAGCAGCGCTTCAGTTCGCTTGCGCTTGCAAAGCGGCCCGTTGCGTACCCTTCAAATGCTTCGCGTATAATGGAGGCGTCAGGCTCGTACGGGACCAGCAGTTTTCCATGGCCTTCGACTTTCTCATAATGATAGCCAACGGGCGGATAAAACGCCCAATAGCCATTCATCATGCGACTGCGCATGCGGTTGACTGTCTGCTCGCGGTTTTTCTCCCGTTGATGTCCGGCAAACGTGGCGCGGATATTTTCAAACATGCGCGAGTCAGGATTATCACCAAATTCAATCGACGGGCTTTCAAGTTGTCCGCCAGCCTTGGCAATGGATGCGCGTAAGTGAAGATGGGCTTCCAGGCCACGGGCGAGGCGGGAGATATCGTCTATAATCACCACAAGCCTCTGATTGCGGTGCTTGCGCAGAAAGGCGAGCATGGCATCCATGTCAGGCCTTTTCTTGAATTTGCCGGAAATATCGTCCTTGAAAACGCGGACAACGTCATAGCCCTTATAGTCTGCAAACTCGCGGCAGCGTGTTTCTTGAGAGGCAAGGCCATCACCATCACGCAATTGCTTGGTGCTGGACACGCGCGCATAGATCACCGCGACTTGCTTGGTGTCTGTTAAAGCGTTGTTTGTCACGATGATCCGTCTCCTTTCTTGTGGTTAAATGTGTTGGATAAAGCGTGATATTCACCCACCTCCAAGTCTATCACAGGGCCGGAATCCATTGCACTTTTGCATGCCTGTTCAGCCATGACCATCTGCACAGGATCGGCGTTCCAAGCCCGATCAACAGCGCTTTCCATGATGCGCCAGACTGTGTGGATAAGCGCGTTCTGCTTTTCAACGGACAGGTCAAAACCTTCCACCAAATGGCGAAAGTCATCAGGGTAACATGTCATGGAAAGTCCTCTCGCACCCCGACAAAACGCAGAGCGCTTGGATCAGAGCCGCAATAATCGGGTTGAAGGTGACCTGCTCCCCTTAGATGTTCCCGATTTTGGGTTAGCCTGTTCCTCAACGAAGGAGACAGGCAATGAACCGAT
>JBCBMZ010000012.1:0-19013 GCA_039822005.1 Pseudomonadota bacterium | reverse complement strand
TCAAGGTTCAGTTTCAGACGCGGTCACGATACGCGACAGCAATAATGGCCGAGCATTCGGCTCAGACCACCTTCCTGTTATGGTCGAAGTTACTCGCTGACCGTGTCTAAAGGAACAAACCCTCCATGCGGGTGATGCAACCACTCGCGCTATGCTCGGAGTGGCAGCCAGCGAAAGCTATTTTGTCTGTCGGTCTAAACGGCTCTTATCGAGTGTTCTCGCCTCGAGTACACTGCGTTGGGAGAGCACCGGCCTCGAAATGACAGGCAGGTTTTTGCTTGGCTCGACCAATAGCTGGATGGTTGACTTTGATTGGTAATATCCCCCGTGAATGCGCTCCGACCAATCCGGCAAGCCGCGTGGGAGCGCTGGCTCCACCAAAGATGGGATGATTTCATGATCACTAAGTGCATCATGGTCGAGTTCCCCCGATAGCGTCACGGGTGGACGCCGCGCTGTAATCGAACCCATGAAGTCACGCTTAAAAACAACATCGACCCACGCTTTAAGCTGGTGCTTTGACCGACACAGCTTTTGAATCTCAGCTTCCAGCATTGGCTCTTGCTGCACCAATGAACCCAACGCTGAGCCCCAAGTAAACAAAACAGTTTTCGTCAGAGGTTTGCCATACTCCGCAAGTGCATCCACTGCCACAGCTCCTCCGAGAGAATGAGCAACCACATAAACCTCGTCATACGCTTCGGTCGCTTTAGCTTCGGTCACATGGTCAAGTTGCGTCAGCAGGCGCGCCTTGGCTTTTGTTCTCACCCCTGCCGTCTCAGTATTTTCCGCCAAGTCCTGCAAAAACAACTTTGTGAACGATGAGATGTTTGCGATCCCCTCAACGCTACCTAGCGTCGCCAAGCCAATGACCAAGGCCCCTAGACTCCAACCCGCAGCGACGGTTGCCAGCCATGCAATGGGCTTGTCTAGGCCAACAGTTTCCAGCAACGGCATAAGTGGCGCGGGCATACCACCGTCCCCGTCAGTGATCGCAGCAAGAAACAACAGGATTATGCCCGCGTACCAAATGGCTAACAGCAGTGCGCCAAAAACAAGAGCAACCAACGTGCGGCGCGGCCAAGACCATGACAGGGCCGATCTGCCCAAACCGCCAAGTGCCCAATACCAGATCAGATCGAAACCTCTATGCAATCTTGCCCAAGGCGATTCATGCGACCAGTCCGGAATGAGGTCGCCCCAAAAAGCCTCATAGACATCTAACGTGACCTTAGACCCATCACTGCGATTGGTCGCTTCGAGCTCGACAACGTCAGCGTCAGCAGTCGCTGTTCCTTCTCGGGTCACCATGCTCCAACCATCGCTTGTCACGAGAAGTGACGAAACGAGCTCACTCCGGGCCGAATTCTTTTCGCGGCGCCCAAAACCTGGCACCAATATGATTGCACGTTTCATGAAAAGCCCCTCACCCTCAGTTTGCCCATGGGGAGACCAAAACAGGTTTGTTCGTGATTGCAAATACAAATCTTAACGGCTGACCTGCTCCCCTTAGATGCCCCGTTTTTGGGTTAGCCTGTTTCGGGTATGCTGTGCTACCGGAAGTGTTTTAGAAGCTGAAAAGGCTACCTAAGACAGGGCACTGCGATTAACCCAAACCCTTATGAAACCCGATTTTCCTGCCCAGTTCGGGTTTATCAATCAGGGGATTTCGATTGCCCTGATTTAAGAAAATTGCACGATTGCGATGTTTCTCCCATGGGCTTGGCGGTTCCTTATCATGCCATTCCAATAACATGTCGAGGCTATCGGACCCGTATTCGTTGTCAGCGTCGCCAATTTCACCCGGATATCTAATCATGAAGTAAAGCGTCGCGCGCGCTACCGCGCCCTTGTTTAACTGTGGCTCAAAGCGTGTTTCCCCGCCCATGATATCGCGATAGCCACAAAGCTGCCTCAGCGAAGCTTCGTTTGGATCCAAATGACCGGCATCATAATTATCAAACTCGCCATAGCTAAAGTTATTGCGGAACGAATTGCAGCGTGATTCACAGGTGAAAAGATGATGCAAATCCGCTTTCATTGGTTGCCGCTTGTTGAACCACGATTGAGGCACAACATGTTCGCAGTTGAATGGCGGCTGATTTTCAAACACTTCAAGCCCATCAGCAGCGTCTAAAATCATATCAAGCCAGCTTCCCTCAAACAGCATTTCCTGCCCCATCAAGGGTAAGTTTGATGCCCTCAAGATTAAGGAGAGCTCATTCGTGATAATGTCTGCTGGCTTCATCTCTTCGCCAGAGTAAACGCTTTTCAGCGTTCTATCTTCGTGAAGATCAGCATATGGGTAAAGAACTTTGTGACGGGCGCGAGTATATGAAAACTCCTTCGTGTGACTCAACCGAAGAAGGTCTCGCAACTCATTAAAGAGTGCAACAGGGCTGTTCTCGGTTGTGCCATGATAATATGCTTCAATGGAAGCTGCATCCTTTTCCGCATCATAATACTCGGTCTCAATCTGAGCCGACTCAATTAAGCTATGTGCTGCATCGCGAATGCTTGCATCGGTTGGTCCTTTTGGAACGTAGCTCGTAGGCCCGCCGGTTGAACGGCTAGCGGGACCATCTGTGTTGTTTTGGTTTGTACGTTGCGGTGATTGAGGACCGGAGATCCGTCCATGGGGAAGCATGCCCACTGGGACATTTGAAGGACCGCTTAAGCCCGCAGGTCCAAAGTTCAACTCAAACAGCCAGCTCATTCCGCCGTTGTCACTTTGGCGAGCCATTGGGTAATTAACGGCATCAGTGCTGGAGGTGTTGTTATTGATGCCTTCGCCACCGGCAAGCGGCACTGTTTGATTGCCGAACGTCCGCGGTGCGATGTGGACATACTGCGTGAGATCGACGTCATCAAAACAAGCGTCAAACAATGCATGGTGCCTTGATGAAAGGAGTTTCGTGCGGGCGTCAGCCACAATGCGGCTGATCCGTATACCCTCGTTGGATACCCAGTCGCCGTTGGCGTTTACATCTTGTGTGCCGACTTGCCGGCGCTGGCGATTGAGACTGGATGCCCGCGGATCGTTTTTCGGTACCGATGCGTGATGAAGGAAGGCTAATTGCCATTGGTCACTGCACACCGGAGCTCCCGACGAACCGCCCTCGGTATCGGCTTGGTAGTATACATAGTCTTTGTCTTCCTCGACAAAAATCACTTGGCTGTTGCGAATAACCATTTCCTGGCGGCGTCCATCGGGATGCTGAATTATGTTTACATGGTCACCGATAAGCGCTTTGCCACTACCGGCGATCAGCTGAAACCAAGGCCGCCTCAGACCTTCTGGTGGAATTTCGACCGCTACGATCGTGTAATCCAGTTTGTGGGCAGAGCTGGTAATGAAGAAAATGTCAGGCCGAAGCAGGACCCTGACAGCACGGCGTTCTTCTTCTTCACTCGTGAGATTGTAGTCTAGGTAAAAGACTGCTTTTGCCGCTTCATCGGGTGAGCTGATGACGTGATTGTTCGTCATCATCAGGTGCTGAGAAATCATGAATCCGGTGCCCGACCATGAGCCAATGCCTGGCTCCGTTACGACTAGCTTGCCAACGGCTGATGTTAGAGCAGCTGCTTTAAGTGCAAAGCTAGATGGCAGAAAATCCCTAGAACCCAATATTCTTTCGAGATTTATGAAGCTGCTTTCATCGCCATCGTCGACCTTGTCAACCAGCGCTTTTGCTACCTCCATCGGAACATCCATCAAAGATAGTTTCTTGAGCAAGCGACTGTCAGATTCAAATAGGGCTCGGCCCATCGCGCGTCCCTGTCCCGCGGCTATTTCACGGCGCCTAGCAGCGGACTCTTGGAAGCGATTGAAAGCTGTTTCGCGTATTCGGCTGGTGCGTCTACCACCCCAGCGAGTGATGCTATCTTGAACCGGTCGTATCGATGGTGTTTGAATATCTGAGTTGCTTAACTCATGAAGCGCCGCCGCCATTTCCGCGTGCCGGAGATATCCGGTTAGGCGGTGCGAGCTTTCAACCAATGTCCACAGTCCCTGGTTCGAAATCGTTTCTGGATTGCTTAGTCTGCGGTGGTGTATCTTAAAGTCATCTGCGCCTTTACCAAACTCGCGCTTGAAGTCGGTGTCAAACTGTCCAGCAAGATCAAAATGCGCCGTTAGATTGTGCCAGTCGCCCTGAAGCCTTTTAGGGTACTTGCGATTGTAGGCCTCGCCATTGGCACTGCTAAGTCCATGCTTGACAAAGTCCAACGCCAGTGGTGATCCAAAAGTGATTAATCCTTGCACTTCAGGGCATTCTGGAACGTGCGCTAATAAATCCCAGGCAACGACTGAACCCATAGAGTGAGCAAGGATCAAAACGTTTCCATCGGTGCCTGCAAGTTCTCTAGCGGCGATGATCGAATTTAACACTTCAACGCGGATTACTTCGCGCGCTAAGCCGGATTTTTGGCTGTTAGCGGGATGGTTGATTTCAGCATTGTCAAAATACTGAAATAGCTGTTTGAACATGCGCTCCAAAAACACGCGGATAACGCGTTGAGGGATAAGCGTGCTTGCATCGAAACCAAAGAGGGCTTCGTTTGATTGACGCGACTGTTCGTTCGCCACGCTGCTTAGTTCGCTTTCAATCTTCAACGCCGCTTCATTGAGCGTCTCGCGATTGAACTCGGAGAGTTTTGGTGTATTGGAGCCTTTAAAAAACCAATCAGCATAATAGCCAAACGTTGTGTGCAGCCCCAAAAGTTCTGGATTAATACCGCCCTTACCGAGCGCTTTGCGCCAGCGCGCCATTTCTTCGCGCTCCGGAAGGTGCTCATTGACACCATGAATGAAAACTAAAGCGGTCTTTGTCATTGTTTGCCCCTCGCCCGGAATTAAAATTATTCGCCATTCCGCAAAATATTAAATTCTTATTTCGCGCTTATGTCGAGGCAAAATTCGAAAATTTTGTTTAGTGTTTGGCAAATCTGCAGACTAGACATTCGCGTCAAAGTTTTTTCCCGTTTACGGTGTAGTAGTTGCACTAATAACCGAGAGGGGACCGCCAAGCCCTACCGTCGAAGCACATGGTTGGCATTAGGCTGATTAAGCCGTTCAGCCATCATAGGTCCAGGCCAGACCCTTTCCCCTCGCAGAACGGCCTAGTAAGCTGTAAGGTGTCTTCTGATGTATGTAAGAAACGAATTTAGGGCATAGCAAACGTTCAAGATACATGATCGGTTGTCTAAATTCAGGAACTCGGCATTTGCGGCTAGAATGTCCAGTTTGGGCCGAGAATGCCAAGCTCGCTCCATCGATACCGCGTTGCAGCGGAAGCCCGCAAAGAGTCCTGAGCGGACGTATGCTGCACTGCAGCGAACGACTGGTTTTTCGATGGCGGTCGAGCTTGAATTGCGCACGACCGATAAAAGACGCTGGGTACAGTTACCTAGTTTCGAAAATTCCAGTCGGTCTCGACACCTCCTCGACTACCCAGCCATCGCCACCACGGCCAGACAGTCGCCCAGCTCGATAAGGCCGGGAAAGTGGCGCGCGGCGACGAGTCCGGTTTCCTTTGAAACCACTTCCGAGGGGGCTTTCCCTGATCGGTCGGAGGGCCAAATTCTCGCGATTGTGTCCCCTTTCTTGACTGAGTCTCCGAGGTCGTACAGCATCTCCAGCATTCCATCACAGGGCGAAAAGTGAAAGCAATCTCCTGCGGTCGTATCAATTCGGACTGACGCGCCGCCGACTGGGTCACCCTCCAGGATGTTAGCGTGCTTCAGGATGTTCTCCGCACCGGTCCGCGCGATTTTGGCTGATCGGGCCGTCGCCGATCCGCCTCCGCCAAGCTCGGTGGAGACGAATATCTTCCCGGCGTCCTCGACGGCCGTGTCGTACATACCGGCCGGATCGATTTCTTTAAGCGTCATCGAGTAGGGTGCGCTGAACGCCTCCATTGCGGCAATACAGGCGGCCTCCTGGGTTTTGTCGTCGAGCACATGTGCAGCGGCAAAAGGGATAAAGTCCAAAGACTTTCCACCAGAGTGAAAATCCAGAACAACATCTGCCAGGGGGATGAGCGTGTTCAGGAAATAGTCGGCGATTTTTTCTGTTGGCGTCCCGTTTGGTTTGCCAGGAAAGATGCGGTTCAAGTTGAGGTGGTCTACCGGTGAGATGCGCCGTGCTGCCCGAAACGCGGGGTAGTTCATGTAAGGAACGATGATCACCCTGCCGTGAACGTCGTGGGCGTTCAGATCATGCGCAAGCGACTGAAGCGCGATGGGGCCTTCGTACTCATCTCCGTGGTTTGCACCGGTGAGCAGCGCGGTTGGCCCATCACCATTGCGAAACACCGAAATGGGAATCTGGATCAGCCCCCAGGCACTGTCCTCGCGGCTGTGCGGAAGGGACAGAAAGCCGTGAAACTCACCGTTCTGATCGAAGGGAACTGTGCTTGAAATCGGATTTGTTGCCGTCATGGCTTTATCACCAGTTTGCGTGGAACATTGGCGAGTAACTCGGGCGCACCGTCGCGGATGACGATGCTTTCGGTGATCTCAAAGCCCCAGGCGTCCATCCAGAGGCCCGTCATGAAATGGAATGTCATGTTCGGTTGCAGGACCGTCTTGTCGCCCGCCCGCAGGCTCATGGTTCTCTCGCCCCAATCGGGGGGGTATGAGAGCCCAATCGGGTAGCCAGTTCTGTTGTCTTTCTCGATGCCGTGGCGCGCCAATACGCCAAAGAATGCTTTAGCGATGTCTTCGCAGGGATTTCCGGCGCGGGCCATTTCCAGACCGGCCTCCATGCCCTCCTGCACGGCCTTCTCGGCCTCAAGGAATTCTTTTGGCGGCTGCCCCAGAAACACGGTGCGCGACAGCGGGCAATGATATCGCCGATAGACGCCCGCGATTTCAAAAAACGTGCCTTCGTCGGACTTCATGGGCTTATCGTCCCAGGTCAGGTGCGGCGCAGCAGCATCGGCTCCAGAAGGCAGTAGGGGTACAAGCGCGGGGTAGTCGCCACCCGCCCCGATCTGGTCATCAAAACGCAAGCCAGCGTCATAGATTTCTGCGACCAGCGATGATTTTGGAAGGCCCGGTTCGACCACCTCAAATATGCGCTTATGCATTTTCTCGACAAACCGTCCGGCGGTGCGCATGTAGTCCAATTCGGTCTCGGATTTCACGGCACGCCGCCAGTTCACCAGTGCGGTTGCATCAGAAAAGGACGCATCCGGCAGGCCGACGGTCAACGCAGCATAGGCTTTGGCCGAGAACCAGTAGTTGTCCATCTCGACACCGATGCGCACCGCGCCTTGACCCCGCTCAACCAAACGCGCGGCGAGATAGTCCATCGGATGGCGTTCAGTCGATTGAACGTAGTGGTCGGGATAGCCGATGATATCGGCCTCGGGCAGCCATGTGGTGCGCCGCGCGCCCGCCGCATCCTGGCCACGCCCGAACCAGATGGGGTCGAACCCGGTTCCAACAACGACCGCCTGATGCACGTAAAAGGACCAACCGTCGTAACCGGTAAGCCACGCCATGTTGGAAGGGTCGGATACGATGAGCACGTCCAGCCCGGCCGCCTCCATCGACAAGCGCGTTTTGGCGAGGCGGCTTGCGAATTCCTCATGAGTGAAGTGGAGCGTGGGTGCGTTCATGTTCGTTCTAACTGGTAAATGTGGTGCCCAAGCCGCCGGCTTCGGCGCGCTGGCGGGCGAGGGTTGCAATGGCCGTGTCCTGCACACCGGTGCCTGTCAAATCGGCGATGATGATCTGGCTGTCCGACTGCCGACCGGGCGCCGAGCCAACGGCGATGTCGCCCAACTCGGCAAACTGGCGGTCGGGCGAAACTGCACCCGCTTCAAGTGCGTGGCGCAACTCGCCTTTGATAGCGCATTGGGACTGGCTGTCAGGCACATAGAGGTCGGCGCGTGCAAGGCTCGCCGGTTCCAGCTCGACCTTGTGCTCTTGATCCGACCCCATCGCGATGACCAACTGCCCCGGTTGCAGCCAGTCGGCCATGACAATTGGCGTGGCAGAGGGCGTTGTTGTCACGACGATATCCGACGATCCCATCGCGGCAACTGCGTCCTCACTGGCTCTTACGTCGATACCCATTTCGTCCCGCAGTGCTGCGGCAGCGGCATCAGCTTTGGACACATCGCGTGCCCAGATCACCGCGCTTTCGAGCGGGCGCACGAGCGCCAGGGCCTTGAGCTGCAACCTGGCCTGTACGCCGGCCCCGATGACGCAGGCCGTTTTTGAGCCCTCTTTCGCAAGGTGACGCGCCGCCACAGCTCCAGCGGCCGCGGTGCGCACATCCGTTAGGTAGCCGTTGTCCAGAAGCAGCGCCTCTAACATCCCGGTTATGGAAGAAAACAAAACCATCAGCCCCGATGTGCTTGGCAGGCCCAATTTTGGGTTGTCGAAAAACCCGGGGCTCATCTTCATGGCAAAGCTGTCGATGCCGGGGACATAAGCTGATTTCACGCAGACCTCGCCGTTATGGTCCGGGACCAGCAAGGTCATGATCGGAGGCATGACGACATTGCCGCCAGCCAGCGCCTTGAACCCCCGTTCAACGCAATCGACCGCGTCGATATCGAGCGGAACCAACGTCCTGAGATCTGCCTCGGTCAGTATCTTGATGTCCGGCATTTCAACTCTCCCGCATTACGTCGACATCTTCGCCCGAGATGATCCGATGATGCAGCTTCATGTCGATGTTCTGACCTGAAATCAGTGTGATGCAGCGCCCCGGGTCTTTGACTTTCCCAGCCAACAGGGCGGCAATTCCCACGCTGCCTGACCCTTCAATGACCTGTCGCTCCTTCCAATAGGCGTGGCGAATGGCTGCGGCGATCTCTGCCTCGCTGACCAGGACGATGTCGTCGACGAAATCGCGGGTCATCGCAAAGGTGTAGGCGTTCTCCAACCCGATCCCACCGCCGAGACTGTCAGCGAGCGTTGGAAGCTCGGGCACTATGATCGGCTTGCCCGCTTGCTGGCATTCATACATGGCGGCACCGCGTTCCATCGAAATTCCGATCACTCTGATCGATGGCCTAAGCGCCTTCATGACCATACCCACCCCGGAAATCAGACCACCGCCTGACAGAGGGACCAGAACGGTATCGGGATCTGGCGACTGTTCCAGCATCTCCAGCGCCAGCGTGCTTTGCCCAGCGATGATCTGTGGGTGGTCAAAGGGGGGCAACATAATCATGCCTTCGGAAACAAGCCTATCTACCTCAAGCTGCGCATCGTCTTGAGATCGCCCGACGATGCGCACTTCGGCGCCCTCAGCTTTGATCCCCTCCACTTTGTTTTGGGGCACCAACTCGGACATGCAGATGATGCACCGGACACCCGCTTGCTGCGCCGCAAGTGCCAGACCGCGCCCGTGATTGCCCGTGGACACACCTACGACCCCGTGGGCGCGTTCCTTTTCGGTCAATGACAGCACTGCGTTGGTCGCACCGCGCAACTTGAAACTGCCGGTATTTTGGAGCTGTTCCAGTTTCAGCTGAATGTCGCCGCCGGTGGCCTCACTCAGACTGGGCGACGCGACAATCGGCGTGGTCCGCACATGATCTGAAATGCGTTTTCGCGCAGCATAACTGTCCTGGAGAGTGATCTCTGAACTCATTGCCCAACCTGCACGCGCTAAGTCTCGAACAGCTTGCCGCCGCCCGGCAGGCTCGACGTCATCCCAAGGTGCCGCATGCATCGCCACACCATCGCCTGATTGGAGGTCACGACAGGCTTGCCCAGCCGATCTTCCAATTCCTCGACGCAAACCGCGGCCCGCAACGCGGTGCAGGATACAAAAAGCGCATCCGCATCGCTGGCACAAGCAGCAACCCCACCTTCGACAATGCTCTCCCGAGATATGCGCGCCATTTCGCGGTCGTCGGTCAGACCGAAACATGTCGCACTCACGACGGATGCGCTGCGTTGCGAGAAATAGGCAGCAAGGGAATCTGTCACATCCTGCGTGTAGGGCGTGAGAACGCTGACTTTCTTGACACCTAACGCATCAAACGCATCAAATGCGGCGGAACTCGGAGTGACGCAAGGCACGTCCGGCTTGGCGTTGTTCATGTGCTCGGCCACCGTGTCATTGCCAAGAACCGCGGAAGCCGCCGTGCAAGAGTAAACCAGAACGTCCAGCGTCTCGTCGGGAAGGATTTCGGCGGCGGCGGCTGACAGGCGCGGGCCAGTGCACAAAAGGCTTTCGTGGGTCGTTGGGTTTTCAAACGCTATGCGGTTCACATATACGCCAACGTCCTGACCCTTCAGCATCCGCGAGAAATCAACCTCGGTCGTATGATCCGTGGAAAGGACGACCAATCCAATGCGCTTCGCAACGGGGCGGGCATCCAGTTTTGATGCGGCGGTCGAAACAGATGATTTTAAGGCTAATTCCATTTCGGTCTCACACCACAAGGACCGGAGTTTTGGACAAACTCGTCACCTTGTGCGACACGCTGCCCAGCAAATACCCCTCGATCGACCCCAGTCCGCGACTGCCCATGACGATCAGGTCGTTTTCGTGTTCCTGCGAGAAACTGACGATTGTACGCGCAACAGGCCCACCCTTGACGAAGGCGCGGATGTTGTCACACCCTTCCTCGCGGGCAATTGCCGCACCTGCCTCGGCCACTTCCTTCGCCCGGTTCTGCATGATTTCATCAATGTCATCGGGCCGCTCGACATCCGTTACGTACATTGACCCTTCCAACACAGAGTGGTGCCGATAGAGGGTCAGCACGATTAATCCCGCGCCAGTAATTTTGGCCAGTCCAGCAGCTTTCTTAAGGGCTGCGACGGACCCTTCAGATCCGTCAAATGCCGCCAGTATCGATGTAAACATTTGCCAGCCCCTTACCTTGGAAAGGCCACGTCGCGCAGGAAAAGCGCCAGTTGCGGGAAGAAAATCAGTAGAACGGAAACCGTCAACAACATGACCACGAACGGCGGCGTTCCCCGGATGACCTCAAGGTATGGCCGCTTAAAGACGGCCACCGCAGTAAAGATATCGCATCCAAATGGCGGCGTGGCAGACCCGATCGCGGCCTGCAATGTGATCAGCGTGCCAACAAGGATTGGGTCGAGCCCGGTTTGATCGACCACCGGCGCAAAGATCGGCACGAAGATCAGGATCACCACAATCGGATCCACAAACATGCAGCCGATGAAGAAGGCAATGGCGATCGTAAACAGCACCCCGATCTGGCCCATCTGGTCGATCCCAAGCGCACCGAGGATTTGTTGCGGTATTTGCGCAAATGACAGAACCCAGGCAAAGGCCGCGCCCGCCCCGACAAGGATGAAGACAACGGCGGTCACCATGCCGGTCGAAAGGGCTGTTTGGTAGAGGTCTGTGATCTTCATGGTTTTGAAAATCAAAGTCTCGAGGAATATCGCATATGCCACGCTGATTGCGGCGGCTTCGGTTGGGCTGAAAATTCCAAAGAAGATCCCGCCAATAATCAGCACGGGAAAACCCAGTGGCCAGAGCGCCCCGCGTATCGCGACTAACCGTTCGCCCCACGATGCTTTCGGCTCGGTTGGGACGTCGTTTATCTTGGCGTAGATCATGCTGTAGATCGAAAACATGATCAGGATCAGAATGCCTGGCCCCAGACCGGCAATGAACAGCTCTGGAATCGAAGCCTTCGCCACCACGCCGTAGATGATCATGCCGATGCTTGGCGGAATCAGGAACGCGATGTCGGAGGAGTTCACAATGAGTGCGAGCACAAAGGAATCTTTGTACCCACCCTTAAGCATTCGTGGTCGCAACGGCGTGCCAACGGCAACCACGGTTGCCTGGGTTGATCCGGATACCGCCCCGAACAAGGCGCATGCCGTTGCCGTGCTGACGGCCAGGCCACCGCGAATGTGGCGCACGAACGCCATAACCATATCGATCAGGCGGCCCGCCGACTGACCTCGCGTCATGATGTCTGCGGCCAAGATGAACATTGGGACTGCAATAAGAGAGGCGGGTCGGATGCCCCCGAGCATCTGTTGGATCAGGAACTCGGTCCTATCGATGGAGCCGAATAACTGAAAAACACCGATGAGGGCGCCCGCGATAAGAGGCACCATCATGGGAAAGCCGACCAAGAGAAGCACAACCATGACTGAGAACATGACAAGTGCCATCTTACAGCTCCAATTCCAGTTCCTGCGCGTCCGCTTCGCGCAGATCCGTGGACAGATAGATTTCGGGTTCTTTGACGTTCTGGATGCAGGTCAGTGCGTATTGAATGCCTGAAACCAGCAACCCCACTGGGACCCAAAGAAAGCTGAGGTACACTGGAAAGCCGAGTGCGGGATACACGCGACCCTTTGACTGGATACTGATGATGTACTGCACCGCATACCAGGCCAGAAGTAGCAGCAGGATCGAAGTGACCCCGGTAATGATAATCATCAGAATTTTCCTGACGCTGTGCGGCATGGCGTCGGAGATGGCGGACATCCGAATATGACGCCCGTGTCGCGCTGCATATCCAAGTCCGGCGAATGTCACCAACAAGATGAAGATGCTGTTCAGCTCTTCGGCGAAGATGATGGAGTGATTGAAGACGAACCGGCTGATGACATTGGCGATTGTGTTGACCGCCATCAGGATCACACCCGTCGCCATGATGACGCGTTCAAGTGCGGCGATGCCGTTGTCCAGACTGTCGATCAGGCCGGTCAGACCGCCCTTCTTTTCTCGCGCGTCAGTCATACTCTCCCCCCAACGTCAGTTTGCCTGTCGTATTGGATTTGGTCTTTGGACTGTCTGCGGGCCCCAACCTTGGAAAGGGCCCGCAGCTTGTTGCAATGTGAGAGACTTGGTCTCTGCTAGCGCAGCTACTGCCGCGCCATCTCCAGATCTTTCTTCATTTGCTCAAGAATGGCCGCGCCACGTGGTCCTGCCCGCTCGATAAACGCAGCTTCCACTTGCTTTGCCCGCTCTTTGAAAACTGCACGCTCTTCTTCTGTCAGGCGTACAATTTTGTAGTCGGGGTTCGACTCTTGGATCTTCTGCAAGCCGATAGCGTCCAGTTCGACGGCCACATCAAGAATGTAGTCTAGCGCTTCCTGCGTCGCCATCTGGATCAGCGACTTGTCCTCATCGCTAAGGCCGTCATAGAAATCAGCGTTGGCCATCACCGCGGTGGTGTACTGACCGTGACCTGTGTAGGTCATGACCTTGGTTAGATTGTCCAGGTCATAGGCCTCGATCCAGACTGCAGGGTTTTCTTGCCCGTCAACCATGTTGGTTTTCAGAGCCCCGATCAGCTCGCCCCACGACATCGCGATCGGAGAGGCGCCGAATGCTCGGTAGGTCTCAAGAAGCAACGGAGATGTCATGGTGCGGATTTTCATGCCAGCCAGATCGTCCGGAGTGCGGAATTCTTCCATGGTGGTCACAACCATCTCGCCTTCCGGGAACATCGCCAGAAGTTCCAGACCCTGTTCGCGATAGCTCTCGTGGAACATCTCGTTGATCGCCACGCTTTCCTTGAAGAACTTGCGCACTACCTCGGGGTCGGTCGGCTGAACGTAGGGCACCAGAAAAGCCTCTGCCTCTGGGATCATCGCACCCGTAAATCCAGGCGATTGGTCGATGAACTGCAAGAGCCCTGCCTGCGCCTGTTCCATGGCATCGGCGGACTCTCCGAGCGATCCAATAGGGAAAATCTGAATGGTGTGATCGGAATTGGCCTCAATCACTTCCTTGAACTTCAAGGCATACATGCCCTGCGGATCGGTAAGCGCCTCTTCCATAGCATAGCGCCAGTTGTCGGCACTTGCGGGGGCGGCGCCAACCAAAAGCGCGAGCACAGACGCCGCTGCAGCTAGTTTCTTGAATGTCATGTTTGACTCCCTGTTTCATAAGTCGGCTTTGCTCAGTCTTGACCGGCCGTTCGTAACTCTTAGGGCGGATGACGTATCATTCGGCCCGGACAACCAGCATGTTGCTGTCCGAAACAAAATCATGTCAATCTATATATTATATCATGACAATATTTTCTTGAGTTTTTCTTGAATCTCAAATCGCAAGTAGCGCCGGTTCGGGAGAACTGCCCGCCAAACGAGCAACAATGCCCAAACCTTTGGCAAGTTCTTGTTCCGTCCCGATTCCGACACAGACGCGGACTGCCTCGGGCGCAGCTTCTTCACCGGTTCTGAAATTTGATGACGCGGCAACTGCGACACCTTCGTGCCGTGCAAGCTCGACAAAATCCTGCGCCTTCCATGGCTCCGGTAACGGAAGCCAAATGTGCATGCCGAATGGAGACGAGACAAAATCCAGTGATCCAAATTTCGACTTCGCGATCGCGTTTCTGCGATCCAGATTCTTTCTTTGCCACTTCAACAAACTCTGTGCGGTCCCGTCTATGATCCAACGCGAGGCAATCTCGGCCATAAGCGGTGTCGCCATCCAGTTGGTGACAAGGTGCCGGTTCCGTGCAGCCGAAATCATGGACTCCGGGACCACCAGCCAGCCGATCCTTAGGCCTGGTAAAAGACACTTGGTAACGCCGGTGAAATAAAAGGTCCGGTCAGGCGCCAGCTCTGCAAATGACGGAGACCTTTCAGGGTTTATCGGCCCCCACGCATCGCTTTCGATGATCCAGACATTGTACTTTCTTGCAATGTCATTCAAGGCCCGTCTACGGTCAGCACCAGCAAACGAGCACGTCGGCCCAAGCCCAGAGGGCATAATAAACAAAGCCTTTACTGCATCGGTTCTGCAAACGGCTTCAAACGCATCCGGCACAATGCCTTCCGCGTCAATTGCAAGCCCTTGCAATCGCAGACCCAGCGTGGATGTAAGAGACTTCAGAGTGTGGTGGCCAATCGTCTCTGTCACAACAAGCTCGCCTGGCAAAGCAACCGTTTGAAGCGCTAGGCTCATCGCCGCCGTATTGCCATTTGTTGGAATGATGCGATCCGGCTCGACCGGCACTCCGCCCGCCGATATCCAACGCGCGGCCTCTTTGACATGGCCCTCAAAGGTTGCACGCGGCCGAAACGAAAAGAGAGAACTTCGCGGGATGTCCTTGGCCAACTCTCCCAAGGTTTGCGCCATGCACTGCTCATGTATGTCACCGGTGACGGGAACCAGCATCGAACAATCGATGACGTCCGCTTCAACCGAGGACCGGTTCCATGGCACCTGAGCGTCGCCGCTTCGCCTGCGCACAAAACTCCCGCGCCCGACCTCGCCAACAATGAAACCCAAACGGTTCAGCTCGTCGTAGGCACGACTCACGGTCTGAACACTAAGCTCCAAATCGTAAGAAAGTGCCCGATGGGTTGGCAGCTTCGCCCCAGAAGGCAAGTCACCGCTTTCGATCGCCTGAACAATCTTCCTTGCAAGCGAACGATAGGCGGGGCGTACCAGGTCTTCTTTTTGAATCGGCCACTTTGTCATGATGTCATGCTGAAGAATGCTAATACAATTGACAAGACAATTCCAATCTTGGATTGCTTTGGTATGGGCATTCAACTTGACAATAGGGATCTGGAAATCTTGCGCATCCTAAGTCGCGAGGGCCGGATATCCAAAACCGAGTTGGCCAAGCGCGTGAATCTCTCTCCCTCGCCTTGCTGGGAACGCTTGAAACGCCTGGAAGACTCAGGACTGATCCGCGGGTACCGTGCCGAGATCGAGCTCACAGTGCTTGGGCCAAGTGTCACGATCTTCGTCACCGCCGAACTGGAGCGACACAGAACCCAGGATTTTCAGGCATTCGAAGCTGCTGTTACAACACGCGATGAAGTTACGGCCTGCTGGGCATTGGGCGGCGGATTTGACTACATCCTGCAAGTCGTGACCAAGGATGTTGACGCGTATCAACGCTTCATCGACGAACTACTGCGCGCCGACCTAGGGCTTGCGCGATACTTCACCTACATCGTCACCTCGACGGTCAAGGCAAGCGCGCCTCCTTTTGCGCTCCTCCGCGGTTTGCAGAAGAATTGACATTGTCCCCGGGTGATTTCAGAAAGTTCTTCTGCCGAAAGCACCACAATCAGAGACACCCACCCCGGCTGCCCGTGCTAGCAAGTATGCATCTTTTGCACAGGAGTTGCGCCGATGCTCGCAGAGACTGACTTTATTCACGCGCCAACGATGGAGTTGTCTGATGCGTCGTTGCTCAAGCATTTCGCATATGTCGGAAACCAGTGGATCGCAGGAAGCCGCCGAGAGGAATTTGGCGTCACAGATCCGGCCACGGGGCAATTGGTGGGACACGCCGCTGCGCTTGATAGCGTGGACAGCGCAAATGCGGTGGACGTCGCCCAGAACGCGTTTACATCGTGGTCCAAGTCCCTGCCGCAGGTACGGGCGCGAGCGCTGCGAACGTGGCATGATCTGATCGTCGAAAACCGCGAGGACCTCGCGCAGATCATGACGGCCGAGCAGGGCAAGCCGATCACAGAGGCGCGCGGCGAAATCGACTACGCCGCGTCGTTTGTCGAGTTCTATGCAGAAGAAACACGCAGGCCCAATATCGAAGGTGTCACCTCGCATCTGAATACCGCCGAGGTCGAGCTTTGGCGCGAGCCGGTCGGCGTGGCTGCCCTGATCACACCCTGGAATTTCCCAAGCGCGATGATCACGCGAAAGGCGGCAGCGGCCATCGCTGCGGGGTGTACCGTATTGGTCCATCCGTCCAAGGAAACGCCGTTCTCGGCCTTGGCGCTTGCCGAGCTTGCAGATCGCGCGGGGTTCCCGGAAGGCGTATTCAACATCGTGACCGGGGACCCGGCAACAGTGGTCGAGCCGTGGCTGAAGGACCCGCGCGTGCGCGCGCTTTCCTTTACCGGTTCTACCAAGATCGGGCGGATGCTCTACGCGCGGTCAGCTGGTACAGTTAAACGGCTGGTCCTGGAATTGGGTGGACACGCACCGTTCATCGTGTTCGAAGATGCCGATCTGGACGTTGCTGTCCGGGAAGCCATAAACGCGAAATTCGCAACGACAGGGCAAGATTGCCTCGGCGCGAACCGGTTCCTTGTGGCCCGTCCCGTCTATGACGCCTTTGTCGAACGCTTCGTTCAGGCAACCGCAAATCTGTCAATGGATGCCGGGATAAACGATCCAGACCTCGGCCCGCTGATGAACAAAGCGGCTGTCGCGAAGCAGATCGAACAGGTCGAAGACGCCTTGGGTCGCGGCGCGCAATGCCTGCTCGGCGGAAAGGTGTCAGACATAGGACCCCTGTTCTTTGAGGCGACCATTCTCGGCAACGTGCCGACGGACGCTAAAATCTTTCACGAAGAAACGTTCGGCCCTGTGGCTGCCGTTGCGCCCTTTGATACCGAAGAAGAAGCCATCGAGATCGCAAATGCATTGGAGTATGGGCTGGTCGCCTACGTGCATACGCAAGACCCGCGTCAGATTTACCGCACCAGCCGCGCACTGCAGTTCGGCATGGTCGCGGTGAACCGGACCAAGATCACTGGCGCACCAATTCCGTTCGGCGGCGTTAAGCAATCCGGGTTGGGTCGCGAAGGTGCGCGCCAAGGCCTCGAAGCATTCACCGAAATCAAATACATCTGCCGCGACTGGGCGTGACAAAGGCAAGGAACGAAAACAATGCTGAAGAATGATCAACTGGCCGCCTGGGACCGCGACACCTTCTTTCATCCCTCAACGCATCTGGCCAATCACGCGCGCGGCGAAACACCATCGCGCATAATCACGGGTGGTAAAGGCGTTTACATCGAAGACCGCGATGGCAAGCGGTTACTGGACGCCTTTGCTGGGCTTTATTGCGTCAACGTTGGCTATGGACGTCAGGAAATCGCCGAGGCCATCGCCAAACAGGCCAAAGAACTGGCCTACTACCACGCTTACGTGGGTCACGGCACAGAGGCTTCGATCACGTTGGCCAAAATGATCCTGGATCGTGCGCCGGACCATATGTCCAAGGTTTATTTCGGTCTGGGCGGCTCGGACGCCAATGAGACCAACATCAAGCTCGTTTGGTACTACAACAACATCCTCGGGCGCCCTGAGAAAAAGAAGATCATCAGCCGGTGGCGCGGGTATCACGGATCGGGCCTGATGACCGGTTCGCTGACCGGGCTTGAGCTTTTCCACAAGAAATTCGATCTGCCGTTGGCTCAGATCATTCACACCGAAGCTCCCTATTACCTGCGCCGGCCCGAGACGGATATGAGCGAGGGAGCATTCTCGAACTGGTGCGCAGAGCAGTTGGAGGAACTTATCCTTGCTGAAGGTCCAGGCACCATCGCGGCATTCATCGGCGAGCCGATATTGGGGACCGGCGGAATCGTGCCGCCGCCCGAGGGGTATTGGACCGCCATCCAGGAGGTCCTGCAGAAATACGACATACTTCTGATCGCCGATGAAGTAGTGACCGGTTTCGGGCGGCTCGGAAGCATGTTCGGCTCCACACACTACGGGCTGCAACCCGACATCATAACGATCGCCAAAGGCCTGACCTCGGCCTATGCACCCTTGTCCGGGTCCATCGTGTCGGAAAAAATGTGGTCCGTTCTGGAGCAGGGTACGGATGAAAACGGCCCCATCGGTCACGGTTGGACGTACTCAGCCCATCCTATCGCCGCCGCCGCCGGAATTGCCAATCTCCAATTGATCGACAAGCTGGATCTGGTGGGTAATGCAAGTAGCACTGGTGCATATCTGAACGCCGAGATGCACAAAGCCTTGGGCGACCATCCGAATGTCGCCGAAATTCGCGGCGAGGGCATGCTTTGTGCCATTGAGTTTGCACAAGACCCGGCATCACGCGAGTTCTTTGCAGCCAGCGCAGGCATCGGTGCCAAAATTGCAGCTGCGCTCTTGGCAGAAAGCGTCATCGCGAGGGCCATGCCGCAGGGCGACATCCTGGGGTTCGCGCCGCCGCTGTGCCTCACGCGTGCAGAGGCCGACAAGATTGTAGAGGCGACATGTCGCGCGGTTGCATTAGTGGAAATGGGCTGACTTCCATCTCCCATATTTTCACCCGAGCGATCAGTGGCAAGGCAATGGTAAC
>JBCBMZ010000011.1:0-45909 GCA_039822005.1 Pseudomonadota bacterium | reverse complement strand
TATCTATGAGACGCCACCTTGGGGGGATTTGAATCAAGGGGCGTTCTATAATGCCTGCGTGCGGATCAAAACGCGGTTGAGCCCTGATGCGTTGCTCGAATTCTGTCTCGGCACCGAAGTGTCCATGGGGCGCATGCGAGATAAAAAATGGGGACCTAGGCTGATCGATTTAGACATCGTCTGGTGGTCCGGCGGAAAGGTGGATACCGACCACCTGACCATTCCGCACCCCTTCGCTCATATCCGTGCCTTTGTATTGGTTCCGCTCTCTGAACTCGGAGACGACATAAAAATAAATCACTGCACTGCCATAGTGTTGCTTGAGACGCTTGAGGAAGCTGAATGCTCAAAGGTGGCCTCACTTCCGGGCGTCTAAATGAAAACACAGTTGCGTCTGCAGTTCAATTCAGAGTCCTTTTCAGGGCGTTTTAAGACCCACGGCGCAGACAAAGGATTCCTATGTTACACTCAGCTTCCAAGAACTACGCACAGCGTCTTCATATTCTGGATAGCGTTCAACTAGCTGTTGAGCTGCTTCCAATAAGTGCTCTTCGTAATCTCGGGGCTTTTCGCTCGGGGATCCGGTTCGGATCGCGATCGTTCCATGGCCAGATGTTATGAATGACGTCTCATAGCAATTGTGCTTTGCGATGTCCTCAAATGTGCTGGTTGGGCAGAAGCCAATTCTCTCGATGCTGTATGTCATGTTTGGACAGAAGCAAAACACATTCCATCTTTCTGAATATCGCTTGAGCTTCGAGTGTCTTATATGGCTGGCTACTATCAAGATTTAGGCTTGCTTTTTTCCGAGCCCGATTTCTTTCGCAAACTGCGATCGGCGATCAGCATATTCCGGTGCCACCATTGGGTAATCGCCCGGAAGGCCCCACCGCTCACGATATTGATCAGGGGTCAAATTGTATCGAGTCCTTAGATACCGTTTGAGCATTTTAAGCTTTGCGCCGTCCTCGAGGCAAATGATGTGATTGCGGGTGACCGACTTATTGATTGGAACGGCAGGTTCTGGGCGTTCCTCTATCGGGTTGCTTTCACCGAGCTCGGTCAACTTTGAATGCACTGAACGCATGAGCTCGGGCAAGTCGTTTGAGCTGATCGGGTTGTTGCTTACAAAAGACGATACCACAGTCGTCGTCATATCAAGCAGGTCAGATTTTGAGACAGTGTCCACCATAGAGGGGAGAGGATACACATTACATGCCATCTTCTAGTTACAAAAGATACAGGGTCGGTTGAAACCGACCATATTGGAACGAGATTGCACGCCATTTTGTCCATAAAGTTCCCATAATACATATTATCGAATATCAATAAACACATAGAAATTTCGAATCTTCGCGCTGATTCAGAATTTATCGATTTTCAATGATACCGGCAGTTAAAGAGGTGCTAAAATCGAAAAAAATACAGCGGTGCTAATGAGCTTCTGCCGCCTAGTATTCTGAGCGAATTTCTTCGACCGTTTTTTGCAGTGCATCATACTTTTTGGTTGCGGCGTTAACCGTCCTGCCCCAGATTTTAGGCCAGTTAGAAAACGAAGGAGTGGCAAATGCAACTTCAACTAAATCTACAACGAGTGGTTCCCGCGACTTAGTGGGAGGTAACTCTGCCCGATCGTCGGGTTCGAGGTAATTTCATAATAAATTCAATACTGAAACAGAATGCGCAAATGGGCATTTGTGATGGGTTTCCGCGCGATTTGTTTAGACAAGTCTAGGAGAATGAGATGGTTATTCGACCAAAATATTCGTTAAAAGTCATGGCGACTATCGCCGGATTGGCCGCGATCGCGACGATGAGCGCCTCTGCAATGGAAAGCGCTCGGATCTGTAAAGACGTGTACCAAGACGCTACGCGAAACATAACGAAAAGCGTCGAGGTCTCGGAAGTAGTTCACGACCTGTATAGCCGTTATTGCCGAGCAGACGGATCCACCAAAGGAAACGCCGGAGACTTTGGTTTGGCATACGAAGCGTTGGACGTGAACTTCAGTTTTAGCTCGAGCGAGAACAAACACTCTGAGTTTTGCTCGACTGAATACGAGAATTTCAAAGACTATGTGCGTATTGATCGATACGATAACCATGTGGTCGTAGCAGCGCTTTCGAGCTTCAATGACTGTATCAGCTCAGCCAAGCAGGGAATGGCTATTTCTCATACCGATTATGGTAATGGAACGGTTGTCATACACGGGCGGTCTTTTGATCCAAATTTCAAACCGACGATCGACAATATCGTAGCTGATGAATCATTCACGTGCACATCTGTGGACTTCAATTCTAGAGGTAAGAAGCGGGTTGTGCGTGGAGATAAGGTGCTCGAGCCAAACGGGCATAGTTGGAATATTTCCTGTACCCGAGAGCCTGAGCTCGATGGAACAAACGTGATCTACCCGCGTACATCCATTGGTGTGGCGACTAGCGCGGGAACGTACGTTGCCACGCTGATCGAAAGCACACGTTTAGGGTTTCGAGATGCCAAGGCGCTCATATCTGAGACTGATCGACTCGCTGCTGAGCTGGATCAAACGAAAGCGGCACTAAATGAGGCACAGGCGAAAGCTGATGCGGAGGAGGCCCGGGCCAACTCAATCGGGGTGCTTAAATGGGGAACATTTTCTCTAGGTGAGTATGATGGACCCGCGCTGTTTCGACCGCGGCTGGACTCACGTAACGGTCTGCCCTCACAGTACCGCATCAACGGGCTGACCTCTCCATCGAATTTTTCCAACACAACATTGGCGGATGACTACGCCAGATATCTTTGCAACGGGTCAAAATTCGTTCGCTATGAACTTAGAAGTCGCCCCGGTGGGTGTTGCGGATACAGCGATCACATTGTGATCTGCCTCGGAGAAATCCAGGATTAAACAAGGACTATCGGGCGGCCGTAGTTACTCTTTTGATGGGGCGGCCGCCCACCATGTCGGTTCTGAGCTCAAACACAGTTGCCCTTAAACGATCGCTATACCCAGCAGGGACAATCTCACCTTGAACGACAAAGCCCCTCTTTTCCCAATAGTCTTGGATGGATGAGAGTAGTTCCTTTGCGGCTTGTTCTGTCTGGTTTCTAGCCATTAAACCGTATCCTCGTTCGACGGGGCGAGGATGACATCGTTCATTGGTGGAAATATAGAACCCCCCTATCGCAGATTTTGGCTAAAGAATTTTTTGCCTTGACCGGCAGGTGGTGATCTACACTAAGCGAACTGCTGCCTAACTTCGAGAACGTGAATATAGAATGGTTGTTTCTCTTCGTTGAATCCGGCACCAGTATCTGTCGTCACACCTAGGAAGTCCCGCAATGAGTTTAGATAAATCCGTCATGTACGACATGATGAAAAGCTTCTTCGAGCAAAACGTACCTTATGCAAAACACACTGGTATCGAACTTTTGGAAGTCGCCGAAGGACACGGGCAAGCGAGACTGCCCGATCGGCCGGAGACCTTGAATCATATGGGCTCTCAGCACGCAGGCGCACTCTTCACTCTTGGTGAAGCGGCATCTGGAGCCGCATCGGTCGCAATATTCGCGGATAAGGTTACGAGCATCAAGGCGGCGATCGCAGACGCTATGATTCAATACAAGAAGGCCGCGAGAGGAACAATTCTGGCCAAGGGGCGTATGCGGCGACCCGCTACAGAAGTCCTGCAGGAATTCAATGATAAGGGCGATGTGGCTTACACTGTCGATGTGACATTAGAAAACGAGACAGGCGACACAGTGGCCGAAATGGAGGTTGGGTGGCGGGTTAAGAGCATCGTTTGATTCCGCTTTACGGAACATAAAAAGAACATTATGCGCGATGCCCATGGTAATGCATCGGCCAAAACCAGCGCCTAATCCGCCGCTGAGGGAACTCAAAGCGCAGGGCGTTATCGAGCTTGAGTTTAGATGCAGGACAACAAATTGTGGGAATTCTGCAGTGTTTAGCATCCATGCGTTTGGGGAAAACGAAACGCTAGGATCGCTAAGAGTGAAGGGTAAGTGTTCAAGGTGCGGCCGGCGCAAGGCGGGAATATCCCCGAAATTCACGAAGAAACGGACCTAGAGCGGATTGAAGAAAGTTCTGGAGTACGGTGCTTAAGTTGATTTTCCCAAACCGATTGACTTTGCTAGCTCCGATCGTTGGCGCCCATATGCCGGGGCGACCATTGGGTAATCACTCGGGAGTCCCCATTTGGTGCGATATTCGTCCGGGCTCATATTGTAGCGGCTACGAAGGTAGCGCTTAAGCATCTTTAGTTTACGCCCGTCCTCTAAACAGATGATGTAATCGTCCGCGACGGATTTTTTGATAGATACAGCAGGTGTTTGCGGTTCAAGTTTTTTAGATTCAGATGACAGAGCTTCAAGTTGGTGGTGAATCTTATCCAACAACTTCGGTAGCTCTGGTGCGGCGACAGCGTGGTTGCTGACATAAGCTGAAACTATGCGCGTGGACATATCCAACAAGTCTTGTTTGGAAATGTCTGCCTCGTGTATCTCGGTCATGTCCCACTCCTTGTGTTTGTATGTGCCGGCATACTGTTTTGGCTAGCTGTTTCCGATCGCGAGAAACTCACTATGGTGGTCAATCATTGGCCAGGGCGCAAATCTCAGTTCAACAATCCGGCATCGATATAGTCTTCGACGACTGATGATCTGAAGCGCGCTGGGAGCGTTTGGTCTAATCTTCGCCGTATGACTATGATTTCACGTCCGGCAGCAGCGTAAACGGCGTCCGAAATCACACCCATTTCTAAAAGACCCAGGGCGGTATCGAAATCCATTTGCTTTTTCTCGGCTTGGATAATCAGCGCATCGAACAACGCGAGTGCTCGTAGAAGGGCCGCGCTGAATTGATCGGAAACCAATTCCGATGATGGCTCGAGGTGTTGTTTTAATGCTGGAATTGAAAGCTCATCCGGACAATGCCTTGCGAAGGCCATTGTCGCCTGTCTTACTTGATCTGGGGTACAGAACACAGTGAAGAGGGTTTCAGTCGTCACGTCTTACCTGCGCTTCCGGATTTGAATAGGCGTCATAAACCAAGAACGGGGCTGGATCCTCTTCGGTATTTTCTGGTGGTTCTGGCTCGCTAGACCCCGCCTCCTCGATTGGGCGCTGTTCTTGGTCTCGAGTGGCGAACTCCTCCGCGCTCAATCCATAGGGCGCTAAGCTTGTTGGGGATGGGGGCGGCGGCCGGTCAAATGGCTTTCCGTAAAAGCGTTCCACGCGCGCCACGAATGCTATGGTTTCGGGAAATGGAGGGATCCCGTCATACTTTGCAACATTGCCTTCGCCAGCATTGTAGGCGGCAACGGCGCGTTCAAAGTCGCCTTGGAAATGATCAAGTAGCCAGGCGAGATACTTCGTGCCTGTGTCGATGTTCTTTGATGGTAACCATACATCTTCGATATCGGTTAAGCCGAAGCGCTCCGCAGTTGGCGCGGTCAGCTGCATCAGCCCAAGGCCCAAAGGCTCGCCATTATCATCGACGGAATAAACATTTGGCTGAAAGTCTGACTCCGCCTGGATCATCGCTAGGATAAGATCGACCGGCACGTTGTGAGTTGCCGAAGCTTCGGCGACGATCGGAAGGAAGGCTTTGTGGTCGGGGTTCAGCGTTTTTCGGGGCGTCAAAGCGGTCTTCGGTTTTCTGATAAGATGCTCAACGACGTCTCCGGTACTCGAATATTCGAACACGTCTGCAGCAGTGGTCAGGAGCGGCGGGACAGTGAACACCGCGGCCGCACCCAGCAGCAGCGCTCGAATTGGCGGTTGCGCCCTTAGTGCCATTGGTCGGGGGCCTCTGTATTGGCAGAATAATTTGGCGAGACGATCCGCAGGAATGAGCCGATCAGCGTGGCGATGAGAACCGTCGACAGAAGCTGCGTTAACTCTGGTTTGGGAACCGGAAGGCTAAGCGTGTCGATCTCGAGGACACCGACAAGGATGATCGCGATGATCGGGCTTGCAGCATAGCTGCGTCGTCCAGCAAGGCCTGCTGTGAACAAGCCCATGAGAGAGGTGCCTAGACTGATTAAACCCTTGTAGAAGGGTGAGAGGTCTTCAGGTGGAACTTGGGTGTTTAGATAGGCCGCCATTGCGAAAAAGACGGCAGAGATCGCGAACAGGAGAACGACCTGACCAAGATTGAGCGCGCCAAGTAAACTGCCAAGCGCTGAGCCAATTGGACGGAAGTTCAGCTTGAGTCCCTTTGCTCGGCGGCGCTGGCCGGCATCGTTATCGATGACAAGCTGTGGCTTCATTTATGTCCCCTATACTTATGCCGACATATAACGTTTACTGAAGCTGACTTCAATAGACATGACGAAATATAGATAATGCCGTTTACACGGTTTCTTATGACATGTGGGTGAACAAGATTTCATACCCCTGTTTGCCGCGCCTTTTTTATTGGCCCGCTTCTAAGAGAGGCCCTAGCCGCCCCTCAACCCCGTTGGGGTCTCTAGACTTCGTGCCGGCTTCGCTGAAGCGCGACTAGGCCCCCTCTTTTCCTGAAACGGCCAAACGGCACAGCAAAGGAGAATGAAATGACCACCGCAGGTACTCTGATTGAAACCAAATCCGGCTTTACCGGCCATATCGCAGATCTCGCATTTGATGCGGACATCGAGCTTGTCCCAAACCCGCGCAAGACGAAAGAAGAGCATCCAAAATTTGTCATCTATGGAAAAAGCCCTCGAGGGCGCCGAGTTGAAATTGGCGCCGCGTGGAGCAGGATTTCCCAAAACGACAATGAATATTTGTCTATGAGCCTCAGCATCATGGGCAACCAGGTTCGGGTAAATGCTTTGCCTGATGGCGAGAAGGAAGGTCAACTCTTCCTTCGGCCGTTCGCAAATCCTGAATAAGCATAGAAATGCGCCGGGGTTTTCACCCCGGCGCATGTGCTGTCAACGTCACCGTCAACCTCACGCTTACCGGATTTGCATTCCACGCTCACCGGCCCCGTTATCATACAAAACCTAGGATTTATGGCAACTTGGCCGCAAATGTGTTACCGCGTTAACCTTTAAGATCATCGCTGAGATTGGACGATCGCGGGAGTAGACGCTTGAGTCGGATGAAAAATGGCATGAGCCTGGCAGGGGCGCTCATGGAAGACGTTCTCTATGAACAGCTGACGGCTCTTGATATTCCGGCCGGTGAACGTCACGCCCACTATGAAATGATGATCTTAGAATGGCTAAGCGCTCGAGACGAAAAACGGGTGCCCCGCGTTTATCTTGGCGCGCGCAAAGAAAGCTCTACGCAGCGGTCTTTTTATTTGACAGATGAGACCGTGAAGATGCTGAAATTCGTAGCCGACGAAGATGGTGTGTCAGTCGCCCAAGTCGCCAGAACGGCCCTAGCCTGGGCGGTTTCTGGGAACGTCTCAGTACATGACATGTGGGATACGGACGGTATCTTTGGCGCGCGCTCCGTCGTTTTAAGGTCGTATCTGGATTAGTCGCCGCGCTCGAAATCATCGGCTTTTGAAGGCGCTGGCACAGGGGGCTTTCCCTGCATTTCATTGAGCGAAGCACGCATGCGATCTTTTGCTGGACCGTCAGGCATTTGGTTGACGAGTTTTTCGCCACGCTCAAAATATTCCTCCCTGGATTTAGGGGGCGCGGTTGGCGGTGCAGGCGTCTTTTCAATCTGTTCATCGAGCACTGCAATGACAGATTTCATGCTGTGCCGGGCAATAGGGTTTTTGCCCTGCAGCGCGGCGCCATCAAACTTCGCAGTCTCGCCGATTGGTGACGGCACCAAAGGTAGGGCGTTGGCAATTTGTAAGGCATCACCCTTGGTTGTGACGTTCACGACAAGACCGTTTTCAGCCTTCTCAGTGAATTTACCTGGATCGATGCCCTGGCGTTGAAGGGTGTTCGAATGCAGGCCTGCAGGATTAAACGTAACGGCCGGTTTGTCTGTTATGGCCGATGCCAGAGTTGCCAATCCACCGCCTAGGGAATGCCCTGTAAAACTGACATCGTTACCAGCGATGGCGACCTTACGCGCGAGCGCGGCGGCTTGGTTATACTGACCGGACTCAAATCCTGCGCCCTGCTTTAGGTTGTGATACCAGTCTTTCGCGCCTTCGGTGCCGGCAAATGCAACGACAATGTCACCCTTCTCGGTTTTATAAATGCCGGCCTTGAAATCTGTATTCGAGCCAAAGATCGTTTCGCTTGCGTCCCTTATATCGCGTGGACGAACGCCTAATGAACGAAGTTCGTCTTTCTCGAGACGCGACCAGCTCGGCGCAATATCCGGTTTGAGCCCGGCCCCCTGCCCCGGCTCGTAAATGTCAGACGCGATTTCAGCCAATCTGCGAAGGTACTGTGCCTTCGCCGCGGTCAAACTGTTTGGGTCAATTCGCTTCGCCATCACCGAATGTCCCGAAATCGGTTGGATTGACGCCTAGACGCACGAGTTGCGTCAGTACGCTCGTGCGTTCCTCAAGAGCCTCTTGGGTCAAATTTTCGCTCGGTGTGAGCGTAAAAAGCTGGAGGAAAGTCTGGTTTAGATGGTTGGTTTGCTGAGGGTCTGCGCCGGCCTGCAGGAGCAACGGCACGTAACCTGGAACGCCTACTGCCGCGGCGAGATGCAAAGGTGTATCGCCTAAATCATCTTGCACTTTCACATTCGCATTGTGCGCTAAGAGATGACGAAACTGGTCCTTGCGATCGCTGATTATGGCTTCAAAGAGCGGCGATGCACCGGTCTGCGTATTTTCAAGATCGGGCGGGACCTTATGCTCGAGCAGCGTTAGCAAGCCGTCTGGATTGTCGATCTTGGCGGCAAGGTGAAGGACCGTGTAGCCGTCCTCGTCCCCAAGAGCGGGATCCGCGCCATAATTGATCAAGTCGCTCATGGCTTCTAGGTTGCCTTGGAGCAATGCCCACATCAGCAGAGTGATACCTTTGTCGCCTTGGTAATCGATGATCGTAGGTGCTGCGCCCGAAACATCAGGGCGCTTCTGCTGTGCAATTTGAGCCGCCAAGTCAGCCGTTTCTTTATTTTCAAAAACCTTGAATGCGTCGGCCATGATAGAGCGAGTACCTGATATTGCGCGTGTTCTCATAAAGATCATCTGACTGGATCCGGCAAGCGATGAGGTCTTTTCTGGCCGTTCCGGCCGGGGAAGGAGGCGCGCGGCCCTCCTTCCCTCCCAAGCACAATAGACAGCGACCGTGCCTCGCCCTGGCGGGCTGCGGCCGCGCCACTGGCTGTCGATTCCGCTTGGCCCCTTCCTCCCCGCTGTTCGCCACGAAGGCAGAGGTGATGGCGGGGCCATCCCCTTTCTGCCGAAAGGGTCACTTAACTGAGGAATAGACGATGACTGAGACGACAATTGAAACCGCGATTGAGATCGGGATGATTGAAATGATCCCGTTTACAGCTTTGGTTCGCGATCCGAAAAATGTTCGCACAGGGAAACTGACCGCAGAAGACAAAGCTGAGATTAAGGCAATTGCCGCCAATATCGAGGCGCGTGGTTTATTGCAAAATCTATTGGTGCGTAAGCTTGCAAGCGGGCGATACGGGGTGGCAGGAGGGGGCCGCCGGTTTGCGGCTATCAAGCAGCTGGTGAAGCAAGGCAAGCTCGCTAAGGAGACCCTCGTGCCTTGTCGGTGCGTCGCAGACGATGAGGCGGTAGAGGTCTCTATGTCGGAGAATCTGCATCGAAAGGACATGCATCTTGCGGATGAATTCGCAGCTTGGCACAAACTCGCCAAGAGTGGATTGAGCGTTGATGAAATCGCCATTCGTCACGGTGCGAGCGCCAGTGCCATCACGAAACGACTGAGACTCGGAGCCTTGAGCCCGGCTATTCTCAAAGCGTTTCGAGCCGATCACTTCAGCCTAGACGGGGCGATGGCCTTCACGCTCACATCTGATCATTCGGAACAAGAAAACGTTTACACGGCTTTGTCTGAGAAAGGGTTGCCGCTTCAGGCACGGTCTATCCGTAACGCTATTTCGGGTGAAGAGGTGCCCTGCACGCATCAATTGGCGAGGTTTGTCGGGCCAGAAGCGTTCTTGGCAGCGGGCGGGACTATCCGAGAAGACCTCTTTGGGGACGATATGTTTCAGGATCGCGGGCTTCTGGCGGATTTGGCGGACGATAAAGTCGCCGCTGAGATTCTGCGGTTGGAAGAGGACGGCTGGGCTTGGATTACGAAGGTCGACTATTTCTACGAGTGGGAGCACGCCAAAAACCATGATCAGCTCGATCCGGCTGAGACCGATTTGGATGATGCCACGATAGAGAAAATTGCCGCTATCGAGGAGCAGATTGGAACCCTCATGGCTGACGATGACAGCGATGAAAGTCTGATCGATGAATTGGAGGAAGAAGTTCTAGCCCTGAAAATGCTTGGGCAATTTAGCGTTGATCAAAAGGCAATGTCGGGCGGATGGATCACAATAGACCGCGATGGTAGCGGATTCAAATATCACCTTGGCTATGTTGAAAAAGCAGATGTTCCAAAAGCGAAGACAGCCGCCACAAAAGATGGCGCAGACATCCCAAAAGACCCCTATGGAAAAGGGCTAAGAGACGATCTTGCCTATATCCGGCGTAATGTCCTGCAATGTGAATTCATGCGATGCCCAGAGGTCGTTGCGGACCTGTTTCAATTCGAAATCATTCACGCCTTCCACAAAACATCGAGCGTTTTCGATATCAGTGTCAGGCACCCGCATGGGCGGCGGATCATTGGAGAAAATGGGCTGATGGGCGTTGTCAGCGGTATTGAAGAAAAGGAAGCCGAGATCGCGTCTTTGCCGCTTGATTGGATTGAAATTGAGGACCGAGCTGCAGGTTTCGATGCTTACAGAGCGCTTAGTCCCTATGACAAAACCCGGCTTTTGGCCTTTGTTGCAAGCCAAAGTGTCGAACCTGTTTTGTCTGGGGAAGATCAGCGCAATGCGAGCCTCGACCGTGCCGCGCAGATCATGCAGACAGACTATGCTGAGTATTGGACCCCAGATACCGACTTCTTTAACCGATTGCCAAAAGGCGAATTGTTGAAGATCGGACGCGAAACAGTCTCAGATGAATGGGCCGACAGCCGAGGTAAGTCCAAAAAGTCGGGACTAGTCGCAGCGCTCGGTAGAACTTTCAGCCCCGATGGTTCAACCGCACTGTCAGAGCAGGCCCGTGAGAGAGCGGCTTCTTGGACCCCTGCACCGCTCAAAGAGGGCACTCAAAACGAGATTGTGGAAGAGCAGGCCCCCTCACCTGCTTGACCTGCAATTGGGAAGAGCGCGGCAGCGCTCTTCCTGCTTTTTGGCTCAGGTTTTTCTTTCAACTATTAGGGCGGCTGCGAAATCGCGGACGCGTTTTCGATCTAAGGTTTCGAGGCCTATATACGACGATAGAAAGTTGAGATCTTGCCGTGTGATGTTTGGGGTAGCTGACGAGTCGCGCTCAAAAAAATAGCTGATGGGTTTGTCCAGGCATTTCGAGAATTGGCAAAGCGTTTCTGCGTTGATGCGGGCGTTGCCGCTCTCATATCGATAGAGATCGTCCAAACTAATGTTCATATCGCGGGCCAACGCCTCGGGCGTCAATTGTACCGCGTCTCGAGCTTCTTTGATCCGCAATCCGACTAATCGATCAACGATTGAATGGTCCATGGTTTCGCGTCCCCAGTCGATGAGGCAGGCGTTTTGCGAGTGAGCCGGATGTCGCTAGACCCCCCACCGCAATGAGGAGGCGGAGCTTTTAGGTTCGCACCCTGGACATGGCCACCACCATCCGGCCAAAACCGGGGGCGAACGCCATTAAGCGGGCCGGTAGGCCACGCAGTGGGTTTGAAGGGACTAGCGACTTCCCTCGCAGGAGCACCTGCATGCGAGCTATATCTTCTGGTTCGATGAGGAACGCAAGATGGTGGATTAGAGCGAGGCGACGAGCTGAGCTCGTCGCCTCTTAAGGGCTAATCAGCCCAGGGGTAAATGGTCAGTTCTTCAACATTCTCCGCCTTGCCGACCGCGTTCACATTCAGCGTATTGCCTGCAATGTTGACCCGGATCGAGAGCATTCGGTTTTTCGCTTCCGAGGTCTTCCACCAAGCGGCGCCGATTTGGATGATGCGGCCTCTTGGGCTTTTGGCGGTAACGGTGAAATCTGGGTGCTTGTCAGCGGTTTTGTTTTTGTTTGGTTCGAGGGTGATATCAGCGTCTACCATCAGGTCTGCGATGAAGCCTTCATATGTATCATTAGCGGCGAGAAGTGTTCCTGTAATGCTCATGGCCTTGTTCCTTTCGTCTGGCGTTTGAGGCCCCTAAAAAGCCGGGCCGGGCGCGACGATCACCAACGCCCTGCGTCACCCCCCTGCGGGGTTGATCGGAGTAGCGCGCGGTTTGGCGCGGTTGCCTCAATCAATTGCCAGTCGTGGAAGGAATTTGGCTGTGAGCGTTGAACAGTCTCAGGTGCGCATTGGTAGACTCATCTGTCCATCCTATGTCGGAGCTGTTGAAAATCGCGCTTGGCTGATAAAACACATATGGTCAGCAACGAGTGTCGAGGATTTTTGAAATGGACGATTTCGATGCCCAGGAAGAATTGGATCAGCTAAAGGCTGAGCTGGCAGATCTCGGTACGTTTTTTTGGTCCAGACTTTTGGAAAGCGAAGAGCATACTTATACGATCGGCAATCGGACATATATCAGCCGTGCCGCGTATATCTTTATGCTCGAAACGATGCCTGACGACCAATTGGAAGACAAGTTCGTTGTCGAACAGGATAGCGGGGAGTCGATTGTCAAAAATGCAGACGAAATTGCATTCGGCAAAAAAGGTCGGCCTTTTACTGAGGAAGAGCGCCAAATTCGGATCCAACTAGAGCAGTTGCTGGTTCGAGAAGTTGGAGAGGCTGCAGATAATAAGCTTCGCGCATTCCTTAACAGCTTCCCGAACCGTGAAACCGACGATGATTTGATTTACGGCAAGTCTTAGCGCCGCGGTGGTGACTGTTATCCAACTGCGTAAGCCGATGCTGAAAGCCACAGAGACGTTCTAGTTTCATAGGCGACTATGATCATGATGTATTTGCACGAGTGCTTGGAGCGCTGCCGCGCTGCTTTCTCAGGCCGTGCCGGCCGGGGAAGGAGGCGCGCCGCCCTCCTTCCCTCCCAAGTAAAATAGACATGGCCGTGTCCTCGCCCTGACGGGCTGCGGGCCGCACCACCCAAGTCGATTTTCCTTGGCCCCTTCCTCCCGGCTGTTCGCCACGAAGGCAGAAGGGATAGCGAGAGCTATCCCTTTCTACCGAATGTGTTTTTTGAGGAAAATCTAATGGAACTACTGACAGCAGAGTTACGACATCAGCTCAGTGCAAACTGGATCGACGGACAAGAGAATGCCGAGATTGGCCAGGCCGAATTGGACTATGCGCCAGTGCTTAAACTGTTCACACCGTGGGCGCAGGCAACTTGGCTTCTGACCGAGCTGAATGAAGACACCGGGATCCTCTTTGGATTGTGCGACCTTGGTTTAGGCTGCGCAGAGCTTGGCTATGTCAGCTTGCATGAACTCGAACAAGTGAGAGGGCCAGTGGGGCTGACCATTGAACGCGATGTGCATTGGAAACCAAAGGCGACCTTGAGCGTCTATGCCGAAGCCGCGCGGCGCCCGGGCCGGATCGTGACCAAGATTGAAGCGCTGGCAGCCGCTCAGCAATATCTCGCAGGCGAAGCCCGCAAAGCTGGCAAGCCCTGCATGAGCCGTCTCTTGTTGGAGGACTAGGCCGATGTCCAAGGATGATAAGGCCGTTTACACGGGCGCAAACCTCACCCGCGAAGAATGGCTGTTGAAGCTTGCTCTGTTGATGCAGCCGGAGATCGAAGGGCTGGCAGGCCTCACCCTGCCCCCGTTTCGGGTGACGTGCGGGTTTCCTTCGCAAGGCGGGATGATGGGCGGTAAAACCAGGGTCCGCGGGCAGTGTTGGAGCGCTGAGGCGAGTGAAGACGGACACGCTGAAATCTTTATCAGCCCGGTTGAGGACGCGATTGATACTGTCGCCCCCATTCTGGCGCATGAACTGATCCATGCTGCCCTTCCAAAAGCAGGCCATAACCGGACTTTCCAAGCCGCAGCGGGAAAGATTGGGCATGAGGCCCCTTTTACGACAGCGATTGCAACACCGGCCTTCTGGGACTGGGCGAACCCGCTTCTTGCCACCCTGCCCGGCTATCCGCATCGCAAACTGAATGCGCGCAAGGCCGTCGCGGCGAAGAAGCCGCAAACCAATCGGCAAATGAAACTGGTTTGTCGCTCATGCGGCACCATTGCGCGAATGTCCCGCAAGGCCATCGAGCACCCAGGCCCGCCCCATTGTGCTTGCGGCGCAGGTCCAATGACGCCGGAACTTCCCGATGAAACAAAGGGCTAGGCGCTTTGCGCCTGGCCTTAGAAGTGTTATATAACCCCTATCAAAGGAGCTTACCGATGAGTGAGACACGACACATTACCGAGATGACACGCGAAGAGGCCGCCGAGATTGGTCGGGCCTGCGCTGCGCGCGCACGTGAAGAGAATTTCGCGCATGGCCTGCCCGTCACCTATGAGAATGATGAAGGCGTGCTTGTTCGTGAGTATTGCGATGGGACGATTGAGCCTGCTTTAGGCGCAGACGGAGAACGTCTCCCAATGCGGCGCATATATCCAACAACTGTCGCGGCCGAATAGGCCGGTCGGGACGTGCCTGACAACGACAATCGGCCAACGTTCACAGTTATTGCCGGTCCTAATGGGGCCGGCAAATCTACATTCTACGACTTGGCAAAAGAGGCCGGATTTGAATCTGGCCCCTTTATCAATCCAGACGTGATCGCGCGTGAACTGGCGGCGAGTAAGTCCTCGCCTCAGAACCTGGATTTTGCGGCCGGGCGCGAGGCGATCAGACAAACCCGAGATAAACTCGACCGCGGTGAAAGTTTCACCCGCGAGACAACTCTGACCAGTAAAGAGATCCTGCGCACGATGCGAGACGCCAAGGATGCGGGGTTCAACGTCCGAATGATCTACGTTGGGGTAAATAGCCTCGCAGAGACGAAGGACCGCGTTGAAGGGCGCGCTGCGCGCGGCGGTCATGATATTCCGGAAGAGGCTCAAGATCGGCGCTATGACCGCTCGATGGAGAATGCCCCAATCGCCGCCAAAATTGCCGACGAGGCGCACTATTACCACAATGGCCAGAACGGGCACCAGCTCGTCGCCGAAGTCAGACAGGGTGAGATCACCTATGAGCGTGAGGCGCAGCCTCAGTGGACCGACAAGGCCCTAGCGGGGCTTGAACGATCGCGCGCCGCAGACCTCAAATCTGAACCGGAAAGCCCCCTGCCCCCGCGATCGCGGGCCGAATGGTTAGACCGGGCCGAAAAGCTGACCGAAGAGATGACGCCGGGGCCCGCACAAGCTGAAGCGCGCGAGCTTGTCACTCAAATGCGCGATGGCCCTGATCTCAGCCAGGACACTGGCGCTCAACCCAATCAAGACTTTGATCGAGAGCGTTGATCAATTCCTAGCGTCCGGGCTTCCAGGGCCCGCGCTGCTTGCAGAATGATGTAAAGAGTTTGTCCGGATTGGTCACTTTGATCTTTTTGGCCGCAACCCAGGTGCGCCATTCAATTTCGAGCTGATCAATGTCCCAGCCGCGCGCCAAGGCTTTACAGCGCTCGCGTGCATCGCCTGAAATCAATAGACCTTGGCTTGCAAAGAGCTCGATATTATCGGTTTTGGGTTTGAAAACGGCAATATCTTCATCGGTGATATGAAGCCGATAGCCAGGAAAATGATCGTGATTACAATCGTCTTCGATAATCGAGCGGATCAGACGCCGGAACTCTTTTAAGGTTGATTGGGATCCAGACTTATTATGAAGTTTGGCCATTGAGATTCGAAATTCAATCTGATCCCCGCAATGCTTGCGCGCGAGCTCATACAGTCGGCGCTCTAGCGGCCGTGCCAACTGAAAATAGGAGCGATCAAGGGTTAGAACCTCTTTCTCCTGAATGGCCTGATAAACCCAATCTGAGAGCGTCACTTCGACATCGAGCATCCGGCCGTCCCGGGTCTCGCGGATAATCCGGACCCGATCGACCAGAGAAAAGATATCCATCTGCTCCCGGCCGCCCGTGGCAATATTCGTTTCAACCTGAGTGCCCTGCAAGCGGTCAAACGCCTCCTTCAGGAGCTCATAGCCGCGTCCGCTGGTTTGGCGATTGGTCGCGACGAGCAGATCATAGGCCTTGAAGCGAAGCGTTGCCGGGACTTCCAGCCCTTGATTCAGGCGCGATATGCATTGGCTGATACAATAGATCAGAACATCGCGGTCAAACACCGTGGCAAGGCCCTTAGAGGATGGCCGCACTTCAATGAATTGATCGCCGTTCTGATAGCGGCGTGTGTTCATATCGGGCTTCTTGGAGAGCGAAAACATCGGGTGTTCCATCGACGCCCTGTCGCCCTTGAAAGCCGCATCGAGCACATCGCAGACGAAAAAGTCTGGCTCATGCCGCAAGGGCAAAAGCGGACTTCGTTCTTTCGTCACTTTACCCACCGATTCGTTCGTCACTTTACACACCTCATACTCGCCAGCGTCATTGTAGGTTGCTTGACCCCCATCATGCCGATCTCTTCGTCACTTTACCCACCCTCAAAGCGTTTACAAGCTTAGAAGCCGGGTCAGATTGCGGAGATGACAGTTTCGTCATTTCACACACCCCATCTAAAGCTTTCGTCACTTTACCCACCAACAGAGCGCTTAGGCACTCCCCCAGAAAGACTCAAATCCCAATTGATCGCACTTTCGTCACTTTACCCACCCCCCGTCAAGTCTTTCGTCATTTCACCCACCCCCTCTAAGCCCAAAAATCCCCTTAGTGAGACACGTCACTTTACACACCGTGGCACGTCATTTCACACACCCTTATTCGTCACTTTACACACCGCGGGTAATCAAAATAGCCTATTTTTCTACGTTGAATCAATAGACTATAGAATTCGCCAAAATGCGTAACTCATATATAACTCAGATTCTAACTCTCTCCGCAGATACCAAAACACAAACATAAAACCCTCCAAGATCCATGAGTTACAAAAAGGAAATGCCTTCGGCATTACACACACCAAGAGGACCTTCGGTCCAATGAAAGGGAATCGCTAACGCGATTTCTCTTTAAGCGACATCGCCTCATCGGCAATGTCGCAATTGCCAAGATGAGGCACACCAAAGCCAACCGAAAATAAGAACCAAGACGATAGAACCGGATATTGGCCTTCAGAGAAGTCCTGTCGAAAGCTGATTTTTTCACAACTAAGAGTGGTCCAGGGTGAGAAAACAGGCCCAAAGAGGGCCGCGAGTGGCTGAAAAGGACGCCATAAATCGTCAGAGCGCGTCCGTGAGAGCGATTTGCAGGGTTTTGCCGATCATTTTACGTTGAAAGGGCTGAATCGCGCTCTGCGGGGTTTCTGGTCCATCGATTTTGCCTATACCTGCATAAGTTGCAGACTGGCGTTTTGCTTGGTAGATTTGCTCAGGTTTTGTTAGAAGAACTAACAAAAGAGGACCCAGAATGGCCGATCGAGAAAACGAGACCCGTCCGGAAGCCCTAACCGACGCGCAAAGGGCGCGCGATTTTGAAGAGCGGGCATCGAAACCAAATCTTGGGCCCGATGAGCGAACCCGGTTGGAACAGGATGCGCGCCAGCTCGCGCGCGAGGCAGAGATTGATCCGGGCCTGGCCGAAGAATTGGGCCGTACCCGGTCGGAATCGGCCCAGCAACGCCTCACAGTGGCTGCAAATCAACGCGCGCACCCTTCGAAAGGCGAAGCCTATGTCGATCAATTGAGGGGTCTGACGGCGCAAGTCAAAGACCCTGCCCGGCAAGCTCAAATGGCAAAACTCGTTGAGCAAATGGGCGCAAAAATGGGAATGAACCGCGAGACAAGCTCGCAAGCGCAAACAGGCCGAGATTTTGAGGCCGAACGCTGAGCTTTAAGCGATTTGCTTGCGGACCATTTTTGTTGACCCGTCGGCCTGGATTTCCGGAACTTCGATATAATTGCTCGCAGCTGGCGTGGCCGGCACCTGGACAGGTTTCGGTTTGATCACCGCGACGTTCTGGATGGCAGGTTCGGGTTTTGGCTTTGGTGCGGCTTGCTTCGGTTTGGAGGGTGCCTTTGGCTTTTTCTGCTTGGCCTTCAACTCTTCGAGTTGGCGCTCCAGATCGGCATTTACAGCTTCGGCGCGCGAGAGTTGTTCGCCAAGTTCAGCGACCTTTTCTTCAAGCACAACATGCTCGTCGTCACGAACCCGCTTCAGCTGAACCGTCGCCCAGAGCCCCATCAGGAAGAGCACGATTTTGATGGCTTCGGCGTAGAAGGTGTGAAGAAAAGCGCGCGAATTAATCGAGAAGCTGGCGAGGAAAACCGTTGGTGAAAAGACACCCGATTCAATAGCTGTTTGCTCGGAAGTCGCCAGGGTCATCAGGGCGTCTATCGTATCTTGTTTTTTGGCCTCTAAAGCGTTGATCGCTTTGTTTGTGGCCAGCCGGCCCTGGACATCTGTGGTCAGACATTCGTCTCTTGAGACTTGTCGGCACCGCTCGAGCAAAGCTTCGAGCGTGGTCACATCCTCGCGCCCTACCCCTTCAAAGGTTTTGAGCTCGCTTTCATAACGCGCGAGGTCGGCTTGTAGAGTGTTTCTGAGTGTCGAGCTCGCTGACGTCTGCGACTGCGTAATGGCGCGATCGTCGATCGTTTCCCAATACATGTAAGATCCGACATAGGACACGCCCCAGGAGACCAGCATCGCCGCTGCGACGACTAAGATGGCGGCATATGTCCCGATGCGCTTATGATTGGAGGTCGCCATGGCCGCGATCGTGAAGATGAAAACCACCGCCAGAATTTCTGGCAGCGCCCCCATGAGGGCCCCGGTCAGAAAATCTGCGTCCGGACCTGCATTGGCCCAAAATAGACAGCCTGTGACCAGTGACAGCCCTGCTAGCGCAAGTGCCATCAGATGCGACACGCCCTGAATGGCGCGCAGTTTTCCGGTTTGGTTTTTCGTACTCGACATGGACCGAGAATTAGCCGCATAGCGTTAAGCCTGCTTTAACGAAGCGGTTAGGACTTCGAAAGCTTGTGAAGTTGTAATTTTCAGAGGTCCAAAGATCGCAAAATTGCAAAGTCGATTTGTTTTAAAGATTGGAAGTATGAATTTTTCAAAGATCTGAAGTTCAGAGGTTGCCAGATACCAAGGTTGCAAAGTTCATACTTTGATACATTGCGACGTAGCAAAGTCTCGATAATGCGAAGATCAAACCTTCAAACATTTGAAGGTTTGGAGGTCGCAATGTCTGGAAATCGAGAAGCCGCAACTTTGTGTTAATGCGACCACGCTAAATCTCGAACATTCAAAGAAAGGGTGTTCGAATGTTCACCATTACGGTTCTCAATCAAAAGGGCGGGTGCGGTAAAACCACTCTGTCGCAATGCATGGCGGCGGCTGCCTATGCGGCCGGCCACCGGGTCGCGGTTCTAGATCTCGATGAGCAGGGGGCGAGCCACGGCATCTTTCGGGATGAAGTCGAGCCGGGCCGCTTCAAGAAAGAGGATTTCTTCGTGGCCAGTTTTAATGGCCGAGATGCGGATCTCAAATCATATCGAGACCTCTGCCAGATTTTTAGCGATCAGGGCTATGATTTCTTGATCTTGGATCTGCCGCCAAAGCTCGTGTCGCAGGAGCACATCGTCTCGACGATTACCGACATCACTTTGGTGCCGATGTTTATTTCAAACCAAGATTTGAAATCGACGCTTAAGACCGTTGATGTTCTGAATGCGGCAGGGGTAACCTCGCTCGTCATTCCGTCGCGGGTGCCGACCTCAAAGTCCGATAAAAAATATCCCAAGTACCAGGATGTTCTGAAAAGCCTCACGGCGCATGATGGAGCCGCCGTTTCAAGTGTCGAGATCACTGACCGCGCAGAGTATGTCGATGTTGGCGATGGATTGTTCCCGCCGCTCGATGCGCCGAAGACGGCAGCGGGCAAAGAGACAGTCAAACTGTTCGCCTTGATCCATGAAATGCTGAAACGACTAAACCAATTGAAGGCGGCCTGAAAATGACAAAACCAAAGCCAGATATTCAAAGCCTCGTCGATGCCGTTTCCAGCGATCTCGAGACCGGTGAGACAACCGACATCAAACTCGTAGAGGAAGCGCCTGCAGAGGCCGAGCCGGATGATTATATTGATTTTGGCGCGCTCTCGCACGAAGCCAAGGTGCGCCTGGCGAGCGATATTCGAGATTGGGTTTCTGAAGAGCGCAAAAAGGCGGCAGGCGAAGGCGGGACTGACGCGCTTTTGAAAAATATCCAAGATCAATTGATGGGCGCGACCAACCACGATCTAGCGGGCGAGAGTTTTAAAGAAATGGGTGCGTTGGCGCGGCTCAATGCGCAGACCCAAACCGCGCATATTCCAGAAGATCGCTTCCCGGCGTGCGATGCAACGATTTCGTTGAAACTGCCTCGCGCCTCGAAACACCATTTGCAGATGAAATCGCTTGGCCGAAGCATTTCGTTATCTGAGTACATCGTCGAATGTCTGAATATGGCGGCGCGCCTGGATGAAGACGATCATCTGATTCTTGTACGTAAACGCGGCGGTGCGCTCGCATCAAAATCGTAGCGCAATCGATCCCGTTAGCTATAGTCGTTGAGCCGGCTTCAACGAGCAGAGGAGGGGACGGTGAAAGTCTTCTTCGGTGTGGTTGGCTGCGTCGTTCTACTCGCGGTCATCGCCGCCATTCTCCATGATGAATTTCGCCGTAGGTTTGATCCTGGCCCTGAAGCGATCGATTACGGCAAACGGGGTGCGGCTCAGATTATTGATGGCGATACGATCGACCTTGAAGAGGTTCGAATTCGTTTGGCCGGCATAGATTCTTGTGAGCTCGATCAAGTTGCGAAAATTGGGACCGAGACTTGGCCATGCGGAACGCTCGCGAAGGCGCGCCTTGTCGAGCTAGCTGCCGGCGCTGATGTTCGTTGTATCTGGTCTGAGCTCGACCGGTATGGCCGCGCGCTCGCGATCTGTGATATTTATGGAACCGATGTGGTGCTGAATGAAGTCATGGTGCAAGAAGGCCTGGCCGTTGCATATCGTGGATCCGAGCAGGGAAGCGTTTTGGATCCGAGCTATGAAGCGATTGAGGCAAAAGCGAAACAGACCCAAATGGGGCTCTGGAAAACAGACCTCGAATTGCCTTCTGAGCACCGCCGTAAAAAATCGCCATAACGCCGTTTAATTTCGTCGCTGAGGGGCCTCGCAGAAAATTTCGCCACCCACCCACATGAAACGGTATATGCCTCTGTACGGGCTCCCATGGCCCAACAAAAAATTTTCACTGAACAGCCCCGATATACTCTCGGCGGGAGATCAATCTTGCGTTCGGCTTCCCTCGCCGAAACCCTTCAACCTTTCGCTTAAAAATTTCCCCGCCGGAGGCCAGCCGCAAAGTCTTTTGCGGCAGATAAAATCTGCCTATGTCTATCCAAGCGTTGATTTTCGTTTTAGGCATGGTAGTTGATTCGAAGAGAGTGGCAGGATACGTGTTTTGTGGTACAAAAAACCGCGTAAGCGCGCCTGTAGCCCAAATCGGGCTAGGCCAGAGGCCGATGGAATCGGCCTTTACCAAAGAGATTAGACCCTGGATTTTTGAATGAAGCCGGCCCCAAAATCCGAAATGACAAAGAGACGAAGAGGGCGCCCAATATCTGGGTCTAAATCGAAATCCGAAGTTGTGCGCGTGCGTGTTGATGAAGACGAGAAGCAAGCGTTTACACGGCTTGCTGATAGGCTCGGCGTTAAGCCGTCGGTCCTGCACAGACGGCTAATGAAAGAAGCCGTCGATGAAGGTCCGGAAGTGTTCGAAAAAGAGTTGGCTGCTTTGCTCGATGCCAATGTGCAGCTCAGCGCGATCGGACGAAATATCAATCAAATTGCCAGGGCGATTAACCAAGGCGCGATTGTGGTTGAACCGATTGATTCGAGAGATCTTGAAGGTGTCATATCCGCAGTTGACGCGCAAAAAGAGGCGGTGCGCCGGATGATAAAGCGCGCTCGCTCAAAACGCAGAATCCGGAAGCCGAAACGTGAAACGTGAGGGCGAGTTCTGGCAATCTGATGATCGCTCCAAAGGGCGCCGGGTTCCGGTTTATGGCGGCGTGCGCGCCAAGCCGAGCCTTTCAGCAAGGGTCAGAGCAGCGGCCGGAACGCCAGAAGCGGTTGTCAAAGTCGCCAAATTTTACCGGACGATTAGCCGGGTCAAACAGGCCTTGGCCTATCAAAGCCGAGGCAGTGATTTAGAGGTCGAGCTGAGAGACGGCACAGTCCTATCAAAAGACGATGGAGGGGCTGCGCTCGACGATCTTGCTGAACAGTGGAGCGCCAATTTTAGCGATCGACAGGATGCACGAAACGCTGGCCATCTGATCATTTCCGCACCTGAAGGTATGAACTCAGAGGCGGTTTTGAAGGCCGCACGGAGATGGGGGCAAGAGGTTCTTGCGTCGGACTATGATTATGCTTTTACGCTTCACACTGACGAGCCACATCCGCATGTCCATTTCCTGATCGTGCGCGAAGGATTGAAGGGTAAACGGCTTGGGTGGAGCCGCGCCGAGCTCGATGATTTCAGGAATCAGTTTGCGAAGTTTGCGCGAGAAGAAGGGCTGGATCTAAATGCGACGCCGCGGTTTAGCAGGGGTCAGACGGAACGCTCAGAAAAGCAGAGCGCCAGGCGGGCGAGGGGCCGGTTAGGATCCTCATTATCTGATGAAGGCGCTGCTATGGAAGTGCTGGCCGGTTTACGCGCTGGTGCCGATGGTGAAGACCATGCGTGGTTCGCTGCGATGAAGTCAAATGCTGTTTCAGAGCGGTCTGAATATGAAGCTCTCTCAAATGTTTTTGAGAGGATTTCTTCGCGCATGGGCGAGGATTCAGATGGCGTTGTAGCGGCGACGTCTAAGCTCTTATCGAAGCAGTCAATGGCGTTTCGGACGATCATTACGCGGCGCGGCCAAATGGAAAAAATCGCCAAAGCAGCAAAGCTTGATCAGGTTGAAGACCGAGAAGAAGCGGCTGTTGTTTTGGCGAAGTTGTATCGCGCCGAAAGGAGTGATCGGGGCGAAGCCGCGCGCGTTGTTGCGCCGGTGAAGGCCGCTGCGATTGTGAAACAATTAGAGGCGTTTGAGGCCGGGCAGGGGGGCAATCTTGGGCAATTGGCTCAAGATGGAGATGCTGACGCGGGAGCCCTCAAAGATGGATTAGAACGTATGCTGCAAAGACAACGGGATCTCGAGCGATAGCAGATAACTTACTCAGTCGCTGCGTATAGAGGGTCGAAGAGCCATTCCAGGAGAGAGCGCCTGTCGGTTACGATATCTGCTGTCAGGAGCATTCCGTTTTTGAGGGGAATGTCTCGTTTGTACGCCTTAATGGTGGACCGTTCGAGTTCTGCGACAACGCGAAAGACGGGTTCTTGGATGAGGCCGCCTGGAAATGTGATCTCGTCTTTGTCGAGAATTGTCCGTGAGACATCAACGACCGTCGCTGCACCAGCTCCAAATGTCTGAAAAGAAAAGGCTTCATATTTGACCTTCACCGGCTGCCCAATTTCTAAAAATCCGATCGATCGGCTCGGGACATACAATTCCGCTACTAGTGTACTGCCGTGAGGTGATGCGACTGCTAGCGTATGTTCGCTGGCAACAGATTGGCCCGTCTGAACCGCTAACGTTTCTATGGTGCCGGCTATTGGACTTACGACCACGAATTGATTGTTCATTTGAGATATCGTGGAGCGCTCACTTAATGAAGCGAGCTCAGAATCTCTCTCAGCCTGGGCCAATTTCAGCTTATTGCCCATGCCTGTAATCTGTCGATCAATGACCGAGATTTCACCAACAATACTTGATTGTGAGCGCCTCAATGAACTTAGTTGCTGTTCGAGTTGTAGCACCATATCGGCGCGGTCGTCAGCCTCTCGCCGAGTGTCGAGGCCTTCGCGCCAGTTCTCGATAGCACGCTCGGCCGCCTCTTTTCCTTGTCCAATTCGCGTCACTTGTGACCGTATTTGAGCTTCGATAGCGGTCAGTTCCGCCTGAGCGTTACTGCGACGTTGCGCGAGTTCCAGCTTTTGGTTCTCAATGTCTTCTTGGGTGAATTGATACTGCTGTGAGGCCGCGATTTGTTGGGTTTCTAGGGCCGTGTTCAGCGCTTCGCCGACATCACCTTCTTCAGTTGAGATCAAAGTGCGTATGATCATTATGGGCTGATTGGCCTCAACTTGATCGCCATCGGAGACTAGAATTTCTGAAACGATGCCAGGGCGCATTGCGGTTACACGAACTATGCCAGCGTCCGGAACGAGCCATCCCCTTGCTGTTTCTGTTCTGCTAAAAGTGGAGATGGCCAAGAAAGTGATGACTGATGCCGAAATCACTAGGAGAAACACCGTAACAATCCACACGGACACGGGCGCAATAAGCAAAACTTCACCGCCCAGGCGCTTGGTCGCATGCGTAATAGACTGGTTTCTAAAGAGATTCTGCATTTGCACTGAAGGGATTTCATTAAATAAAAAATCGAACTGGGTAAAGTTAATAAATATCTAACAAAGATAAATTGACAACTGCCCTTGGGGTATGGACTTCTATCCATGTGGAGCTCTTCAGCTGCCACCTGCCAAGATATCGCAAAGCCATTGGCAGCAAGTCTAACTGAACAGAGGGAATTTTGTTATGCGTGAACTTACTAATGCCGAAATCAATTTCGTCGCTGGTGCGGATCCTGAAGAAGGTGATACCGCTGAAAGCTGCGGCAGCTGCTACGAGTTTACAAACGGCGAATGGGTTGAGGTTGAGTGCCCAGAATAACTGATTTGCTCGTTCTCTTTCGAAACGAGTGATCATATGCGCATCGGAATCTAATGGGTTCCGGTGCGTCCTTAATTTTATTAGACGAGGGATCAGAGCCATCCGACATTTATTTTTTTTAGTTTTGTCTTTGGTTGGTGCCACAGGGGCGCACGCTCAAGAGCTGAGCTTTCAAGATGCTGATCTATTTCAAAAACCAAGCCAGGAAGTATCGGATGCACTGGCCTTCAAAAACACCTTTCTGCCGATAACGGCGCCAGATGGATCTTGGTTGTTGATCAAAAACCGAGATTCCGATGCCACGAGGACATATGAAAGGGATATGGTAAGAGCTTGGGGAGTTGATTTCGATAGAAACTCCTTAACCCGAAACTCAAGATTGTATTTTTCCAGCTTGATCTATGTCGATGCGGAAACCGGGAGGTCGTCGAGTGTCGAACTTCCTGCAGGAGCCGATATACGCGACATTATCATGCGTCCTAATGGTCAGGGCGCGGCGTTTTTGATCGCTTCATCAAATGGTTCGCAACTTTGGTATTTCGACAAATCTCAACGGGCGGCGAGATTGTTGAATACCCCGCCTCTCAATGGGCTTTTTTATCAGCTCCATTGGGTGCCCGGCCGGGATCAAATCCTCGTTTTGTCGTCCTTGAAGGATGACGCTCAGAGCGAAAGCGTGCGGAGGTCCCGAGGACCGCACATCCGCCAGGCCCTAAATGGCATTAGCTCAATAACAGGAGCGGAAAACCCATTGAAAGTGGGACGCTCAGAGGAGCTATTCGGATCCGTGGTGACGCTGGTCGATCCCGAAACAAATGTTTACACAACGCTTGGACCTCAGAGGCTCTACAACTCGATACGACCCTCGCCAGATGGGAACCATATTTTAGCTGAGTTTACGGATCCGAGTGTACCGAGCACCGAAAAGTACTGGGAATTTCCTGATAATATTGGACTCTTTGACTTGGCCGACGGAAGCGATCTGCGCTTGCTCGCAAGTCATGAAGAGACAGAGTCTGGCCTTGCAAAGATTGCGTGGGATCCGACCCACGCGCAGAGACTCTTTTGGTTCCATGACGTCGCTGACCAAGAAGGCTGCGTTCAGGAATTGTGGAGCGTTAAAGCGGCACATAATTCTGTACGGACGAAGCGGGCCTGTCTCGATTTCGAGTATGGTGTTTCATATGCGGGACCGGACGGTTCGTCGGTATTGATGATGGAGCGAGGCTTTCCCGGTCGCCCGAAACGCGGCTCATTTGTGGAGACTGATGGCTCGAATTGGAACGTGAGAAGCGTGCCGTCAGCGATCGATGGAGGATATGATCTTGACGGGCCAATGAGTTATGTGGGCCCGGCAGGGGTTCGTGCGCTTTATGAAAAAGGCGGCAGTGTTTTTTTCCGAGGCTTCACTGCTAGTGACAAAGGGAAGAGGCCAACTCTCTTTTCGCTCTCGATCGATAGTCTCGAATTCTCGCCGTTTTGGGTTAGCCCTGACGACGCGTATGAAACGGTTCGAGGGTTCTGCGAATACAGTCCTGATTGTCTGATAACCCAGTACGAAGACCCAAAGACACCGCGAAACGTTGTGAAGCGCCAGGGCAGTAAGGAGATGATGTTCTTAACCAGGACCAAAGCGCCGAAATCTATTTCGTCTTTTCAAGGCCCCGAGATCCTAAACTACACTCGGAGTGACGGTGTAGACTTAACGGCCAAGCTGTATTTGCCGGAAGGTTATGTGCCTGGTGAGAATGTCCCGGTGATTTTGTGGGCTTATCCGAAGGAATATACGTCAAAATCCAAAGCAGGTCTCAGTTCCGTGAGACTCGGCAGATTTGAGAATAAACTCAATCGGACAGAGCTATTGCCGGTGCTGAATGGATACGCGGTTCTCACAGATGTCGCTATGCCAGTTCTGGGCGATGACGAAACCGGAAATGACCGCTTCGTTGAAGAGATCCAAATGAATGCCGAGGCAGTGATCGAAGAGCTGAAACGCCGTGAGATTTCAGACGGGGAAGACATCGTCATCGCAGGTAAAAGCTACGGTGCGTTCATGGCAATGAATCTGTTAGCCCATACTGATCTGTTCAAATCCGGTATTGGGCTGTCAGGGGCGTATAACAGGACTTTGACGCCATTTGGATTTCAGAACGAAAAACGGACTTTGTGGGACAATCAAGATCTATATCTTGCGCTAAGTCCTTTCTTATTTGCAGATCAAATTAAAGAGCCGGTACTGCTGATCCATGGATACAAAGATGCGAACGCGGCGACGCCTTACCACCAATCCACCCTCATGTATGAGGCGATTGTTGAAAATGGCGGCCAAGCGCGCCTCGTTGTGCTTCCTGAGGATGGACACAATGTGACCACGACAGACGGTGTTTTGCAGGTCGCATCAGAAATACTGTCATGGACCGGGGAAAATCACGATCGCTGAGCTGTACCGGCCGCCAATGCCGAGTCTCGTCTTTGCTCGAGGATAGGGGGCTTCTGTGGGTGAGCTCAATTTAGCACGGAAGAAGCGACTTCCAGTTTTACGTTCAGCAGAGATTGCAGAGTGTGGTCTTTGTAGCATGGCTATGGTTGCGCGTTATCATGGCCACGACGTAGATCTCAATGGACTAAGACAACGGTTTCAGGTCTCCGCGTCCGGAGCGTCGCTTCGATCGATAATGGCGCTCGCCGATGGTTTGGGTTTTTCGACACGGGCAGTTCGTTTGGATCTCGACCACCTTAAGGATCTCAAGACGCCAGCGATCCTACACTGGAATCTCAATCATTTCGTCGTCCTAAAAAGTGTAAGCAAAAGCAGCGTCGTCATCCACGATCCGGCGAGAGGGGCGCGCCAGTTATCGTTTGATGAGATATCAAATCACTTCACAGGCGTCGCCTTAGAGCTGACGCCTGCAAAAGACTTCAAGAAAGTAGAAGCGCGCAGCCCAACGAAGCTGCGGAGTCTGTGGGCCAAAATGGACGGGTTCTGGCAAGCGCTAGCGCAGGTTCTTTTGTTGTCGGTTCTTCTTCAACTGGCTGTGTTTGCTGCACCTTTTTATCTTCAGCTCTCTATCGATAGCGCAATCCAGACCGGGGATCATGACCTTATGACGGTTTTGGCTGTCGGCTTTGGGGGCTTACTATTTATCCAAGTGCTGATCGCTGCGATTAGGTCTTGGACCTTACGAGCCACGGGATTTCTGTTCGGATTTCAAATGACCGGGAATCTAGTCCGACACCTCATGCGACTTCCCTTAGAATATTTTGAGAAACGGCATGTCGGCGATATTCTATCACGAGTGCAATCGATCCGGCCAATCAGAGATGCTCTGACGACCGGATTGGCGGCCACGGTGATTGATGGCGCGATGGCGATTCTCGTGGCGGGGATCCTATTCGCATACTCGCCTCTATTGGCTTCGGTTGTATTGGGAGCGCTCATCATCAGCGCGGTCACGACGGTGGCTCTTTATCCGGCACAGAGAGCACGTGAAGAAGAGCAAATCCTCGCAAGCGCTAAAGAGCAAAGCCACCTGATTGAGACAGTGCGAGCCAACACCACGATCAAACTGATGGGGAGGGAAACAGAACGTGAAGCGGCCTGGAGGAACTTGCTGGCCGATTCTATCAATGCGGGTTTCTCTTTTGTGAAATACCAAATCGGCATGACGTCTGTTCAGACGTTTTTCACGGGGTTGTCCACGATCGTTGTCGTATACTTTGCCGCGAACATGATCGTGGATGGGAGCGGTTTTTCGATTGGGATGTTGTACGCATTCCTGAGCTATAGGCAGATCCTATCGACACGATTCATTGCTTTGGTGAATGAGCTGATCAGATTCAGATACCTGACGCTCCACCTGGACCGGGTTGGCGATATTATTCAAGCAGAGTCGGATAGTTCTGATAGCCTCTTACCGGTGGAGGTTGAGGGAAATGTCGAATTGGTAGACTTGTCGTTTCGGTATGGCATGTCAGATCCGCTCGTCTTTGATGGTGTTTCCATGTCGATTACGGCGGGCGAGTTTATAGCGCTGACAGGAAGATCGGGTGGAGGTAAGTCGACCCTGGTAAAGCTTATGTTGGGTTTGTACCCACCGACAGCGGGCGAATTGATTCTGGACGACTGTGCTGCAACCCCGGAGCTCTGGCGCTCATGGCGCGAAAACATCGGGGTCGTGTCACAAGATGATCATCTGCTGTCTGGAACGATCGCGGACAATATCGCTTTTTTTGATCCAAATTTGGATATGGAGCGGGTTCGAGAAGTCGCCGCTCTTGCCCGGATAGATAGTGATATCGAAAGGATGCCGATGAAATACCTGTCACTTATTGGCGACATGGGTGCCGCGTTATCGGGTGGACAAAGACAGCGGCTACTGATCGCCCGAGCATTATACCGCAACCCTAAAGTTCTGTTTTTGGATGAAGGCACAGCGAATCTCGATCCTCATACGGAGGAAGAGATTGCTGATTTGATCGCTGGTATGGATATCACTCGAATTGTCGTCGCCCACCGGCCTGCCCTGATCCGGCGAGCTGAGACGGTCTACAATGTGGGGGACGGCGGTATCCGATTGGTGACGGATTCGGTGTCCTCAGAGCCTGATAGCGTCAGGGCAAATGGCGTTGGAGCTTAGTCAAGTTCGGATAGTGATACGCTCTCGAGCGCGGCAACTTCGTCGGAGAGTTCTGCAAGGGCCGGATTGGTCGCCATCTCATGCCTTAAGAGTTCGAAGAATTGGCCTTGAGCGGCATCTAACGAGCTAGTGTCGGAATCGGGGGCGTCTTGGTGTGCCGATGACGCTGTTCCTGAGGCTGATTGTGGTGTTGTGTTTGGATCCAATGACCCTTCTGCGGCGTCGCCCGGGTTTGCGGTACCGAACGGTGCTAGCGGTTTATTATAGTTGCTGAGATCCAAAGGGGGGACAGGTGCAGGGGGTGCCAGGCGCTTTTTGAACAGGCGATCTTTGTAATAGACGATCTTCTTCACCAATGCGGGGACATGACCCTCTGTGAGCAAGATCTGCTTTTTTTTATCAAGTTTGCGAACCTGATCTTTCGTCATGAGCGGACGAGCGATCGCGCTTGTATTTTTAGAAGGGTAGTATTTTTCGAATGAGAACGCGCGGCGTGTAACGGAATCGTTGGTGACAGTGCGTTCGCCAAGGGCCTGGGAAGCGTAATTGCTGGTGGTCTCATCATTGGTGGTCATGATGATTTGATGGCCACAACACGCGATGAGGCCTTCACGTGTGTCCTTGCCATATATCCGATCGAGCCAGGACAAGCCTTGGAGGACGGCAAGGATCCGGACATTGTAGCTTGCAAGCAATGTGAACGCTGAAACGATGGAGTTCATTGCGCCAAGGGACGCAAATTCGTCCATGACCATCAAAACTTCATGCGGTTCGCCCGGGCCTGGTTCGGTGTCGCTCATGATAGACATGACTTGTTGGAAGAAGAGCCGGAGCAGGGGGGCTGCGGTTTCGAGCTGAGCGGTCGTAACACCAACATAAATCGACATTTGTTTACGCCGAAGGTCTTCAATCCTGAAATCTGAGGCCGAGGTTGCTGCATCGACAACCGGGTTTTCGAAAAGGCGAAGCGAGGCCTGCATTGTGGACCGCACGCCGGCCGCTTCCTTCGGGGCTTTGCCCGCAAAGGAGCCAAGCGATGAGATAACTTCGGTGGTGAGGCCCTGGGTGTTGTCCAGAATCTTTTGACAAAGGGCCGGTAGGTCGGCCGTCGATGTGACGAAGCGGTAGACTTCCCCAAGGGTCTTGGTTTCTCGATTCTGCAAGACATAGAGGGCTGCGCCGGTAAAAAGGGATCGCGCCTCCTGACCCCACATCGGGTCTTTGTCGGAGACGTCAATGAGCATCGATGCGATGGTTTGAACATCAGTTATCTGGTGGATCGGGTTTGGGCTGATTTGGTCAAGCGGATTGTAGCGGAAGGACCGGGACTTTTTTGACATCGGCGCCCAATAGTAGACCTTGCTGCCATGCTGGGCTCGGAAACCGCTGGTCACTCGGTGGTTTTCGCCTTTAAGATCCAACACGACCAATGAGCCATGCCAGTTCAGGCAATTTGGAACGACAACGCCCGTTCCTTTGCCGGCCCTGGGAGGCCCGATGAGCAGGGTATGGGTGTTTGCGTCGGAGCAGATGTATTTGCCGTGCGCTCGTCCAAGAAGGACGCCGCGTTGCTTGAAGAGGCCGGCGTTCATCATCTCGCGATGGTTCGCAAAATGAGCGTCGCCAAAAACGGCTTTAGGTTTGTAGATTGGTCCCATGGCGAACATGATGACTGCCAGGACAATAGGCGCGGTCAATGAGATCAGAGCTCTATTGCGAACGCGCTCAATTTCCCAATATTCGAAGAGATATGTGTAGACGGACCAGGGGCGCATATAGTCAACGTCGAAACCTTCCCATGTGAAGAAGATCAAGCTGGCCACAATCGAAACAGCGACCAGAGCGAGTATGCCAATCAGGGCGTTGAAAACTAAGCCTGGACTGGTCATTCGGGCCACCAAATGTCGCTTATGACACGCGTGCCATCAACGCGACTGAGCTGAACAACGCAATCGACGACCGAGCGGATATAGGCGATGATCTCCTCACGCTTCAGCCCCAGATTCGCCTGCATGACCATAAGGGCGATTTGTTCGATCGCTCCGCGTGGGGAGTTTGCATGGACGGTTGTGATGGATCCTGGGTGGCCTGTATTGATGGCTCTCAAGAAGGTTGAAGCTTCAGATCCGCGCAATTCGCCGAGTAAGATCCGATCAGGGCGCAATCTTAGGGATGCTTCAAGAAGGCTTTGTATGTCCACGCGCGCTGACCCCTGACCGCCCTTAGACGCGATAAGAGAGACCCAGTTTTCTTGTTTCGGCATGACTTCCTGAGTGTCTTCAATTGTGACGATGCGCTCGTCTTTGCCGACACTCTTGAGGAGGGCATTCAGGAAAGTCGTTTTCCCGGTGCTGGTCCCGCCAGAAACGATGATGTTTTTGTGCTTTTTAACGGCGAGATCGAGGAAACCTTTGATATCATTGGAAGCGATTAGGTCTGTAAGATCAGAGTCCTTCTCGCGCTCAATCGCGTCACGGCTTACCCCAACGGAATTGAATGCGCCAGCTTGTTCGTAGTCTTCAAGATTGAGGTCTTTTACAACCTGCCTGCGGATGGAGAATGCAATGCCATGCGTTGCTGCTGGGGGCATGACAACCTGAACCCGTTCGCCTGTTGGCAAGAGGGTTGAGAGTAAAGGTGTTTCCGGATTGACGGCCTGATTGGTATTTGACGCGAGAAGGTGCGCGAGGCGTGTCATATGGTCTGTTGTGATCTCGGGTTCTTCGATGCGCTCCATGAATGGAGCGCCGGCCCGCTCGATCCAGACTTCCCCTGGTTTGTTAACGCAGAGCTCAGAGATCGATGCGCTGTCGAGATGCCGCAAGATCGGCTTCAGATATCGGGCGGTAAATACCCCTGATGGAGCAGTGGCGCTTTCATCATCGGCCATTTGAGAAGCCCTATTCAACGGTGCTGAAATCGAGGTCTCTTGCCAGGAAGACATTTATGCGCTCGCCTTGGTCTACGTGTATTGTAGGGCGAATATTTACGTTCTGACGGACCGTTTCTTCGATTGCGCGATCAAGACCGCTGCCACCATCTCCGAGCTGAATGCTATTATCAGTTCTATCTGAAGCGGCTTCGGCGAGAGCCTCAATAGCGCCGTCGATGATTGTGAGGATGATTGCGGCGCCGAAGCGCTCTTTGAAATGCGTATCGAGATCTCCGCCGAGTCCCGCTCTGCCCAAATCGTCGGTCCCACCAGACGACACCTGGATCGAAACACCGTCACTGCGGATCAGACGGTTCCAGATGACATAGAGACGGCCTTGGCCCTGGCGTATGTCGGCATTGTATTCGCCGATCAGGCGTGAGCCGCGCGGAATCAGGATTTGGGACTGATCCATAGACCACACATTTTGGGTCGTGATGGCGCGGATTTGGCCCCTCACGTCTGTTGAGATGGCCGTTTCAAGGATGCCAGGGATCATGGTGCCTTGTGGGATCAATGTATCGAGGTTGCCAAGTTGCTCGGCGGTTGCGGTCGCATATTCCCTTCCGGCGCCACGATCAAAGAAGGCCTCATCAGGATCTACAGCCGGTTGGCCGCTCTGACCCTCCGCCAGAAGGCCGGCTGTGTTTTGCTGGGTTGGGGTAGCAAATGCTGCCAGGCTGCCGGCTGAGCTCGAGACAGCGGGTACATCATTGCCACCTGAGTAGGCTAGCTGAGGAGATTGAATGCGTTCAATTTGGCGCTTTCGTTCTGCCTCTTGTCGCTTAATGGCTTCAGCTTGCAGCATAGCGAGGCGCTGTCGTTCGCCCTCTATGTCGCGCCGGTTATTGTTTTGAGCTGGGGGTTCTTCGGGCGCGCTCGGCGCGGGGACGAGTTGAGGCGTTGAGGATGGACTGCGTGCGTATGTAAAAGTCTCGTCTTCAGGATCGGTAAGGCGGCGATCCGGCTCGGATTGTCTCGACGCATCCATAATTACGAACCCTCCAGCGAGCAGCAGCAGGATTCCAAACACACCGCCTATCAGAAGCTTGTTGCCACCGCCCGAGGCGACTGATGGAATACCGCGATCGCCGAATTGTTCGTCGTCGTATACCTGTTCATCTGGGCCTGGTTGATTGGTGTCCGTCATCTCAGCTTCCTCCTTCGCTGAACGCCTGCGTTTGAGCGGCTTCACCAGACTGGCTTGGAATGTTACGCGGACCACCTGCTAGGGTTGGTTCGATGGTCTCGATCGTTGCAATAGTTGCCGGCTTTGGAGCGGCTTCATCATAGATAGTTTCTGGAAACGACTCGTTGAAAATGCACGTAGCCTCGGGACCATCGCGGAGCGTAAATTGCCGTGCCAGGCGTTCGACGACGAGATACTGGCCTTGCTGTTGATAGTTTACAATGGCTTCGGAGCCATCCGCGTTGACCATGAAAATCGCAGGTACGTTCTCGAAATCAGAGAAAGAGAAATAAGTGAATTTACCGTCGTCGAAGGTTCTAGTTGGCCGCAGTCGCTCAACGCCAGAATAGGTATAGTCGAAATTCCACTCGTCCGGGGATTTCGCGGCCGAGCCTATGGATTTTTCAAGTCTTTCTCTCTCTCGGGCCTGATAAGCCATCATCGCCGAAGCGTCGCTCGGATAGCGAAACTTCACGTGAAAGGTCATATCATGTGGTGCTTTGGATCTAGCTTTATGGGCTTCAAGCATGAAGACGTAGATCCGCTTGTCCGTCACAACAGACATATTCGTCGCCGCTTCAGGTTCGATAGGTTTGATGAAAAGCAAGTTGGGTTGCTTTGGTTTCACAACCTGCCAGGCTTCGCTGTCGCCGATTGAAACAGTGAGGACGGTTTCGTTGACAGCGAATTCGATCGTCGTCGAGAAGCCGTAATGGCCATGAATCGCCACCACGTCGCGCTCTGCGTAGTTCACTGTCTTTATGCGATGGTCAAGCGGGCCGGAAACGACTTCGCGTTCTGCGAATGCTACAGACTCCACACATACAGTGATTGCCAGTGCGGCGGCGGCGGATTTGAGCAGGTTCATATTCTATTCCCCTAGAGTTTCTTGGTCAGTTCGGTAGGTCGCAATTTGGAAGCCCAGAGGGTTGATAAAGCGATCTTTTTCTTTGCTGGGTTTAGCGACGTATCGATAAGTGAGTGTCGCAACCCAATGCGTTTCGGATTCTATGCCGCGTCTGGATTCTGTGCGGATAAATGGGACGGCGGCGGTCCGATCATTCAAGAACAGGACATTCTTGATGCGAATGCGGACCTGTGTGTCTGTCCCGTACTGTTTGACCGGATTGTTCGGATTGCCGCGGGCGTAGAGGCTTTGATAGCGGTTCAAGGCTTCGCCTTCAGACCATAACGTTATTTTCTCATAGTTATCTGTCGTGGTCGCTGCGTTATAGCTTTCCCGCCCGACAACATAGCGAACGAGAAAACTTTTGGTGATGGCTTCATCTTGTGTGAGGTCACCATCTTGCAGGCCACGGGTCATCTCGACCGCGCCAGTGGCTTGATCGACCGTGATCACATAAGGCTCAAACGTTTTTAGCGGAAGCATCACTAGGACGGCCGCCAGGCTGAGGCACGCGATGACCGCGCTCGCGCCAGCGACGAGCCAGGCACGATCGCGGGAGGATTTCATGCGCCCATAGCGATCGTAGTCCCAATCCCTTGCGTCTTCGTAGTAACGATCGGCGCCTTGCGGTTGCTGTTGCTTGTCTTTGGTTCTTTTAAGCATGGTTGAACGATCCTAACTGCGTGCGCCTGTCGGCGTGCCGGCGAGGTTCCCGGGACCAGAACTTGAAGACCGTCCTCGGCCGCCGCCGGATGGTCCTGAGCCTCTTGTTGGCCGCGGATCGTTGCCCCGACGGGCGTCTGCCAATTGGCGTTGCATTGGCGCCGTGTTTCTCAGATAGCGAAGGTCGCGGCGATCGTTTGCGGCGCGTCGAAGGTTGGAGTTACGACCGACGGCGCGGCTGTAAGAATTTCGGGCGAAGTTGGTGACCGGAGAGGCCACGCGGGAAATGAGTGAATTCGTCGCCAATGCAAATCCGCCAGCGACACCAGCTGCCATTTGGAGGACCTGTGTTAGAATGACTGTTCCGACGATGGCGATCAGAATTAGGGGCGATACGAGAGGGAAGAGAGGAGTTCTGTCGTTGATATTTGCGGAGAGCTCTGCCAACGGCTCGAATAGCATCGAAAGGATGAGAGCTAGCACTGCATAAACAAACAGCGGAATGAGCGCATAGTTCACGGTCATTCGGAGCCATCCTTCAAAAAAGGGCCGGGTTGTCTGGAACATGGCGAACAGGATGAACAACGGAGCTACTGCCATAAAAATCGCGACAGCAAATTTTGCGAGGATGAGGAGTAGGAGTGCAGCGATTGTCAGAGCCGCGATTGCAATCCAGACGATTACGGCGAGAAATGCGATCGCGATATCAAACAAGAACCCTTTACCGGCCAATGCAAATAGCTTTGTTACGACTTCTTGTCCTTGGGTCCAGAATAGACCGAGCGCGGAATCGCCCGTTACTTCGTAGTTTATGCCGAAGGCAGTGACGTTGAGCAGGCCGTTCGAATTGATAAGATTGCCGCCCATATCGTTGGGGACACCGATGACCACATCGTAAAAAGCTTGCCCGAAGAAGTCCCATTGTGTGACGGCAACGAGGATCAGAAGGACTTTGGCAAAGTCGCCGAACAGAGTTGGAATATCGAAATTGCCAGAGAGAACGACTTTGTATCCCGTAAACGCAATGTATGTGATCGCCATCAACGTCCAAATCGTATCGGCAAAAGCTCCAAAGCCTTGATACGAATTGAAGACGAAGTTCTGCGTGATGTTGTCTACATTATTGAGAATGCGGGTTACGTCGTTCACGATGCCATCACTTTCTTAGTTCAAATGCTTGTGCAGCGTTGGCACACCTTCGACCCGATAGACGATCCACGAGATGCGAACCTCCTCCGGAATGTGACGTCCACCAAGGATAGATCGTCCCTCCGCTTCTGCCTGAGCATGAGCACGGACGCTGGCGGGTCTTTCGATATGCTTGTATTTGACGAGACAGACTTCAGCTGAGCGCAAGTCAGGGCCTGATAGCCCAGAGTATTGCGGAACTTCGGGTGTGCATTCAATTAGCTCAAACTCGAAGCTTTGACGCATTTCTTCCATATCTGCTGCACAGATCGCGCGAACCTCGGCTGCTCTATCGCCAGCGAAGGCAGCCTGAAAACAGTCGTCGCCGCTTCTGGTTTCGTTGAAAACAGCGGTACGTAGTTCGTCCTCAGTGAATGAGGATTCCCACGCGGGCGCTGAGCACGCCGCTAGGGAAAGAATCCCTAAAGAGATTGCCGTTCCAAAAACTCTTATCATAAGAGTCCCAGTTCTTCTGTGCTAGCGAGATTGATCGGTTTCCGTTCGCAAGGATTGTCTAAAGCGGCAATCTGGGCGCCAGGCGCGCAGGGGGCTTGGAGCTCCTGGTGTCCTTCCAAAGTCTCGCAGCCCGCTAGGAAGGCGAGGGCGGTCATCGACAGCATCAGCTTTTTCATTAATTTACTCCGATTTCTGGGATGGTCGTTGTTACGGTCGCTGCGTCGTATTCAAGCGCTCTAACCGCCGCTGCTTTATTGGCAGAGGAGAGGTTTGCATTCGCAGTTTCCATTTGCATTTGCAGCGTTTGAAGACGCATCATCTCGGCAAGCAGCAGTGAATTCTCGGCTGTTATCCGAGCGTTGAGGTCTGTGGACGTTTTGAGGTCTTCAGATTCGTCTAGCAGCGTCATCATCTCTTCGATCGATGCGACGCGCTTTTGTATTTCACCGTAAGCGACTTCAGATGCAGACATATTTGCCAACATCGTGTTGGTCTGGCGGTCGAGGGCGAGCGCCAGAGGTGAAGTGGCTTCGAAGAGCTCAGCATCGACATATGGATTGGAAGTGATGGGCTGGAAAAGATCCTCCAGCTCATTCCGTATGTAAGCAGCCTCAGATCCATCATCCAGGATAAGGATCGAGGCGAGATCTTCAGGTAGATAATCTCGCGCCTCATAAGCGATAAGACCTAGCGCTCGGGCGCCAGTCATCGCGTCGAGCTGTTCCACCTGTCTCTGCAGCTGTTCAACTTGATTGGCGTAGTCTTGATACATCTGCTCGAGCTGCGTTGCCATGTGAATACCGTTCTCGACAGCTTGAGCCAACGCTGCGGGGTCGAACACGATGTCGCCGATACCAAAGAGTGCGTGAGCCTTTGGGGCTGTCATGGACTGCGCAGCAAAAGTTAGAGCGATTGCTGCGGATCCTCGCATGATCCAATTTCTCATTGTTTGTGCCTTTCCATGAAATGATGAAGCCAGTTTTTGGGGTCGCTGCCGAATGTTGCCCTCAGCTCTTCGGCTTCTTGAATGCTGGTGGCTCGACCGGATAAAACGGCGATGAATTCGTCCATGCCCGACAGGTCGAGTTTGGCTATGACAGAGTCGCTTGCATGCCGAAGCAAGAACAAGCGTGATGACGGATCAGTCTCGCGAATGAGGTTCAGTTCATGCCGCGATAGGCCGAATCCATTGATATATGTATCTTCGTCCGCGTAGGGGTTGGGTAGAAAGATGTTCGTGGCTGATTGCTCGATAATGGCATCCCCGACTGAGGACTTAGAAATATCTTGCGGGGACTGAGTTGCGAAACCAAGCAGCCCATTCCGTTTTCGGATCGTTTTTTCGAGATCCTTGATTTTGTATGCGAACACAGGATCGTCGAGGAGTTTCCAGCCCTCATCGAGCATGATCATCAATCGCCGGCCGTCGAGCTGACTATCAATTCGATGAAAGACGTAGCTCAGCCAGGGGGTCCGAGAAATTGGGTCGTCTAAGATCCGCGTCGTGTCGAAAGCCACCGTGGAGTTATCGAACGCGAGCCTGTCTACCGGGTTGTCAAACAACCAGGCTCGATCGCCGTCGCCATGCCATCTGGCTAGTCTGGATGAGAGGCTTGAATCGGTTTGAACCTCAAAACCTTTGAAGAGCTCAGCGAGGACAGATAGTCGGCGGTGTTCGACAGGTTCTTCGTAATTGGCTTTCACGGCGTCGGAAATGATGCGTAGCTCACTCGGGGTGAGAACTTGTTCCGTACCGATTGTTGCTAGCTGACCAATCCATTCGCGCAGCCAAGCCCGGTTTGACGGCGTGTCTGCCAGTTGAAGAGGATTGAAGCCTGTCGGTTCGCCTGGATGGATGAGAAGGTATTCACCGCCAATGGCGCGAATGAAGATCTCAGCCCCGCGGTCCTTGTCGAAGAAGATTGTGTTTGCGCGCAGACGCTGCGCCTGCGCCGTTAAGAACGTGAGAAGGACGGTTTTACCAGAGCCAGTCGGCCCAACGAGCGTGAAATTGCCAACACCGCGGTCGTCATGGAATGAAAACCAGTAAGGAGATCCAGATGTCGTCTCGAGGAGCGAGACAGGCTCCCCCCAAGTTCCAGAGCCGTGATAATGGCCAGAGGGAAAAGTATGAAGTGACGAAAAACCGGATAGGTTCTTTGTCGAAATCATCGATTTTCGCGCGATCATAGAGAAATTGGCGGGGAGCTGAGCCCAATATGCCGGCTCAAGGTTCAGATCTTCACGAACACCGATGATGCCAAACCTGGTCAGTTCCCCGTCGATCTTGCTGATGACGGAGTCGACTTCAGCAAAAGACGAACCGAGGGCCGTCACAGTAAGATGGTGTTCGCCAAATGCGGAGCCCCCAGCGGTGAGCTCGTCGATTGCGTCGTCCAGGTCGGCATCGAGCGTCCGTGCTTGTTCTTCAGCCGACCTAAGCTGGCGTTGCAGTCGCTTCATTTTGGTCAGAGCGATCTGTCGATCCACAAACCCAAAAGATTGCGTTAGCGTGAAGCTGTGTGGCAGCCGCAATAAGTTATCCAGGATGCCAGCGCCCGTCGTGTTTCCATAATCTCGGATCGAAATGATGCCGCCATTCTTTACGTCCGAGGGAGCAGCTCCGCGGATCTCGAAACTCTCTTTTCCGAATGAGATACGCTTTCGGGGAAGGTAATCATTCAGCGGCATTCGGGGCAGTCGCACGGGAATCATCTCGTGATTTACGAGGAAACCTAGGAAACTTAGGAGGTCGGAATATTTAGCGCCGTCTTGTTCGTAGACGCCGAGACGTGAGATGCCATACTTGGCGAGCGTCGTTTCAATCTTCTGCATCCCATCGTTGAGGGCTTTTAGATCTGCCGCTTCCTGCTCAAATTGCGCTTGCTTATCGACTTTTGAGTTCAAGCTTTGGAGGAAGGAAGCCACACCCCCAACGACACCCTGTTGAGGACGGCGTACCAGGGTGAGATATTGTTCATTGATGAACATTCGGCTGTCAGCCAAGCGGGCTTTGTACCTGTCATCCAATGCGCGGCAGAATGGATCGTCAAACGCGCCCTCAGGATATTGCGACACTTCACGTCGAATAATGTGATGGTAGAGAGCGAACCGTGAATTTGCCAGGCCGCGGAGCATTGTCTCGCGAATTCGTTTTAGCGCATTGAGATCAACGATGTCGGCGGTTTCGAAGGAGTAACCGCGGACTTTTACAGTTTGAAGAAGTAGTCCGTCAGCTGTTGCAACTGTATGGTCATCTACGTGCCGTGAATAGGGGATGAAGTTCGATACACCCTTCTCGCGAGAGACGTGTTTCCCGAATGCCATTTCTTTCTGAGCAAGCGCCGAGACCATGAGTGTTTACAAAGCTCCTAAGGTGAAAAACTATTCGATTTCCAGAATGATTTGTTGCGAGTAGGACCGGCATGTTGGGTCCAAGCGGTGAAGACTGACATCCAATGCGCGTCTTTGGTCGTCATCCAGTACCCGAAGAGATGCAGCGGCACGGAAACGAGGACGAGCCATAAGAACTTACCGATCAGTCCGGTGAACGCGATGAGACCAACGCCGAAGAACATAAAGTTCAGCCCGAACCACATTATAGGGACGCCAAGCACCAAGGGTGGCCGGGTTAACCCGATAAAGAGAGGATCGATATCGGGCTGCTCATCCCGCATTAGACCGCTCCAGCTACGCCATCGACGATCGCGGCTGCGCCAAAGACTAGGATCAGACCGCCGATCACGGCAATGAAGTGGCGCATCTCTAGACGGCCAGAGAGCCAAAGAATGCCAGCGACGAAGATAGCGATGATGCCAACTAAGCGGGCCCACACGCCTGTCAGTACGTCGACGAGGGCAGTTAGTAAGTTGGTGAAGCTGTCGAAAAGACCTCCACCACCTTGGGCGTGCGCCGCTTCGGGGAATGCCATGACAGCAGCGAAGACAGCGAACGCTAATGCGGATGGATTGAATAGTGATTTAGGCGCAGGCATTGAAAGTCCCCTTAACTCTCGAGGTTAAGCAGCCATAACAACTTATGCCTGCATATAATGTCACTCAAGCACCAGATGAAATGAAGCGCAAGACAGAAATTTAAAAAACAATTAATTGGGGAATCTAGCCGCCAACTAGATTAGACAAGCTCTTTGTTACAACAAGTTTACATTACAGCTTGTTAAGTCAACTTAGCCCGAAGAGTATATCAAATCGAAAGGGATCTCGACCGCAACTCCTAAGAAGAGATTGCGTCGGCGAGCCGTCTGGGAGCAGTTGAAGATCGTTGATACGCGAGTTGAATCGCTCAGCGTTGAAGGCGACAGCGCCCGTAGGCGTTCATGGCGCTTAGCTGATCTTTCGTTTGCTGTATTAGTCGTGAATAGATGAATGATCCGTCTTGGGCGAATGCGATGACATCCTCTTGGATCGTGTAAGTCTTAAGGAATTTGCTCGAACGAGACGATACCGCTCCCTCCATATTTCCGTGATTGAGACCATAGATCTGGATCACGGAGAACATTTCAGGCTTGGGACCGCAGGCTTTCAGTATAGTAGGATCATTGGCTTCTTCGCAGTCATGGACCATGAGTGTGAATTCGGTCGGTGCGTCGGCGACCCCCGAGACCGATGTGCCGGTAAAACTACCGTGGAAAGCCGACCAATCTAGGACGAAGCAAGTTAAAGTTTGATCGAGCCATCGCGAGGGCACTTCTCTATTTTCTGCAAGAGCGGAGCACGTTGACGCGATTACACTGGCAGAGAGAAAAACGGATTTCAGCGTCATAAAGATGAGGTTAACAGGCTGTTTCTGAATAATCAAAGTTGCGCTGTTGTCTCAATGTTTTTGGAACTAAGCAGATATACCGGATCGCCCCGCTATCTAAAAAGGGCTTTCGTCGTCAAAACAGACATTGAACCAGCGACTGAAGGCGCCCTAACCCGGTGGCTCATTTGTCGTCGTTTTCCAACGTGTCCAAGACCGTCGAGCCAGGGTCTAAGGCCTCTTTGATGATAGTTTCACCGATCATGTCCTCGATCCTTTTTTTGCGATAACGCATACGACCCTTCTTGCGTATAACTTTGCGTTGCTCAGCGAGGTCATCGAAACCCAAAATGGCGCCGTGTATCCATGCGCATGGGCGCCACCAGTTCCTCACCAACACCCCTACTATTTTTACTACCGGCCAGAGCGGAATGTAAAGAATATAGAAGACGAAGGCGCTAAAGCCTTTTAGTTCGCCATGCGGTGATCCGGTCGGATTTTCACTCACTTTTTCCCTCATGGTGCTCATTCTTCGCGCGAACTGTCTCATTGAGCAAGACACCTTGCTTTTGGACACTCGTCAGGTTCTGACGCCTATAGCTACTTTAGGATGGCGTCTTAAACTGGACCCAAACTTGTTCCTTGTCAGTCGTGCAAAAATCATGATATTTGCACGACTGTGTGTAATCCAGTATTCACGGGGATTCTGGGCCGTGCATATTTCAGGTGCATAAATACGTGAGTTCTGATAGGCTTTTCATTATGAAAATTGGATATGCGAGAGTTTCAACAACCGGCCAATCATTCGAACGCCAGATTTCGAATCTGCGGGCTGAGAAAGTTGATAAGATTTATCGAGAGAAAGCTTCGGGTAAGTCGGTTCGAGGAAGACCAGAACTCGAAAAAGCTATCGATGCGCTCGGCACGGGGGATGTTCTGGTTATTGCGGAATGGGACCGCGCCACTCGGTCCATGATGGACGGTATTACGATCATCTCTCGCGTTGCGGAACGAGAAGCTCTTGTGAAAGTCCTGGATAAGCCGTGGCTTGATTTAACAACGCCGATGGGGAAGGGGATTTTAGCACTCCTGTCCGCGATGGCCGAGGATGAGCGAGAGCGCATTTTGCGGCGTGCGAATGAGGGACGCGAAATAGCCAGAAAGAATGGTGCCAAGTTTGGTCGACGACCTAAGCTCACAGACCATCAGAGATCCCGCGCTTTGGAGCGTTTAGCGTCTGGCGAAAGCCAGAACGCCATCGCTGCAGATTTCAATGTTCACCGATCGACGATCTCGAGACTTCGGTGAGAGTCCGTTTTGGGGCGATTTTAAGACTCTAAGCCTTTGAACTGTTTTCACACTTGTTTCGCGAAGCTACTGGATACCCAAGCAGTCAAAATCGCATACTTCTGCTTGCATTCACTGTATCTAAGGACGAGATGTTTCGTGACGCCGTTAGTGCAGCGGTAGGGTGATGAAGGTAGCTTATATGGTGTGGTTCGAGCGGCTTGATCTTAAAAGTCTTGCCCCATTTGCTTTGGCAAACGCAAACTCGAACAAATTGATTTGGCTCGACAGTGCCGACAATGAGCATCGATTGGGGCGATACTCCTATATTTGCTTGGATCCGGTTCGCATGTTTGAGGCATGGGATCCCGCCAGCATGCGCGCTGTGATGCGACAGGTTGCCGAATCAATGGCCGAAACGGGCGATCCCGTTCCGCCAACCCCGTTTTCCGGCGGGCTTGTTGGCGTTTTGAACTATGAAGCCTGCAAGTCGATCCTGTGGGAGCAAATCGATCGCCCGGCGGATCCGAATGCATTTTGCTATTTTGGCCTATACGATACGATCATCGCGCTCGATCATTACGAAAACGCGGCATGGATTATCTCCCGCGGGTTCAGCGAGGATCGTCTGGACCCCGATCAAACGCGGGCCATGCAAAAGATCTCAGACGTTTTGCACCGCATCGAAAACTGCCGCGCCCGCCCATTGCGGCCATCGCGCTTGGAGTGGACCTTTGACGTATCGAAACAAGACTTCGTCGCATCCGTCCAAGAGCTGCAGACGCTGATCGAAGAGGGGGATTTGTTTCAAGCCAATCTCTCCCAAAACTTGAGCGCGAGGGTTCCCCCGGCCTGCGCCCCGCTTTCGCTTTATTTGGCGGCGCGTCGATCAAATCCAGCGCCATTCTCGGCATTCGCGCAAATCGATGACCGGGCAATCATTTCAACGTCGCCGGAACGGCTCATTCATGCCGACGCCGATGGCACGGTCGAAGCCCGGCCGATCAAAGGTACGATCAAACGTGCGCGCGATAAGCAAGCAGATGCCGCGCTGCAAAAGGCGCTCCTGGAGTCCGAAAAGGACCGCGCAGAAAATACGATGATCGTTGATCTCTTGCGAAACGACTTATCGCGCGTCAGTGAAGCGGCGAGCGTGGAGGTGAAAGAGCTTTGCGCGTTAGAGAGCTATGCCGGGCTTCACCAGCTCACCTCGTCCATCACCGCGAAACTGAGCACAGACAAGGATGTGTTCGACTTGCTCCAAGCCTTGGTCCCCGGCGGATCGATCACCGGTGCTCCGAAAATTCGGTCCGTTGAGGTGATTGAAGCTTTAGAACAAGGCCCGCGTGGCATGTTTTGCGGAACGCTTGGATATATCGGCTTCGATGGTGCAAGTGATTTCAACATTCTCATCCGAACGATTGAAGTCGAAGGAGACAAAGCGCGCCTGACAGTCGGCGCGGGGATTACCCATCTTTCAGAGCCTGTTGCTGAATATGAAGAGACGCTTCTAAAAGCAGAGCGTTTGGTTGAGTGTTCTTTGAACGAGGAAGCGCGTGATCTTAGTTATCAATAATCGCGACAGTTTCGTGTTCAGTCTTGATCGCTATTTGCGGCTTTTGGGCGCGCAAACACGCATCATTGATGCGCAGAGCACAAGCCTGGACCAAGTGAAGCGCCTGGCACCAAGCGCCATTGTCCTTTCTCCTGGCCCTTGCACACCTGACGAAGCGGGGATCAGTCAAGCGGTTGTGAGGACGTATTCCGGACGCGTTCCTATTCTCGGCGTTTGCCTCGGGCACCAAGTGATTGGGCAAGTCTTTGGGGCAAAAATAGGAAAGTCCAAATCCCCGATGTATGGCCGCGCAAGCCTGGTTGAGCATAGCGAGAAAGGGCTCTTTGAAGGGCTGAAATCCCCGCTCAAAGTTGGGCTTTATCATTCGCTCGTGGTGCAAGAGCCGGTCGGCGATGATCTGATCATAGAGGCGCGCTCACCGACGGGCGAAATCATGGCCCTGCGGCACGCGACGCATCCAACTTATGGGGTCCAGTTCCATCCTGAATCGATTTTGAGCGAGGATGGGTTCACAATGCTGAAGACCTTTTTGCAAAACGTGGTCGCGCCAGCATGAACCGGATTGAACAAGATGCGACCGATCAGAACACGGTTCTGTTCGACTTGTCTGATCGCGGTTTGCTGCTCGGCGACGGCGTGTTCGACACGTCCTTAGTGATTGACGGGCAAATGGTGCAAAGGGATCTCCATGTGGCGCGGCTTCTGCGCGATGCGCAGGCAATCGGATTGGATGTGAGCCCTGATCGGCTTGCGCAATTCATAGCTGAAGCGCTAGCGCCAGACGCGAACGGCGCCTTTCGGATCACGATCACGCGCGGACCTGCGCCGCGTGGTCTCGAGCTTAGCGTGAATGTGCGTCCGACGCTTTTGAGCAAACTATCGCCGATCAATCCGGACATTCAGTACGCCCCCAGGACGCTTATGACGAGCACCATCCGGCGCAATTCAAGCTCGCCAACCGCGCGGCACAAAACGCTTGCCTATATGGACAATATCCTAGCCCGGCGCGCGGCCGTCGAGCGTGGCTTCGATGATGCGCTCTTCCTCAATGAGACAGGCAAAGTCTGCTGCGCGACGAGTGGGAACTTGTTCTTTGCTGTGGGCGAGAAGCTTGTCACGCCCCCGATTTTAGACGGCGTTTTGCCGGGTACGGTCCGGGCCTGGCTGCTCGACAAGGCTGCGCAAATTGAACTGGATCTTGTTGAGGCCAGCCTCACGCTGGAAGAGGTCAAAGCTGCCGATTTCGTTTTGATGACCAACTCACTGAGGCTATTTTCCCCAGTCACAAAGATTGACGGCGCGACATTTCCCGGACAATTGCCCTCTGCGTTTAAATTG
>JBCBMZ010000010.1:0-82197 GCA_039822005.1 Pseudomonadota bacterium | reverse complement strand
GCATTGACCGCGTCGCTGACGGCTTGTGATCCGATGCTGGGCAGTTCTGAGACGAGGGCCGTCATCAGGCATCCAAAACGGCGCATACTGCCTGGGTAAGGCGTCACCATCTGCTCAAGGGCAGCCACAATGGTTTCAATGCGGTCGCTGTCGTCCATGATACGCGCCACATAGGTTTCCATTTCCTCGCGATACGCCGCGAGGGCTTCGAGCAAGAGCTGCTCTTTGCCGCCAAAATCGGTGCGGAGGGCGAAGCTTCCTAAGCCTGTTTGCGCTTCGATGGCGCGGACGCCGAGCGCTTGGTAGCCATGCTCCCAAAAGGCATCTTTTGCCTTCAGGATCACTTCGTCACGGTCGTAACTTTTGGGTCGTGCCATCAGAGCGCCTCCAAAGATTTTGATAGATGCGCGGAAAGACCTTTTCCAGTCACGCGCGCGCCGTGGCATGGCAAAAGGTGGGTAAGTTCAATTCGCGCAAAAAGCGGCTTGGCCCAGTCACAATAGACCTCCGCATCTTTGAGGCACATCGTTTTGAAACTCCCGCGCGGGCTGGCCTCGGAGGGTGGCAACCCATCTTCTTTTGCGGGCGCTCCAAATGCGTCGCAAACGATCAAACTGGCTTCCGCTCCGGTTATGACTTCGACCCATACCTCTTGCGCCTTCAGCCCCTGAGGTTGGTGAAGACGGACACCGTCGGGCAGGGCGGGCATAAGATCCTGCACATCTTCGAAGCTGAAACTCGTTTGTTTTTCCAGCCTTCTGTGTGCCCCAATCGGCGCGTAAAGCGGCAGGCCGGGGAAAGCCTCCAGATACTCGGTCAGCGCGAGGTGATGAAAGTGGTTTGGGGCGATTATGGCCGAAACCCCTCCAAGCGCCGTCATTCGTTCAATGGCGCCTGGGGTGAGCCCTGTCACGGGGCTGTACAGCGCCAGTCCGCCGTCCCTTAGCTTGATTGCTGCCATTGCCGCCGCACCGCGTCTGGCGCGATAGACACCTTCCATATCAGGAATGGGCTCTAAAGGGAGCAAGGGTTTTCTGGGCGGCATAGCAAGTCCTTCAAACGGTGTTGACAGCATTTCACTGCGTGTGTAGTGATTCATTCACTACAACTGCTTTGAAACATAGCTCGCCCTTCTCAGTTTGTCGAGTGGCCAGCAAAACCAGGAGTTAACTCTATGAAACCAATGGAAATGTCTCGCCGAACTGCGCTTGGCCTGACGGGCGCGCTCTTTATGGGCGCCAGCCTCCCGCTCACCGCTCTGGCTGACGGTCATGCGGATCATCTGGCATCGCTTGATCGTGTTGAATTGGACGGCAATACGCTGGCCTACCTGGATGTCGGCGCCTCTGGCGCACCGGCTGTGATGTTGATCCACGGTATCCCAACATCATCCTACCTGTTCCGCGATGTCGCCCCTCGGATCGCCGCCGCTGGGTACCGCGTTATCGCACCTGACCTGATGGGGTTCGGTGCCTCTGACAAGCCTGCCGACCCAGCCGCCTACGCAACGGAGGCCCGAAGCGCGCGGCTCTTTGCGCTAGCCGATCATCTGGGCGTCGAGGATTTTGCGATTGTCTTGCACGACGTCGGGGGCATCACCGGCTGGCAGATGGTCCTAGACGCGCCCGACCGTTTGACCGCAGTGGTTGCAACCAACACAATCGTGGGACTTGCAGGCGTCACACCTGCACCAGCGGTCATGCAGATCATGGGGCAACAGGCCACGCCGCAAGAGGTCTTCGCGCCGATGGCCGCACCGGAGGGCGCAGAAGACTTGGCGTTGATGTGGTTAGAGCAAGGCTGGTTTGGCCCGGGCTCTGTCCCTGCCAGCGAAACCGCCGTTTATGCCGCTGATATCGAGGGCGCGAATGTAGTCTACGAGACGTTTTTCGCGCAGGCCGTGCCCGCCTTCATGATGGGCGAAGAGGCCCGCAATGCAGCGCTGGCCGCCTACGCAGGCCCCACCGCAATCATCTTTGGTGAACAAGACGCCTACTTTGATGCAGACGTTGTGATTGGCGACTTGCAAGCGCGTTTGGGCACGCCGGACGCCAACATCACCCGCATCCCCGACGCTGGTCACTACCTGCAGGCCCATGCGCCTGAGGCGTATGTGAACGCCTTGACCAGCTTCCTCGATGCAGAACTCGCCGAATAGGCATCCCCAAAACCCATCCGCAAACAGGAGAACGACAATGGCAAAAGTGACCACAAAACGCACGATCGATGCGTCCGCAGAAGACGTCTGGGCCAGCTTGGACGATTATGGCGGGATCGCGAAGTGGAACGAAAACCTTGCAGCATCCCGCATCCTGCCCGGAAGCGTAGAAACCGGGCTTGGTGCAAAGCGGCAGTGTGACTTGAAGGCCGATGGCAGCGAATATCTGCGCGAGACCATCAATGTGTATGTGCCCGGTCGCAAACTGGGTCTGGTGATTGATGACACGACGATGCCCATGAAAGGCGCGACCTGCCTCTTTGAAGTCCGCGCCCTTGGGAACAACAAAAGCGAGATCTCCTTCACCATGGATTTCAAGCCGCCGATGGGCATCATTGGCCAGCTTATGCTACCGATGATGAAGCCCATGCTGCGGGGCAAAATGGCTAAGGCCCTAGAGGGCAACGCCAAATACGTCACGCGCAACGCCTTCTCCCACGCGTAACGCTTGGTTGGCGCGGCTCCGACCGCGCCACTCCCCTTCTCTTCGAAAAGGATAGATCATGAACCGCGTGGTCCGATTTGCCACGCCGGACGGTCCTGCTGCGCTCGACATCCGGCAAGAAACTATCCCAACCCCGTCTTCCGGCGAGGTGTGTGTCACCATAGAAGCCGCCGGTTTGAACCGGTCGGAGTGGCTGTATTCGCGCGGTGAATACCTCTTTGAGCCGCCAAAAGACGCGTTGATCGGCGCAGAGGCAACCGGTCGGGTGCAGGCCGTTGGCCCGGACGTCACGGGGTTTGCTGTCGGCGATGCCGTTTGCATTCTGCCAAGCTTCCGCGTCGACCACTACGGCGTTCTGGCAGAGCACGCGCTTGTGCCCGCCACATCGGTTATCCCCCGCCCCAAAGGGTTGGACCCTATCCAGGCGGCGGCCGTGTGGATGGGGTTTGCAACGGCCTATGGTGGGCTGGTCACGTATGGCGGCCTGCGCCTGGGCAAAGACCAGCGCGTGCTGATCTCGGCCGCGGCATCCTCGATTGGCATTCCTGCGATTCAGATTGCCAAAGACCACGGGGCCTATGTGATCGCCACCACACGATCGGCGGACAAACGCGATCAGCTTTTGGCGGCGGGTGCCGACCAAGTTGTCGTGACAGATACGGACGGCACGCTAGAGGGCGCAGAGTTCGATATCGCTTTTGATCCGGTCTCGGGGCCCTTTTGGCATGACCTGGTCAACGCAGCCGCCCCCGGCGCACGGATCATCTCCTATGGCAGTCTGGCTTATTACGGCACTGAACCGAGCGTGCCGCTCTTTGCTCTGATCACCAAGAACGTCCAACTCATCGGCTATTACGTGGTTTGGCATCTTTTTGAGAAACCCGAGCTTTGGGGTGCGGCCTATGACTATCTCTTGCCCCGTATCGAGGAGGGACGCTTCCAACCGCTCATCCACCATACCTATCCGTTGAGCGATGTGCGCGACGCCTACCTCGCGCTCGAAGGCAATGCGCCCATTGGCAAGATCGTCGTCACCCCATGACCGACCTACTCTGGCGGCATGGTTCGGGCGTCAGAGTCTCGCAAACTTCGAACCCACAACAGGAGACTTCAACATGACCGACGTAACCGTAACCGTCGCCCAGAAAATATCCGCGCCCGTTGACAAAGCGCGCGCCGCCATCACCGACCCGCAATGGGAGAAGTGGTTGCCCTTCATCAAGTCAGCGGAGTGCGCTGGTACATCCGCAGGATCCTCCCGCGTTTGCGTGATGGACATGCCGGGGACCGAAATGGACGGCTATGAGCTGAAGGAGACGATCCTTGGCGTCGACGCCGACGCGGGCAGCTTGGCCTACTCCATCGAAAACCCGCCCATGCCGCTCAGCAATTTCTCTGGCTCGGTTGTGGCACAATCCGGCGAAGACGGCAGCACAACGGTTGTATGGACCGCAAATTTCCAGGCGGACCCCGAAAACGTTGAAATGCTTCGTGGCGCTATCATCGGGCAATACCAAGCCGGGATTGGAGCGTTGGAAGCTTACGCATCTGCATAGCGCAAACGGCCCGCGCTGCTCTGGCCTTACCGAGCGGCGCGGGGCCTCCATGTCTCCGAGAACGATACCATGTATGCCGCACCAAGATTACGAAACCGGCCATTGCTAGATTAGGCGGCATCGATCAATTTGGGCTCGGAGTCAGATTTCGCCGCTCAGCGTTTCAACATCAGCAAAGCGCAGCCGAACGTCTCGCTATCGGAATGCAGTGATCGTCACGCCATTGATTTGCCGCGTTGTTCTCTAACCCGGGATGTTATCGACTTCTGTCCGCTTTGGGACAGCGTCCTCGTGGTCAGTTGCTGCGTCACCGCATGACCGCGAAGAGCCCAATCCTCCCAATGCTGCGCCGCGCACCAATGTCGGCTTTCCTATTTGATAGCTATGCCAATAGGCTCTTATGGGATTCAGAAGCTCAAATGCGGGTACTAGTCCTCGACACTTAGTACTTCACGCCAAAGGACGACTTCAGGAAAACTTGCTCCCATGTAAAACGCTTCAAACACAGGAATAACGTCATCTATGAACAGGATTTCATCCGGCATCATTTTGATGTGCCCCGCGCCGCAAACCAGCGTTTGAATACCCTCGAAGGGGCTTCTCTTTTCAGCTAAATAAGCTCTTGATAATGCGTTTGAATTGGTAGCCCTGTATTCAAGAATACACGTCACCCGTCCCCCCGCGACCTGAACGTAGCTTCCATCTACTGACGTAAGTGAAGCAAATGACGAAGGTCCATAGCTCTTTAGTTTTCGAAGAGTTGTTTCAACCCTGCCAAAATCTGAAACGTTCGATGGCTCTTGTTTTTCCGCTTCTAAGATCACGACGCACTCCAACGATTGAGAGCCAAATTTAGATTGGTCTCAGTTTTCTGCAAGTTGCTTTGGTTCTTCGCGAGCCGACCTTGGCGTAGCCGCATCAAAAACTCACTTTTGTCCCGCGACCTGTAAATTCCCCCCTTCAAAATTGCTGCGCGATTCACGAATGACCGAAGTCGCCGCCGCGTGGCGGCGCATAAATTTTCGCCTGTGCAGAAAATTCTGTGTTGCGAGCGCGCTCAGCGCAAAATCGAGAGGTCCGGTGAGGGCTCGAAGCGGACATTCATACCTTTGGCAGCGGATGTCCGTTAAGGGCCGTTCGTGCCTGTGTGGACAAGTTTGCGTGCGTTCTTAGTCTGCCCTGCTACGATTGAGCTATGAATGAATTCAATGGCGTAGATCGAGATCAGGCGCGAACCTGGCTTACGGTCGATGAGGCTTTTCTGCTTTGCCAACAAAGTGAGCTCAACCGGACAAAGAAGACCATCCGCTCGTGGTGCCGTCAGGAACATGTTGAAAGCCAGAAGCAAACGACGCCGACTGGCGAACGATGGATGGTTGAGAAGGCTTCCCTGCTGGTCAAAATCCGCAATGAACTAGAGTTTCAGCGTCACGCTGAACCGGTTCGAACTGCGGTGAACCAGCTTGAACTGGTTCGTACGGCGGACGTACCTGTTCGCACAGCTGCGAACATGTCTGAACGTGTGCGTACGGGTTCGGAAAAGAGCGAACCGGTCTTTGGTGATAATAACGCAAGTGCAGATCGTATTGCGGAACTTGAAGGGAAAGTCCGATCCTTGGAGATCGACAAGGCCGTTCGCGACAGACACGTCGAGTTTCTGTCAAAACAGAATGAAGAGGGAAGGAACGAACTGCTTGGGCAAAGCCGATATATCGGGCATCTTGAAACGCAGTTGCACAGATTGGGCGGTAGACCAGATCACTCATTCTTGAAGCCGCCAGTGGCCTCAGAGAGTATCGATCAAGCGCACTTGGCTGCGTCTATGCCCGACCCAAGACAGCAGCAGCTCGATGTGGATGAGCATGCAAGCAATCCACCTTTTGGAGTGATATAATGGCTCCATATGGAAAACATCGGAGCTCTACTCAAAGACCGAAACATCGTCCTTAAAGGCGGTGACATCATCTCGACAGGAGGCGGTTTTACCCAGGTGCCAAACTTCATCTTGGTCAGCGAGAAAGTCAGCGTCGGGGCCAAGCTGACCTATGCCATGCTGCTCAAATATGCCTGGCAGGATGACTACTGCTTTCCCGGCCAAGAGACCCTGGCAAGCGATATGGGCGTGGGGAAGCGTAGCGTTGTGCGTTGGATTAAAGAGCTCGAAGAAGCCGATTTCCTCAATGTTCAGCGGCGTGGTCTTGGTAAGTCTAATCTATACGAGTTGAACCTCACAGCGCGAAAGAAATCCCCCTAGATAAAACCGTCGATGGCATTCACTGAAGTGCCAAATTGGCACTTGTGGAGATGCCACAGTGGCGTTGTTGGAGCGCCAAATTGGCACTTCCTTCTATATAAGAATACACATTTAAGAATAGATATGCTGAAATAAACTCAGTTAGCCGACCGGCTTAAAAGCCAAGGGTTTAAACAGCGGTTACTTTTTGCCGGTCTTTCTGACATTGATCGCCGACGCGTCGATCGCGTTTTGCAGATGCACCGCATAGTGCTTTTCAATCATTTCAACTGATGTCCGACAATTTTTTGCGACTTGATAGATATCTGCGCCTTCTAGCAGGCGAAAAGAGATGTAGCTGTGTCGGAGCGAATACCACGTTCGTTGGTTGCCATTGCGATCGGTTTTGAGTTCAAGCTCTTCAAGAACGCGACTGAAGGCTTTGTGGTCGCTCGTCGGAAAAACGAGATCATCGTGCTGTGGTTGGTTGCGTTCTAAGAGACGCTTATAGGGAAAGACCGCTCCTGGCATCGATTTGCAGTAACCAACACCGCGCTTGCCCCTAACCGAAATCAGCAGGAGGTCACTGTCGTCTTCGTTGATAAATTCGACATCGCGATACTCCAATTTCTTGACTTCGTCGGGTCGCAAGCCTGTATTGGCCATAAATAGCACCTTGTCATGAAGCTGCTCTGCGGCACGCTTGTTTTTGGTGCCAAGGGCCGATTTCGCGCGCTGCCGCGTATGTGTGTAAAGCCGCTTGTACTCTTCCGGTGAAAACCACGCTCGGTGACTGATTTTTGACGATGCGCGATAGGCAAGAGACATATCTGGCAACGATGTAATCCACCCCCGGCGCAAAGCCACCTTCAAGATTTGCCGCAACACTACCATTTCTTGATGCAGCGTTGAGCGGGATGGAGGCGATTCAAAGCCTTGTAGGCGATGCACGCGATAGTCCTGCACCATTCCGGAGGTGACCGACGCAATGGGCGTGGTGCCAAAATATGGATTTAGGTAGAGGCGAACACGGCGCTCGTGTCCCGCAACATATTGTTTATTGCGCGCACCGTCGGTCAAAACGCGAAATTCGTTCAGAAACTGTGCGGCGACGGCCTTGAACAAGGACCCTTCAATCAGGGTGCCGCTTTGTTTCTTCCCAACAAGTTCTAGATACCAGTCTTCTGCAAACAGTTTTGCCTGTGAAAGACTGGTTTCTTTTGTTGATGTGCGGCGGTTTTTACCGGCCATAAACGTCGAGCATTGCCAAAAAGAGCTGTTTTCACGTCGGTAGATGTGAACTTTTCCGCCCAGAATCGTGACTTTGTCAGATGGCATCGGACACCTGTGTAAACTGTGCAACACATGTGTAAGTATGATTCAGGTGTAGTGCAAAATCAAGAGTAGCGCTAACTCATTGATTTTTTTGGTGCCCCCTGCCGGAGTCGAACCGGCACGGCTAAAAGCCGAGGGATTTTAAGTCCCTTGCGTCTACCAATTCCGCCAAGGGGGCTACCTTGATGAAGCGCTAGCGAAGGCTTTCGCGCTTTGCAAGCGCCGTGCCACGTTCCTGACATGGTCAATCCACAAACAGTCCGGGATTTGAACTTGCCGATTCGTATGCCATAGGGGGACGTATGGACAGCGACAATACCCAAATTGTGACCGCGGGCATGATCGTCATTGGTGATGAAATCTTGTCCGGGCGCACCCGCGATTCCAACGCTCACCATTTGGCTTGCGTGATGACGGCCATCGGTATTGACTTGCGCGAAGTGCGCATGATCGCCGATGACCAGGATGTGATCGTCGAGACGGTCAACGCGATGCGGAAGCAGTATACCTATATTTTCACCTCAGGCGGCATCGGCCCGACACATGACGACATTACCGCCGATGCTATTGGGGCCGCTTTCGGCTTGCCGGTGGAGGAAAACGAACAAGCGGTAAAGGTCATGGCCGCGCATTATCAGGTGCGCAAACAAGTGTTCACCGCAGCGCGGCGGCGCATGGCGCGCCTACCGGAGGGTGCAGCGATGATCGACAATCCGATATCCAGGGCTCCCGGCTTCGTTGTCGGGAATGTGCACGTCATGGCGGGCGTACCGGCCATTTTTCAGGCGATGCTTGACAATGTCGTGCCCGCGCTACGGACCGGTCGCAAGTTGATATCCCGTTCTGTCCATTGTCCGTTTGGCGAAGGCTCAATTTCAGCCCCGCTCGCCGAGATTCAAAACACACATGCCGATGTGGTAATCGGTTCCTATCCGGCATTTGAAGAAGGGGCATTCTGGACCGAGATCATCATCCGTTCTGCCGATCAGGCAGCACTTGATGCTGCGGCCGATGCGGTGGAAAAAATGGTCGAGCTACTCAAACAAACCGCTCGCACCTAAACCGGGATCGTAAAGCCGAACTCTTGTGCCGCTCGCCGGAAATCAATATGCGGATCGCAATAGAGATAAACCAGTAGGCGGCCTGCCATGTCACTTCCCGAAAAAGCTTTCCCTGTGTCCTGGGACCAGTTTCACCGCGATGCGCGAGCACTGTCCTGGCGCATCGGCAATGCTGGCAAGCAATGGAAAGCCATCGTGACGATCGCGCGCGGCGGCCTGGTTCCCGCCGCCATCATTGCGCGCGAACTGGAAATCCGGATTATCGAGACCGTTTGCGTGGCCAGCTACCATGATTATGACACGCAAGGCGAACTCAAGGTTTTAAAAGAGATCTCGCCGTCGCTCCTGGAGAATGGTGGCGATGATGTTCTCATCATTGACGATCTGACCGACACGGGAAAAACCGCCGAGGTGGTGCGCGCGATGATGCCCAAGGCCCATTTTGCCACGGTCTATGCCAAGCCAAAGGGCGTACCGATGGTCGACACATTTATCACCGAGGTGAGCCAGGACACGTGGATTTTCTTTCCCTGGGATATGGGATTTACCTATCAGGAACCGATTATCGGCAAGGGTTAAAGCCCGATGGATGGCCAACATCCGGATGGCGGAAAAAGCGCTGACCCCAAAGCCGAAGCCAAGACAGGCGCCCTGACCTTTATCTTGATCACCGTAACGCTCAATATGATGGGTGTCGGATTAGCATGGCCCATCCTGCCCAAACTGGTGCAGGAGATGGGCAACGGCTCGGTCAGCCAAGCCGCGGCAGTTTATGCCATCATCGGCTCAATCTTTGCGATCTCGCAGTTTTTGTTTTCACCACTGATAGGTTCATTGTCAGACCGCTTCGGCCGTCGACCGGTCATGCTGGTCTGTTTGGCCGGCCTGGGCGCCGATTATGTGCTGACCGCCTTTGCGCCGACGTTTTTCTGGTTGGCCGTTGTGCGCTTTTTCGGCGGGATATTTGCCGCAACGATTACGACCGCCAACGCCTATGCCGCCGACATTTCAACACCGGAAAACCGCGCCCGAAATTTTGGGCTGATCGGCGCCGCTTTTGGCGCCGGGTTTATTCTGGGGCCACTCATCGGCGGCTGGCTCGGTGCCATTAACATCCACTATCCTTTTTACGCCGCTGGCGTGCTCACATTGGTCAACGTGATATTCGGCTACTTCACTTTACCCGAAAGCCTGCCCGGCGAGCGTAGACGCCAACTGGTGGCAAAAGACGCCAACCCGTTCGTCGCACTGACACGGCTGGGCAGCTTTCCAGCGCTAACGCCCCTGCTCATCGGCCTCTTGATAACCGCAACAGCACAGCGCGGCCTGGAAAGTGTATGGGTACTGTACACAGACTTCCGTTTCGGATGGGGAATCCGGGAAGCGGCCTGGTCGCTTGCGTTTGTCGGCGTGGCCTACTTCGTCGTTCAAGGGTTTCTCGTCGGACCGGTCGTCAAATCTCTCGGAGAATGGCGCACCGTGATCTTTGGCTTTATGCTGGGCTGTCTGGCGTTTCTTGCAACAGCAATCGCCGAACAAGGCTGGATGGTTTATCCACTCGTGGCGCTTTATGCATTGGGCAACGGCCTTGGCGTCCCTGCCCTGACCGCGATCTGCTCCAAAACTGTCGAAACCGATCGCCAGGGACAATTGCAAGGTGCGCTCCAATCGATAAACGCAGTCGCGGTAATTGTCGGGCCGTTCAGCGCATCGCTATTGCTAGCGCACGTTTCTTCGCAAAACCCGCTGTTTAATTTGCCCGGAGCGTGGTTTGTACTGGGCGCGCTGGCAAGCGCAATCGCCACCGTCCTGGCTGTTGGTGCGAACAAGCGCCTCTCGGCAAATAGTTGGTGAAACGCCTAACCATCTTGCACAACGCTGCCTACCATGATAGTTAGGTACATGCCTAACCAAAATGACACCGATCTTGATCAGCTTTTTGCCGCCCTGTCCGACCCGACACGCCGGGCAATCGTCCAAACACTTGTCAAGCAAGATGAGGCCAGCGTGTCAGCTCTTCATGAACCACACAATATGGCTCTGCCCTCATTCACTCAGCATCTGAAGGTCTTGGAGAATGCGGGGTTGATTTCCACGCGCAAAAAGGGGCGCGTGCGGATGGTCAACATTGAAGCCCGAACGCTATCGCACGCACAAAAGTGGCTCGAAAAGCAACGGCAAGACTGGGAAGCGCGATTTGATCGCCTCGACGCGCTCGTTGCCTCACTTGATATAACCAGCAACGGGGAAGCAGGAAATGAGTGACGACTTCAATCCCGAACTTGATCTGATGATTGAGCGTCATCTGACAGCATCGCGAGGTAACGTTTGGAAAGCTTGGTCGAAGCCCGAACTGATGGAAAAGTGGTGGGCGCCAGCGCCTTGGCTGACGAAAGTTCATAGGCTGGATCTTTTTCCCGGCGGCGCTTTTGACACCGAGATGTCTGGCCCAGACGGCGAAAACTTCCGGTCGCAAGGGTGTTTTCTCGACATCCATGAGACCCACAGAATCGTTTTTACTGACGCGCTCGCTGCCGGTTATCGCCCCAATCACCAACCATTCATGACGGCCGAAATTACCATGACCGACACACCGGACAGCGGGACACTTTACATCGCTCACGTTCAGCACGCCGACATCGAAGCGCGCAAGAAACATGAAGAGATGGGTTTTGAGGCCGGTTGGAACAGCTGTATTTCACAATTGGAAGAAGTCGCCAAAGCGATGGGGAGCGAGCAATGAGTAGTTTGAAAGTTACAACCCCGGATAAAACCACGCTGCGCTTCGAGCGCTTCTTTTCAGCACCGCGTGAACGGGTCTTTGATGTGTTCCACGACCCTGAGATGATGAAGAATTGGTACTCCAGCCCCGACTACCCGGTCATTGAAGTGGTTTCAGAGCCCAAAGTCGGCGGCGATCTGAAATTGGTGTGGTCTCAGCCCGATGGCGGCCAAATGGTACTGCGCGGTCAATGGCTGGAGATGGACCGGCCGAATTCAAGCAAGTTCTCGGAAAAATGGGATGAGGACTGGACCGGCGGTGAGGTGATAAATGACGTGGCGTTCCTGGAAAAAGATGGTGGCACATTGTTGATCCTGACCAGCACCTATTCGTCAAAAGAAGCGCGGGATGGTGCCGCTGCGATGGGCGCTACCGAAGGCTTTGGTTCCAGCTTGGATACGTTGGAAACTCTCCTTTAAAGGGCAAGCGGTGCCGGGAATGGCGGCCACAACATCACTTTGTCATTTGAATTGGACGCTTCTGACGACCGTCTCGGCAAATCCTTCATCATTCGGCGCGCGGGCCAAATAGCGACGTTCAAAGAACATCAGTCCGTGCTTGCTGCTCTTTGGCATAACCCCGTAAATCCGGATGGCAACGGGCCCTGACCGCGGATCCAGATAGCTTCCGCTCAAGACGATCGAGTCATGATCATCAAGGTCATAGGTTTGAACCCCGTCTATTTCCTTCTCCATAAAGCGTTGGGTCAAGTCAGAGAAAATTTGGGTGATGAAGAGACGGGACATGGTGCGCCGACGGGTGATGCTTTTGCCCTCAGAAATCCGAAGTGGATAAACATCAAGTGAGCTCAGTAGGCCGCCAATAAAAGAAGCAAACAGAACCTGTACATAAACAGCCGTAATCTCGTCTGGGTATTTGACCCTGGTGATAATGTCCGGACGTGACGGGACCATCAGGTCAAAAGCAGCTGGAACACGAATGCCGAACCTCGCTTGGTACGACCGGTCGATCGTGATCTGCATTTCATCTTGAGACGGACCGGAACTGTTGATGAACGTTTCCGGGCAAACTTTTCCATCCGCGTTCATTTTTCGATTCGCACTCTGATCGACGCCACAGGCATGGGAAGAAACGGTCATGAACGACATCGCGACCAGCAGGAAAATACGGACTAGCATTCCATGTTCCTTGTTTTCCGGCTCTCGTGAGCGTGCCGAGAAGAAGATGGGTCACGGCGCGCGACCGTTAACCTTTTATTAACACTTTTCCCCGCTATCCAACGCCTCCACACACTACATCTTGTGCCTACGCAGTTTTGGACTTCGACCCCTTGACCGTCACACCCGAGTCGCTTTTTATGACCAAGTGGTGACAGTCATGTGTCTCGCCGCCTAGCGTTTGTCAGGTGTGTTTTCAGTAAAGTTTGGCTTTTTTACGAATTTCTTTCGGCCGCTTGCGGCTGTTGGAGTGGTTGGACGCGTCATTTTTTTGGGGGAATTCCTGCTGGGGTGAATGTTAAAAAACCATCTGTTAACCCTATATTTAGTGTTTACAGGCAATAAGAACACAAGATAGAGTGGCGATCCGCTCTTCGCCAAACAGTTAAAACGAGGCGGAAATAACCTAAAAGAAAGCCTTCAAGGGCGTCAGAAGCGCTACTTAGAGGCGATAAAAGATGAGGAAAGGCCGTAAACTTGTCGGTTTGCGGTGGTGGAATGTTGTTGCCCAAAATTGGTCAGCCTGAAGGGCCCCTGTGGACAACACTATATATTGGGATGAAAGTTGAGGGATAGAAATGCGCATTGAACGCCGTTTCACGAAAGAGGGTCAATCACCATTCGCGGATATCGCATTCCGCAAGGCGACCAGTGAAATCAAGAACCCGGACGGGTCTATCGTTTTCCGTTTGGAGAACATTGATGTGCCTGAGCAGTTCAGTCAGGTCGCGGCCGATATTTTGGCGCAAAAGTATTTCCGTAAGGCAGGCGTCCCGACAGCGCTCAAGAAGGTTGAAGAAAACGAGGTTCCGTCTTTCCTTTGGCGTTCAGTTGCCGATGAAAAAGCGCTGGCTAAACTGCCGGAAGACGAGCGTTATGGTTCTGAGACAGATGGCCGTCAGGTCTTCCACCGCCTCGCCGGCACATGGACTTATTGGGGCTGGAAAGGCGGCTACTTCGACAATGAAGAGGACGCTCAGGCCTTCATGGACGAATTGTCCTTTATGCTCGCCACGCAGCGCGTTGCACCCAATTCACCACAATGGTTCAACACCGGTCTTCATTGGGCCTATGGCATCGACGGCCCCGGTCAGGGTCACCACTATGTCGACCCGTTCACCGGCAAACTGACCAAATCCAAATCATCATACGAGCATCCGCAACCGCATGCCTGCTTCATTCAGGGCGTGGGTGACGATCTCGTCAACGAAGGCGGGATCATGGACCTTTGGGTCCGCGAGGCGCGCCTGTTTAAATATGGCTCGGGTACCGGCTCCAACTTCTCTTACCTGCGTGGTGAGGGGGAAAAACTTTCTGGCGGCGGCAAGTCTTCTGGCTTGATGAGCTTCTTGAAGATCGGCGACCGCGCTGCCGGTGCGATCAAATCCGGTGGCACAACACGCCGCGCAGCCAAGATGGTTGTTGTCGACATCGATCATCCCGACATTGAGCAGTATATCGACTGGAAGGTGAACGAGGAGCAGAAAGTCGCTGCACTGGTCACCGGCTCGAAAGTCGTCGCCAAGCATATGGGCGCCATCATGAAGGCCTGCATCAATTGCGAAGGCGAAAATGATGATTGCTTTGATCCCAACAAGAACCCGGCCCTGAAGCGGGAAGTCAAAGCTGCGAAAAAAGCTTTGGTTCCAGAGAATTACGTCCAACGGGTGATTCAGTTTGCCAAGCAGGGCTACACCGATCTGGAATTTAAAACCTACGACACCGACTGGGATTCTGAAGCCTATCTGACCGTTGCGGGCCAGAACTCCAACAACTCGGTTTCATTGAAAGATGACTTCCTGCGCGCCGTCGAAGCCGACCTTGAATGGAACCTGATCAACCGCATCGACGGTAAGGTCAACAAGACCGTCCAAGCCCGCGACTTGTGGGAAAAGATCGGTTACGCCGCGTGGGCGTCAGCTGATCCGGGTCTCCACTACAACACAACCATGAACGACTGGCACACTTGTCCGTCCGCAGGCCCGATCCGTGCATCCAACCCATGCTCGGAATACATGTTCCTGGACGATACGGCCTGTAACCTGGCCTCCATCAACCTGATGCAGTTTGCCGATAAGGACACCAAGAAGTTCGACGTGGCGTCTTATGAGCACACGGTGCGCCTGTGGACCATCGTGCTGGAAGTATCCGTCATGATGGCGCAGTTCCCATCCAGACAAATTGCGGAACTGTCGTACAAGTATCGCACGCTCGGCCTCGGCTATGCCAACATTGGCGGACTGTTGATGTCATCAGGCATTCCCTATGACTCAGATGAAGGCCGCGCGATCTGTGGTTCGCTCACCGCGATCATGACTGGCGTCGCTTATGCCACATCTGCGGAGATGGCCGGTGAACTCGGCCCCTTCCCCGGCTACGAGCCGAACGCGGACAATATGCTACGGGTCATCCGCAACCACCGCCGCGCTGCCCATGGCGAGACATCCGGTTATGAAAGCCTGTCTGTTGATCCAGTGGCGCTCATCGCCAAGGATTGCCCTGACCAAGAACTGATCACCCACGCCAAAGCGGCTTGGGATGCCGCACTCACGTTGGGTGAAAAGAACGGATACCGCAATGCGCAGGCCACCGTGATTGCCCCGACCGGCACGATCGGCTTGGTCATGGATTGCGACACGACCGGCATCGAACCGGATTTCGCGCTGGTCAAGTTCAAAAAGCTCGCCGGTGGCGGTTACTTCAAGATCATCAACCGCGCTGTTCCTGCCGCCTTGCGCACGCTGGGCTACGGTGAAGCGCAGATCGCCGAAATCGAGGCCTACGCGGTTGGCCATGGCAATCTGAACCAGGCGCCGGGCGTCAACCCGACTACGCTCAAGGCCAAGGGCTTTACCGACGAAAAGATCGCGGCCATCAACGCGGGACTGGAAAGCGCCTTTGACATCAAATTCGTCTTCAACAAATGGACGGTCGGCGAAGACTTTGCCAAAGAAACACTCGGCTTTACCGACGAGCAGTTGGACGATTTCTCCTTTGACATGCTCGCGGCCCTCGGCTTCGACAAAAAGGAAATCGAAGACGCCAACATCCACATTTGTGGTGCCATGACCCTGGAAGGCGCGCCGTTCCTGAAAGACGAGCACCTACCGGTCTTTGATTGCGCCAACCCGTGCGGCAAGATCGGCAAGCGCTACCTGTCGGTCAACAGCCACATCGACATGATGGCCGCCGCTCAGCCCTTCATCTCCGGCGCGATCTCCAAGACGATCAACATGCCCAACACGGCCACCGTTGAGGACTGTAAGGAGGCGTACCTGCGATCCTGGAAAAAGGCGCTCAAAGCCAATGCACTTTATCGCGATGGATCCAAACTGTCACAACCGCTCAACGCGTCCCTGATCGAAGATGAGGCCGATGAGGATGATGCGATTGAAGCCATCGTGGAGGCACCAAAGGCAGCCGCTGCGGTACAGGTGACCGAGAAAATCATCGAACGCATTGTCGAAAAGGTCACCCGCGAGCAGGAAAAACTGCCGTCACGCCGCAAGGGCTACACGCAAAAGGCCAAGATTGGCGGTCACACCGTGTTCCTGCGCACCGGTGAATATGATGACGGGCGGTTGGGCGAAATTTTCCTCGACATGAACAAAGAAGGCTCAACGCTTCGCGCGCTGATCAACAACTTTGCGATCTCTGTGTCGCTCGGCCTGCAATATGGCGTGCCACTGGAGGAGTATGTTGACGCCTTCGTCTTCACCAAGTTTGAGCCGGCCGGCATGGTGCAGGGCAATGACGCGATCAAGAACGCAACGTCGATCCTTGACTATGTGTTCCGCGAATTGGCCGTCTCCTACCTGGAGCGTCACGATCTGGCCCATGTGGACCAGTCGGAGTTCTCCTCCACACCGCTCGGCAAAGGTATCAATGAGGGCAAGACACAGCCTGTTTCCACCGGTTGGACACGCGGCCACAAGCTCTCTGTGATCGACACGCCCACATCCGCCCCGGCGGGCAAGGCGACAGGCGCCAATGTGACCGCCATCGCCACAGCCACGCAGACCCAGGGCGGCCTGGCGCTCGCCAAAAGCCCGGTGCTGGAACTGCAGGAAGAGGCCACCGCCTTCAAGCGCGACTATGAGGAGCGTCAGGCGGAATTTGCAGCCGAGACAGAGGCAGAAAGTGCCGCAGAAGCAGCCGCCGCTGCGGCAGCGGCAACGGGCCTTGCCGGTGACACCGAAGCCACGACCAAGAAGCTGCAAGCCGACCGGCGCATGAAATCCATCATGCAAGGCTACACCGGCGACATGTGCACCGAATGCTCCAACTTCACGATGGTGAGGAATGGCACGTGTTTGAAGTGTGACACGTGTGGCTCAACGAGCGGGTGTAGTTGATAGGCTAACCAGTTTAGGCAAATATTGCCCCGCGAGCTGAGAGGTTCGCGGGTTTTTTTTAGCAACCCGCTCACTGTCAGGGAAAGCCCGCAAAGAGCCCAAAGTAGACAATCGACAATTTGCGGCTGATGTCTGGATTGGCGACTAGACCAAGGTATCGATCCGCGCCTGAAATGCCGTGATTGGACTATGCGGTCATCCCTCCGTCAATGATCATTCTGGCGCCAGTGATGAACCCCGCCTCGGCGCTTGCCAGATAACTAGTCATTGAAGCAATCTCCTCGGGCTGGCCATACCGCCCAAGGGGCACACGTTTCTTCAGTCGTCGGGCAAGCCAAGAATGATCCGGATTCATGTCCGTGTCGATCGGCCCCGGAACCACGGCGTTGACGGTTATACCCTTGGGTCCGAGATCGCGCGACCAGCCTTGAACAAGCCCATTTACAGCCGCTTTGCTCGCCCCGTAGAGTGCGAGACCGGGCGCAAAATAATCATTCGCAATAGTGGCCGTGATCGCGATAATCCGCCCACCTGGCTTCATGACGCGGGATGCCGCGCGGATGATCTCAAAATTGGCGCGTACATTGATATCAAACACAGCTGCATAGTCGTCGTCAGTCAGATCGCCGATTGGCTTGGAAGTATTAATGCCGGCATTGCATACAAGAATATCAAGGCCACCTTGGTTCGAGACAACCTCGTTGACGGCGGCCGCGCTTGCACCCACTATTCGTGCGTCAGCTTCGATTGCGCGGGCTTGTCCACCAGCAGAATGAACCTCGTTCACGGTCTTGTCGGCTTCGGCCGATGATCCAACGTAGGTGAGCGTTACATGCGCACCCTCGGAGGCGAGACGACGCGCTATTGCAGCCCCAATCCCACGTCCGCCACCCGTGACCAATGCGCGTTTTCCTTCGTGTGGACGTATCATCGGGCAAATCCTCGCTTGTTTGTTGGATCAAATCATTTAGCGCCCCGACCAAATATGCTGTCGGGACGCTGCACCAATTATTCAGATTTGTTGAAGGCGTATCGCGCGATTTTCCAATCGCCCTCGAGCATCTCGAACACCCAAAGCTCGCGGTTGATCTCCGGCACAGTTTGGTTGGCCTCCTTGATGAAGCGCGTTCCTGTCGAGCTTGTAGTTGCATAAGCGGTGTCGCCATCGACCACGATATCATCGGGGTCAATCTGGAACTCTAGCTCAAGCGTCAACGCGCTGAAGGCGAAGGCGTAGAAACCAGTGATAGCTTCGGCGCCTTCGAAGGCGTCAAACCGATCTGGCAACAATACAGCATCGTCCGTGTAAAGGGCTCCGAGCCCTTCGGCGTTGCCTGCGTTGACGAAGCTTTCGTAGCTCTTCAAGACTTCAGTGATTTTGACGGTGTCGCCGTGACCATCGGCCGTGGCCAATCCGGCTGTCAGGAAGATTGAGGTCAGGGCTATTGGGCCGATTTTCAATAATGTATTCAATGTCATAGTGGTTTCTCCGATATTGAATTGTGAGTTTCGCTAGAATTTGCCGTTACTTTGGGCCATCTCGTCGGGAATGGTCTCGATCGTGTCCCAATGTTCGACGATCTTGCCGTCTTCCACCCGCCACAGATCGAAAAAGGCAGTGGGCCTGTCACCCATTGCACCTTCGGTCATTGTGAAGACGAAATTGCCCTCAGCGACGATCAGATGGACGTCCGTGAATGAAAAGCCCTGACCGGCTTCGGCCAATTGTGCGAACGCCGCGCCGAGCGCGTCCAATCCGTCAGGGACCAATGGATTGTGCTGAAGGTATGCGCCTGGTTCAGTCACAATATAGTCTGCGGCCTTTTCCAACTCGCCGTTCAAAAATACGTCGGTGACAAATCCTTGTACGATGGCCTTGTTCTCGGCCGTCTTATCCAGGTCGATGATGTCAGTCGGGCCATCCGTCATTGATCGACCGGAGGCAGTGGTGGCTGGCGGCGACTGCAGATTGTCCCAATGCTCCGCGAGGACACCATCCTCAATCCGGAATACATCGAACGAAACGAGCGTCGGCGAACCAAACATGTCAGCGTTCTCAAACGTGTTATGGAGAACGACATAGTCGCCATCCGTGATGATGCGGTGGGTTTTGACGGTCAGTCCAGATTCTTTGACGGCTGGAACCGCGCCCAGAATTCCGGCCGCTCCCGTCGGGATGTTCGGATTGTGCTGTATGTAGTCCGGTGCAAGCAGCGGGCGTGCAGCGTCAGCGTCGTAATCTACGAATACCGCCGCGATAAGGGCAAGTACGAGTTCTTGTGGTGTCATTTTATGTCTCTCACTGTTTGGGAAGAGCCGATGTCAATTTCAGTTCTGTGTACACCACACATGGTACCATTACTGTACTAGGTCGCAATTAGGCACTAGTAAATGACCTAGTCTCTCTCAACGGACCAGAACACCTAGGCAGCACTTGACATGAGAACTGATTCCAATCATGCGAGTCATATTTTCAGCGCTAGTCTGAAATAAGGACCGTGATTTCGCCATGTTACCAATAGGTGTACACACAGAGGCTGAAGCCTTGCTTTGTCCAATCCGAACCGTGCTATCCAAAGTCACCGGCAAATGGCAGATTATTGTCGTTCTTGCTCTGGAAGACGGCCCGCTGAGATTTGGTGCGCTTAAGCGGACCATCGGTGACATCACCCAAGGCGTTCTAACTGAGAACCTGCGCAGCTTGCAAAAAGATGGATACATCACGCGGACTGTCGAGCCCGGCCCACCGATCGCCGTATATTATGCGTTGACGCCTGTTGGTGAGGGTCTGGTGAATTTGCTCAGGCCACTTGTTCTTTGGGCGAACGATAACATGGAGGGAGTAAAAGACTCTCGTCAGGAATATGAAGAAGCAAGTCAACAGATGACACGCCCAGGATAGTTTCAATAGACGGCACATTCAAGAATATTTGAGCGACTCATAATCAAAGGAGTCCGCTTGCTGGCTGGTTGCCTTTGATGTTGTTGCGAAGATTGGCAGCTTTGTCCGCTAAACAGCCATTCGCATCCACCCTCTCCCATGAAGGGAGACGGAAGGTGCAGCGGCAAGCACTGCGTTTTCAATTGAAGCATTTAGCGCGCTGACACGCGCCTCACTTCTCCCCTGCGTGGCGCTGCCCGGCAGGCTTGCGGCTTATGGCTTAGGCGTTAGCACCAATTTTGGGCGCTGGCGGGTAAGTTTCATCCAGTGCTTTTCCAGCGAAGAAATGCGCCGAACGCGAACGCGGGCGTCGACACAGTCAAATTCAACGGTTCCGCGTCGAATGTCAGGGCCTTTGCCGATGGATGCCCCCAAGTGCTCAATGGGTGTCGCAACCGTGTGAAATACATGTCGTCCACGGTGTTGCAATTGCAGTCGCTGCCATTTCTGGACTTGTGGGAAACGGGTCATGTAGCGTTCGATATATGCGTAGGTCTGCGATGGTGCTGCATAAAGCGGCACATCCTTGACCGAGAAGTAACTTCCTGCCCCGGCGGGTTGCGGCTGAGGTTTTATCTGACCGTCAAGGAACGCAGGAAGAACATCAACAATCAATGGTCTTGCCGCATCTCTAACGGCTGCTACCCAAGATGCTGAGGAGTTGAAATCCGACCTCGGAACAGGATGCTTTGCGATGATTGCGCCCTCGTCGATCTTCGGCTCAATCAAATGCAACGTCATGCCGCCAAACTTGTTGGCTTCATTATTCAATACCATCGCATGTATGGGCAAGGCACCGCGATAGTCAGGAAGCAGTGCGGGGTGAAGGTTCAACGCAGGCCCGGGAAGCGCGTCGATGAATTGTTTCGGGAAGATAATATTCGAGTTTGCGCAGAGCAAAAAATCAAACAAGGGCGCACGTGCCAAAGCTTGAGCAAGGGATTTGAGCCAAGGTTTTTTAATCACACGAATGTGGTGACCATCGCGGAGGAGATCATACACAGCCCGCCTCGCTGCAGATGGCCGTATCAAAAATGGTGGTTGACGAAACCCGTTTTTCGGAAACTGCGTCTCACTGATCCAGACCTCCACAATTTCGATGTTGGCTGCCTGCAGCGCATCCACCATAATGGGCGTGTCTTGGTCGCAGCTATTTACAACGATGCAGCGCTTACGGGGGTTTCGATACTCGCTCTTCATTCGCAAGTTCAAATTCCGCGGCCGCGCTCTTCCAGTCGGTTGGATGCGGCTCTCGGTACGGACAAAAGTCGGTAAATCTTAGCTCTTATAACAGAAAATGGCCCTCGGTCAGGCCAGAGCGCTTTCCACTTTTTCGAGGAACGTTCAAATAGCATTTTTACTGCGATAATTTCCGCCGCGCCCTGCTACAGCAAACACTTCCGTAAGTGTTTTTTATCACTGCGATTTGCGTGTACCCAGAGCCGGTGTTTTGTAAATCTTTAACTCAAGAATCAACTCACATTGAAACCGATTTCACCAGTTCACAGCCTTCAAACCGCTGAGCGAGTTAATCCCTCAAATTGCGTCTTGCGAAGCGCTGCCGGGAATCGGCACTTTTTTAACTGCAGTGATCGAAGCAAGCAATTCACGCTTTTTCGCAGTCGGTTTTTCGTAAGTTTTTTTCATTGTGTCCCCACTAGTTTCAAGTCGACCTTATCGGCGTGCGGGTCGATCCCTGACCCTTGAGATGTAATGCCGTTCGAGACAGGCGCACTGGCAACTTGCGCCTCTCAGCAGCGATTAGAGCCAGCGTTTCGCGAACTTCGGTTTGTATTACGTCTTCTTACAAAGAAACGCCACGCTTCGCTCAGTTGGCTAATGCGTACACTTGCGGTAATCAGTGTCAATGGAAGCCATGAGGATTTGCCTTTGGTTTTTCGATATGTGCAGCCGGGTGTGTTTAAAAGGTCACGACCATGTCTCCTGAACTTTTCCCGCAGGCAGCGCGTTTAACGGATGCACGTACGGGCCAATCATGGGCACAGGTGGACATCTGTGATCAGGCAACCCGAAGATCAGAAGTATTGAAGCGAATTGGCGTTGGGCGCTCGTGTGTTTGCATTATTGCAACACTTTATGCCGCCGATGCATTGTTCTGGCTCTTTGGCGTATGGAATTTGGGCGGTGTCGCCGTACTGATTAACCCCGGTGTGAGTGAATTTGAACGCACCAATATTATCGAAACTACGAGCGCGCAGGTGTGGATTGATGAACGTGGCCCTCATCTACTCACAAGCTTTTCAACCGGTGAACCCGGCGTACATTCGGCTTTGGACGATCCAGCGCTCGTCCTGATGACTTCGGGCACAACAGGCGTTCCGAAAGGCATCGTCCATACCCGCAGAGGCCTGCAGGCCAGAGTGGATTTGAACGTCGCGTATATCGGGGCCAACGCGATGCGCACGAGCCTGTGCGTATTGCCGGTTTTTTTCGGACACGGCCTGATTGGAAACTGTCTCACGCCGCTTCTGGCCGGTGGCCATCTGGTTTTGTGGGCTAGTCCGTCACCTGCCGAGATCGCTGGGTTTTCCGATATTTTGGAAAGATACCGCATCACTTTCATGAGTTCGGTGCCTACATTCTGGAAGATGGCCGTGCGGATGTCAAAAAAGATCGACAATGAACTTGAGCGTGTCCATGTCGGCTCGGCGCCTTTGTCGATAAAGCAATGGGAGAGGATTGCGGACTGGTGCGGCACGCGCAACGTGTGGAATTTGTTTGGCATGACAGAAACGGCCAACTGGATCGGCGGCGGCGCATTGGACGACAGCAAGGCACGTGATGGTTACGTCGGAACAATCTGGGGCGGGCGCTACGCTATAAGCGATGACCACGGCGCTGTAAGAGCAACCGGAAGAGGCGAAGTGCTCGTGCAGACACCAACCATAATGACCGGGTATTTCAAACAGCCCGAGGCGTCAGCCGAAGCCTTTCAAGGTGAATGGTTTCAAACCGGTGATATTGGCGAGTTGGACAAAGAAGGCGCGCTCTCGCTGGTCGGTCGCACGAAGTTTGAGATTAATCGCGGTGGATTGAAGGTACAAGCGGAAGAAATTGACATGATGTTGGAACGCCATCCTTCAGTCATGGAAGCATGTGCTTTCGGCATACCGGATCGCGCTGCCGGCGAAGCAGTGGCTGCAGCCATCGTCGTATCGCCGAAAGCAGGCGCCAGATTTGAGAGTGCGGAGGTCGTTCAATGGTGCCGCACACAGGTGCGCGCAGAGGCAGTTCCGGCCAAGCTATTTGTGGTAGATGCGATAGCGCGCAATGAACGTGGAAAAATCCAGCGGGGCAAGGTGCGCGATCAATTGGTGGGTGCCGAGCGTGACTGAAAACCCATACCCTGACATCGATGCAGCAATCCGGGAATTTGAAACTGAGAGATTTAAGCTTAAGCCAATTGGTCGTTTGCGTCTGGCGAAACTCGAGCATGCTTACTTCAAAATCGAAGACGTAAGACGCACATTCGTTTCGACCGCTAAACCACCATCCTTTTGGAAAGTGCTCAAGTCGAGAAAGCGTAGCAAAAGGAAGCGCCGCTTTTACCATGAAATAATCGCTAAAGACGGTGGTGAAACGGTCGGCATTCACACCACAACCATTACCAAAACTCATTATGCAACTATGGAAGTCATCATTGGTAATATGGGCTGGTATGGCAAAAACGTGGTGCCGGAAGTCCGCCGCGAGATCATCGCGCGCATGGTTTTGGGGGGGCACATCAGCCAGGTTTCAAACAAGGTTTATGCACGCAACTTTGGATCTATTTTGAACTACCAAAAGCTTGGCTTTGACCATGTCGGTACACTCTATCAGGCTGCAGTCGATGAGTTTCGAGGCGAGTTCGCCGACTATTTGATTTTCACCTTGCGCGGAGAGAAGTTGCAAAAGCTCGCGCGTCAGTGGGCCGAGGAAGCGTAATGATGGGCGGGAGCCAGATCGCCAAGAAGATTGTCGCCGAAGCTTTGCATGTCCAACCGGACATGATCGATGAAAGCGTATCGTCGGACACATCCGAATTGTGGGATAGCGTCGCGCACATCAACATCATGCTCGCCGTGGAAGAGTGTATTGGTGGCGGCATACCGGTCGAGCAGATTTTTCAGTTGAATTCCGTGCCGTCCATCGCCGTATTCCTCGACCAGAACATACAGCACAAATAGGGGGTCTCGACAGTGCGCAGGCTCGATCCTTTCCAGCAGACCGCGCTATGTCATCTTGCCGATCCCGAGGTTCAATCCGGCGCTGCGCACTTCAACATATTTGACCCAACACAATTTCGAGAGTTGGTGGAATACCACGGTATATCGCCAATAGTGACACGAAAACTAAAAGCAGCCCTCACGGAATTGTCTGATCGGTGGCGAGACGTTTTGCACTCGCTGGAAGAGCATCTGCGCCTAGCAACGATTGTGACGCTCGCGCTTGAGAGCGAGGGCGCGAAAGTTCGGGCTGGATTTGAAGAGCAAGCGATACCATTCCGTTTGGTCAAGGGCGCCGCGTTCGCGAAGGATCTGTATCCAAATGTCTCTGACCGCCCCTTTACCGATTTGGATTTCGTCCTGCCGCCGGATAGACTGGGCGATGTTGCCCATGTGATGCAAGCGCTGGGATATAAATCGGCGGACGAAACGCGCTCACACCGTGAAGAGCGCTATCGCGAGCAGAAGTGGATACTGCCGGGCGTGAAATACGTACTGGTCGAAGTTCATACCGACCTTGTCCATCAGCCAGCTTTGCGCCGTCGCGTCACATACGGATTTGAACAAATCGAGGTCCAAGCCGCCGACATTGACCAAGCCGTCGAGCACCTCATGACTGCTGTTATCCATGGCTCGGTTGGACACAAATTCCACAGTCTCAAACTCGCAGTCGACGTACTCCAAGCGATGCGCCATCTTGGCGGGGATCAGGTGCGGGAAGCAATCAGACGGGCGGGTGACCTCAAGATCACTTACGAGTTGGCGAGTAGCGCGAAACTGATGACTGCACTGTTTCCAGACGCCGTGCCGGAGAAAACCATCAGCGCGTTATCAAGATTAACACAGATACCGGCCATCCTAACGCGGAACGCTGTCACTAATGCGCACCTTCGGGATTATTGGCCATCGCGAGTGAGGAGGCATCTATTTCGCTGGAGCCAAATTGGGCATAGCGCATAGCGCTCTCAAAGGGCTGCAACACACGATGCGATCCTAGTAGCAACATCCTTTGGAGAGCCATTTACTGGGACACGTAACGTCGGCACCTTGGCAACCAATTCAGACAAGGTCGTGAACAAATCATCGTGGGTGGGGAAGAAGCCTTCCGCACCTGCCGACAAATTATCTTCTAGCAATTTTGTGAGTGCATCAATCGGCATTGTCAGACTAGGCTCGATGTCTGCGTCGTTCTCCGGCTTGGCAAGCGAAATAACGGCTTTAATGGGAAGCGCCCTTTCCGTTATAGCGCCGAGACCTGCTTCGATTAAAGCGTTGCGCTCAATAGCTTGCTCATCCTCATGGTTCCACTTCGTGTCGCAAACAAGCGCGGCGAGGCCGGGCAACATCGCCACGGTTTTGCGGTGAACCTTCGCGGCCCGGGGAACGCCCCATGCCGTGATTGAACCATTTTCGCTCGTTTCGCGGATCAAGCTGGTGGTATCATCCCCTGTGACGGCAAAGCCATTCAGAGCCAACGCCATCGACGTGGTGGTTTTACCGGTACCGCTGGGCGCCTGCACAACGATCACGCTTTCACGGTCTGGCGTCATCAAACATGCCGCATGTAACAGGTTCCCACCCAAGCCCGTCATCGTATGAGACAGCGCGAAAATTATGGCGTTTTTAACCGCCGACGGCGTTTCTTCCGATAGGGTATCAGCCCATATTTCGCAGTGACCCTGGTCCAACAGACGCAAGCCAACTTTGTCTTCTATGATGACCCATGGCCCATCCGGTCTCCGGCTGTCCGAGCCTACGGTAATGCCTGTATGCGTTTTTCGACGTTCACTCCCAATTTTGAGCAGATCACAAGTGTCCGGTAACGCACGAAGGCGCAATTTAACGAGGGGTCGACCGGGTGGTTGAGAAGTGTCTAGTGGCGTCAAATACCAGCCTAAGTCTGCGGCCTCACTTAAGTAAGAAACATCTTCGTCCACTGTGAACTTAAGCACGCCGGTATGGAGTTCAAAGTATTTGCGAATTTCGCTCATACGCCCGGCCACCGATAGACTTCTTCCATGCCCTGTGCGTCATTGAGCACGGGTACGCCATCAAGCTCTACCCAGCAATGTGCGCTCACGCTCGCCGCTTGAATAGATTTCGTGCTCACGCCGAATACAAGATGAGGATCGTAGCCTGCCAATCGCATAAACCGCGTACCAAGAAGCCCTTGGCGAAGGCAACGCCGGTTTCGCATGAACCACGGCTTTCTTGTCGCGCGGATAACCCAGTTAGCAATTTGATCGGGTTGTAACGTCGCGAATCGACTGTCTGCTTCTACATCAAGATAGCGCAGCAGCGATTGCATGTCTTTGCGCCTCACATGCGCCGGCAGCAGCTTCGCATGCCAAAAAATCCTTCGCCGCATTTGTAGTTCGGCTGGGCTAGGCGTCTTCGACAACCAATACACCCTCAGCTTCAAGTTCCACCACCATCTCGGCCAAGTCCTTGACAAGCACATCGGCGGTCACATCGTAAATATCAACCAATGCTGCGACGGCGTCGTTCGTGCTGGCGCCATTTGAGATATGTTCGAAGAAGTCTGTTCCCGTTGCATTGGTCGAGTAAAGCTGGCCGGTGTCGGTACGGAGGATCACCCCTTCATCGCCCATCGCTCGGAAAGATGCGTTTTGGGCGATTGTGATTTTCTTGTTCATGATGTCCAAGATAAATGCCTCCGGGAAAAGCTGTTACCGCTATAATCAGGTCGGTTGCGCATTTCAATTATGTTCCCCGTCAGCGCCTGATGGACAGACAGGGCTGATTGCTTAAGCAAGTGGTTTTGGCTCATCATTGCTATCTCAGGAGCAAATGATGAGACGAAAGGCGAAAAATTCGGTAGTGTCTCAGTTTGAAGTTCTTTTTTTATACGTGCCGCGCTTAGGGTCGGCATTCGGTGGCTGGCTTTTCCCGGCGCCAACACGGCTGACCATGATTTTAGTGGCGCCAATTATGTTGGGCAGGAAGGCCTCGCGCCAAGCCTGTTTGGGCACTTGGCGGCCTAGGAAGTCTCAAAACTGATCGCCGCACTTTAGATCAGCCAGTCTTTTAAAGAAGTGAGCTCATTTTTTTTGCCTACTCGTATCCTGTCATTTCAAGATATCCGCTCCCGGTTCTGCTGCCCGAGATGCCAACCGGACCTTCCCAATAGGGAATGCTGACATTCATCCACGCATCCTTGTTGATCGCCGACACGGTCACGTCGACATCCTTATCAGGTAGCGTAACCCGCCAACGCGTGGGAATGCTTCGGCCCTCAACGTCGGTTGTTTCCAGCGGCACGGCTGCAAACGCACCGTCCAGATAGGCCTGCGTTTCTCCCTCACGCGTAATCCATGTTGCGGCAGTAAATGATGTGCCGCCGACCTCGCGCAATTGGAAGCCCATCATTTTTTCACCGCTGTTGAATGAAAGCGAAAACCAATCCCAGCCCAATTGATTGTCTGCCAATGGTTGTGATGACCATTCTCGGTCGAGCCAGGCATCGCCGGAAACTGCAACGTTGCCAGTGGGCAACTTCAGTGTGCCCCTGATCTTGAAGAAGGGTTGCGAATAGTAATAGCTCGCCTGCCCGCTGGCAGATTTGACCGAATAGCCGCGATCTCCCTGAAAGACCAAAGGGCCTTCAGCGGCCAAGCGCATTTCATATCCAAAGTCGGGACCGAAAGCGCGTAACTCCAATTCATCGAAATTCGGCCCCATCAGGTGCCATTCGTCAATCCAGGCCTGGAATGGTTCAGCCGTCACCCCAGCTTGTCCGATGCCGCCGCGCGCAAATCGTTCGGTCGACCAATGGTTTTCCGGCGTTGTCACTGCTGCATGGGCAAACCAGATTTGTGGCGATTGCCACCCTTCGCGCTCGGTTGGTTCCAAAGCGGAACGGAATAGCGTCCATTGCAGCCCATAGATGTCGCCAGCTTCGTCGGTCAGATTGGCTGTCAGATACCACCACTCAATGCGGAAATCGGGATGGGGCCCGTGATCGGCGGGGAAAGAGAAGACTTTGCCCCGCTCAGGCACCGAAAAGCCCTGCGCATCCGTGCCCATGCCGGCAAAGCCCTGGGCTAACACAAGATTTGGGAAAAAGAGCACAAAGAGAAGAAGACTAGCTTTCATTGGCAAACACTTTCAGCAGCATATTAGGGGCAATTCTTAAGAGCCGCACCGCCGGCCACAAGGTGGCCAAAAAAGCCGAAATGAGGGCCAGTACCGAAAGCCGGGCATAATCCCATGGGAAAAGAAACATTGGAAGCCGCCATCCGAACGCTTCCACATTGATGATGTTCAATAGAACCCACGCCAGGGCAAGGCCTAGCGGCAGCGCCAGAACGCAAACCATGGCGGCAAGAGCCAGTGTTCGCAGCATTTCGAGCCTGCTCAGTTCGCGCCGCGTGAGGCCAAGCGCCCAAGCGGGCGCGAGTTGCGGGAGGCGCAATTCAGCCAAGGTCAATAGGCTGGTCAGCATCGCAAAAGCGGCAATCGTAAGCGTCAAGATGTTTAGAGCACCGGTCACGGTGAAGGTGCGGTCGAACACCTCAATGGAAAAAGACCGGATCTCCCGTTGATCAACAAAGGCACTATCAGGAAGCCCGGTTGTTGATTGAACCATGTTTTGGAGCGCAGCAGGGTCCGCCGTTCGCGCGCCAAATCTCAATGCGCGATCTTCGGCGTAAAGCGCGTTATAGAAGCCTTCACCAAGCGTGATTTGCCCCATCGGATTACCATAATCGCTGACGATGCCAGCCAGCCGCCTTGGTTCACCGGCAAGTTGGACGCGATCACCGACCCACAAATCCACGCGCCGTGCAAATTGTTCATTTGCGATGACCGCCTTGCCTCTCTGCAACTGCTCCCAAACGTTGCTTTCGGCCGCGACAAACCGCCAATTGTCCCGATAAGTCCGACCGACACGGATCCCCTCAATTTCTACCAGTTGGCCTTCGACGTTCTCGCGACGGGCATATAGCGGCAGAACCTCATCGGCGTTTGCCACCAAAGCTGCTTCAACAGCGCTGCTGGCTTCCGCCTCTTCCACAAAAACATAAAGCTCTGGTGCAAGGCGCTGATCGAGAAACCCTATAAATGTAACGCGGAAACTGGAGACCATCGTGGAGACACCGATATTGGCAGCGATCGCCAACAACAGCGCCATGAGGGCCAAGCTAAGCGCGGGGATTTGTTGCCTGGTGTCAGCCCAGAACCATTGCGGTTTGACCGCCTGCGACCTGGCCTCAAGAAAACGCACGGCGCTGTCCAGAAAGGCAGGCAATGCCATGGCTGCGCCTAGTAGCATGCACCCTAGCATCGTAAATCCGGCAACCAGTCCGGTGCCAAACTGTGCCAAGAGTAACGCGCCAACCAGAAGTAAAGCGGCAGCTAAAACCTGGAGTCCTCGGGCACGGCAGGTCCTGACCGCCCAAGCCTGTGCACGCCCTCCGGCCAGGATCGGCATTGAGGCGATCTGCCAGAGTTTTCCCGTTGCGGCCACAGCTGTGCCCGCAAATGCGATGGCAAACCCCGATAGCCACCAATCTGCCCGCAATTGCAGCGTTCCGGTTACATCTGCGCCATAAAGCCCGCGCAAGGTTGCTGCCACATCTGGTAACAGTGCAGCGGCGATGATATATCCCAACGCGATCCCAATGGTCGCGCCAAACATGGCTAGTATCACCATCTCAATCACGGTCGCGACGATGACAGCGCGCAACGAAACGCCCAGAGCGCGAAGGGTGCGGATCATGGCGCGCCGCTGCTCAAAAGCCAAACCAATGGTGCTATGGACGATGAAGATACCGACCGCAAAGCTAAGCAGACCAAAAGCTGTCAGATTGAGGTGAAAGCTGGCCGTCATCTCACCAAGATCCGCCGTTTGCTGAGTTGGCAGCAAACGCAATTGCGGCGCAATCTCAGATAAGCGCGGTCGATTGGCTGGCTGCGTTTCAATGACGATCAGTCGCGTAAGCCCGCGCTGGCCAAGCAAATCTTGCGCGATACCGATGTCCGTTACGGCAATTCCCGGCGCAAGATTAGGTGACACTTCCACAGGTAACTCGGTGTCTAACTGCGCGGCAGCTTCACGGGTAGCGAAGATGGCGCCCCCGCCCAAAAAGTCAGGGAGCGGCACATCTTCATCCAATTGTACACCTGATAGGCCATGCGGCGACGTGAGCGGGTCAAGGCCAATCAAGCGCACGCCGTTCAGCCGGCCTTCAATGACTGGCGAGACGAGCCAACCGTTTCTACGAAGCGCGACGTAAGTTCCAAGCGCAATCGTGTCGTTAGCCCGCGGCAGCAACTGATCGAACTGGCCCTCGCTCAAAGTAGATGCAGCGGCGTCGTAACTGGCGCGCGCCTCGGCGTTTATAGCCTGCACGCCGGACCACAGCGCGGTGGCTATTGCCAGTCCACCGATACAGGTCAGCAATTGTAGCCGGTGTCTGCGCCAATGTGACAACAACGCCAATAGTGCGGTCAAAACGGTTCGGGTCACGCCAACACCCCGCCGCTAAGATGGACGCGCCGGTCCAACCGCTCAGCGGTTCTCATTGAGTGGGTCGCAACGATAAGGGTTGCCCCGGTCTCGCCGACTAGATCCAACATGCTAGTAAGCACAAGCGCAGCAGTTGCCTCATCAAGGTTTCCGGTCGGTTCATCGGCCAAAACGATCTTCGGGCGCGCTGCCAGAGTACGCGCGATCGCCACCCGCTGCTGTTGTCCGCCGGACAGGGCCTCCGGATATTTATTGAGATGATCAGATAGCCCTAACCGCTCCGCAAGCTCGGTTGTCTGTGGTGTATTCGTCTTGCCGGCTAGTCTGGCTTGAAAGGCAATGTTTGCTGAAACCGTCAAGGACGGGATCAGGTTGAATTGCTGGAATACGATCCCGATCGTGCCCTTTCTCAAATTGGCGCGCTGCGCGTCATCAAGCGTCGACAATTCTAAGCCATCCACGGAAACCCGTCCGGCATCGGCGCTTTCCAGACCAGCCGCAATATGCAGCAATGTACTTTTGCCGCTGCCAGATTCGCCCGTTAGCGCCAGCGTTTCGCCAGCATCGATGGCCATGCTGACACCTTTCAGCACGTGCTGCCGGCCCTCGGCGACAGGAAATGATTTTTCAACGGCGTTCAGCTCTAAAAGCAAGGGACAAACACTTTACATCTTCGTGTGTGAAACAAACATTTAGCGGAGATGTATGCTTTTGCGAGCACCGCTCCGTCACGCTCAATTGTCGCAGTATAGTCACGGCGGCCGGTTAGCATGATTTGATGAGACCCCTTATCGTTTTTCCTGATGATCTGATGCGCTCCGCCGCGCGTAAGTTATACCATCAAGGAAGGTTTGCATGCGTTCGAATTCATTGACCCGACTCTTGCGTTTGCCGCAAATTTAATGCCCGATAGTTTCGACAATTCAGCGGTGGAGACGGCAAGGCAGCGCGATTGTCTGGACCAGCATGGCCGATTGACAGCCGAGGGCCTTCAACTTGTCAGCGCGTTGGACGAGCGAGAGGGAACACGCAGCGTCTTTGGATAATGCGGTGGTTTGCTGTCACCCACGGAGGCTCTCTTGAAATCATTGCCTGACGGTTACAACGCGCTCGTTTTTGGCGCGTCTGGTGGCCTCGGTTCGGCGATCGTCGACCAGCTTCAACATTCCGCGCAGTGTGCCCATGTGGAAGCTGTTTCGCGGCGCAGCGGGCACGATTTTGACCTAGTGGATGACAGTGCTTTGTCGGCACTAGCAAGTCGACTGGCCGAGCAGCACGGCAAATTCCATCTCATCCTTGATGCGACCGGTGTTCTCTCCGTTGATGGCCACGCCCCGGAAAAATCGCTGAAGGAGTTGGATATCGACAGTATGAGCCGGGCGTTTTTGATCAACGCGATCGGGCCGGCGCTACTCATCAAGCAATTTAGTCCGCTGCTCCCGACAAAAGAGAAAAGCATCTTTGCGATACTGAGTGCGCGGATCGGGTCGATTGGTGATAACCGCTTGGGCGGCTGGTACGCCTATCGCGCTTCGAAGGCCGCGCTGAACCAGTTCCTACGAACCGCTTCGATTGAAATTGCACGAAGCAATCCCAATGCTGTTTGCGTTGCGTTGCATCCTGGCACAGTGGAAACAGCGCTAAGCCAACCCTTTGCCCGTGGTCGATACACCCATACGCCGGCGGTGGCGGCGGCGCGCTTGCTCTCAGTCATTGACCAAACGACACCGGAGCAATCGGGATCATTCTTTGCCTATGATGGCTCTTCAATACCGTGGTAGCGCAGATTTGAGTGAACGCTCGACCCGAATGAAAGTGTCCAAGCGCTGCTAAATTCGGTTAGGCGAAGGCTTGCCGTCGGTCAATGAATTTCGACAAAACTATCCCTGGTCATCGATGCCTTACCTCGGCGCTGGAACGCAACCATTGGTTCATATTCGGGCAGACAGTCTTGAGCAGCGCCGCTGATATAGGTGCAGAATCCCCCCCATTCATCCTCACCTCAAGCCCGAGGATGACGGCGGTCGTTTTTGCCCGCCGTGGTTCTTCAAATTCGCCATACCGCCGTAATCAGCGTTTAACAGAGGGCACCTAGTCTGTGTCGCAGCAAGAAGGAGAGCGGTCATGGGTGCTTGGGGAGCCGGTGGATTTCAGAACGATACTGCAATGGATTATGTTGCCACCATCGAAACGCTCGAGCACATCGACCAAAAACTTCTGGAAGCCGAGACAGACGAAGAATTACCCGCAGATCTTGCCGCCGAACTGATCGCCGCTGCAGAATGCGTGGCCGCCATGAAGGGCAATCACGTCGCCGATTTGCCCGATGACTTGGGCCAAAAACTGAAAGCGTTTGGCGCGCCGTCACCCGAACTGGTTGGCAACGCACAGGACGCCGTTTCAACCGTACTTGCAGGCAGTGAACTACTGGACCTTTGGGCACAATCTGATGACCGAGCGGCCTTCAATCTGGCCATGACGGGTCTGATCAGCCGCTTGAACCCGGACGGAAAACCGCAGGAACAGCCTGCCGTTCAGGTAGAGCCCGCCATCTGCGTCTTCTGTAACAAGCCGATCATCAATGAAAAGATCATCGAACTCTCCTTCGCGCAGGATTTGGGTTTTGGCGAGATGACCCGCTACCTGCCGGCCCATCTAAGCTGCGCCAACGCCGCGCTGCACCCTGCCCATCTGATCCAGATTTGGGAGATTGATGACGCACTGGCCGAAACCATGGCAGACGAACTTTATAACGAACAGGAAGACGACTGATCGGCTGACGCGCGACGTCCCTACCCCTTGATATCATTGCAATTGCGGCTGGTGGAGGCATCGCCGCCAACTTTGTACCAATGAGCGCGGCACGCAAATCATGTCACCAAAGCTTCACGGCCCGATGGATTAAGAAAAATTTAACCAATCCAAAACCGCACCCGTGCCGTAAACCATTTGTGAACGTTGCGTCATCAATCGCGCTCTTGTTTCAACGCGTCAGATGCTCAACACTGCTTGCACTGTATTACGCAAAGGAACGAGACATGTTCAGCCGCACCAACAAAGCCATGGATTTGGCCCGCATGATGATCAAACAAGCCAAGCTTTTAAAAAAGGCCGGCCTCACATCGGAAGCGCGCCGCCTCGCCGAACGTGCCATCGACATGAACGCCATGGCGCATACGTCCGAGCGCGCCATGCAATTGGTGCCGGTACGCATCAAACGCTAGCTTTATTCTTCCAGGGTTTCCTTGACCTTGGTTGCCAATTGTTTGAGCGAAAATGGCTTGGGCAGGAAACCGAACTGCGCACCTTCCGGCAGGTTTTTCGAAAACGCCTCCTCGGCATAACCGGAAACAAAGATGAATTTTACGTCGGGATAGTCCTTGCGTACCTCGCGCAGCAAAGAAGGTCCGTCCATCTCCGGCATCACCACATCTGACACAATCAGATCAATCGCGGTGCCATGTTCTTCCAGCAAGTCCATGGCATCCATGCCATCGGCGGCTTCATGCACTGTGTAGCCCCGCGATGTGAGCGCGCGCATACCGCCCATGCGAACCGCATCTTCATCTTCAACAAGAAGGATGGTGGCCGTGCCGGAAAGATCGCGGGCCTTTTCTTTGGCGGGCTTGGCCGATGCAGACGGTGCGAGCACAACAGCATCTTCACCTTCGACAGCGCCTTCGCGAACGTCAGTTTGGCTCGCAACGTGGCGCGGCAGATAGATGGAGAATGTTGTGCCCTCACCCAAGATGGAATCGGCATAGATTGAACCACCGGTCTGCTTGACGATTCCATAGACCATGGAAAGACCGAGACCCGTCCCCTTGCCAACCTCTTTGGTCGTGAAAAAGGGTTCAAAAATCTTTTCCAGCACGTCCGGCTCAATGCCGGTGCCGGTGTCAGTGACATGGACAATTGCAAAATCACCGTCAGGCAGGCCAGGCAAATTCAACGCAGCGGCGCTTGCCGCGTCGATATTCTGGGTGCGGATTGTCAATTTGCCCCCATCGGGCATGGCATCGCGCGCGTTGACCGTCAGGTTGACGATCACCTGTTCAAACTGGCCAAGGTCCGCTTTCACCGGCCACAGATCGCGATCATGCTCCATGGTCAACTCAACTTCATTGCCAATCAGGCGCGACAGCAACATGCGCAAATCAGCAAGCACATCGGTCAGCGACAACACCTCCGGACGCATGGTTTGACGGCGTGAGAAGGCCAACAATTGGCGCACGAGCGACGCGGCGCGGTTGGCGTTTTGCTTGATGTTCATAATATCGCCGAAAGACGGGTCAGACGGAGTGTGCGTTGTCAGCAACAAATCCGAAGCCATGATAATGGCCGTCAAAACATTATTGAAATCGTGCGCGATACCACCGGCAAGCTGGCCGACAGCTTGCATTTTCTGGCTTTGGGCCATTTGGTTTTCGAGCGCTTTTTGCTCGGTCGTGTCCATCGCATATACGATGGCGGCCTCTTCGCGCGAGGACAAATCTCCGTCAATAATATCGCCGCTCTCATCATTAATGACGGGCTGCGGACCCCTCACGGCATTGACGAACACCCGCACATGACGATCATCATGTTCGGTCGGCACCACGGTGTCAAACGGCTCAATCTTCGCCTGATCGCGGCGCGCCGCATCAAAGGCGGTCGCAAAAGCATCACGATTTTGCTCATTGATGATTTCGGAAAATTTGACGCGTCGCTCGATGGCGTCTTGTCCCAGAACCGGTCCGAACAAGTTGGAGAATGATGTGTTGGTGCGTAAAATCCGCCCGTCGGCATCGAGCGCAGCAATCGCCATCGGTGTTGAATTAAAGAAACGGGTAAAGCGCAGCTCGGCGTCGCGCAGATCGCGTACGCCTTCCGTGGCGTTGCCGAGCGCGATAACGATGGTGCGCGCCGGACCTGCAATTTCGGCACCGGCACCCTCCACGGTATGGATCAATTGGGCTGCAAAACTCTCGCCATTGGACTTTGAGAGAATGGCATCAACCGTCGCTGTGCGCCGGGTACCAGCTGCCGCGCGCACGTTGCGAACCAGTTCAAGGCTTTCACCGACCAAAAGATCGTCAAGCCGCGTCTGGCCGGGCCTGAACCCGGCAAGATCAAGCTCGAGCCAGTCGGCCAGCGTCGCGTTAAGATATTGAAGAACACCATCAGCATCGGAAGCAAAGAAACCAACCGGGGCTCGATCAAGGTGGTCGATCGCCTTTTGCAGCTCGAGGAAATAAAGTTCTTGTTGTTCGCGGTCAGCTGTAATGTCGGTGATGCGCCAGCTGCGCATGTCTCCGGCTTGTATGCCGGTCAATTTGGCCGCGGTCACGCGATACCAATGAGGCTCAGGAACCCGCCCGGCAACATCGGTCGGCAGCCGGAACTCCTCACGTAAAGGCGTATCTTCAATCTTGGAATTGGCCAGACGGTAAATCGCATTGGCCGCATCATCATGCAGCGACAAAACCTGTTCAGGTGTGCGCAAGTCCACCGGGTTGTCGACATTGTTGAGCCGCATATAGGCTGGGTTCGCATAAACGAGCAGGCCGGATTTATCGGTGATGCAAACGCCATCATTCATCATTTCCAGAAAACGACTGGCATATTCGGCTCCATGATCGCGCCGGCGAAGGCCAATCAAGCCAATAACCGAGGCCGTCAGGTAAAACATGCCAATAAGCGCCAAAATGCCAAGCAAAGCCAAAAGGGCGACATCATCCAACCGCTCACGGAAGACTAATAGCACGGCCCCTGCGGAAAGGGTGGCGACCAGAAGCGTAATAATTCGCGTCATGATGGGTTGTTGGTCGTCGCGCGCGTAGGACACGGCCCGCTCCACCTTTTTTGCCATCGCGTCCATCCTCGCGGTTCATGCGCCCTTATTTGGTTGAATCACAAAGCTACGGACCGCGAAACCCCCGTGCGGAAAAATCTTGCATTTTGATGGGTATAAGGGCGACAAGGCAAAACAAAGACTTTTTCTCAGGAGACTTTAATGAATGGTTTTTTCGCCAATCTGGTTGGTGAATCACTCGCGCCCTGGATGACAGGCACGGTTGTCGCGCTGTTAATCGGGCTGGCTCTTTGGGTCTTTCTTGCCATGATCGGGCGGTATCGCCATAGCGTGTTCATATCGGGCGGACGCAAAAACCGCTTGGAAGTCATTGACGCAACACCCATCGATGACCGTCGTCGCCTCGTGCTGGTCCGGCGCGACAACGTCGAACATCTTGTGATGATCGGCGGCCACAACGATGTGGTGATAGAGAAGAATATCGGCGAAGGCGGGCATAACCGTGCGCCGCAAATATCGCCACAGACCCGGGGGGATGCCGTCATACCGGCAGCACGAGTGAAGCCTGCGACACAGGCAGCCGCCGCTCCAGGACAGAAAAAGACACGTCCAACTCCCGAACCACAGCCAAAAGCGACACGGTCAATGAACGTGGACGAAGCGGGAAGCGACAAGCCTGCTAAACCGAGCGTAACTGTACCCAAGCCAGCAAAGAAAATTGCGATGGCAAGCGGTGCCGCAACCGGCGCAGCAGCCGTTAAAGAGCCGATGCTTGACGTTGTGCCAAAGGCAGAAGAGCCAGCGCCGGTCGTCAATGTTCAGCCGGTCGCCAAAACCGAACCCACAATCGAAATGCCGAAAGAAGCGCCGGCGCCAAAAACAAGTTCTGAGCCGCAACCGCCCCTCGACAGCTTCGATCTCGATGAGGTGCTTGCAGACATGGACTTCACCGATTTTGAGGAACAAAAACCCGCAGACTCGCCAACGACTGCGCCCGCAGCGGAAACTGCGCCAAAAGAGAGCGAAGACACGTCACTGGAGGGCGAAATGGAAAAACTTCTGTCCGAACTGACGGTGCAACGTTGAAGTCTATCGCTGCTCACTCGTCGCGATAGACTTTCTCCCGTCGCTCATGGCGCTCCTGCGCTTCCAGTGAGAGCGTCGCGATCGGTCGCGCATCCAAACGCTGCACCGAAATAGGTTCACCGGTTTCCTCGCAGTAACCATAGCTGCCATCATCAATGCGCCGGATCGCGGCATCAATCTTGTTAATCAGCTTGCGTTGGCGGTCACGTGCGCGCAGCTCGATGGAACGGGCGGTTTCAGAGCTGGCACGATCAGCAATGTCGGGATGGTGTGAATCAGCTGCCTGCAGATGTTCGATTGTTTCGCGGCTTTCGCGAAGCAAATCTTCCTTCCAATCATGGAGTTTGCGACGAAAATAATCACGCATCCGATCATTCATGAACGACTCATCATCTGTCGGCTTGTAATCATTCACGAGACCATTTTCAGCCATCAATTCCTCTCCGATTCCCTTGCCCCGTATATAAACACATACATGGGGCAACAAGTTGATAATTTCCACAAATCACTGTCGACTGTCGCCTCAGCGGCGGCTTTAATGGGGAACTGTGACAGTTGTTTTTCAGCGTCTCAGCATCCAGTGTGTTGCAGTTCAATCTGATCGAGGTGGAAAATGGGAAAGCTGATGTTGTTGCGGCATGCCAAAGCTGAATGGGCAGAGCCCGGTCAGCGGGACTTTGACCGCCAGCTGTCCCAAGATGGTATCGACGAGTGCAAAAACTTGGCTGGGCAAATACTCGCGCAGAAAATCATGCCCGATACGATTATTTGTTCCGAAGCGGCGCGAGCTAAACAGACCCTCGAGCACATTCAATCATCGATAACAAATGATCCGAAGATCGTCTTTGAATTGGATTTGTATGCGACCGACGCCCCCGGATATCTTGAAATCGCCGCGGCCAGTGGCACGGGCGATTGCATCATGTTGGTCGGGCACAATCCGATGATGGAAGATCTGGCTTATGGTCTTTCCAAGGAAGGTGACGTGGCAGCCTTGGATGCACTCACGATGGGTTTTCGCACATGCGGCCTTGCTATTGTTCGTTTTGACGGCGATGTCCGAAACGCATCGTCACAAACCGGATATCTGGAAGCTTATCTCACGCCATAACAACCAGGTCGTTTAACAACGCCAATAAAATACCTACCTCACGCTATAATCAAAACCATCAGGGGTCGCGTGACAGTCCAATCCAAATTCACCGATGAAGCACGGGTCGTGCTGGCGAACATCGCCAGCCGGGCCGGTTCAGTTTTTTCACCGACCATTCGCCTGGGCGTCACAGGGCTTTCACGCTCTGGCAAATCGGTTTTCATTACCGCACTGATCCACAATTTGATCAACGGCGGACGTCTGCCTCTCTTTGGAGCCTTTGCTGAAAACCGCATATCGCGCGCTTACCTGGAGCCCCAACCTGACGACAATGTGCCCAGGTTTGCCTATGAAGACCATGTGGAACGGCTGATGACCGACCGTGCCTGGCCGGAGGGCACAAAGTCCGTTAGCCAAGTCAGGCTCACCATTGAGTATGAGAGCGCCAACAGTTGGTCGCAACTTGTCGGTGGCAACAAGTTGCACCTCGACATTGTAGACTACCCCGGCGAATGGCTGCTCGATCTCCCGCTTCTGGACAAATCATTCACGCAATTCAGCGTTGATGCCTTGGAACATACGCAAGGGCCCAACCGCGAAAAAATCGCCAAGCCTTTTCTGGATCTGGCCGACAAGATTGACCCCCATGCCGATGCTGACGAAAAGGCGGTGCGCGAATTGTCCGACGCGTACAAGACCTATCTCGCGGCCTGCCGTGAAGACGGTTTCGCTTTGTCCACGCTGCCGCCTGGCCGCTTCTTGATGCCTGGAGACCTGGCCGATTCGCCCGCGCTGACCTTTGCACCGCTAAAACATGTCGCATCGCGCGCCAAAGCCGGCTCCATGCAAGCCATCATGCAACGCCGCTATGAAGCCTACAAGGACATCGTTGTGCGCCCGTTCTTTCGCGAACATGTCACACGGCTCGATCGGCAAATTGTGCTCATCGATGCCATGCAGGCCATAAATGCGGGCGGCGATGCTCTGCGCGATCTAGAAGATGCGCTTGGAGAAGTTCTGGCCTGTTTTCGCCCCGGCGTCGGAAACATGATCACATCGCTTTGGCAGAGGCGGATCGACCGCGTACTGCTGGCGGCCACCAAAGCGGATCATGTGCACCATGAAAACCACGAACGGATGGAAAAGCTTGTGGAAATGCTGGCAGAGAGTGCCAAACAGCGAGCCGGCAGGACAGGCGCATCTGTCAAGACAGTTGCCCTTTCAGCCGTTCGTGCAACCCGAGAAGGCACTATCGAAGACAAGGATGAAACACTGCCTGTTATCATTGGTGTCCCGGTCAAAGGCGAAAAAATGGGACGCACCGTTTTTGATGGCGAGCGCGAAACAGCAATCTTTCCCGGTGACTTGCCTGATGATTTGACCACCCTCTTTGAGCCACGCGGAACGCAAGCCCAGCGATTTGTGAAGATGCGCCCGCCGGAGCTTGAACACGACGCGCATGGAAAGTCCCTTTCCCTGCCGCACATCCGTTTGGATAAAGCGCTGCAATATCTCATCGGAGACCGTTTGGCATGACCGACAAGCAACGCAAACGCTTGCCCCGCAGCTTCGACATTGAACAGGCAAAACCCAACCCTGAAGGCGCCGAAACGCGGGCGCGATCAAATTCCCGTTCAGCCACAGAAAAACCGAGGGTACGCCGCCCCAAATCCGCGGCGGCGTCAGAAGGCAAAGTCACCGTGGATGAGGTTGACTATTTTGCCGCCGAAGCGGAAGCCGTGAAAGATACGCGGGTGTTTAACGATGTTGACGGGAACGGCAAACGGACCGGCTTGACATTTTTCAGCATCGCGCGATGGGCCATAGGGCTTTTATTCACTCTCGCGATTGGCCTTTGGCTGGAGGGGCTTTGGCGCGAGGCGTTTTCCCGCAACGATTGGCTCGGCTGGACGGTAAGCGCACTTGTCGCGTTGCTCTTGGTGGCGGTGCTGGGCATGGCCCTGCGCGAATGGATAGCGATCCGCGGGATCAAACAGGTCACCCGGATGCGCGAAGAAGCACAGGCTGCCATTGAAGATGGCAACAGCGCCAAACTACGCGCATCGGCACAGACCCTTTTCAAGCACTTTTCAGACAACACCCAAACGGCTGCCGGGCGGGCCAAATTGCAGGAATTGACCGGCGAAATCGTCGACAGTGAAGACTATTACGCACTTCATGAACGCGAATTGCTGGACACGCTCGACCAAACCGCAATCGCCAAAATATCAGCTGCCGCCAAGCGCGTTTCCATCGTAACGGCGGTATCTCCGCGCGCACTCGTCGATGTGGGCTATGTCCTTTATGAGAATGTTCGGCTTATTCGAGTAATGGCAGAACTTTATGGCGGGCGAGCGGGCGGTCTGGGCACCTTGGCACTTGCGCGCAAGGTCGTCACGCACTTGGCCATCACCGGTGCAATATCGGTGGGCGAGGGCTTGATGCAGCAGTTTCTTGGCCAAGGTATTGCCGCACGCATCTCCACAAGGCTCGGCGAAGGCGTGTTTAATGGACTGATGACAGCACGTCTGGGGATAGCTGCGATGGAGGTTTGTCGCCCTGCCCCGTTCTACCGTTTGAAGAAACCGAAAATTTCTGACTTTCTTCCACGCCTTATGCCTGCCAAAAAGCAGAACGATGAGGTATAGAAGAATTCCTGAAACGCGGCGTTAACCATTCAAAGTGATGATAAGGCGTCCCGAGTTTGAGAGTGTGTTTCGATGGTCGTTTCCAAAACAGTACGCCTTGTCACAGCATTGACGGTTGTAGCCAGCGCGATGCTGGCAAACCCGGTAGCCCCGGCGATGGCCGAATCAAAGCGCGACCAAGCCTTTTTCAACAAGGTCGGCGGAACCTGGCGCGGACCAGGTGAAATCATCGCTGGCAAATATGAAGGCACCAAGTTCACCTGCGCTTTTGAAGGGACCACTCCTTCACAGGCGATCGGCATGGTGTTGGACGGCAAGTGCCGCGTGGGCATCTTCTCACAAGACATGCAGGCGAGCATCTCGCATAGCGGTCGAAGCTACAAAGGTCAGTTTCTGGACGGCGCACGGGGCGAAGGTCTTGATATTGTCGGCGGAAACGTGACGGGAGATCGCGCTGTGATGCGCCTTAAGCGTAATCATTTGGAAGGCGCGATGCTCGTTCGTTTGGCAGATGCCAATACGCTCAACGTTACGGTCTCTGTTGATGTTAATGGCGAGATGGTGCCAGTGATCGGCATGAGCCTTGACCGCATTGACGGCGGCAAGGTTGGCTCTGTCAACTAACCTGCCGCATCCAGTCGCGTGCGGCAATTTCCATGTGATGGTCAGCTAATCTAACACTGATGTCGCGCACAGATGCACCGTTGATGATCAAATCACCTGCGATGTCAGCTAATGGCGTCATCACAAACGCCCGATCCAACATGCGCGGATGTGGTAAGGTGAGCTGAGGCGTTTTTACAGATAAATCCTCGAAAGTCAGAATATCGATATCAAGAGTGCGCGGTCCCCATCTCATATCACGCACACGTCCCGCACGTTTTTCAACGTCGATCAGTTCCCGCATAAAGGCGTGTGGCTTGGCCGTCGTCGATAAGGCCACACAGGCATTTAAAAACCAATTCTGTGTTTTGATGCCCCAAGGGGGCGTTTTATAAAGCGGTGAAACAGCCGAAATACGCGTCACAGGCACGTTTGAAATCTGCCCCAAAGCCCACTGCATGGCGGATTTCACATCACCAACATTACCGCCAAGGCCGAGAAAAACCGTCGATGGCTTAGTCACGTTCGTGAACCACGCGCACTTCCACATAATCCAAAATGCCCGGTACCGGTGCATTCGGCTTGCGGATCGTGATGTCAGCCCGGACAATTTGTCGAAAGCGGGCGCAAAGCGCTTTGGCGATTTCAAGCGCCAATGCTTCGATCAAATAGCGTCGTTTGCCGGTGACAATCTCTTCGATGGCACGAAAAGCCTCCCCATAATCGACTGTGCCTTCAATCGAATCCGTCTCCAACGCGGAGCCGGGTTCAACCTTGAGCGCAGCATCGACGTAAAAACGTTGGCCGAGGAATTCTTCCTGGTCAAAGACACCATGGCGCGCAAAAAACGCACAATTCTTCATCACAATATCATAGGTCATGAGGTTTATTGGTCATCAGTGTGATCTCTGGCGGGTGAGACCGCCAACATGGCATCGGTAATGCGCGCTGCGTCGGCGTTCACGGCCACATTATGCACACGAAAGATAGCCGCCCCTTTTGCGCGCAACAAAGCAGTTGTCGCAACCGTACCAATATCGCGCTCATCAGTTTCACGTCCTGTCGCCGCTCCGATAAACCGCTTGCGGCTGGTTCCGGCCAACAAGGGCAACCCAAACGCTTGAAGCGCTTCAAAACGGTACATCAATTCGTAATTATCGTCGGCATCTTTCCCGAAGCCAAACCCCGGATCGAGAACTACTTGCTCATCTGATATGCCTGCCTTTTCGGCAATAGACAGTGAAGCATCAAAAAAAACGCGTTGATCTTCGATGACGTCTGATAGCATATCCCGGCCACGCGACGTGTGCATGATTACGATACCGGCACCATGGGCAGCAACAGCTGCCGCCAGTTCCGGCTCCCTTTGCAACCCCCAAACATCGTTGATGATATGGGCACCAGCCTCTAGCGCGATCGCCGCCGTTGATGAGCGGTAAGTATCAACCGAAATCAGCGCGCCCTTGCTAGCACCGACCACGGCATCGATAACCGGCAACAGACGGCCAATTTCTTCATCGCCATCAATCTCTGCGGCGCCCGGCCGGGTGCTCTCGGCACCAATGTCAATGATCAGGGCGCCCTGCTCTACCATCGTGGCGGCGTTTTGCGCAGCGCGCTGCGGCTCAAGGTTTGTACCGCCATCGGAGAAGCTGTCGGGCGTTGCATTGATGATGCCCATCAAAACCGCTTGCGGCCCCAGTGTGATCAACTGCGACTTGGCGACATGCCACTGGCGCGGCTCAAATGCTGATTGTGTCTTTTTCAAAGAAAGATGAGCGCTTTGGGAACAATCACGCCTGACGCTCAGGCACATGGACAATCAATCCATCAAGCTCATCTGTCATTTTGATCTGACAGGAAAGGCGCGACGTCGGCTTCGTTTCAAAGGCAAAATCGAGCATATCTTCTTCCATAACTTCCGGTTTGCCGACTTTTTCAGCCCACGCCTCGTCAACATAGACGTGGCAAGTCGCACACGCGCACGCACCGCCACATTCAGCCTCAATCCCGGGAACGGAGTTGCGGATGGCATTCTCCATCACGGTGGAGCTGTCGGCAGCATCCACTTCAAACAACGATCCGTCAAACGCTTTAATGGTCAGTTTGGGCAATTCACTCTCCGCGGACTATGTACTTCAGGCGCAGGTAAACGCTCTGAGGTCCAAGTCAAGAATGGAATTGCATCTTAGCGCAGAAGCGATGCAACGTAGTCACAGGCGGCATCGACCTCACGGCTGAGCGCATCAAGACACTGTTTGGACTGGCGATCTTGCTCCAAAGCTTCCACCCGCTCCTCAATTCGCGCAGCGCCAACGGCCCTGGCGGTGCCTTTGAGCGTATGGGCGGCGCGCAGGACCGCCTCCATGTCTTCGGCATTGTTCATCGTATGTGAAAGGCTACGTACCTGCTTCACGAACATGTGCAAAAGCTCTTCGACCAATTGTCGATCATGTCCAGCCTGTGCCGACAGGAACTTCAGATCAATGGGTGTTAACGGTTGATCCGTATCGTGATTTGAGGGCATGTCAAAATAGGCGTTCATCATGTTGGTATCCCCGGTAGGGGTCCATTATCGGCACAGGCGGTTTGCGTTTCGTTAACCTCAAAAATGATGACAAACGGCCTTTGCAAGTTCGTTAACCTTGTGTTTAAACTTCTTTTCGGGCAGCCAACTAGTTGTTTCAATTCAATACACACGTCATTAAGATGACAAACTCGGGCCGAGGCGGCCTGAAAAGTTTCGCAAGGTAAAAGAGTACGGCCAACAATGGTCGATGCGGGCTGGGTATTTGAGTGAGGCTGTAATGGCTAACAAGACGAATAAGTCACTAGACATCGATTCAGATATGGAAGAGGCCCTTGAACAGGCTCTCGACTTGGATCTGAATGATGATTTGGACAATCTGGAAGTTGATGACAGCCTTGCTGGTGAGTTGTCACTGGACGATTTTGAAGAACAGGTTGCCCATGCCACCGATGAGCTGAAACACGTTTCACCCGTCGACCCGAACACCAAATCAAGCGTTGAACCCGAAAAGGTTGCAGCCGTCGCCGCACCTGTTGTCTCAGCCGCTACGAAAGCCAAACCGAGCGCAGCGCCCATTGCGCCTGCCAACGATGACAGCGTCACCAAAGACTATGAGCAGACGGTCCAGCGGCTCGGCGCCAAATCTTCGGGCAGCGCATTTGCCACCGCAACACTGTTGAGCCTGTTGTGGCTCGCTGGTGGCGCGGCCATCGCGCATATTCTCTATGCACCGGAAGTGTGGGCGATCCGTTCGCTACCACAATTGCGCGATATTCCTGGTGCCATCGGCATACTGGTCGGCACAATCGTTCCGATTTTCTTCATCTACGTATTGGCCATCATGCTCCGGCGCGCTTCTGAAATGCGTCAAACAGCCAAATCGATGAGCGAGATTGCGTTCCGCCTGGCTGCACCTGAAAAGCTGGCCGAACAACAAGTGGCAACCGTTGGACAGGCGGTACGCCGCGAAGTTGCCGCCATGGGCGAAGGCATCGAACGCACTATCGCACGTGCCACCGAGCTGGAAGCGATGATGCAATCAGAGGTGGGAGAGCTTGAGCGCGTCTACACCGACAATGAGCTGCGCGTGCGCTCCCTCCTGACAGACCTTGGCAATGAACGTGAGGGAATTGTCACCCACGCTGAACGGTTGCGCGCATCCATTTCCGGCGCGCACGAGCAATTGCGCGACGAGTTGAATGCTGTCTCCGGCAACATCCGTGAAAATGTGATCAATGCATCTACTGAATTGACCATGGCGCTCAACCAGAGCGGTGAAAGCGCTGTTGCCCGTCTCGTCGACACCGGCGGCCAGATCAATGAGGCCGTCGCCGAAAAACTCGATCAATTGTCGGGCAAATTGTCGACCACGAGCACGCAGATGGCGGAACTTCTTGACACGCGCATTGCGCTCTTGACCGACAAAACCGACGCATCAAGTGCGCAGATAGCTGCAACACTGGAAAACAAAACCGATGCGCTTGTTCAGCGTCTGGGCGATACATCAGGCGCGATGGTAACAACGTTCGATGAAAAGCTGTCCGAAATACAGGGCACATTGGACACACGCGGTGAAAACCTTCTGGCCCAATTTGAAACACGCGTCTCTGCGCTCAACACCGGCACCGATCGCTTGAATGATGCGCTGGATGCGCGCACTCAAACGCTCAACCAGACACTGATCGAGCGCACGCGAAATATCGCCGATACGCTGAAAACAGGCGGCGAGACAGTCGCTGAAACGGCGGCTTCGGTCTCCGGTCAGCTGAACAAGCAGACCGATGACATGAGCAGCGCATTGAAAGAAAGCGGCTCTGCGCTGACGCAGACCGCCGCGGCGATCAACGAAGAGATCAACCGGCAGGCCGACGCGCTCAACAGCAAATTGCTCCTTGGCAAAGAGGCAACACGCGAAGCATTGGCCGCAGCGAGCGAAGACATAGCCGAGAGATTTGCAGCCGGCCGCCAATCCATTGGCGAAGCCGCCGATGCTTCGGCTCACATGATTACCCAAAAAGCATCTGAGTTGGAAACGAGGCTTGTCGGTACATTGGAGCAACATCGTTCAGCATTTGCCAAAGTGGCTGACGAGAAGACCGAAGCAATATTCGGTGCGGTCGGCCATACCACCGGCCGCATCAACACCGCGTTGGAAGAACAGGCCGCCTCCATGGAACGGCGCGCGCAGACCATGGTCGACAATGTGGCCAAGAAACTAGCCGACACCGACGCCAAATTGGCCAGCGAGGCCGACAGTTTTGCCAAGCGTCTCGACGAGAAAACCCAAGCACTGTTCGGCGCTGGCAAACACGCCACCGATCGTGTGGCAAACGAACTGGAAACACGCCTTGCTCCGCTGACGGCCGGCTTCGAACAGACATCGTCGGAACTGCGCAAGTCAGCCGAGAAGCTGGCTGCGGAAATGGAGCAACGTACGGGCGGTATGCTTGAACAATTGCGAGCAAATACCGAGCGTTTGGCCGATACCTTCGACAACAAGACCGGTGTTATTGATGAGCGTACGCGAACGCTCCAGGCGGCACTTTCCGGTGGCGTTGACAGGGTCCGCACGACACTTGAAGAAAGCGCCGCGCTTATGGCAACCAACCTTCGCGAGCGCGTAGCAGAAGCTCGAACATCGCTTGAGGCAGAGGCAGAGCGCCTTGCAGCCCTGACGAGTGACCAGAGCGAAGGTCTTGCTCTTCGTGTGTCGAGTGCTCTGGATCAGCACCAGAAAGTGTTCACTGGCGAAATAGAGGCTTATGAGGTACGCATCGGTGAAAAAGCCAAGGCACTGGAAGACATGTTGCGTGAAGCAAGCGCGCCATTGTTGGGTGCGCTGAGCGAAGACGGCAGCGAAATCGCTGCCAAACTGAGCGAAGCAACCCGCTCTGCGACAGAGCAGTTGAGAAGCGAAAACCAGGTATTTGTGAACTCGCTGGCCCAACGCACCGCCGATACACTGGCCTCTGTTGACGATATGCAGCGTGGCCTTTCTGACAATGTCGGCTCATTGCTGGAGCGCCTTTCCGCCTCCAATGCGAAGTTGGGCGAGTTGGTTGACCGCACCAGCGGGAACCTGTCCTCCTTGACCGGCAAGCTCGGCTCACAAACCGATAAGCTGGAAGAAAGCGCTTCGACGATCGCCCAATCACTGGCCGACTCAGTTGACCGCCTCGGCTCCAACACCACGCGCCTTGAAAGCGTGGCAGGCAAAACATTGGACGACGTTTCGACGCTGGCGCGCAGCTTTGATGATCATGGCCGTATGCTGGCCAGCGCGTCAGACCTTCTGGCGTCTGCCCAGTCCAACCTGACTGGAACCTTGAGCGAGCGCGCGGAATCCATCGACCAACTGACAGATGGCCTGCTGCGCAAATCCGAGGAAGTCAGCGGCGTGCTGCAGGCGTTCGAAGGTAATGTCCTCAATGCGATCGCATCGGTTGGCGATAGCGCCACGCGCTCGACAGGTGATGTGGCCGCAACGGTGCGCCAAACCGCGGACGATGCCATCACGCGGTTTGAGGAAGCGACGACAGAAATGCGGCGCATTTCCGACAGCATCCGAACCGATCTATCGTCCACGCGCGAAGAGATCCGCCGCGGTGTCATGGAACTGCCCGACGAAACCCGCGAGAGCGCCAATGCGATGCGCCGCGCGGTTTCCGAGCAAATCAATGCGCTTAAAGACCTATCGCGGATCGTCGAAGACAGCGGTCGTGCCCTTGATATTTCGGAGGGCCCCCGCGCAAAAAAGCCTACAGCCCGGACCTCTGGCGCTAATGCGCCGGCTGGATCCGGGTTTGGCGCTGCCGATGATGCGCTCAGCGCATTGGCGGCTGCGCCGTTGCGCCAAGCAGCAGAACCGCGCCCGAACCGACCCGAGCCACGAGCCGCGGCGCCGCGGCGTCAGGAAAATGGTGATACTTTTGTCAGCGATTTGTTGCGGCGCGCTTCTGAGCCGGAAGCTGATTACCGCGGCAGCAGGCAGGCAGCGACTCAGCCCAAGCTTGGGGAAAATGCCGACCTTGCCGACGCTGTTGACGTAAACGCCATGCGCGAAGCTTGGAGCCGATACCGCAATGGTGAGCGCAATGTCTTCACCCGGCAATTATACACATTGCGCGGTCAACGGACCTTCGATGATGTGAAGCGACGTTATGAGACAGACAGTGCGTTCCGTTCATCCATCGATCAATACATTGCAGATTTTGAAAATCTGCTGAACGATATGAACCGAAATGACCGATCCGGCCGACAAGTGGATCAACAACTGATGTCGGACACCGGTAAAGTCTATACCCTCATGGCGCACGCCAGCGGCCGCTTGCGGTAAGAACAGTCTTTTTTTATTAAAGTCGGCTTGTGGTCCACAAGACGATATCCTGAACCACTAGACCAAATGCCCGGTCTATGGCAGCGATATATTGCGGTGCGGAAGCTCCGGGAACAACAGGGGCCGCCGCTGAGAATGTGCGGGTTGCCCGAACGCCGCCATTGCGGTCATTCAGCAACTTAACGCCAATAACAACCAGCGCTTGCCCGGAGGCAATCTCAACGCCAAAAGAGCGTACTTCCGTTACAAGCTGATAATCTATCGCAAGTCCCTGCCCCGGCAGACCGACCCCCTCAAAACGACCGGTGGATTCAAGTGCTTCCGCCAGCCGCTGCTGAACCAACCTTGGCAACCGGTCACTCCACTGGCTGTCACCCAAATATTGCAGCGTAATTGGATCGGGTCGAACAACGATATTTTCGCTGTCGATAGCTTTCAGTGCTGTAGGCTCCGGCACCAGTAGCTGTACACCGCTACGCACAGGAGATGCCTTCAGTGAACCAGGCGACGAAAGCTGATAGGTATCGGATGTCGCTTCCTGCGGGCCCAAGGCTGCGCAAGAGGCAAGCGCCGTACAGGCAGCTAACACCAATGCCAAGCGCCCTTTGGGCCAATTTATGTAAACGCTTCGACGCATATACCCGTACCCTTAGCGGCGTGGCCGCTCACTATTACTGGGAAACCGTTTAACGCTGCCATCTCCACCAAACAAGAGGCGTTGCGGGTTCTGCTCCAGCGACGAAATCGTTTGCTCAAATCGCCGCAGCGAGCGCCGTGTGTCCGACAAGAGACCCTGAACATCGCGAAGGCCATCATTGGAGAAGCGTTCAAGCCCCGCCGTGATGCCGTCAAGACGCGCGTTAAGCGTATCTGCCGTCTGGCGAAATGCACGCAGTGTTTCGGACGCTTCTTCAATCAAATTATCCGCGCCGCCTTCCCCGCTGCCGAGAAACGCCTCGGCCTTGGCAAGTACGCTATCGACCCGTGCGGAAGCCTCATTCAGACGTTCGGTCATCTCTATTGCATTGGCAAATATCTGATCGATCTGCTCCGAGCGACCGCCAAAACTTTCAGATATTTCTGACACGCGATCGGCCGTCTCAGCAATTGCGCCACTGGCCTTATTAATGCTGTTGATAGTTGATGCCACCGCTTCGGGTTCAACTGCCTCAATCACACCATCGATACGCTCGAGCGTCGCATTCAGTTGCGCACCAGAGCCCTCCAGATCACTTAGCAATTTCGTGGCGCTGTCGGCCAGCGACCCAAAACGCTCAGAGGCATTATTCAAGTTGCTGGTGAAACTTCGAGCGTCCGAGACCAGCATTTCAACATCTTCCGGCGAGACCGCCGTCAGCAACCTGTCGACACCCTCCAGCGTGGTGTTCAGTGAACCGGTGACGCCTTCCAGCGTCTCACCCAACGCCCCGATTCCGCTTAAAAACTTATCGACTTCATCGGCGTTTTCCGCAAGAGCCGCGGAAATTTGGCTGGAATTTTCCAGCGTCTCAGTCAGCGGCCCGCGCGCATCATCCACAAATTCTTCAAGCCCGGTCAGCACGCTATCGGCGCGTGCAAAAATATCCTGCGCGGTTGCCACCAAGTCCGTAACAGCAGAAGGATCAGCCTTGATCGTTGCAGTTTCGCCATTGGCTTCGGCAATCGCAAACACATTGTCGACCCGCGTGCTTCCACCGGCCAACTCAATATGGGCAATTCCGGTCAGACCGGTGAAAGCCAAAACAGCAGAAGTTTCCGATGAAATCGGCAGATCGCCGCGCACGATTGAACGGGCGATAACCTGATTTGGATTGTCCGCATCGAAATCGATGCGGCGGATCGCACCCACATCAATTCCGTTGAACTTCACAGGGCTGCCATTGGTAAGGCCGGTGACCGATCCTTCAATCACAATGTCCAAATTGGCCGATTCTGCACCCGTATCCACGCTATAAAGCCAGTATATGAGGCCGAAAGTGGCAAGGATGGCGACAAGGCTGAAAGCGCCCACAGCCACATAATTTGCTTTTGTTTCCATCGGTTCGCCTACGCCATCGCTTTGCCGGGGATCATACGCGCACGCTTGCCCCTGAAATAAGATTTAATCCATTGATTATCGTTGGCCAACATGTCGTTCATCGTCCCTTGCGCCAGGACCCGCTTGTCGCCAAGCACCGCAATCCGGTCGGCTACCGAAAACAGACTGTCGAGGTCATGTGTCACCATGTAAACGGTGAGCCCCATAGTGTCGCGCAATTTGGCAATCAACTCGTCAAATTCAGCAGCACCAATCGGGTCCAGACCGGACGTCGGCTCATCGAGAAAGACGATTGCAGGATCGAGCGCAAGCGCACGCGCAAGGGCCGCGCGCTTGATCATACCCCCCGACAATTCCGACGGATATTTGTCGGCATCGTCCGGCGATAGGCCAACCATCTGCAACTTCAAAATTGCCAATTCATCGCGCAGCTTTTTGGGCACACTGAGATACTCGCGCATCGGCACCTGCACATTTTCCAGCACCGTCAGCGAAGAGAAAAGGGCGCCATGCTGAAAAAGCACTCCAAGGCGCATATCCATGGCAATCTTATCCTCATCGGATATGCCGTCGATCTGAGCGCCGAACATTTTCACGCTGCCCGCCTGACGAGGCGTCAGACCCAAAATAGCGCGCATCAAAACGGATTTTCCGGTACCTGATGCCCCGACAAAACCGAGAATTTCATGCGGAAAAACATCGAGATCAAGATCGTGCAGGATCACGGCCTCACCAAATTGGACATGAATGTCACGGACGCTGAGGATGGGATCAACGGGAGCAAGCATTAAATTCCTGCCCCCGCATAAAAAATGGCGAACAGGCCATCGACAACAATCACCACAAAAATCACCTTCACCACCGCTGACGTCACGCTGCGGCCGAGCGATTCCGCACTGCCGCCGACCTTCATGCCCTCCACAGATGCGATGATGCCGATGAACATCGCCATGACCGGTGCTTTGGCAAGACCCGCCAAGACGTCCTTTATCTCTATTGCAAAGTGAGCCCTGTCAAAGAAAGATTCCGGCGTAATGTCCAAAAAGAAGGCACAAACGAACAAAGCACCTCCCATCGCCGCTACATTGGAAACAATCGTCAACATTGGCAGCGCAATGGCCAGGGCCACAAGGCGGGGAAACACCAAAACACCGACAGGATTGAGACCGATTACCGTTAAAGCATCGACCTCCTCACGCATTTTCATGGAGCCGATTTCGGCAGTAATGGCGCTCCCGGAACGGCCCGCCACCATTATGGCGGTTAAAAGAACACCGATTTCCCGCGCGGTAATGATACCCACAAGATCAACGACGAAGATCTCGGCACCGAATTGTGCAAGTTCAAACGCACCCTGTTGCGCCAAAATGGCACCTATGATGGTGGACATGAGAACAATGATCGGGATCGCCTGAACACCCATTTTGTCGATTTGGCTGGCAATAGGCGCCCATGACATGCGGCTGCCGTGCCCCCGCTTCATTTGGCTCCCTTGAATAGCAGCGCCAAAAATGTGGAGGGCGGCGATGACATCGTCAGCCAATCCCACAACGGCACGCCCCAGTCCGCCCAAGAGTCCCAGCGACGGGCGAACGTTTTTGCCTTGAGCCTTGTGGTCATCAACGGCCGCTGTTACCGCATCTACAAGGTCGACCGCATCTTCGGGCATGTTGCTATAGTCAACTTGGATCGAGGCCGCGCGCGCATCGCGGGTCAACCGAAAAATCAGCCACGCACCAGCGGTATCAATCTCGGTTAGCCGACTTCCATCAAATGTGAGCTGCTTTAATCCCGCCAGCCGACTGGTAATAGTATCAAATGCTGCATTGTAGGATGCAATAAGCGCAGACACCATCTGCCCGTGAAGGCGCACAATGACGTGCTCCCCGGCCTGTTCTACAACAACAGGCTCCTTGATTTGCTGCCGGCTGATCGACAGATTGCGTGTTGTTACGGTCCCACTCATGACTTTCATACATAGCACTCAAATGGAAAAAACGTGGCACACAAACGCAACAACGGCCGCTTATATCAGGGCAGAAGGGAATGTAACCGATGAGTATGGCGATTGATGTGCGATGTGAAAGCTTTCCCATTCAAGGACAATTTCGGATTTCACGCGGCGCAAAAACAGCGGCAGAGGTGGTTGTTTGCGAAATTCGCCAAGGCGCGCACGTCGGGCGCGGCGAATGTGTGCCTTATACCCGCTACGGAGAAACCCTCGCAGATGTAGAAAATGCAATAGCCGGGGCGCCGCTGGAAGATATGGGCACACCGGCCGCTGCGCGTGAGAGGCTACAAGCCGATATGCCACGCGGCGCCGCGCGCAATGCGCTGGATTGCGCTTTGTGGGACCTGGAGGCGAAGATGGCGGGCAGACACTTCCACCAGCTTGCCCAACTACCACCACCACGGCCATTGGAGACCGCATTCACGCTTTCGCTTGATACGCCCGAGGCCATGGCAGATGCGGCCCGCAGCGCATCGTCAAGGCCGTTGCTCAAAATCAAGCTTGGAGGCACCGATGACATCGCATGCATGCATGCGGTTGTGGCGAACGCGCCCAACAGCCGGATCATCATTGACGCCAACGAGGCTTGGCTGGAGACAGACCTGCCACGTTTGATGCGCGAAGCAGCCCATCTGGATATATCGCTGATTGAGCAGCCACTGCCGGCCGGCAAGGATCACGCGCTCTCCACCATGCCTCACCCGGTACCAATTTGCGCCGATGAAAGCGCCCATTGCAGTCAAGACATCTCAGACCTCACCGATCGCTATGACTATGTGAACATCAAGCTGGACAAAACAGGCGGTCTGACCGAAGCGTTCAAGATGCACAGTGAAGCAAAACGGCTGGGTTTTGGTATTATGGTCGGCTGTATGGTGGGTTCGTCGCTTGCGATGGCCCCCGCTGTCTATCTGGCGCAAGACGCCGACTATGTGGACCTCGACGGCCCACTCCTTCTGGCAAGAGATCGAAGCCCGGCCTTGCACTACTACGGCAACACGGTATCTCCCCCTCAAGCAGCCCTTTGGGGTTAAAAACAACGAAAAGTGGAGGACGAACATGGATTTAGGGATCAGCGGAAAAACGGCCATCATATGTGCAGCAAGCCGGGGGCTTGGGCGCGCCTGCGCACATGCGCTGGCAGATGCGGGCGTCAATCTCGTCATCAACAGCGCAACGCAAGTCAATCTGGACAAAACAGCCGACGAGTTGAAGGCAAAAGGCGTTGAAGTGACCGCTATTGCAGGCGACATTTCCACCCATCAAGTCCAGGACGCGCTAATCAGCGCTGCGGGCATTGTTGACATACTGGTCAACAACAATGGCGGTCCACCGTTGAAAGACTTCCGTCAGTTAGACCGTAAGGCGATCACGACGGGCGTTGAGCAAAACATGATCACGCCGATTGAGATGATCCAGAAAGTGATCGACCCCATGGCTGAACGCGGTTTTGGGCGCATCGTCAACATCACTTCAACCTCGGTCTATCAGCCCATTCCCGGCCTTGATCTGTCCTCCGGCGCACGCGCAGGACTGACATCGTTTCTGGGCGGCGTCGCGCTGAACTATGCGGCGACGAACGTGACGATCAACCAGATATTACCAGGCAAATTTGACACTGACCGCATCCGCAAGACCATCGAATTTGCCGCTGAGAAAAATGGCGTCGATTTTGAAACGCAGAAGAAAACGGTCATGAATACGATTGCCGCCAAACGGTTGGGGGAACCATCAGAGTTCGGCAACACATGCGCTTTCCTGTGCTCGGTTCACGCTGGCTACATGACCGGCCGCAACATTATTCTGGACGGTGGCGTTTATGCGAGCGCTTTTTAGCGGGCTAAAGTAGTCAGCTTCACAGTAAGGAGGGTCGGCAACGCAATCATCGAGGTTCGCCGGTGCCGACCTGTTTATACTGTACTTGGCCATAGCACCAAGTGTCGGTGGAAGAAATCGGTATAAGGACGCCATTTGCATTAGCCGCAAATGAGATGACGTTTTCACCCACCTCCAGTGCAATGAAATCGCAAGATCCCGCACAGAGTTTTGCCGCGGGCGTAAGCCTATATTACGGTACCGCCTCCGGACCCGTCGTACCGTTGCCAAAACACCCAACGATAAATTCACAGTTGGCCAAATCGGCGTCATCATAACCGCCAGACTATGTGAAACTTTGACAACCGATCGCACACGAGCAAATAGCGAGAAAACAAACGATTACAATGAATTCAGTATAGAACTTATAATATATATCAAATATAATTTGAATTTTATTTTAATAATTTATGTTAATTGTTATAACTTGAATAAATATAATATAATATAAACCTATCCAAAAATATTCGATCCAATATATTTTAAGAGGTATTTTGCTTTCATCTTTCGGGTTATTTTTTTGGACCTCCATTCACTTATGGGTTCTCCGACATAGGTTATTTGATCCGACTTTCCGGCAGTTTGAAATCCGATAGCTTTCTTGGATTCTGACAGCTGAAGGCTTTTCTCTATGGCCTGTAACAACTCCGTTCCATCGACGTACATGTAGTCTCGGCTGATGGGATTCCTAGAATTCCGACCTTTATACCTCACGACCTCCAACTCTGTGTAGGCTCGACCCGACACGAGGCTTAAATTACGAAAATCTGCTTTGTGAAACGTGCCCTGGGCGTGGAGCGAGTTCCCACATTCTTCCTCATCAGACAGCGATCCACTAAAGTGAAGATCGCACACAGGGTCGCAGTGCCAGTACTTTCTGAAATTATACTCAATGACGGACGCGTGGGGCGGGGTGAATATCATGTTCGAACAGCCAGCTCCATGTGCTGAAACGAAAACGCTTGCACCTCGACAGGCTTGAGCCTGTTCATGTGGCAACAATTTTGAAAAGTCACAGTCTTCAAATGGAACACCGCGCTTGCCGAGCTCATCCCTCAAATAATCCTCTAATGGCTTTGCCGAACGCGCTTCGATCAAATATCGATTGCCGACGGGACGTTGATTGAGCAGCACATACTCCTGCGCCGGCGCCGTGATATCGCTGTTTTCCTTGATCAACTCATTCAAGCGAACGAATGCTTCACTTGGCTCGATGTCGATGAAATCATGATAATTGTAGCCATCTGACGTGTGGAGGAATGCCGGCTTTTTAATCCCGAAGATTTCGTGAGGCTCAATATACTGCACTTTCGAGAATATATTGGACAGCACATAGTAGCGCCACTTCTGACAAGCGCTCGAAGGATCAATCGATTCTTTCAGGATATAGATTTCGCTGTCGGCCAGTATGGTGGTATCCAGCAACGAAAGCGGCATAATTTCGCTGCGTAGAATGTGAGCAACATTTTCCTCGGCAAAGCGGGTTACAAAATTCATGGCTGCGCCTTTTTCATATCCAACAAGCCGGGCTTTTCGGACTTGCTGTTAGCTGAAAAACGCAGTGAAGCGAACAGCGGATTTGAACAAAACATGGTCGCTTAAGCTCTGGGGGCTCTTGATTTGCAGCCTCGACTTGCGGCACCAGATTTACCGGGCCGTAATGGCGCGGAGTATCATCCGCACCACACAACACCAACTACCTACCGGCTTTTGAGATATTCAATGATCGCCATCCGCTCTTCATGGGTCAGCCCGGCGGCTGGAAATAGATGCCCACCATTGCCATTACCTGCCAAGCTGGTGTCAAAACGGAACAGCCCGGCCATTTCCGCGCTTTCATAGCCCAACCGCTCGGTATCGAGCGAACGTCCTCCGGTCCAAAATACCGACCGTCGTTCTTCAACCGGCGACAACAATTCATAGATCGTCGGCACCGAACCATTGTGCAGGTAAGGCCCTGTCGCCCAAACGCCGGCAAGCGGCCCGGCTTTGAGGTAAGTCGGCGGTTGTTGCGGTTGGTAGGGGACCGGGTTCCCATCTTCACCCCTGGTGAAGCGGTAGCCATTGAGATCGAAGACATCTTGCGGGCTCAGTTGTGCTTCGGCAATCGCTCGTTGAATATTGGCTTGTACCGTTCCACCAAAAAAACTGAGCGCGGGAACGTCGGCTGCACCGCCAAAAATAGGTGCCGTCGTGTCGTTTGTTTTGATCCGGCGCGTCAACAGGCTTTGAAGATAGGTCGGATCTGTGCCGACTTGAGAAATGTCAATGCGGCCAATCTTGATGAAGGTTTGGCCAAAAAAGTTGATCGCCGGATCCGTGCGCGTGTACGGTGCCATGTTGTGACACGCAGCACAATTGTCGCCGAAAAGCTCAGCACCCTCATCCCGCAGAGCAACATCAATGTCGCCCATCAAAGCTTGATCCCAAGCGGGTGGCTTCAAAATTCTGAGCCACTCCTCCATTTCTTTAAGTTCGTCCAGGAGGATACTCGACGAAAACGCGTCCGCGCCAGCACCCGGCTGCATATTGCTGTTGCCAAAGACGCCCAGCACCTGCCCGCCATTGCGAGCGATCGGGCTCGCTGCGATCGGCAACCATTGCACAAATTCAAGATCAGGCGTCAGCCATAACGCCGGATAACTTGTCGGTGCAGAGACCGGATGCATGTTTTGTGGTGCCGATTGGTCTGTAACCGCAAGGGAATTGATGATTTGCGTGAGGGCATCCACCCGCCCGAAACCGGACGCGGTTGCCGGACGTCGCAAGACAGCGTCACCAGTCAGTTGAATGCTAAATGACTGCAGCCTTTCCCGTAGCGGTTCTCTTTCATCTTCTGTTGCACCATAGTTGGCCGCAAAGCGCTCAAACAGCGGATCGCTCACAACCGTTAGTCGAACCGCTTGCGCCAAGGCTTGATAGAAACTGTCAAAATCCAGATGCGCGGGCGCACCGTCGATACGCACAAATTGGCCGTTCACCTCAACTTCTGCGGTATGACAGGCAGCACACGTCAGGCCAATCTGGTTTGCATCCGCTTCAACCGCAAAACCGATCGGATATGCATCGGGATTTAGTTCGGTCGGCCCATCTGCAGGCAAAAAGCCAAACTGTTTCAGATATTGCGGATCTCCAAAGCGAAGACCGCCACCCGGTTGTTCAAGCGCCGCGAAAAGATCGGCCGGCATCATATGAGACCCTTGTGGCGTATGGTAGAATAAAGATCTGAGGTTTTGATCCCACCCTTGATCCTGAAACGCCACTTCACTTGCCCCAGCCATGGCTAGCGGCACGCCCAGCCCCAGCAGTGTCACTGCTGAAGCCACAATGCTTCTTTTTTTCATTTGATCAGCCCCGTTGATCGAACTTTTTCTTACCCAATCGAAACGCCAATGCGCTTCATGCAGTATATACAAATATCGGCCCAGCCGAAACGATTGAAGTAAATAAATTTCCCACCGGGGGAGGCGAAATTGATCACGGCGAACCGAAGTAACAGAATAAACGAAACGCTGCGGACACAGTCTTTGGCTTAGACCGGCGAGATCAGTTCGCCACTATTCTCGCACCGCATGGTCAAGTCGAAAGACCGTTCCACCAAATGCGACCGAAGCTGCTTGTTTAAATAAAATAACTCTCCATGGGGTCCATCAATGCGCTCTCTGCGAAAGCGTCATGCCGCCCAAATCGCAGCGCCGGTTAACCCGATCGCCTGTACGGCTGAGATCACAATTTCGAAAGTTTCAGCATCAGACATGCATCGTCTTTCCAAGGCGCCTGTGTTGCAAAACAAAACGACCCGACCTGCTCTGTGATGGCACTGGAAAGAAACACTGTCTTGTCAAAACACACAATCGACCTTCGCCGCGCTTTCCTCTAAGCCATCTACAAACGGGAGGAAAAGATGGCCGACGAAGCGACAGAACCATCCGCCGAAAAAGCGGATTTTGAAGAGAACGCACTCTTTTTCCACCAACACCCGACGCCGGGCAAGTTGGAGATCAAGGCCACCAAACCGCTCGGCAACCAAAGAGACTTGGCACTCGCCTATTCCCCAGGGGTAGCTGCACCGTGCCTGGCTATTGCAGACGATCCGTCAACCGCTGCGAAATACACGGCACGCGCCAATCTTGTCGCTGTTGTCTCCAACGGAAGCGCGGTTCTTGGACTGGGCAATATCGGTCCGCTTGCCTCCAAGCCGGTGATGGAAGGCAAGGCGGTGCTTTTCAAAAAGTTCGCCGCCATTGACGTTTTTGATATCGAAATCGACGCGCCGCACGTCTCGCGCATGGTCGATGTTGTCTCGGCGCTGGAGCCAACTTTCGGCGGTATCAATCTGGAAGACATCAAATCACCAGAGTGCTTTGAAGTCGAAGAACAGTTGCGCGAGATCATGAATATCCCGGTGTTCCATGATGACCAACATGGAACGGCAATCATCGTCGCCGCCGCTATTTTGAATGGTCTGGAACTGGCTGGCAAAGACATCACCACCGCGAAAATCGTCACCTCCGGCGCCGGCGCTGCTGCCCTTGCATGCCTTAATTTGCTGGTTTCACTGGGTGCGAAATATGAGAATATCATTGTCACCGACATTGACGGCGTTTGCTACGAGGGCCGCGAAGGCGGCTATGATCGCTGGAAGGCAAAGTTTGTTCGCGATACGCCCTGCAGAACCCTTCAGGAAGCGATTGAAGGCGCCGACGTGTTCTTGGGCCTTTCCGCCGCGGGCGTCCTTAAACCGGATTTTTTGAAATCCATGGCCGAAAAACCCATGGTGATGGCTCTGGCCAATCCGGTGCCGGAGATCATGCCGGATCTCGCTCGCAAAGCACGGCCGGACGCCATGATCTGCACAGGGCGGTCAGATTTCCCCAATCAGGTCAACAATGTCCTTTGTTTCCCCTACATCTTTCGGGGAGCACTCGATTGCGGTGCCACACAAATCAATGAGGACATGAAAATGGCCGCTGTGCGGGCCATCGCCTCGCTGGCCAAAGAAGAGCCTTCTGATATTGCGGCGCGCGCCTATTCCGGTGAGACGCCGATATTCGGACCGGAATATCTGATCCCCTCGCCCTTTGATCAGCGATTGATCCTGCGCATTGCGCCAGCGGTGACAAAAGCAGCCGCCAAGTCAGGCGTTGCGACCCGACCGGTCGAAGACATGGACGCCTATCTCGATCGTTTGAACCGCTTCGTTTTCCGCTCTGGCCTGGTGATGAAACCGATCATCGCAGCCGCACAGCAGGCCCCCATGCGCCGCGTCATCTATGCCGATGGAGAAGACGAGCGGGTACTGCGCGCCGCGCAGATCGCGCTGGAAGATCGCATCGCCACGCCCATTTTGGTCGGACGACCCGATGTGGTCCAGAACCGCCTTCAAAAGTTCGGCTTGCGCATCAAACCCGGGATCGATTTTGAATTAGTCAACCCGCAAAGCGATCCCCGCTACCGCGAATATGTCGATCACCTGATCGAAATAGGCGGTCGCCAAGGCTTCACCCCCGATTATGCGCGCACGCTCGTGCGCACCAACAACTCGGTCATTTCTGCCATTGCTCTCATGCGTGGCGACGCTGACGCGATGATTTGCGGCCTTGATGGCCGTTATGAGCGCCACCTGCGGACCGTGCGTGCCATTGTGGGTTTGCGCGCCGATGCACGTGATTACTCGGCACTCTCGTTGCTTATCTCCAACCGGGGCATGACGTTCTTCACTGACACCTATGTATCGATGGATCCCAGCGCGGAAGAACTTGCAGAGATGACTATTTTGGCTGGGGAAGAAATTCGCCGCTTTGGCGTAACTCCCAAAGCCGCGCTTCTGTCGCACTCCAATTTCGGCTCACGCGAGAGCCAATCGGCGGCAAAAATGCGCCGCGCGATCGAAATCCTTCATGCCCAGGCACCCGAGCTGATGGTCGACGGGGAAATGCACGCCGACAGCGCGCTCGACGAAACTCTCCGGCATCGGGTTTTCCCGCACTCCATTCTTGAAGGTGAGGCGAATTTGCTGGTGCTACCCAACCTCGATGCGGCCAACATCTCGGTCAACGCGGTCAAATCAATGACAGACGCGCTGCATGTGGGCCCCATTTTGCTGGGCACCGCCAGACCTGCCCATATTTTGACGCCATCGGTTACCTCGCGCGGCGTCATGAATATGACAGCAATTGCGGCGGTAGAAGCGGCCCAACAGAGCGAAGAGGCAATCGCCCGTTAACGCTGCCATCACCTTTTGTCACAATTCCAAAGCAATTCAGGCTGTGTTCATTTGCGTTTTTCCATTTTACGCTAGGCAATAGTCAGGGAAGTGGCGACAACAAGCCACAAGGGTTTCATGCGTAGCGTTTTGCGTTTCACATTGGTGATGGCGTTGTCCGCATTCTTTTCGGCGGCAAATACCGCTTGGCTTGACATCAACGCTCAGGCCCAAAGCTGTTCGGCGCTCAAAGCCCAATTGGCCGTCGCCTCGCGCGTTGGCAATAGCGCTCAATACCGGCGTTACAACAACGCGCTTGTCAAACAACAACGCGAGCTCTCGCGCGCTGCGAACCTTTTCCAAAACAGCTGTGGTAATCGTGTGATCAATGCGCAATGCCGCAATCTGTCGGCTACCATTCGCCAAATGCGAGCCAATGTGGTCAAGCTGAAGGGCCAGCGCGACCGGTTTGGCAACCAAAGGCTCAGCAACTTGGAACGCCGCCGACTGGAAGCGCGCATTGATCGAGCTTGCTCCGGGCGCAATGTGACCGTGGTCGCGCGCCGCGGAGACACAAGTCGTCCCAACCAGGTGTCTGCACCACAAACGCGGCCTCTGACCAATTCGCCCGGATCTGTTGGACCACTGATACCTGCCATGGGCTATCGTACACTTTGTGTCCGCGAAGATGACGGCTACTTCTTCCCCATCTCCTTTTCATCGCGGCAGGAGGCCTTCCGCCGTGACGCGGCCATTTGCCAAGCGATCTGCCCAGCGTTGACGGTATCGCTTTACACACACCCTGCTGGCGATGATGCGGGCGTAGAGGTCATGGTATCGCTTGATGGCAAAGCCTATGTCGATCAACCATATGCCTTCGCTTACCACTCGAAACCGTCAACGAAGCGACGCGCCTGCGGTGCGCCGGATTTGGCCAAATTGCGCGAACTTGGGTATGTGCAACAGGGCGATCAAATCACCGGAAGTGAACGTAACGCAAGTGACAGACTGCCCATTGTGCAAAAACGCCCCGACCGGTTCTCTGACCCCGAGACACAAGCCAACCGCCGTACCAACTTAAATCCCGATAGCATCAGAAATTCTCTGAACAAAACAAAATTGGGCGTGCCTGTCGAAATGTCACGCGGACCTGGAAGGGTCAGGGTCGTCTTGCCAGCACTTCTTCCCGACCCAGCAACGGCAATAGATCTGGCAGCTCCGGACCCCACTGCCGTCCAGTAAGAGCCACCCTTAGCGGCATGAACAAACCACGGCCCTTTCGCCCGGTCTCAGCCTTCAAAATGTCCGTCCAAACTTTCCAGCTATCGGCGGTCAGTTCACCTTCCGGCAAATGATCGAAAGCAGCACGTGCGAACGCCAGATCTTCGCCTTCTAGCATCGCGTCTCCAAAGGCGCCCTTTGTGATCAACGGCCACCACTCGCCCGCCTGCGGCACACGCTTCACATTGCGACGTATCAGATGCCAGAACGCCTCGGCGCGACCGTCCGAAACATCAACACCCGCATCAGCGAGCCGATCCTTGACGTCTTGAAATGGCAACGCGTGCACCAACGGTTCATTGAGGGTATCCAAATCGGCGGGGTCGAATTTGGCTGCCGATTTTGTGGTTGCCGTTATGTCAAAAGCTTCAACAAGCCCATCCATCGTCGCCATCGACACAATATTGTTCGACGTGCCGGTCAGAACGGCCATGCTGGCAACCGCCATCGGCTCAAAACCATCGTCGCGCAAGCTCATAATTGACAGCGAGCCGGAGCGTTTGGAAAGGCCCTCACCCGTTGCGGTTGTCAACAGATTGTGGTGCCCAAAATCAGGGGCCTTTGCACCCAAAGCTTGGAATATAGCAATCTGCGCGCCCGTGTTCGTGACATGGTCATCACCACGAATGATGTGCGTCACGCCCATTTCGATATCATCGACCACTGAAGGCAAGGTATAAAGATACGTCCCATCTTCACGGATTAGCACCGGGTCAGACATGGAGGACAGGTCAACCGTTTGCGGCCCGCGAACGGCATCGTCCCACTTAATCTCGGTACGGCTGGTCTCAAACGGGTCGCCGCCATGATTGGGCAGCAAAAAGCGCCAATGCGGCTTGCGGCCCTCGGCCTCGAACGCCGCTTTCTCGTCATCGGTCAGTTTTAGTGCTTCGCGTCCGTAGACAGGCGGCAGCTTGCGGGACAACCTGATTTTCCGGCGACGTTCCAATTCTTCCGCGGTTTCATAGCAGGGGTAAAGAAGCCCGGCTTCCTTCAGCTTTTGTGCCGCTGCATCGTAGGCCTCCATCCGGCCCGATTGTCGCTCAACGCGATCTGGCTTGATACCCAGCCAATCAAGGTCTACCGCTATCTGATCAGCATATTCCTTCTTGGAGCGCGCGACATCTGTGTCGTCATAGCGAAGAATAAACTGCCCGCCGCGCTGCTTGGCAAAAAGCCAGTTGAACAAAGCGGGTCGGGTATTGCCGATATGGATGTAGCCGGTTGGCGACGGTGCGAAGCGTACGGTGACTGTCATGATGCAGTTCGCCTATCCACTTGACCGCTGCAATGCAAGATCGGCGTTGATGCGCAGGCGCAATTGTCCGGCCACCCACGCCATGATTACGCAAACAAACAGGCAGTAAACACCCATCGCGCCGATCTGGGCCGGATAGCTGACACCCAGATCAATCAGGGTTCCAGTGGCACCCGGCCCTGCTGCACTGGCAAAAACCATTGCAGAAACAACAACAGCGCGCACGGCGCCCAAATGTTTTGTGCCATAAATCTCGGGCCACAACGCACCAAAAAGCGTCGAAGACAGGCCATATGAGATGCCCATGATCGACATGAAGGCAAATGGTGCCCAACTCGCGCTGACGTTGGCCAGTATAAAACAGGCCAATGCGAGCGGGATAAGAAAGCTCGGCAACATGCGCACCGCAGTGAAGCGATCGATCATCCAGCCGGAGACAAGCGCGAACACGATGGTCGACAAGGCCATTACCGAAAAAGAAGCAACGAAGACTTCCAGCGACCAGCCGCGCAATTCAACCAGGTAGACCTGATGGAACAAAATGACGGTGCCGATTGTGGGCGGTGCCAACACGCCAGCCAGCATGATCCAGAAAAGATGGTCTTTGACAACTTCGCCACGTGTCCAGTCACGAACCATAACTTCTGGAGATTGGGGATCGTTGGAACTGGGTTGACGGTCTTTTTTCAACAAGTTGAAGATGACTGGCAGTGCCGCAACGGTCAGGAAGACAGCGCTGACAATCCAAACATCCCGCCACCCCATAAGCGCGAGCAACAGCACAAAGATGACCGGCAATACTGCTTCCCCGGTGTTGTGCCCGAGCGTCACAACGGAAATCGCTCGACCACGATTGGCGGCAAACCAGCGGCCCGTCGCCGTAAAAGCATTTTGCGTCATCATCCCCTGTCCAAACAGGCGCAACATGTAGATGACCAGCACCAACGCCACCAAATCGGTTGAGAATGCCATGCCGATACATGCCAGTGCCAAAGCGGGCATGATGATAAGCGCCACCTGGGCCGGGCCGATGCGATCCACGATTTTGCCCAGCCAAGGTAAAGTTAATGCGCTACCCAAGGTCGCAATCATGTAAAGGTTTCCAAATTGCCCATGCGACAAGCCATACTCAGACCGTATGTCGCCAGCTGAAAGTGCAATGAAAAAAGTCTGCCCGAACGCAGAACAGAATGTCAGCAGAAAACCGCCGACCAGCCAGCGGGCGTTCTGACCGATGAAGGACAAAAAGTGCATTTTCGAGAAACCGTTTCACATCGCCGTTAGCGCGGAAGTCGGCCAAGAACAACCATCACGTGCAGCGATGTCTTCAAGCGGCCTGAACTTTCGACCTTGGGGATGATACCGTGCACTCGCCAATCGTGACTTGCCCACGTCCGGCACGTTTTGATTCATAGAGAAACGCATCAGCGGCCCCGATAATTTCCGCTGCGGTTTGGCCGTGGCGCGGCCATATCGACACGCCAATGGAGCAACCAACTTCCAGCGCCACCGAACCAAACATGACCGGGCGCGTTGCCCTCTCAATCAGGCTATCACCCAGCCACGACAGATGGTCGGGTTCGACATTGTCTGTCACGATAGCGACAAATTCATCACCGCCAACGCGCGCCACAAGACCATTGTCGCCGATGGTCTCGGCAAGGCGGCTAGCAACAGCTGTCAAAACAGCATCGCCCGCATTGTGCCCATGCAGATCGTTGACAGCTTTGAAACGATCCAAATCAATGCACATCACGGCGAAAGGGTCGCCGGATTTTTCGGCAAGCAGCGCATCTAGCTTTCGATCAAACTGTACGCGGTTGGGTAGACCCGTCAGCGCATCATGATTAGCCAATTTTCGGTTTTCCGCCTCGCTTTGGGCCAACATCGCGACAGCTTTGGAATGCGCACGCAAAGGGATCAGCAGAGCAACAACCAAAAGCGCGAACGACAAGGCAGCAAATGGCGCAATGTTCAGCATGATCAAAAGCCCCATCTGCCGGGGTCGCCATCTGAAATAAACCTGCGCTTCTACACCGGCATTGGGGTAAGCCACCATATGGGGACTCTGGTGAAACCCATCGTCAACAAAGGCAAGTTCGGCAAAACGAGGATCAAGACCCAGCTGTTTCGCAAAATTGGCGAGATATTCATCTTCAAGCGAGGAGAACCCGAAAAGCACGTGCCAGCCGTCACTCGCCAAGCCAAACGAAGACGTCTCACCGGCAATGACCTGTGCGGTCACGATACCAAACTCACCATCAACGTACCGGTATGCGCCGACAGCGACATCGGGAAGGCCGGTCAAGCGTGAAAGCGGCGCAAAGTATTTTCCAGCGCGCTCCACTTTTGTTTCATCGAAGCGCCGACGGGCCTTTTCGACCATATCCTCATTTTGGAACAAGTAGGCGTTCGCTGTGGATGCGGCGACTTCTTCTCCCAACTCGGCTGCAAAAACGAGATTGTTGGATCCGTCCAGAATAATAGCGGCCTGGAACTCTGTATCCCAGGTAAACCACTCAACGATTTCTTCGCGCCAAAACTGTTTGGCTTCCTGCGGTGAGGCACGCAACGCGGCGATTGTTTCGTCCCAAAAACTGATCTCTGCCTGCACGGCCAGTGCCGCCTCCAATCCACGATCAATCTCGCGGGTAATCAGCTTGCGTTCTGCTTCCGCGACGATGAAACCGGCTTGCTTTGCCGCTGTAAAAATAACCAAGAAAAGAACGATGGCGAACGCAACCACAACGGCGCCCGCACCGACCCAAATTCTGAACTGTGCTCGCTTTTGATCCATACTGCCTTCCCCCGTATGAAAAGAATAGCGGCGATGAATCATTTTTCGGTTTATCCGGTTGGTTTTTATCCCGTTAACAGCAATAGTCGGGTCGATACGTGACGGGGGAAACAATGCGCAGAATATCCATCGCAGCATGCGTGACGCTGATAACAACAATCGGTACGGCCCGTGCATCACCCGGCATCGAAATGGTTTGCTACGATCGCGATTTTGAAGCTTCGATTGGGTTTGAAGACGATTGGTCACGGGCCTACATCAGCACCTTGGCCGACGGCGAAGTCATCGTTCCCGCAACAGTTGAGGCGGGCGTTGGGCCATTTGAATTTTCAGGCGAAAACTGGCGTTTGAATGGTTTTCTGCCCGAAGCGCAGTTGACACGTCCCGATGGAAACACTGCAAACTGCTTCCAAACAAAAGAGAACATCAAGGCCCTGACCTTTTATGGCGAGCAGATGCCTTTTAAATGGAACGCCTATGCCGCCGACGGCTTTGGTTCAGGTAATGTGCGCGCCACGCCATCCGTCTTGGGCGAAAAAGTCGGCTCGTTAGGGGATGGTGAACCAGTCGTCATTTTGAGCAATACCGACGTTTTTCTGGACGGCTTTTTTTGGTTCAAGATCGAATATGGCGAACGTGAACGCGGCTATGTTTGGGGCGCGCTTTTATGCGCCAAAGGCGATGATGATTTCCAACTTCAAGCAACCGTAAGGAAATGTAATTGATGACGAATTTTGCCAAATCCGCGACCATGGCTGCCGGCATACTTGCCTCGACAGTGCTCGGATACGCAGGGCCCGAAGGCACCTATGAGGTTGAGGGCACCAATCCCGATGGCTCCACCTATGCGGGCGTAGTCACGGTGGAACGTTTCGAGGAAACCTATTCGGTTGTTTGGGAGATCGGTGACACCGTCTTCGAGGGCACCGGCCTGGGTGCGGCGCCGGTCAAAGGCATGACCATCATGGGCCCGGCAGCAGACAATGATTACGTCCTTACTGTCGGGTATATTTCCGGCCCGGACAATTTCGGAATCGCTTATTATGTCGAACAAGATGAAGGCATCTGGGAGGGCATTTGGGCGTATGGGGGCTCCGGCACGGTCGCTACCGAAGCTTGGTATCCAACAGAATAGGCACGCAAATGTCGCCCATTATAGTTAAAAAACCTTGGATTCTGTCATATTACTGTCACAGGACTAAATAGCGCCACGGCAAAACACGCCGATTTAACGCTACGTAAAGAAAATGTTCACCTTGTCATTTTCTTGCCATGAACGACTTTCAGCCTGCGCACAACAACGTGTTGCAGTTCATGCTGTTAGCCGGGTATCCCAGTCTGGTGCAGGGGCAAACATAGTGCTGCGAGCTGTTTCTAAACGCTGGCGGTGGCCATACTGGCCGCCGAGGCGCAACGACAAAAAGAGAACAAAGACCGGGGACAAGAAAGCCCCGCACATTTTGGGTAGATTTACCCAGTGCGAAATCCAGTAAGGTTCGGTCGGGCAGTTGGGAAGGAAAAATGATGATGCGCCATTCAATGAAAACGCTTTCAGCTATTGTATTGTTTTTGGCAACCACAATTTGGGCTTTGGCGGGTCCGGAAGGTGTTTACGATGTTCGAGGCGTCGAAGTCGATGGCACTGAGTATGAAGGGATCGCCACCGTTGTACGCACCGGCGAAACCTATCGCGTTTCCTGGACAATTGATGGATATACCTACCATGGTGCGGGGATTGGGGCCTCTCCATTGGCCAACGGCTCGATCATGGGTCCCGCTGGGGACGAGGATAATGTACTTACGGTCGGATATGTAGGTGGATACAATGAGTCCGGCACCGCTTTTTACATGGAAGACGAAAATGGTATTTGGCGCGGGATTTGGACCGAACTTGGTTCCCACCATGTAGCAACGGAAGATTGGCATCCCAAAAACGTTGGCAAAAACCCGCGCATTTTAGAGTATTGATGTAGGTTTACAGTTTACCTAACTACGGTCCCTGAACCGGTTGGTTATCGGATAGCGTCGATCGCGTCCAAAATTCTTTCGCGTGAGCTTTACACCGGGTGCGCTTTGGCGCCGCTTGTACTCGGCAATATATAGCAAATGTTCGATACGGTGGACCAGTTCACGGTCATGGCCGCGGTCAACAATCGCACCCACCGTCATCTCTTTTTCCACCAGACACTCCAAAATATCGTCCAGCGTCGGATAAGGGGGCAATGAATCCTGATCGGTTTGGTCTGGGCGCAGTTCAGCCGATGGCGCTTTATCGATAATATTCTGCGGGATCACCATGCCGGTCGGCCCCAAGGCACCCGGCGGCGTATGCTTGTTACGCCAGTCCGACATGGCGTAGACGTCCATCTTGTAGACATCCTTGATCGGATTAAACCCGCCATTCATGTCACCATAAAGGGTCGCATAGCCGACCGACATCTCTGACTTATTGCCGGTCGTGACGACCATGGAGCCGAACTTGTTGGAGATGGCCATAAGAATGGTGCCACGCGTGCGCGATTGAAGGTTTTCCTCTGTCACCCCCTCATCGGTTCCTTCAAACAGATCACCCAGCGCTTCGCTGAAACCCGTGACAGGCGCGTGAATGGGGACGATGTCATAGCGGCAACCAAGGAGTTCTGCGCAATCAGCCGCATCTTTCAACGAGTCTTTCGATGTATATTCAAACGGAAGCATGACGGCGCGAAGGCGCTCTTCGCCGAGCGCATCAACAGCAAGCGCGGCGCAAATAGCCGAGTCGATACCGCCGGACAGGCCAAGAACCACATTTTTGAAGCCGTTTTTGTTCACATAGTCACGCAAGCCGAGCATGCAGGCGCGATAATTGCCTTCCAAGCCGTCCGGGATACGCGAGCGCGGCCCATCCGAACAAACCCAGGTCCCGGCCTCGCGTTTCCAAGTGGTGACCGAGACCTGCTCCTCAAACTGGCTCATTTGAAATGCAAGAGTACGATCAGCGTTGAACGCAAAGGACGCACCGTCAAAAACCAGTTCATCCTGCCCGCCTAATTGATTGGCATAGATCAGTGGTAATTCGCTTTCGATAACCTGACGGATCACCACTTGGTGGCGAACGTCAGTCTTGTCACGATAGTAAGGCGATCCGTTGGGAACAACGAGGAGTTCGGCGCCGCTTTCTGCCAGCGTCTCGCAGACACCTAATTCCCCCCAGATGTCTTCGCAGACCGGAACCCCAAGACGCACACCGCGAAAATTGATTGGGCCGGGCATCGGGCCCTCGTCAAAAACCCGCTTTTCGTCGAACTCGCCATAGTTGGGCAAGTCAACTTTGTGGCGCTCTGCTGTAATTGCGCCGCCGTCCAGTACCATGATGGAATTGTGCCGTTTATTGCCACGTGCGAGCGGAACACCGATGATGACACCGGGCCCGTCGTCGTCGGTTTCCTTGGCGAAGGTTTCCACGGCTTGTTCGCAAGCGGCTAGAAAGGCCGGCTTCATCACCAGATCTTCGGGCGGATAGCCGGAGACAAAAAGCTCGGTGAACAAGATCAAATCAGCACCATGGCGCGCCGCATCAGCGCGTGCGGCACGGGCCATTTCCATGTTGGCGGCGATGTCGCCCACGGTCGGGTTCAATTGGGCAATAGCGATGCGAAGCGTGTCGGGTGCTGTTGTCATGTGGTCGATTTATATCGCCGTTCGAGCGCGGGCAAATGTAAACTCAATCGGCACCAGGATATTGCGGCAACCCGTCGCTGATTTCGTAATAATCACCCTTATCCGCGCAATAGATGTGAAATCCGGATGTAAGACCCGTTGGGTTATCAAAACCACCAGCCATGATGGACGTTCTTGTTGAGGTATGGCGTTTCCAGAAAAGCGCCGAGCCGCAAATCTTGCAAAAGCCGCGCTCAGCGCCCTCAGAAGCCGCATACCAGGTTATGTTTTGTGCGCCTTCAATCGACAATTGTGCATCTTCTGCGCGGGTCGCGCCAACAAAATTGCCTGTTTGTTTTCGACACTGTGTGCAGTGGCAGTAGACCACTTCGCGCAATGGCCCAGTCACCGAGAAGGTAATTGCACCGCAGCTACAGCTTCCGCATTGTTCGTTCATTTCAATCCCCGTTGCCTGCAAACTGGCTTTCGTGAGCCTTAAGCAAATTAGCCAACCTGTCGATGACCATCCGCTTGATTGGATCATGGCGCTCATCATCGTGCATGACGATCCACGACATATGCGTAAGGTCCTCAATGATAGGCCCTGAACGCCGCAAGGACGGCTCCCCATCGCCGATGAAGCACGGCAGGACGCCCTGCCCGCCACCGCCCTTGATCATGTCGAGCAGCGCCAAGGGCGTCGAAACCCACATGGTGATCCACAAATCCGGCCTGCCATGCACCCAATCGCTGGACGGTGTACGCCCACTTTCGCGCCCGACAGAAATCCAGTTCGGATTGGAAAAAGTGTCAAAGTCCTTGTGGCAATAGCGCGCAAACGCGACATTGACGGCTTGGCGTGATGCCAGATTGCCCGAGGTCGGGCGATGGTTGCGAATGCCGATGTCAGCCTCACGGTGGCTAATATCCAAACGCGCTTCGGACGTCTTGAAGCAAAGGCGGAACGGCTCATCAGGCGTCCAGAGTTCCCGCAGATGCTTGCCGAGGAAGCGTGTCGTCCAAGTCCCGGCCGAGATGGTCACATTGGGTAGCTGATAGGCGCCGCTCGCCCATTGTTCGATATCGCCGGCTTGCCGTTGCATCTGGCGCACTTTTTCAAATAACCCATGCCCGTCTACAGCCAGCTCATAGCCTGTCTGGTGCCGAATGAAGAGCTTACGGCCCGTCGCCTTTTCAAGCGACGCCATACGGCGGCCAATCGTTGGCGGGCTTACACCCGTGTGCTGCGAAGCGGCCGCCAAGCTCCCTGTTTCTGCCACCACATGAAAAAGCCGAAGTTCATCCCAATCCAAATTCGCCATAGCGCGCTCCGCACATTATCTTACACACATGAAAGACTGCTTTCAGCGCTGCGTCTACCGGCAATTGGCCTCAGCCTCTATCTTGCACTAAACCGCGAAAGGAGAGCTCAATGATACCCTTTTTTTCAAAACGGAACCCGCACAGCGGACATACGCACCACAAACAGAAAATACATCCGCTAGAAGACCCGCTAAACCATGAAGATCAAAGAGATTTTCTCTTTCTTCTTGAACGGTGGCGGGCAACCAAGCAGGTGATTGGGCGGTTGTTTGAGGGTTGAAAAACGAAGCGCCGGCCAATTGATTGCCCGGCGCATCAAACTCTTGATCAGTGATTGAAATACATCTTTCAGAAATGAAAGATGAACTACTCAGCAGCTTGAAGCTTGGTCGATGAACGCACGCCTTTCAAACGTTCGGCCACTAGAAAGGCCAGTTCCAGCGCCTGATCAGCATTCAGCCGCGGATCACAATGCGTGTGATAGCGATCGGAAAGCTGCTCTTCCGTTACCGCACGGGCACCGCCCATGCACTCGGTCACATCCTTGCCGGTCATCTCAATGTGAATACCGCCTGGATAGGTACCTTCGGCATCATGAACATCAAAGAAGCCATCCACCTCAGACAAGACCCGGTCAAACGGCCGAGTCTTGAAGCCATTGGCTGAAATTGTGTTGCCGTGCATGGGATCGCACGACCACACAACGCGCTTGCCTTCACGCTGCACCGCCTTGATGAGTTTTGGCAGGTGCCCTTCCACCTTGTCATGGCCAAAGCGCGCAATCAGCGTCAAACGGCCCGGTTCATTTTCCGGGTTGAGCGTGTCGATCAGGTTCAAAAGATCGTCAGCCTCGAGCGATGGGCCGCATTTCAGGCCGATCGGGTTTTTCACGCCGCGCGCGAACTCCACATGAGCATGGTCGGCTTGGCGAGTACGATCACCAATCCAAATCATGTGACCTGACGTTGTGTAATAATCGCCAGACGTTGAATCGACACGGGTCATCGCCTCTTCATAGCCCAAAAGCAGCGCTTCATGAGACGTATAGAAATCGGTCTCGCGCAAACGCGCGTAATTTTCCGGCGTAATGCCTATGGAACGCATAAAACCCATCGTCTCGGAAATGCGGTCTGCCAGACGCTGGTAACGTTCGCCCTGTGGGCTGTCAGAGACAAAGCCCAGCATCCACTCATGCACATTGTCGAGATTGGCATAACCACCCTGTGCAAACGCGCGGATCAGATTCAGCGTTGCAGCAGACTGGCGGTAAGCCATGATTTGACGTTCAGGGTCAGGGATGCGTGATTTCTCATCAAAATCAATGCCGTTGATGATGTCACCACGGTACGATGGAAGCTCAACCTCTCCCTTCTTCTCAATGTCAGAAGAACGTGGTTTGGCAAACTGACCGGCAATCCGTCCCACTTTCACGACCGGCTTTGAAGATCCAAACGTGAGAACAATCGCCATCTGCAAAAAGGCGCGGAAGAAGTCGCGAATATTGTCCGCTCCATGTTCCATGAAGCTTTCTGCGCAATCACCACCTTGAAGCAAAAATGCTTCGCCGGCCTCGACTTTGCCCAACGCATCTCTCAACGCACGCGCCTCGCCTGCAAAAACCAAGGGCGGATAGCTTGAAAGGCGTTGCTCAACAGTCTCCAGTGCATCCGCGTTTGGATAGCTGGGGACTTGCTTGATTGGTTTATTGCGCCAACTACTCGGTGTCCAATTATCTGCCATGGTTTCTATGCCCGTCATAGGTTGAAGAAAATCCGCTAATTTCAAAAGCGAACGCGCTCCTATAGACAAGCCAAAAAGCCCTGTCACCCCAACCGTTGTTTAAGGCGAAAATCAGATGTGACTGTGGCAGGCCGACATCACCTAGGCCCGGTCGGCCATTTGTTCTACCCAGTTCAAATGCGAGAGCGTCTGATCAATATGGCGCCGTTGGCGGTCATCCAGTATAACAGATCGTGGATAATGCGGATTGTGCCGATCTTTCAAAATCGGTGTATGAAAATTATCGGTCGTTAAAAGAAAGCGGGCAACAGCCTCCTGGCCATGCATTTCGTCAAAACCTTGGAGCACAGCATCCAGATAGCTCTGGAGGATAAGCCCATCGCAAGGTTCAGCATTCAACGACTGCGCTTCATAGATGTAGATGGGGCCCTGGATAGAGACGTCTGCGTCGACATCAAGATCAGCGATAGACAGTTCATGGCGTTGATAGCCGGCTTCTCTTTCGTCCAGCGCCGGTAAACTGGATACATGATCCAAGACCAGAAGACCGTCCAAGAGCACATCGCCGTCTGCTGGAGATGCACTCAACAACGCAACGGGAAGCGCAGGATCCCAGTCTGATCGCGCAACCCATGCGCGGCGCCAACCCCTCAGTTTTGCCGGGACATATCCGATCACCGGCGTGCGATGTGTCGCCGGATTAACCAGCGACCCATAGCCAAAATAGGCAATGAGATCACCCTTGGCGTCAAGCGAACTCACCTCGTCAACCGACAATGTCATATTATGCTGCCAACACTTGTCCGCCGCGCACGCGATAAGTTGGATCATACATGGTCACCAGCTCTTCCGACGCTGTGGGGTGCACAGCCATCGTCGCATCGAAGTGATCCTTTGTGCATTTCGCCTTGATGGAAATGCCCAGCAATTGCGCCATTTCTCCTGCACCCGGTCCAATCACATGCGCGCCGACAACAACCCTGCTGTCGGCATCGACCAGCAGTTTCATCATCATCTTCTCGGCCCGGCCAGGCAGCACATTGTGCATCGGGCGGAAAGTGGTTTTGTACACTTCCACGTCACGATAGCGCTCGACCGCCTGCTGCTCCGTCAGACCTACCGTCCCGATTTCCGGCTGGGAAAAGACGGCTGTCGCAATCGTCTCATGGTCGGGTTTGGTCGGGTTATTTTTGAAGAGCGTCTGCACCAGGCACATGCTTTCGTGAATGGCCACTGGCGTCAGTTGCATACGGTCCGTCACATCGCCAACGGCATAAATATTTTCGACATTGGTTTTGGAATAGTCATCGACCGGAATGCTGCCCTTCACATCCGTTTCGACACCTGCCGCTTCCAAACCAAGCCCCTCGGTGTTCGGCTTGCGACCCAACGCGAGCATGACCTGATCGGTATTGAGCACATCGCCGCCCGAAAGCCGGGCGTCCAGCGAACCGTCCTCAGCCTTTTCGATGTGCTCGAAAACCTGATGCAGAATGATTTTGATCCCCTTGTCGATCATTGTCTGTTGCAAATGATCGCGCAGATCTTCGTCAAATCCGCCGAGAATTTTCTGACCGCGATAGAGCAAGGTCGTATCAACGCCCATCCCATGGAAAATGTTGGCAAATTCCACCGCTATATAGCCACCACCGGCGACGATGATCGACTTGGGGAGTTGCTCCAAATGAAACGCATCGTTGGACGTGATGCAAAGTTCATGGCCGGGCAATGCATCATGCGGGTTCGGATAACCGCCTACGGCGACCAAAATCTTGTCGGCAGTGACTGTGCGGTCCAACGCTTCCAAATAGACTTCATGCTTGCCCCGCAAAACCGCGCGACTGTCCAGAATTTCGACATTGCTGCCATCCAGACCCTTGCGGTAAAGCCCTTCAAGCCGGTCGATTTCGCGATCCTTGTTGGCAATCAGCGTCGGCCAATCAAAATGCGTTTCGCCCACCTGCCAGCCATATCCAGCGGCATCTTCAAAATGGTCGGAATATTGCGAGGCATAGACGAACAATTTTTTGGGCACACACCCCCGGATCACGCAGGTGCCACCCATGCGGTATTCTTCCGCGAGCCCCACTTTGACGCCCATGGCGCCCGCACGGCGCGCTGCGCGAACGCCTCCGGACCCACCGCCAATGACAAAGAAGTCATAATCGAAATTTGCCATGTGGCTTGCCTCTTTTTGTGACGTTCCGGCTGATTTATTCGGTTGTGCCTGTACCACCTTCGGCAGCACTTTCCGCGGCACCGGTCAAATCCACACCGCCATCGCGTAAATTCTGCGCGTTAAGCGAAACACTGACCGCTTCGAGCATATCGCGCTGAATACCGCGACTCCATACCGAGGAAAGCTGCGCCAACTCGCGTGTTACAATCGCACCGCTAGCCAAGAGCGCCTTACCGGGGTCGGATTCGTAAAAGTCAGCGATGGCATTTAAATCATCCTCGGAAAAGCCGTTGGCATAGGCGGCCGCAGCTTCACGCTCCAAGTCACCGCGCCTGCCAACCATGCTAAGCGCAACCTCTTCAACCGTGGTGAGGATTTCAAGTTCAACATCCGGATTGTTGGCAATCAACTGCGCGCGGATACGCTCAGCAATGGTCGGTAGAATATTGTCAAAGCGGTCGGTCGCCTGCAACGCAGTAAGCGCGCGGTTGGCGGCAGCCAAGTGACTGTCTGTAACGCTCTGCGCCATGGCAGAGCTTGTGAGCATCACGATGGATGCGGCGATGAAGGCAGTGCGTAGCATGATCATTTACTCTCAGCTCGTTGGGACCGCGCCAGCGGGCGCGCTCAATGTGTCTATTCCTCGCGGCGAGGCAATCAATGCCTCGGTCGCAATACCGATAAAAAGTCCGGTTTCCACTACACCTGGCACCCGATGGAGGGCTTGCTCCAATCCTACCGGGTCAGAAATATGGCCGAACGACGCATCCAGAATATAGTGGCCGCCATCGGTAACAAAAGGTTCGTCGTCGCGGTCGGTGCGTAATGCGAGTTTTTCAACGCCTCCCATTTCTTCACAAACGGCGGCAACAGCACCCCGGGTTGCTTCAAAACCGAAAACATTGAGCTCGATCGGCAACGGAAAGGCGCCCAGCGTGTCGACAAGCTTGGTCTGGTCGGCAATGACCAACATGCGTGCGGATGCACTGGCCACAATTTTCTCTCTCAGCAAGGCACCACCGCCGCCTTTGATGAGATTGAGAGAACGATCAAGTTCATCGGCACCGTCAATTGTCAAATCCAGTTCCGGCATATCGTCCAGTGTCGTCAGCGGCACGCCCAATTCCATGCAAAGCCCCGCTGTGCGTTCAGATGTTGGGACACCAATGACCGACAATCCGTCTCCAACGGCCTGCGCCAAAGCGTGGACAAACGCTTCAGCGGTCGAACCTGTTCCAATGCCAAGGCGCATTCCATCTCTCACATGATCCAGAGCGGCACGCCCAACCGCGCGCTTCATCTCATCTTGGTCCATCCTGGTCTGACCCTTGTCCCTGCCTGTTGCATTGATTGTGCCCGCTCATTAAGCGTCGACGAGCACGCTGCCAAGCACCCTCATTGGATATTTGCCATGTCTCCCACTCCGACCGCTGTTTTTGATCTAGACGGCACTCTCCTGGATACCGCGTCCGATCTCGTCGAAGCGGTCAATGCCGTACTCGCTTTGGAAAAGATCGGCACCGTTGATCGCGACGACCTCAATCATCTGGTGGGCAAAGGCGGGCGCGCGATGATCAAAGCAGCTTTCGCCAAGTTTGGTCAGGAAATCGATGAACCAAAAATTGACCGCCTTATCCCGGTCTTCATCGATGCCTACACTCAGGGTATGCCAGGTCATTCAAGACCTTATGATGGTGTGGTCAATCTGATCGAGGCGTTGCGCTCGGATGGCTGGATATGCGCGGTCTGCACCAACAAGATGAAGGAACTGGCCAATCCCCTGCTCGCCTCTTTGGGCCTGGCTACGCTATTTGATCATGTCGCGAGCGGCAACACTTATGCCTTCAAGAAACCGGACCCGCGCCATATACAACAAACTGTTTTGGATGCCGGCGGTTCACCGAAAAAGGCAGTCATGTTCGGGGACAGTGAAAATGATATCGTGGCGGCGAAATCGGCGAATATCCCCGTAATCGCAGTGGATTTCGGCTATACACCTGAACATGTGAGCGTTTTCGGGCCCGACCGGATCATCAGTAGCTACCGTGAGATGACGGTCAGCGACATCACCGAGCTGATGCACACAATCAACCGGTAAGGCGCAACCGGGTGAGTTCTTCGGCAATGTTCTCAAAAGCGTCCTTCAGGCCAGCTGCGTCCTTGGCAAGGAAATAGTTTGCCCCCTCACTCGCGCAGTTGCGCAGCACATCCTGGCCACGCGTTGAAATCGTCTTGCCAAAAGCGATCGTGTAGACGGTAACGCCTTTTGCCTTTGCCTCATTGCATGCGGCCTTGGTGTTGGCATCACCTGCAACGCCGTCCCTGCTCCAATTGCCAGCACTGTTGTTGGCAAGATCGTGCGAGCGTGTATTGTCGCCGTCTGCCATGACCACCATGATGCGAACCGGACTATCGAGCGCCTTGACTTCATTGAACGGCTCTTCTTCGCTGAGTACCCGCAACCCCCACATCACGCCAACGGCCGCATATGTTGCGCCCTTTGCTTTCAGCGATTTGATTTCCTTCTTCAGCTCCACCCAATCGTCAGTGAGCGGTGTAATGGGGTTTGAGCATGTGAAATTGAGCATGCCTTCGAACCGGACGTTCGGTGCTGTATCGCGGAACGTATACGGTGATGGGCGCGATCCGACGCATCCATTCCAGTTGCTGCCAGACGGGCCCGCGTCAACCCACGGTTCGTACCGGTTTGAAGTTCCCACATTGACATGATAATCGAACGGGACGATACCGATCCTCACGTCAGACCTTGCAGAAGCTTCCCGCATATCGTCGATGAATTTTGACGCCTCATTCCTCAGGCTGGCAATTTTCCCGTGCGTTTGCATCGACCCGGTCGTATCAAGAACCAGGGCAACGGCCATGCTGGAAAAGCCTGCTTTGGGAACCATTGCCTCTGCGCTTTGATTGTAAACACCCGGTGCCACACCGCCAAAGAAAAATTGTGGTGCCTTTGATGTCGCATAGACGCTGTATTCGTCGCTATTCTTGCCTCTGCCCTTGATCTGGACCGACGAGACCTTTCCATCAAAGTTCTTGATGACGAAAGTCCGCACATCTCTTTTAGATGGGAGTTCGTCGTGCTCAAGACTGTACTTACCCACATAAAGCGCAGCCGCGTCGACCGCATTTTGCAGGCGAGACCGATTGTCCGAAAGGTTGGAGTATTCGACCGTCATCGCAACGCCAGCCAACACCGGGACGGACAACAATGCCGTCATCAGGGCGAAATTGCCCGAGCGCGAGCTCAAAAAAGACTTCAATACCGCATACATAAACCACCACTCCGGATTTCCCGATTGGTCACATACAAATATTGAAATCACCTCAATGGGTCTGGTTAACCAATTTTATCGCGAAAGGCCGCATTGTTGGATTTCTGCAAGGTAGGATGACCATCTTTCCTCACGTTCCGCGTCTAGTTCCCGCAAATAGATCCAAGTGAAAAGGCCCGAATCGTGGCCATCAGAAAAAACGATTCGAACCGCATAGTTGCCGACCGGTTTGACACCATCAATCTTGACGTTCTTTTTCCCCGCCACGGTCTTTCTCTGCTCCGGTGAGTGGCCCTGCACTTCAGCGGAGGGCGACATCACACGCAGCATCTCAGCCGATAGCGTGAATTCTCCTCCATCGTGAGCAACAAATACGAAATCGGATCGGTCTTTTGACACCCTAATGGTGGCCGGCGCACTGGTCATTGCGTCTCTTCAGTGTTCTGATTAGATAACAAGTTCAAGTGGTTTAGCAGCATTGCGGTGCACATCCATGATTGATCCGTTCGGTCGACATATAACCTATTTACGCGTTTCAGTGACAGATCGTTGCGATTTTCGCTGCACCTATTGCATGGCAGAGAACATGACCTTCCTGCCCAAACGTGACTTGCTGACGCTGGAAGAACTGGACCGGCTCTGCACGGTTTTCATCGAAAAAGGCGTAAAACGGCTCCGGCTGACCGGCGGTGAACCGCTGGTTCGCAAAAATATTACCGAACTTATCAAATCCCTCTCGCGACACCTCAAATCGGGCGCTCTGGACGAGTTGACACTCACGACGAACGGCTCACAGTTGGCAAAACATGCTGAAACGCTCGCCCGTTATGGTGTCAAACGTATTAACGTCTCGCTCGACACGCTCGACCCCAAAAAATTTGCTCACGTCACGCGTTGGGGCAATTTGGAGCGTGTGATGGAGGGCATCAAAGCCGCCCAGGCAGCCGGAATCCGCGTGAAAATCAATGCCGTGGCTCTCAAAGAGATCAACCATGGGGAAATCCCGGACATGCTGCGATGGGCCCACTCCAATGACATGGACTTCACGCTGATTGAAACGATGCCCATGGGCGATATTGAGGGCGATCGAACCGATCAATATTTGCCCCTCGACACCGTTCGTAGAGAGTTGGAACAAAAGCTTACGCTCACACCAATCGACTACAAAACCGGCGGCCCGGCGCGCTATTATCAGGTGGACGAGACCGGTGGTCGCCTTGGCTTTATCACGCCGATGACCCACAATTTCTGCGAAAGCTGCAACCGCGTACGGATTACATGTACTGGCACACTTTACATGTGTTTAGGCCAGGACGATGCCGCGGACCTGCGTGAGCCGCTACGCCAATCAGAAGGCAACGAATTGCTCGCGGGGGCCATTGACGAGGCAATCTTGCGAAAACCCAAGGGCCATGATTTCATCATCGATCGCGACCGCAAGGCACCCGCAGTGGCAAGGCATATGAGCGTTACCGGCGGATGACCTGTGTCGCCATTGTCGGCGCTGGCATTGCGGGCCTTTCGACGGCCTGGGCTCTGACAAAACGCGGGATTGCTGTCATTCTCTACGAGCAAGCCTCGGCAATCCCCAACCCACTTTCCGCATCAGGAGATGAACATCGCATCATCCGCCGCGCCTATGGCCATCAGTCCGGATACGCCAATCGAATTGATGCGGCGTATGAAGCATGGGAATCAATGTTTGAAGATTTGGGTGCCAACCATCTGGTTTCAAATGGCTTTCTCCTGATCAGTCAAACGCCCGACGATGAGGCTGAACGCTACCGTGACGGTCTGATCGCAGGTGGCTATCCCCTTGAAATATTGAGCGACAAAGAAGCTGCCGAGCGCTTCAAGTTTCTGGAACCGGGCACCTTTCGCTATGCAGGCTTCGGCCCGGAGGGCGGTGCGCTGATGTGTCAAAGGATCGCCAAAGATCTGACCTCTTGGCTAGAGCACAACGGAGCCGAGTTGAAAACCGGTGCCAGAATATCAAGAATAAACGCCGATACCGGGGAGCTCAGTTTCGCCAATGGGAAGACCGCAAAACATGAACGGATCATCGTCACAGCCGGCGCATGGGCCCTTGAGCTCTGGCCCGAACTAGCAAGAACATTGACGACCTTCCGAACGGCTGTTTGCTACCTCTCACCGCCGGGTCATCTCAAGACGGCTTGGGAGAATGCACCTGTCATTTTGGATGCAGGCGGTCAAAGCGATGGGTATGCGATTCCACCGCTGATGGGGTCAGGCTTGAAGCTTGGTACCGGGCAGCACAAATTTCGCTCCAAACCGGATAAAAACCGTCAGCCAGGTGAGGAAGAGCATCTTGCCATACGCGAATGGTTTTCACCGCCACTCAAAGACCTTGGTGCCTACGCGCATGAGAAAACAGTCACATGCGCCTACACCTTCACCCGTGATGAGCACTTTTACACCCATACACAGGGGAAAATGACCATTGTTTCGGCCTGCTCTGGCCATGGTTACAAGTTCGGGGCGGCGATCGGTCAACATGTTGCTGACGCGGTACAGACCGGAAATATCGATGCGCTGAAAGAATGGCTGGCGGCGCGCGATTGAAACCTATATCGGCGGTCCATGAACGTCGACACCAGCAAAGCTACAAGCGGTTTTATCCAATCAAACTCAAGCGCGATCATCTTCATGGTGATTGCGATGGGTCTCTTTGCCGTTGAAGATGCATTCATAAAGCTGGCTGGCCAGACGCTCGGCATCGGACAATGCCTCGTCATCTTGTGCACAATTGGCGTCATGGGGTTTGCCTCGATTGCCTGGCGACTTGGCGACAACCCTTGGCCATCGGCATGGCACAACAAATGGGTCTTGGCGCGCACCTTCGGAGAAGTGTTTGGCTCGCTTTGTTTTGTTTCGGCCATCGTTCTTGCCCCTCTTTCGATTGTATCAGCCATTTTGCAGGCAACACCCCTCGCCGTTACGCTGGGAGCGGCACTGTTCTTGAACGAACCGGTCGGTTGGCGCCGCTGGTCGGCAATTGCCATAGGTTTTTTCGGCGTAATGTTGATCATTCAACCAGGTACGAGCGGCTTTGAACCGGCCGCACTACTTGCAGTCGGCGGTGTTTTCGGTCTTGCTATAAGAGATATCGCGACCCGCGCGCTGCCAAGGGAGATAACCACCGCCCAAGCAGCCACCATGGCATATTTGTCGCTCCTACCATTTGGAGTGGCCATGATGTTTTTCGATGGCGGATGGCGCCCGGTAACTGGCCCCGCCGGGACCTTTATCATCACCGCGTCACTGGTCGGTATCGTCGCTTATTACATCATCACTTTGGCGCTTCGCATGGGCGAGGTTTCCGTGATTGCGCCATTTCGCTATTCGCGTCTGGTGTTTGCACTGATTATGAGTTTCTTTGTTTTCAGCGAGGTGCCGAACACGCTGATGTGGGCCGGCTGCACCATCGTGATCGCAACAGGTCTTTACAGCTTCCATCGCGAACGGTTGCGTATGGCCCTGGCGAATGCTTAATCTCCCGGACGGAAAAAACCACCGGTTCGGTTTGGAACGCGGTGGTTTTCAAGTTTCGCTTTAAAAAGCGTGACGGTGCCGGACCGCTTGGGGACGAGGTCATCAGCGAGGGGAGTTAAGCGATCCAGCCCGTCA
>JBCBMZ010000009.1:0-130468 GCA_039822005.1 Pseudomonadota bacterium | reverse complement strand
ACTCCGCAAAAACACGGTAATTGCCTGCAGAGTGGAGCTGAGACAATGCGGTTGAAAAATGGGACTCAAAATTCATGGTTTCACCCTCGCCATATGCCCAATGTCCGTGAACCTGACCGGTTTCACTGTTTCTTGTTGCTCTTTTTTTTTGATTTGTGTTGCGCCAGTGGCGCGCTCCCCTTCTGCCACGGCCCACCACCAAAGGGCGGCATCGCGAACCGGCAAAACAAGGAAAAGATGTTCAAGCAGCGCGAGCGCCGCAAATGTTGCCAGCAATGTCCACAGGACGGCCTGCCCTCCAATTGCATGTGCAGCGTTGAATGCGAAAATCGTCATCAACATCGTGGCGAGAGCCGCCGAAATGATGAAAATGGAATGCGTCCGGTCGGTACGGAAATAACTTGTCAGGTAAGACAAATGTTTCGGCAGAATTTCACTGACCGCATTGGGTGCTCCCAGGAACACATTCAGCTTAGTGGAAAGCCGCATCGCCCACAGTAACATGTAGGTTAGCCATCCGGCAGGATTGGCGTAGCCCGCAAAGACAATAACCAACAACAGGCCGGTTCCAAACAGCGCCAACTCATGGTCCCGAACGGCCAAAAACGCCTTGTAGAACCGCTCCGCGCCCTCAATCTCCGGGGCGATTCCAACCCGGCGAGGGCCGACAATCAGGCCGGTCAAGAACGAAACTTCATGCCATGCCCAGAGCGCCAAAGCGCCAAAAAAGCCCTTGTAAATAGCCAATTGCGTTGTTTCGTGACGCGCGTCCCATAGCAACGCCAATCCGAAAAGCGCGACAATCGATGAGATCATCAGCGCAACAGATCGCCCGCCAAAACCACGCACAACCATGATCACAAGCCCGGTGGAAATCCACCAGGCGGAAACAGCAATAATGATCGCGGTCAAAGCATTCATCGGCGTACTACCAAACAGGATAGAGACGGCTGGTCTCGGGAATTTCGTTTGACTGCGCCGGGATCATGTAAAGGCGCGCGAAATTGGCGACAGCACGCGCCCCATGCCAAACCTTGCCGATATTCCCCAATATCCCGCCGCGCTTATTGGCCGCTTCCAGCGCTTCATTGATCCGCACCATCCGTTTGAAGCCGGCAACCAAGGCCGGGTTGTCGAGATCAAGCGTCAGTGGAAAAACCTGCTTTGAGATCTCGCTCGTCAGGTGGAAGACCTTCCAGTCATAATCTTCTACATCAACACCAAGCGCCTCGTGAAAGGCCGGACGCTGATGGTCACGCACATGCATCGTTACGAAGACAGCCAACAGGAAGAATTTGATCCAGTATTTGTTGCGACCGGACAGCAGCTTTGGATCGGTGCGCATCAACAGCGAGAACGCTTCACCATGGCGGAACTCGTCATTGCACCATTCCTCGAACCATTTGAAAATGGGATGGAAACGCTTGTCGGGGTTGCGTTCCAAATGGCGGAAGATCGTGATGTAACGCGCATAACCAATCTTTTCGGAAAGGTAAGTCGCGTAGTAAATAAACTTCGGACGGAAGTAGGTGTATTTCTTGGCTTTGGCGAGAAAGCCCATATTCACACCGATATCGAATTCCTTCAGAGCATCGTTGATAAAACCGGCATGACGGCTTTCGTCGCGACTCATCAGGCCGAAGAGTTCGCAGATTTCCTTGTTTTTGCCGCGCCGTTTCATCTCCTTGTAAAGGACGCATCCGGAAAACTCTGCGGTCAGCGAAGAAACCAGAAAATCAGTAAACTCTTTGCGTAGCTCCCGATCGAGCGCATCAATGTCGATCTCATCCCAGTCTTCGTTCTTCTTGAAGTGGCCCTTGTTCGGATCCGAGCGCATCTCCTCGATCAACGCATCCCATTCGGCACGAACCGGTGTGACGTCGATCCGATCCATCTCGTCAAAATCCGTGGTGTAAAAGCGCGGATTGAGCATGGTGGTTTCAGTTGCCATGCGCGTTGTTTCGCTTTGCTGGTCAAGCGGTGCGCCCTTGATCGGCTTTGTGATTTGCTGGTTCATAGGGCTGCCTCCTCGGAAAACGAAAATTCGCACAATTCCATGAATTCAAGGTCGCCGGTGGCGCGCGTCCAAGCACGCTCCAGCATGCTCGCCCTTGTAATGGTAGCCTCGCGCTGGAAACTGCCTGCTTCTCCATAGGGGATGGAAATCGGCGAGCCATGGACCATGACTTCATCGCCGGGATGAACCACAGCACCATTGTCGAAGCGCACATGGGCGCTCAATTCTTCGAAACTGTTGTTGATCTCCACCGTGCAAGGTGCGGTTTCGCGCGTGCGAAACAGTATAGATTTAATGGGCATTTGCTAATTCTCCCGATCCATTAGCAATAAGGGCATTGGCGAGTGCCTGAGCTTTCGCGCGGCTGAAAGCGTCCAAACTGATCCGATCTCCACTTTCGACGCGTTCCAAAAACACTAAGCCACCACGCACCTGCAGTAAATTGAACTTTGTTTCCGCAGGCAGGGGCCCACCGTTCATTCGTTCCAGCGACCGTATGGCACCTTGAGCGAAAGCTGTTTGATCTGTGTCAAACAAAACGCGCTCGCCCACCAGATGAAATCCGTTGGGCGCAGGCTCATAGGCCAACACACCCAGTTGCGTGATATCGGCACCACCGGTCTTAAAGGTGCCATTGCCTGTCACGCGCGCATACGTCACGACCAACAGCGAAAAGACCACAAGAGCCACAACCATCAGGACCGATGTTTTGGAGATGCGAATTTCGCTTTCAGGAATGACCGGTTGTTTGATCGCACGAGACATTAGCTTGCTCCTATTCCGCAGCTACCGGCAGATGAGTTTCAGTATTGGCTGTCGCGCCGACCGACTGTACCGCCGGCTGATGATGGCGGGCCAAATGGACACTCAGCTGCGTTTTCAGGTGCTCGGCGGCCAAATCCGCATCATCCAGACCGGTTAGTTGCGGCTCCGTGCGCGCCATGCGAAATCCCCGCACATGAGGCCAAAAGATCAGCCATGCCAATCGCACATCATCCTTGAAGCGCAGAGCAATGTCGCCACTGCCATCAGGGCGAACGCGTGCATCGACCGCTTCAAACTCGCTATAGGGTAGATTGAACGCCGTCGGCAAAATGATGCCATAACGCATGACAATCCGGCGGTTCGTGATCGTGTAGATCGTCGAACGTGACACGCTGCGCGCCATAAACCAGAGGAACCCGCCTACCAAAGCGCCGGCAAGCATCATGATCAACATGGACATGATGATGCTCTCCACCGTGCGCCCCAGATAAACACCCGAGACAAAAAGCCAAGCCGTGAGGACGGCAAAATAGCCGACGATCCAACGCAGCTTGAAAACCTGCCGGGCGATCCGCTGCGCAGCGGGCGAACCTTGCCAGACGATATGCTCGCCAAGCGGTAACGGTCCCGGCAATCCCGGAACAGGCTCGTTTTCATAATCCGGCGCGACGAAGCCAACCATCTTAGATCACCGATTCCTGGCGGCGCGGCGTCGCGTAAAGCAGACCGGCGCCGAAATAGCCCATGATCTTGTCTTCTTCCAGGAAAGTGATCTCGGTGCGCTTGCGCGTCTTGGGCACATCGGCAAATTGTTCACCGGTGATCGCATGCACGTAGAAGATTTTCTCCTTGTCACGCGGTGTGCGGATCAATGTGAAGTTGAAGGGCACCAATACCGAGCCTCCATCTTCGCCCACCTCGAGGTCAACCTCCAGATAACGGATGACCTGTTCAGCCTTGTCGACCCAGACATCTTTCACACGGCCGGCGATGATGGAGTCGCATCCAACAACACGCAGACCACGCGGATCAAGATCACCGCTAGCAATAGAAAAGTCCTTTGCATTGCGCATGGGTACGATCTTCACATCGCCTTCAAAAGTCAGATCCGGCACGTTGGCACGCTCTGCGTAGGAGCCTGGTCCGATCGAATCAAGCATCGGGTTTTCAGCCGTCGGACTGATCGCAGCGCCATCCATGTCCATAACGCGCTCGCCATTGACAGCGCGCGTATCACGCTTTTCATCCGGGACAGTCAGGTCACCATGACCATGGCGAAGGTGAAACGTCTTCGGACCCGGCGTCATCAACCAAGACTTGCCGTGCACCGTCCCATCGTCATTTTCGACCGGGAAACCCTCGCGGCGGCTTTCCATTTGCAAGTGGATAACCAGACCGGCAAAAAACACAAAGAACACGTAAAGCGTGATCTGTGCGACATCGATATATTCTGTGACTTCAACCATAGTGGTTCTCCATCGTTTTCGTGTTTATCCGGGCAGATCGGCTAACCCGATCGGCTTGGAATTTTGGATTGAATTTCGCGGTTGCTGGACGGTACCGACGAGCGGGCCCAGAAAGACAAGCGCAGTGAAGAGAAGCCCAATCTCGAGGTGGTAGACCACCGAGTAGCCGGCTGCTGGTGATGAGAGCGCAGAACCTAAAAGCCCATGGTCGGCAGCGGCGTTAACTGCATCGCGCGCAAAACCGCCAAACGCCAAACCGAGCCCTACAGCAGTGGCCTGAACGGCACCCCAAGCGCCTATGATAATGCCATTGTCGGCGCGTCCGCGCCCCATTTCCATGCAGGCTAGCATGGTGGCAACGCTAAAAATGCCGCCGCCAAGTCCGATTAGAAACGTTCCGAAGCGGAAGAGATTGGCAGAGCCAAGCGGTTCGGCAAAAACAATGCATGAAAACGAGACAACCCCGAGCAAGGTGCCGGTCGCAGCCAAACGGTATTTGTCTTTACCCTTGTCAACAGCGCGCGCTGCAATCCCAAAACCGATCAGCGCGCCACCGGCCCACAAAGCCGTCAACAATGTGGTATGAGCAACCGATAAGCCCAGCACTTCGCCGCCATACGGTTCCAGCAGAACGTCCTGCATCGCAAAACCGGCTGAACCAAACGCGATAGCCAGCAGCAATCGCTTGATGCGCACATCGGCACTGTAGACGTTCAAGGTGTCGGCAAGCGACACCTGCGCACGATCAGGTTTTGTTAATTGCGGATTGCGCGGTTCCTGCTTCCACAAAGCGATGAGATTGATCGCGATGGTCACAACAGCCGCACCCTGCACCACCTGAATGAGGATTTTGGCGTTGAAATCTGCAAGCAGCCAGCCAAACACCAACGCCGAAGCGATCATGCCGATCAGCAACATCACATAGGCCAGCGCGACCACACGGGGACGGTTTTCTTCCGGCGCCAAGTCCGTCGCCAACGCCAATCCAGCTGTCTGCGCCATGTGCATACCGATGCCGGTGAGAAGAAACGCCAGCGCAGCGCCAACCGGGCCCGCCCATGTCGGGCCTACCGTTTGAGACTGAAGCAGCAAAAGCGCAAAAGGCATGATGGCGAGGCCGCCAAACTGCAGCATGGAACCGAGCCAAATGTAGGGCACCCGCCGCCAGCCGAGCAGCGACTTGTAAGTATCTGAGCGATAGCCCATCAAAACACGGAACGGCGCTGCCAGAACCGGTATGGCGACCATGAGCGCCACAAGGCTGGTCGGCACGCCAAGCTCGACGATCATGACACGGTTCAATGTACCGGTCAGAAGCACCATCGCCATACCGACCGACACCTGAAACAGACAAAGGCGCAGCAATCGGGCCAACGGCAAATCATCGCTTGCTGCGTCAGCAAACGGCAGATAACGCGTACTGACCGTTTGCCAGAACATGGCCGGTGACTGCTTTTGGGGCGCAGATCTGCTCATGCGACATGCACCTCCATGCCCTGCGAAATGTAAAAGCCGCTTGAGACACGCTCAGTTGCGGCAACATGAGCGCCGTTTCGGTCTCTTACCGCCGAGGCTAATGCCTGCGGTTTGGTAGGGACAACAGCCGGCGAGCGATCGGAGCGGGGGAACAATTTGCCGACGCGATGCATCGTACCAAGCGCATGCGTATAGGGGGCGATGGTGAAGACCGCTTGCCGCTCGCAATGATCGACAATACGCGCTACCGCATCGCCAGCGTCGGCCAAATCATAATGGATAAGTGAATCCATCGCGACCACAGCCTGGAAGCGACCATTGTCAAATGCGAGCATGTCGCCGGACTTGAACGTCAGGGACCCGCTAAGATTTTCCGCGCCATAACGGTTGGCAGCAAAATCGACCATTTGTGGCGACAGGTCGACGCCCAACGCGTCAGCGCCGCGCTTGGCCAGCTCATATGCCAACACCCCGGAGCCGCACCCCGCATCAAGAATTCGCCAGCCGTGCAAGTCCATCGGCAACCGACTGATCAAATGGGCGCGCATTCGATCACGGCCCTGGCGCACGGTTTCGCGGATACGGCTGACTTTGTCAGTGGAGACAAGTCTCTTCCAACCCTCAACCGCCGTGCGGTCAAAATAAACCGCCAGCGCATCGCGCCTGGTCTGATATGTGCGGTTTGCAACAACCATACGATCACTCAAATCCGAGGAAATCAAAGATTTCCCGGTCTTTCATCGGTTCGGCTTTCAGCGCCTCCGTGCCGCTCCAGAGCTGCTCGGCCAGTTGCATATATTCGTTCTGAATGCCGACAATTTCCGGATGGTCACCCAGCTCAAATAGCGTCGACTTTTTGAGGCGCGACTTGCGTACTTCATCACTGTCAGGAATGTGCGCGAGCCGCTTCAAACCAGTTGCTTTGTTGAAGCGATCAATCTGGTCAGTGTCGCGCGAACGGTTGGCGATTACACCGCCAAGGCGCACATCGTAGTTTTTCGACTTAGCTTTGATCGCCGCTATGATGCGGTTCATCGCAAAGATGGAATCAAAATCATTGGCCGCAACGACCAGCGCTCGTTCCGCATGCTGCAGAGGCGATGCAAATCCACCGCAAACCACGTCGCCCAACACGTCGAAAATCACCACATCGGTGTCTTCAAGCAGATGATGCTCTTTGAGCAGTTTAACCGTCTGCCCGACCACATAACCGCCGCAACCGGTGCCCGCTGGCGGACCGCCGGCTTCAACGCACTGAACGCCATTATAGCCCTCAAAGACAAAGTCTTCAGGGCGCAATTCCTCGGCATGAAAATTCACTTGTTCCAGAATATCGATCACCGTCGGGATCAGGCTCTTTGTCAGCGTAAACGTGGAGTCATGTTTGGGATCGCAGCCAATTTGCAGGACGCGCTTACCCAATTTGGAGAATGCGACGGCCAGATTTGACGAGGTTGTCGATTTGCCAATCCCGCCCTTGCCATAAACGGCGAAAACCTTGGCGCCATCAATCTCCATGGTGGGATCGAGGTGCACCTGGACACTGCCCTCGCCGTCATCCTTGTGATGGGCGGCGCGCTCCAGCGTTTTCGGGTGCGTGAAGATATTCATGCTGCTTCTCCTACCGCAATGCCTTCGACGCGGTCTTCGAGTTCTTCGGTCGCGGCACAAAGCGCGTCCCACGTTTCATCGTCCGGCTCCCAGAAAGCACGGTCGCGCGCTTCAATGAGACGACCGGCAAGCTTGGCGCTTGATTTCGGATTGAGCTCAGCCATGCGGCGGCGCATGTCGGGGTCGAGGACGAATGTCTCTGCCAAGTTTTGGTAGACCCACGGCGCGACCTGGCCGGTGGTTGCCGACCAACCGAGCGTATTGGTTACGTGGGACTCAATGGCCCGAACACCCTCAAAGCCACTATCGAGCAAAGGCTCATAGAATTTCGGATTAAGCGCCCGGGTACGGCTTTCAAGCGCCACTTGCTCGCCGAGCGTGCGCACCTTGCCCTTGCCGGAAGTCTGGTCCGACACATAGACGCCGGCATCCTTGCCACCGGCCTTTTTGATTGCGCGTGATATGCCGCCAAGCGTATCAAAATACTGGTCGATGGAGGTCACGCCGAGCTCGACGGACTCAATATTCTGATAGGCCGCGTCCACGTCTTTCAAAATGCTGTGCAACATGGCCGACTGACGCACCGGCTTGCCATCCACGCCATAGGCAAAGCCCTTGCGCGCGGTGAATGCCTCAGCCAGTTCGTCCTCATTGTCCCAAGCGCCGCTTTCGATCAAAAGGTTGACGTTGGCGCCATAAGCACCGTCAGCATTGGAAAAAACGCGCAGGGCCGCCGTTTCCAGATCGCAGCCATGTTCTTGCGCGTAGACCAGCGCATGGGCGCGGATCGGGTTTTGCTCAAGCGGCTCGTCTTCAGCCATCACCGCCGCGAGGCTCGCTTCGGCAAGCAATTTGGTTTGCAGTGGCAGCAGATCGCGGAAGATACCAGAAAGCGTCATCACGACATCGACGCGCGGGCGACCGAGTTCGGAAAGAGGCAGCAGATCAGCGCCGGCCAGACGACCGAAACTGTCAAAACGCGGCTTTGCGCCGATGAGCGCCAGCGCCTGCGCGATGGGAGCACCCTCGGATTTCAGATTGTCTGTGCCCCACAGCACCATGGCAACGGTCTTGGGCATGTCACCAGTATCGGTGATCAGTCGCTGCAACAAACGCTCTGCCTGCTGCGCGCCATCGGCGACAGCAAAGGCACTTGGTAGCCGGAACGGATCGAAGCCGTGGATATTGCGACCTGTCGGCACGATGTCGGGCGAGCGTACAATATCACCCCCTGCCACTGGTCGGATGTAACCACCGTCCAACGCATGCACAAGCGCGGGCAATTCATGGTCTTTGGCAAGATTTTGATCAAGTGTTGTGAGCACTGCCTGCTGATCGGCACACTGCAGATCGACACCGGCTTCAACCAGCGCTTCGCGCGCCGTTTCGATCATGTCTGCGCGCGCGTCCGCCGACACCGGTTCGCCCACCACATGCAAGCCATGCGGGATCAACATCGTCTCATATTCATGAAGTTCATGTGCCAGTTTGGGCACTTCAATCAGTCCCTGTTCGCTCCAGGAAACGTGCTCTTCAAGGAGATCGAGAGCAATTGCCTGGGCTTGGATCGCCTTGGTCAGGTCAATACGCTCATCGACAGCCTCTGGTTCGCTGGCGCGCCAACGGTCAATGGCAGCCTTCAGGTCCAGCAGGCCCTTGTAGAGGCCGGCCTTGCCAACCGGCGGCGTCAGATAGCTGATTAGCGTAGCCGCAGAACGACGGCGGGCAATCTGGCCCTCTGAGGGGTTGTTTGCGGCGTAGAGGTAAAAGTTCGGAACATCGCCCACCAAACGATCCGGCCAGCAGTCACCCGATAGCCCGACATGTTTGCCCGGCATGAACTCCAGCGCGCCATGTGTACCGAAATGGAGATAGGCATCGGCACCAAAGTCTTCGCGCAGGAAGCGATAGAAGGCGGCAAAGGCGTGCGTGGGTGCAAAGCCTTTCTCAAAAAGAAGGCGCATCGGATCGCCCTCATAGCCGAAGGCCGGCTGAACACCGATGAAAATATTTCCAAACTCAGCGCCATAAACGAATATATTGCTCCCATCCGATTGCGCCCGACCCGGCGCGGGGCCCCAGGAAGCTTCAATTTCATCAAGCCAGTCTTGGCGTCGAACGTGAGTTTCAGCATCGATCAAATGAGCGACATTGGCTGGCGCACCATATTGGGTGGCATTCCCTTCCAAAATGGCGTTCCGCAGTGCGTCCACACTTTCGGGAACCTCAACGCTGTAGCCTTCATCGCGCAGCGTTTGCAGCGTGTTGTAGAGTGACTGAAAAACCGACAGGAAGGCCGCCGAGCCGGTGGCGCCGCCATTGGGTGGAAAATTGTAGATGATGGCCGCCACTTTGCGGTCTGCGATGTCCTTGCGGCGCAGTGCGATTTGCTTGCTCACACGGCCGACCATCACGTCAATGCGCTCGCGGCAGGGCTGCATGTCCGCGCCGACGACACCGCTTTCAAAGTGGCAGCGCTGCGAACAGCCAGTGCAACCCGCTGAACTCTCGCAACGTCCGGCGTAAAGAATGGGGCCAGTGCCACCGTCAATCTCCGGCAGCGAGACCATCAAGGTGGCTTCAATGGGGCTCAAACCATTATCAGAGGCGGCCCATTTTTCCAGCGTTTGGAATTCTGATGAGAAGGCCGTGGTATAGGGGACATCCAAGGCGGCCAACACTTCTTCCGCCGCTTTGGCGTCATTGTAAGCAGGTCCACCGACAAGTGAAAAACCGGTGAGTGACAAGACATGGTCAACCGTCGCCACACCATTGTTCATAAAGAATTTTTCAATCGCCGGTCTGGCGTCAAGACCGCTGGCAAAGGCCATAACGGCATTGAGCCCCTTAGCGCGAACCGCCCTCAACACGCCCTCGTAATGGGCTGTGTTTTTGGCCAACACATAAGAGCGCATGATCAAAATGCCGACCGTGCCGGCACTGGCATCAAAACCGGCTGCTTGCTTATAGGCGTCAAGCTCATCGGTAACGCCTTGCGGTAGCGATGGGTCAAACAGACCCACTTCGGGATAGATCACCGGGTCAAATGGTTTGACCGTTTTTTTCAGCGTGGAACGGTCACCGCCAGCATAACGCGACACCAAAAACCGTACCAGATTGGCAATGTTTTCGTCCGATCCGGCCAGTAGATATTGCAGCGTCATGAAGTAGGCGCGCAGATCCTGTGCTTTGCCGGGAATATACTTCAACAGGCGCGGGATGGCGCGCAGCATCTTCATCTGGCTGGAGCCTGCCGACCCGCCTTTTTTGTGCTTGCCCCGCAAGCGCTTCAAAAGCCCAAGCGCGCCACCAGTTGGCTTGGCCATGTCAAAATCACCCATCTTGGTGAGTTTGACGATCTCTGCGGCAGCAAGCGAGCAGACAGTGCAATCATTTTGCGCCCGCGCCTCTTCCAGCCACGGCGTCAGCGTGCGCACGTGATCTTCAAGAAAGATCATATTGGCGATCACGATATCGCCCGTCAGTATGTCGTTCTGGCAGGCTTCCTTCGCTGCAGGATCATCAGCCCAATCCGCCACGGCGTGCAGTTGCAAATCAAGACCGGGAATATCTTGTGAAAGCAGCAACCGCGCCCGTTTGGCCGTTGCAGACATGTGATTGTCCAAGGTGACAATCACCACTTTTATGGGGACGGTGGCCACCGATGCGGCAGCCAACTTCGCCTCAGCGGGCGTAATGTGCTTTTGCATCGTAAAGCGTCTCGACAGTAATGGGATTAAAGCCGCGCTCAGCGGCAAAACTTTCCGTGTTGCGGCGCGCCTTGCCACGCACAAAAAACGGGATCTTCTTCAGCTCTTTTTCTGCATCTTGAGTCCACGCCAAGACATTCGAGTTAGTGTCCCGACTTGTCGCAACCTGCGGATGGTTTTCGTTGGCGTGCACAGCCGCCAAGTGGGATGCTTGGGCGTCGTCATTAAACTCAAAATCATCGCGGAACATTTGTAGCAAATGCTCCTCAAGACCCATCATGAGCGGGTGAACCCAACTATCGAAGATGACATTGGCACCTTCAAAACCCATTTGCGGCGAATAGCGCGCCGGGAAATCTTGCACATGGACGGGCGATGAGATCACCGCACAGGGAATGCGCAATCGTTTGGCCACATGACGCTCCATTTGAGTCCCCAGCACCAACTCGGGCTGCGCCGCGACAATGGCATCTTCAACTTCCAGATGGTCATCGGTGATCAGTGCTTCCACGCCATATTGTTCAGCCGCAGCACGAACGTCGCGGGCGAATTCGCGCGCATAGGTACCCAAACCACAGACTTTGAAACCAAGTTCTTTTTCTGCGATCCGCGCTGCCGCGATCGCGTGTGTTGCATCTCCAAAGATGAAGACGCGCTTGCCTGTCAGGTAATTGGAATCGATAGACCGTGAATACCAAGACAGCCGCTCATCTTCGGATGCCAGCACCGCTTGAGGATCAACGCCGGCTTGTTCGGCAACGGCGCAGATAAATTCTTTGGTCGCCCCAACACCGATAGGCTGAATGTCGATGATCGGCTGCTTGTAGGTACGCTTCAGCCAATGTGCGGCTTGCCCGGCGATTTCCGGATAGAGGACAATGTTGAAGTCGGCGTTGGGTAGAAGCGTCAGATCGTAAGGCGTTGCATGAAGCGGCGCGACGATATTGACGTCAACGCCAAGCGCTTCAACGAGCCGGACAACTTCAACGATATCGTCCCGGTTGCGGAAACCGAGCGCCGTCGGGCCCAAAATGTTACAGCTCTTTGGCCCATCCGCAGATCCTACAGCAGGTGTCCGACCACCGGCAAAACCGCGCACCAACTGGAAGAACGTTTCCGCCGCACCCCAGTTTTCTTTTTTCTGATAAGAAGGCAATTCAAGGGGCACAACAGGAATGTCGAGACCAAGGGTCTTTGCCAGTCCGGAGGGGTCATCCTGCAACAACTCGGCAGTGCAAGAGGCGCCGACAATGATCGCCTTTGGATCAAAATGCGCTACCGCTTGATGGCACGCTGACTTGAATATCTCAGCGGTATCACCGCCCAAATCACGGGCTTGAAAAGTTGTGTAAGTGACAGGTGGGCGAGATTTGCGTCGTTCAATCATCGTGAACAGCAAGTCCGCATATGTGTCGCCTTGCGGCGCGTGCAAAACATAGTGCAAATCGCGCATGGAGGCGGCGATACGCATCGCGCCCACATGGGGTGGCCCCTCATATGTCCACATCGTCAACTGCATCAGGTCGCCTCCCCCGCCAGGGTGACGTCGAGCCGATCACGACGCATAATGGGACGCGCAAAAAGCTCGGCCAAGTCGCCCGCCTGATCATACCCTTGGATCGGTGTGAACGCGAACTCGATGGACCATTTTGTGGACCGGCCTTCTGCCTCAAACGGATTACCCAGCCCCATCCCGCAAATGATGAGATCTGGGTCCGCTTGACGGCAGCGCTCAATTTGCTTGTCCACATCCTGCCCTTCAGAAAGCTGAACATCACTGGGCAGTGCTGACAATTCGGGGGCGACGATGGCCCTGTTCAAAAAAGGCGTTCCGATTTCAACAATCTCGGCTCCCACCTCATTGGCCATGAAGCGGGCCAATGCTGGCTCCAATTGGCTATCGGGGAAGAAGAACAAGCGTTTACCAGCCAGTGTCTGGCGGTAATTTTCCAAGGCACGCTGGGCGCGCGCACGGCCGCCGGAAACCACAGCATCGAACTTGGCTTGATCGACACCGAACGCGCCGGCAGCTGCCCTTAACCACTCACTTGTACCCTGTGCTCCCAAAGGCATGGGCGCTTCCAAACGCTTGGCACCACGCTTTTCCAACAGGTTCGCTGTCTCGGTCAGGTACGGCTGGGCAAGTAGCAATCTGGTCTTTGCCCCTATCGCCACCTGCTCCAGCCCCGAGCGCATTGGGAGGAAGGAAACGCGCTCGATTCCAAGATCAGCAAAAATACGCCTGAATTGATCTTCGACAACATCGGCCAGACAACCCAAAACAACCAGATTGGCCGGCGAATTGGCGGGCGCTGCGGGTAGTTCTTCAACAACCGCCTTGAGGAAATTGTCCTCGCCCTGTGTAAAAGTCGTTTCGATCCCGCTGCCCGAATAGGACAGCACCCGCAAGTCCGGGCCATGCAGTTTTCCGAGTCGCTGTGCTGCCCGCGACAAATCAAGTTTGATGACTTCTGACGGGCAAGATCCCACAAGAACCAGCATCTTGATGTCCGGACGCCGTGCCACAAGACGAGCGACAACCTTGTCCAACTCATCATTCATATCGGCCATGCCCGATAGGTCACGATCATCAATGATGGCAGTCCCGAAGCGCGGCTCTGAAAAGATCATCACGCCGGCGGCTGATTGCATCAGATGTGCACATGTGCGCGACCCGACAATCAAGAAGAACGCATCCTGCACCTTGCGGTGCAGCCAAATAATCGACGTCAGGCCACAAAAGACCTCATGCTGCCCACGTTCACGGATCGCTTTGGGGCCTGAAGTTTCATCGGCCAGAGATTGGGCGACATGGGGCGGTACATGGGTGTTCATGGCGCCACCTCGACACCGCTTGGCAGCGTGTATCCGGCGCTTTGTTGACGCGCCATTCGAAGCTTCAAAATGAACTGGCCTGCATTAATGACGTAGGTTGCATAAGCGGCCAAAGCCAGCCACATGAGTGAAACCGGCGCAAGCAAACCGCCGAAAGAAGCCAACAGATACGCGGTGTGAAAGGCGAGCACGAGAAAGGAAAAAACGTCTTCCCAAAAGAAGGCGTCGGCAAACAGGTAGCGGCCGAAAACGACCTTCTCCCAAACGGCGCCCGTGATCATTATAGTGTAGAGCAAAAAGGTTTTGACGATGATCGAAAGATCGGCCGCCAACAGCCCATCGCCTGTGGACAAGTACCAGATGACGAGCCCAAGACTGATCAAAAATACGACAAACTGAAGCGGTGCCAAGATCGCTTGCACAAGCGTCCAATGCGTCTCATCACGGCGTTTTCGCTGTTCCGGCGTGTATAGCGGACGTCCCGCACTCCGGTTTGTCGAATGGACAGACATCGACTTGGCAGCCTCCCTCTAGCTTGCACAAAGATTAGCCGTTAATCAAAAAGTGTCAACTTTAATTGACGTATATTTTTGTTTACAATCAACGTCGGCTCGTCCATTCTCGCTGTGTTTGGGGCGCAATCAGCTTTTGGTTGGCACCAAATGGACGTCGCGCAGGACCCGAGTCGTTTATTTTGCAGCGCAGCGGGTATCAGCATTGGCAAAGTAGAACTGGCAACCATGGCGGAAACGCTGCATGGAACGAGACGAACACATCCTCGGCATGATTGAACCGGACAAAAATGTCTTTGACCGGTCGCAGGTCAATGGTGTGCAAACCAATGGTATGGTTGACAAGAAAAGGCCAGCACCCGAAAAGCTGAAGGAAAACGAGAGCTTCTCAGCGTATCTTGCCCTGATGTTAAGAGCCCACGTGCTTAATTCAACGATCGAGCGACTGGAAAAACGGAACTTAACAGATCAGGTGTTGGACCGAAGAGTGGAAAATATTTCACGCTTGGTCGCATCTTACGCCACAGATCTTAATCTCGAACGCTTCCGACAGGTCGATGAGACCGCGCCGTCGAGCGAAGCTGATCTGATCAACCAATTGCTGAGTTTGACCGGCAGCTTGCGCGGAGGCTTCAAGGTTCTGGAGCGCAGCGCTCAGCTTTTGGGCGATTCGTGGGAAGCGGACTCAAGAAATTTCCTTGAGGTCACCATCGGCATGACGCGCCTGCAACTGCTCATGCGAAAGCTGGTTGAACAATCGCCACAAGGCCGCAAGCAAACATGCCACGGCAAGGCCCTGATCGCAGTGGCGACCGGCGAAGAGCACACGTTTGGCCAATGCATGCTCGAGGAAGTTTTAAGAGCCCAAGGGTGGCAGACCGGCCTCTTTAACCCCAAGCAGACAAGCGGACTTGCACAATACATCAAGCGCGAAGGACCACAGCTCGTCTGTTTTTCGTGGATTTCTTCCTGTCTGGAAACATCGGTGGCCGAAGAGCTCGACGCCGTTCGCGAAATACCGCTCTACAAGCGACCGATCATTGTGGCCGGCGGACAGGCAGCGCTTAAAAAAGACAAGTGGATCGTCAGCCACGGCGTTGACCAGATTTGCGACAGCGCTTACGCCGCTACCGAAATCGCGACCAAAATCACTGAAACTATAGAAAAGAATGCACAAACGGTGGGCAGGCACGTGCCGTTCGAAGATGTGGGCGGGCTGGGGTAAATGGAACAGAAGATAGTTCGCCCTTTCCATAAACCCTTTGCGGACACCAATAATGTTTTCGCGAGCCTTGATGCGAAGTCCATCAACGCGCTGGCGGCCATTGGCGCGGACATCACGCTGATCCTGACCGGTCAGGGCGACATTATAGATGTAGCATATGCCGACCAAACGCTGGACCGCTATAACCTAAATGATTGGGTGGGACGCAAATGGTCTTCAGTGGTCACTGAAGAGTGCCACAACAAAATCGAGCAATTGCTTGACGAAAATGCGCAAAACGGGACCACACGAAAACGGCAGGTAAACCATCCAGCTGCAGGCCAACCTGATCTTCCAGTTGAGTATTCGCTGCTCAGCGTCGAAGGGCTTCCCTACAAGGTTGCAGTTGGTGACGATTTGCGCCGCCTTTCGCAACTTCAGCAGCAATTGGTCAAAGTACAGGTGCAACTTGAGGCCGAATATCGCCGCATCCGAGAAGCTGAAGGCCGTTACCGTACGATATTTCACAAGTCAGAATTACCGATCATCGTCGTCGATGGTGAAACCGGCAACGTTGTCGACTTGAACTTGTCAGCGACAAATTTTATGCGAATAACTGCTGCGAAAGTAATCGGTAAAACGGTTCAAAGCACAGTGCATCGCGATTCACGCGCGCAATTGGCCGAGGCAATCAATGCTAGCCGCCATGGCGGCAGCCGCCAACATGCAAAGCTTCAGCTCAATGACGGCCTCGCCATAGAGGCAACGGTGGAGCCCTACCGTGAAAATGGCAAAAGCAATGTCATGATCACATTGCAACCAACTGGAAGCGGCGCTGACAAAAATCTTCAAACCGTCGACATGATTGCGTTGGACAGCTTTCCTGAAGCCTTGGTGATCATTAACCGCGATGGTGCGATCTTAAACCCCAATGAGCGGTTCCTTGACCTGATCCACATGATGAATCGGTCGCTGATCATCGACCGAAACCTCAACTCATGGCTCGGTGCATCGCCCGTCGATTTGCAGGTTTTGCTTTCTCGGGTGAAAGACGAAGGACAGGTTCGCCAGTTCTCAACCGTTATCCGCGACGAGATCGGAACGACAACGCCGATCTTTGTTTCTGCCGCCCGCTATGAGGGCGACGAAAAAATTGGCGTGGTGATCACGGAAAACCAGCGCCGGGAAACACAATTTTCGGTTCCAAGCCCGTCATCTGAAAACGGAACATCGGATTTTTCACAGCTCGTCGGTCGGGTACCGTTAAAGGAACTTATCCGCGAAGCCGCTGATGTTATCGAGAAAATGTGTATCGAAGCCGCCTTGCGCCAAACCGACAATAATCGGGCGTCAGCCGCCGACATGTTGGGCCTGTCGCGCCAAAGCCTCTACATCAAACTTAAACGCCATAATCTGGAAGACTTTGACGCGGAGAGCTGACACGAACACTGTCAATTATAGTTGACAGTTATGAGTGTCATATTTAGTCTTTTCGCATGGCTGAAGGCTCCACAAGCACGCAAACGCTTCTCAGTGCGCGCAACCCCGCGTTACCGACACCCGGTGCCGTACTGGAACTTTACAAGCCGATCACTTGGTTCCCGCCCATGTGGGCTTATGCCTGCGGCGCGATCTCAGTGGGCGCAAACTTTTCAGACCGTTGGCTTTATGTTTTCGGCGGCATCATTCTTGCGGGCCCCATGGTGTGCGGCACCAGCCAAGCGATCAATGACTGGTTTGACCGCCACGTCGATGCGATCAATGAGCCGCAGCGCGTCATTCCGTCCGGCCGCATGCCAGGCAAGTCAGCGCTGATTATCGCCATCATCGGAACCATCACTTCATTTGCTTTTGCGACCCTGCTTGGTTTCTGGGTGGCTGTCGCCGCAACAATCGGGCTGGCAGCCGCCTGGGCCTATAGTGCTCCGCCCATGCGCCTGAAAAAAAACGGCTGGTACGGCAATGGCGCGGTGGGCATCTCGTACGAAACGCTGCCTTGGATCACCGCTAGCGCGGCAGCCATGGGTGCTTTGCCGAGCACTGAGGTGCTTTTTGTTGCCCTCCTATACGGCATTGGCGCGCACGGCATTTTAACCATCAACGATTTCAAGGCGATGGAAGGCGACCGGAAAATGGGAGTCGCAACCCTGCCGGTTCAGTTGGGCGCCAAACCGGCTGCGATCGTGTGCGCCATCGTGATGATTGCGCCTCAGTTGGCAGTGGTGGCCCTCTTGCTGTCCATGCAAGCAAGTTGGCACGCCTTGGCAGTGTCGGCTTTGATCATCGGACAGGCAGTCGCTGCGATGCGTTTTATACGCAACCCGGAAGAATTTGCCATTTGGTACAGCGCGGTGGGCGTCGGCCTTTATGTCATGGGCATGATGGTCACCGCCTTTGCGCTGCGCTCAGTCGCTCTGGCGTGAGGGAGGGGGCAAACATGTTCAAATCAAGCATACCAATGGAACGTCCGATCCGCCGATACGGCCTTTCATGGTTGGGCATTTTACGCATGGGGCTTGTGCAAGCATCGCTCGGCGGTATCGTTGTGCTGACCACGTCAATCATGAACCGGATCCTCGTGGTCGAAATCGCATTGGCAGCAATTATCCCCGGTGTTCTGGTCGGCGTGCACTATGCTGTTCAGATAGGTCGCCCGCTATGGGGGCATGCTGCCGACGTTGGTGGCAACCGGACAAGATGGATCATCGGTGGATTTGCGCTCTTGGCCTTTGCAGGAACACTCGCCGCAACCGCGCCGACGCTTTTTGAGTGGAGCTTTTGGGCCGGCATGGCCGTTGGCTTGATCGCCTATACATTAATTGGCTTCGGCATCGGGGCGTGCGGAACATCACTTCTTGCGCTCCTTGCCAGCCGTACGGCGCCGGATCGCCGCGCCGCAGCGGCGACCACGGTGTGGATCATGATGATCGTCGGGATCATTTTTACCTCGATAGCCGCCAGTTTGGTTCTGGACCCATATTCGCACACAAAACTCTTTGTTTTGACCGCCATTGCGGGTGTGACCACCCTTTGTCTGGTGGTGCTGAGCATTGCGGGCATTGAACGTCGCTATGCACCGATGCGTGAACGCTCCTCCTCCGAGGCAATAAACTTCCGCGAGGCTTTAAGCGATGCATGGGATGATCCGCACGCAAGGCTTTTTACGATCTTTGTCTTCGTCTCCATGCTGTCCTACGCCACACAGGATCTGATCCTCGAACCCTTTGGCGGACTTTTGTTCGCCATGACGCCGGGGGAAACAACGGCACTAAACGGTCAACAACACACCGGTGTACTGATCGGCATGTTGCTTGTTGGTATTGTCGGCAGCGTTTTCAAAAAATGGAAATCCACCCTGCTCAAGGCATTCACCGTTTTAGGTTGTATCGGCTCCGGATTGGCCTTGGCTGCCCTCGCCTTCGCCAGCACCACCGCGCCGGATTGGCCGCTGCAGATGAACGTGATGATGTTGGGCTTCATGAATGGCATGTTTGCCGTGGCAGCCATCGGCACTATGATGACGCTGGCTTCCAATGGCGACAAATCCCGCGAAGGGATCCGCATGGGCCTTTGGGGCGCGGCGCAGGCAATCGCCTTTGGCTTGGGAGGCTTTGCCGGCACCGTAATCCTCGATGCGGTTCGTTGGCTGACAGACAATGTCGCATTTTCGTTCACAGTCGTCTTTGGTGTAGAAGCGCTGTTGTTTGTCGTTTCAGCTGCGATCGCCTTGCGTATCAACTACACAGGCGCACGGAACAAGCAGCATGAAGCAAAACCAACCGAGCCCCTAGACACATTCCAAGTACAACCCGCGGAGTAAGCCATGTCCGATATCAAGCATATTTATGATGTTGTCATCATCGGCGGCGGACCCGCCGGCGCAACAGCGGCGCACGATCTGGCAAGGCAGGGGCGAGACGTCCTGTTGATCGACCGTGACGGACGGATCAAACCCTGCGGCGGTGCCATTCCCACAAAAGCGATTTCAGAATTCGATATTCCTGCCAGCCAGCTCAAAGCCCGCATTGGTGCTGCACGCATCATCTCGCCTTCAGGCAAAAAAGTGTCGATGGAAATTGGCGACATAGGCTTTGTCGGCATGGTTGACCGCGATCTTTTTGATCCGTTCCTGCGCAAACGCGCCGAAAAAGCAGGCGCTGGATTGATGTACGGCACCTTCAAGACGCTCCACTATAATCCAGACGGCGACGTTGATTTGACCATTGTCCGAAAGGAGGATGGCGAGGAGATAAAATTGACTGCCCGCACCGTCATTGGTGCCGATGGCGCCAACTCGGCGGTGCGCCGCATGGTTTTCGGACCCGATGTCCGGCCTCCTTACGTCTTCGCTTATCATGAAATCGTCAAATCGCCACAAACGCCTGATCCCGGCAAGTTCGATGCCAACCGCTGTGATGTTGTCTATGACGGCGAAATCTCACCGGATTTTTACGGATGGGTTTTCCCCCATGGCGAGCATACGTCGATCGGCTGCGGATCCGCACACAAAGGCCATTCTCTCAAGGAGGCGACCCGGAAATTGCGCGAAGATGCCGGCCTTGCCGACGCGGAAACGATCCGCGAAGAAGGTGCGCCGCTGCCGCTAAAACCGATGCGTCGCTGGGATGATGGCAAGCGTGTTGTGCTGGCCGGTGACAGCGCCGGCGTTGTCGCCCCCTCGTCCGGTGAAGGTATTTATTACGCCATGCTGACCGGCCGTCTTTGTGGCGACGCGGTCGTGGAAACGCTGCAGACCCGTAAAGCTTCAGCGCTGCGCACGCCGCGCAAACGCTTCATGAAAGACCATGGCCGCGTGTTCTTTGTGCTGGGACTTCTTCAATGGATTTGGTACTCGTCAGACAAACGACGCGAGCAATTCGTCACCATGTGCGAAGATGCCGACGTCCAACGCCTGACGTGGGAAAGCTACTTGAACAAACGCCTTGTTCGCAAAGAACCAATGGCGCATTTGCGCGTGATGATCAAAGATTTAAAACAGTTGATCGGTCTATCACCCCGGACGTCATGACCTGATGTTTTTGTGGTTTGAAGGCGCAATCTATACCGGCACGATCCCTGGCATTGCCATCGCATTTTTAACAATCGAAACCCTGATCTTACTCTGGCTTTATCGAACGCAACGCGTCAGCTTGCTGATTGTCTCCAACGCCTTGGCCGGCGGCGCGGTGATGGTCGGCGTCTATCTGCTGGCAACCGGCGGCTCAGCTTTGCTGGTTGCCATCCTTTTGGTCACAAGCCTTATTGCCCACTTTTTCGATTTGGCGGCTCGGCGCCGTCTTATTGTGGAAGGCCGACGTCGGGATTCATCCGCCACACCCGCCAATTGAGCGCTGCGGCAATCGTGACCCAAACCAAATAGGGTAGAAATAGCAGCGCTGCCAATGATGAAACCGGCAGCGTCAGAATGATGTAAGCGACAATCATGATCCACATCGCCGAAACATCGAGCATGGCTTGATCCATGCGTCTGCGGCCAAAAAACAGCCAAGACCATGCGCCGTTCAAAAAGAGCTGCAAAACCCAAAGTGCAAAGGCCGGGCCAAAGCCTTGCGCTTGCCACACGATCCAGCCTGAATAGGCAATCATGATATAAAGAATGGTCCAAACAACGGGAAAGGCCCAGCCAGGTGGCGTCCAGAAAGGTTTCTTCAAAGACAAGTACCACTCACCGGGTTTAAACACAGCTCCGCTGCAAGCGGTCAAAAAGACGGCGATTGAAATAAGTATCGCGCTGATCATGGCTCGCCCTTCCAGCATGGACTTCTGTGATCACACTAACCAAATAGGCGCGAACTAGCCGGCCGTCCACCCACCATCGACACGTATTGAGGTACCGGTAATCAGTGCGCTTGCGTCTGATGCCAGAAACACGACCGGGCCCATCATGTCTTCGACCTCACCAACGCGGCCAAGTTTGATCTTACCTTTGATCCAAGCAACCCTGTCGGGATTGTCGAAAGTCGACCGCGTCAGCGGTGTGCGAATAAATGTCGGGCAGATCGTATTCACACGGATGCCAAACGGGCCCCACTCGATGGCCATGGACTTGGTCATGCCCTCAACGGCATGTTTGGAAGCTGAATAGACCGTGCGGTCTATGCCACCCACATGGCCCATCTGGGACGATATGGTGATGATCGAACCGCCGCGACCGCCCTCCTTCATTTTCCGGGCTGCTTCGCGCGCTGAAAAATGCGCCGCCTTCCAGTTAATATCGGCAACAGCGTCAAAGTCATCTTCGCTGGTATCAAGCCCCGGGCCATGCCGGGCAAGGCCGGCCGAGTTTACATAGATATCGAGTTGAGCAAGCGAACTCATGGCTTGGCTCGTCGCCTTGATGTCCGTTATGTCGAGGCTAAGGGCTTCCGCCGAATAGCCGGCACCAGACATCGCCGCCTCAAGGGCTTCCAATTTATCGCGCGAACGGGCTGCGCAGATGACGTGGGCACCTGCCTCGGCCAACGCCGATGCACACGCCAAACCAATGCCCGAGGAGGCGCCGGCGACCAAAGCAGATTTGCCTTCCAGCTTGAAAGACGGTGTCCGCGGCAGCTCCATCATGAAATTCCCAATGGCTCCATGCGACCGGGCACGCGAACTTTGTTAAATTCCCGCATGCGATCTAATACCTCGACACCAATTTGATGATAAAGGTCCAGCAAGTCCACCAGTACCCAGTTTTCACGGATCAGGCCGTCGGGCCCGACGCGCCAAAAATCGAGACTGCGGAGCAGCACTTCCTTGTCCGCAGGGGCAATGCCCATCCAACCATCGCCTGAAAGTGTCAGGCGCATGTTCGGCCACCCGGTCTCACATACATAGTCACCGGCTGCAAACCAGTGTGACATCAATTCCCCCATCGCATCGAGTTTGCGATCAGGCATGGCGCGCAGAAACGGCTTTTGATGCCAGTGGCGGAACCCGGCCATGCCTCGGGCAGTCCCGATACCCGCCGGCCCATACCAGTTCATCCTCGGGTGCCAATGGGTGTCCAACTGCATAACAGATGGATCGGGATCAGCCGGGTGCTTGCAAAGATCCGTCAACATGTCCACGACGCGATCATAGGGCTCTTTCCCGTCGCCGGACGGCCAAAGTCCATCACACGTCATCGGTGAAGGCGTCATGATAAAACCACCCAATTGCGGTGCCATCGGCCAAGCCCGCGCTTGCATCATCAGCTCGGGAATGTCCCAAATCGCCTGCACCTGAGCAATCTTGCCGTCCCGGACCTCGTAAAATTCGTGATAGCGCATGTGCGCCAAGTGGCCGGTGGGTGGAATATCGAGAAACGGCCCCGAAAAAGTGCCGACATAATTGCCCATGCACCCGATCCACTCGCGCCCTTCCGGCGTTATCCCTGCCATAACAATCATATCGCGGCGCTCAAGATCGGGCATCGCCGCCAAAAGGGGCACGTAGGTCGCCTGAAAATAAGCCTCAGGACCTGTCAAATCGCCAAAAGGATAGCACATCTTGACAGCACACTCGGGCGCAAACAGCTCTCTTAGAGCGGTTGCCAGAGTGTCATATCCGGCTCCCTCAAAAGCCTGCAGGAGCGGGCTAATCGTTTCTGTATTCATGGGGATATGTCATGATGGCCACGCGTTGGGTTGGCTAACTTGGCTTTCGGTACAAAAGGTCCATTCATGACCTTCAGGATCTTTCACACAATACCGACGCGAACCAAAGTCGGTCTCTTCGGGCGGATAAACACCAATAGCGCCGTGAGCCATGGCATGGCGATAATGTGCATCAAGATCACTGACGGCGACAAAAATCCGGGCCCGACTTTGCACATCGAGCGGCGGACCAACCAAAACGGACCCAATACCGTACATAAGTTCCGCATGGCTTTCCGATCCGTCATGGGCATCAAATCGCACATTAACCTGAAATCCGAAGGCATTGGCCAAAAAATCGATAGCTGCTGCGCAGTTTTGGTAAGAGATATAAGGCACGATTGTTGGCTGCATCAGCGTGCCCCTCCCCATGAAAGTTCATCACTTTGCTGCCAGTTTTGGTGCGGCAGCGGAACCATAAGGCACATTACGACCACCATAACGTCGGACCCTCACATTGCACTGTTCTGCGTGGCCGACAAAACCCTCCAGCATACATAGCCGAGAGCCATATTCGCCGATCATCGCTGCCGCCTCGTCTGTCAGAACTTTTTGATAGGAATGTGTCTTGAGATATTTTCCGACCCAAAGGCCGCCCGTATATCGACCCGCTTTGCTGGTGGGAAGCGTGTGATTGGTCCCAATAACCTTGTCACCATTAGCAACATTGGTGCGCGCTCCGAGGAACAATGCGCCATAACACGTCATATTTTCAAGAAACCAATCATCACGGTCCGTCATGACCTGCACATGCTCCGAAGCGATGTCATCGGCCACCGCAAGCATCTCATCATAGGTATCGCATAAGATAACTTCTCCATAATCCTCCCAGCTTTTGCGCGCAGTCTCAGCTGTCGGGAGGATCGCCAACAAACGATCCACTTCCTGCAGCGTATCGCGAGCCAACTTTTCAGAATTAGTCAACAAAACAGCGGGAGAATTGTAGCCATGTTCCGCCTGACCGAGTAGATCGGTCGCACACAGTTCTGCATCGGCTTCCACGTCATCGGCGATCACCATGGTTTCGGTCGGACCGGCAAACAAGTCGATACCCACCTGACCAAACAGCTGCCTCTTGGCCTCCGCAACAAACGCATTGCCAGGCCCCACCAGCATGTGAACGGGATCAAGAGTTTCAGTCCCGATCGCCATGGCACCAACAGCCTGGATACCACCAAGCACATAGATTTCATGCGCTCCACCAAGCTTCATCGCCGCGATAACCGCCGGATTGGGCTCCCCTTGGAACGGCGGAGTACTGGCAACAATCCGGGGAACACCTGCCACATCGGCTGTCGCAACCGACATATGCGCCGAGGCTACCATGGGAAACTTCCCGCCCGGCACATAACATCCCACCGACTGAACCGGTATGTTTCGGTGCCCAAGGATGACCCCGGGCAGGGTTTCAACTTCCACATCCTTCATGGAATCGCGTTGAACCCGCGCAAAGTTGCGCACCTGCTCCTGCGCAAATTCGATATCGTGCATATACTGAGCAGAAACTTTGCCAATAAGACTATCAAGGTCGTGATCGGAAAGTCGAAATGCCTTGGGCGAATAATTATCAAACTTTTCAGACAATTCGCGCACCGCATCATCGCCGCGCTCTTTGATGGAATTGAGCGTCGTTTCGACAATAGTCCGCACCTTTGCATCGTCCTCAGCGCGTTCAGCATCCGGTTTTGCGGATTTGAGATGTCTAATCATCGCACTCTCCTAAAAGCTGCCGTTGAAGGACTAAACATGATTTGCATTCGTATGCAATCAGATTGCGAAGAAGTCTTCCAATTAGGCTGAACCTAAGCTGACGTGCGAACAATCAGTTGCGCGGGAAGGCGGATCGTTCTGGCCTCAACACGCTTGCCATCAATTTGTTCGGTGAGCAGCATGACAGCATTTTCGCTCATGGCTTCTGTTGATTGCCGCACGGTCGTTAATTGGTAAGGCCCCCACGCAGCTTCTGGCACATCATCATAGCCTGCAACTGCAATGTCCTCGGGGACACGCAGTCCAAATCGCGTACGAATGACATCGATAACAGCAAAGGCCATGTAATCGTTTGCAACGAAGATCGCATCGGGCAAATCTGAAGCGCCCAACATCGATGCCGCAACACTGGCGGCTTGATCATGGTAGTAGTTTCCGCAGGCACGGGCATGAAGTTTCAAACCATGAGGTGAGAGACCGGAGAGAAAACCTTTTTCGCGGTCCCTGTTGGTTGACGAGTTTTCATCGCCGGCGATGTAGGCTATTTTCTCGCGTCCCGTGTTCACGAAATGCTCGGCGACCAGCTTCCCCCCGGCAAAATTGTCGGACGCGACACAGTTCGCAACAGGATCATCAATTTCCCGGTTGAGTAGGACAACCGGAATACCCAACTCACCGCAACGACTTGCCAGATCAGACGAGAGCGTTGCGGACGCCAGGACGAGGCCTTGCACTTGATAATCAAGCAAGCGCCGGACCACCTCATCCTGATTGCCGGTTTCGGTCATGAACAAAAGTGGTTGGTAGCCCTTTTCTTGCAGCGTACGTGACAGACGCTCCAACAAAACCGGGTAAAACTGGTTTTCCAAATAGGCAAACATCATGGCAATCATTTTCGATTGCCCGCTGATCATGGCGCGCGCCAAGGCATTGGGCCTGTATCCCAACTCCTCCGCCGCTGCCAAGACACGTTCCTTGGTGGACTTCGACACGCTTGCGCCCGGCGTAAAAGTGCGACTGACCGCCGATTGTGAAACCTTGGCCAACCGCGCCACGTCCGCCGATGTAATTGTCCCCTTGCCCAATAATTTGCTCCTCACCCGCGGTCTGCCGACACAAGCAACCCCGTCACAAACAAGTCAAGCGCGCCAAAAACGATTTCACAACCGAGCACAACGCATTGATAACTCGGGGCAGCGATAAAACGCCGCTGCGAATTTTTCGCTGGATTCACGCGTTTCACTTTGTCTAGACTTTTCTTCACGTTTGCCGATCCCGGCAAGCTTCACATGAGGGAGAAATTCATGACTGCCAAAATGAAGGCCGCAGGTGCACTGCTCACAGCCGCGCTCTTGGCCGGAGCCAGCACTTTTGCTTCTGCAGAAACCTTGCGGTGGGCGCGCGCTGGCGACTCGCTGACCTTGGATCCACATTCGCAAAACGAAGGCCCAACACATGCGCTTGCGCAGCAGATCTACGAACCGCTTATCGCCCCCAATATGGAAGCCAAGCCAACACCGGCACTGGCAACCGGATGGGGCGTCTCCCCTGACAATCCAAATGTTTGGGTGTTCAAGCTGCGCGAAGGCGTGAAGTTCCACGGGGGCGAGGACTTTACGGCTGAGGACGTTGTTTTCTCATTTGAGCGGGCCAAGCAAGAAAGCTCAAACATGAAAGAGCTGATTGTAACGATCACGGACGTACGCGCGGTCGACGACTACACCGTGGAGATCGAAACCGATGGTCCGAACCCGATCTTGCCGAGCAATCTGACAAACCTTTTCATGATGGACAAGGGTTGGGCAGAAGCCAATGATGTGACAGTTCCAGCGGAATTTGATGCCGGCGAAGAGACGTTTGCTGTTAGAAATACCAATGGCACAGGCCCGTTTAAACTGGTGAGCCGTGAGCCTGATACGCTCACCGTTCTGGAAAGCAACGAAGACTATTGGGGCATTGGCACCTTCCCCTTGGAAATCACACGGATCGAATATACACCGATCCAAAACGCTGCCACTCGCGTTGCAGCTCTCCTCTCCGGCGAAGTCGACCTCATCCAGGACGTGCCTGTTCAGGACTTGGAGCGCGTGGCCAGCGCAGATGGATTGAAGGTTGAGAACGCGCCTCAGAACCGCACGATCTTCTTTGGCGTGAACGGTTTTGACGACGACCTTGTAAATGACAATGTGGAAGGGGCCAATCCTTTCGCCGATATTCGTGTCCGTCAGGCGATGAACCTGGCGATCAACCGCGATGCAATCCAGCAAGTTGTCATGCGTGGCCAGTCAGCGCCAACCGGAGTTATCATTCCGCCGTTTGTAAACGGCTGGACCGAGGAGCTTGACGCGTATCCGGCAGCCGATGTTGACGCTGCAAAGGCGTTAATGGCCGACGCCGGCTATGGTGACGGCTTTGAAGTTACACTTCACTGCCCGAACGACCGCTACATCAACGATGAAGCCATCTGCCTGGCCGTTGTGGGAATGATGGGTCAGATCGGCATCGATGTGAACCTTGTCGCGCAGACCAAGGCGAACCACTTCCCGCTCATCTCGCAGAAAGAAACAGACTTCTACATGTTGGGTTGGGGCGTACCGACATTTGACTCAGAATATGTCTTCAACTTCCTTGTTCACTCAACAACAGATGATCGCGGCTCGTGGAACGGTTCACGTTTCTCAGATGCAGAAGTCGACGCGATGATCCAGTCTCTGGGTTCAGAAGTTGACCTCGATAAGCGGAACGAAACCATCGGGAAAATCTGGGCAGCTATTCAGGAAAACCAGATATATCTGCCGGTTCACAATCAGGTTCTGAATTGGGGCATGAAGAACGGCATCAACTTCCCGGTTCAACCGGAAGACCAGCCACACTTCAAATACCTGCAATTCAATTGATCACAATTTGATCAGCAGGGTGGGCGCTCATTGCGCCCACCCTATTTTCATGGCTCATTGACATTTTGTCGCAGTGAGGGAGCCCATGAGAAAAATACTTTTACCCGCGTTGGCCTTAGCCGCCAGCGCCTCTTTTGCCCAAGCCGAAACCTTTAAGTGGGCTTCGCAAACAGACCCACAAACGATGGACCCGCACGCTGTCAACTCGGCACCGGTTCTTGGTTTCCTTAATAATGTTTACGAGGGGCTTGTCCGGCGCGGCAAGGACATGGCAATCGAGCCGGCGCTGGCCGAAAGCTGGGAACCGCTTGGCAGTGACGGTTGGCGTTTCAATTTGCGCCGGGACGTTACGTTCCATGGCGGCGAGGCGTTCACGGCCGAGGATGTAATGTTCTCGTATGAGCGCGCATCCAGCGAAAGTGCGGACACAGCATCGTGGTTCGCGCCAGTTTCGGAAGTGAAGGTCGTGGACGACTTCACGATTGATTTCCTGACCAAGGCACCCAATCCGATATTCCCGGATTCAATCGCCAACTTCATGATCATGGATTCAGGCTGGGCGGCAGAAAATGACGTACAATTGCCGGCGAAAGACGCTGAGAATTTTGCAACGCTGAACGCCAATGGTACCGGCGCATTCCAACTGGCCGAGCGCCAACCGGGGCTGCTGACTGTTTTGGAACCATTTGACGGTTGGTGGGGTGACATTGAACACAACATCACCCGCGCCGAGTTTACGCCGGTACAAAACAACGCCACCGCGGTTGCTGCATTGCTTTCCGGTGAAGTGGACATGATCAATCCTGTTCCGATCCAGGATGTGGAGCGCATCAAGGCACGCGATGGCGTCACCGTCATTGAAGGCATCGAAGCGCGCGTCATCATGTTCGGCTTTGCCCATGACCATGACAGCGTCAAATACACCGACAATGCAGGCTCGCCGAACCCGTTCAAAGACGTGCGCGTGCGCGAGGCGGTTGCCAAAGCCGTCAATGTCGACGCGATCATTCAGACGATCATGCGCGGCGCGGCTCAGCCTGCCTCCCAACTCGTCAGCCCCGCCATGCGCGGCTACACGCCTTCGCTTACCGACCGCCCTCCATTCGATGCCGATGGTGCCAAAGCACTACTGGCCGAGGCCGGTTACCCTGATGGTTTCTCGTTCGGGCTAAAATGTCCCAATGATCGATACTTGAACGACGAAAGCGTCTGTCAGGCAGCCGTCTCGATGTTGGCACAGATTGGCATCACCGCAGAACTCGATGCCATGCCCGTCAGAAACTATTGGCCCGAATTGCGCGAAGATAATTTCGACATGTATCTGTTGGGTTGGTCGCCGGGCACTTTCGACGCCGAGCATCCGATCCGCTTCCTGGCCCATACCCCCGATCCAGACCGTCGGTTGGGTTCATGGAACTTTGGCGGTTTTTCCGATGCAAGGGTCGATGAGTTGCTGCCCATGATCCAGTCAGAAATTGACGATGCAAAGCGCCAAGAGATGCTCGATGAGGTCGCTCAAATCCTTCAGGATCAACACGCATATGTTCCCATGTATATTCAGCCGCTTTTGTGGGGTGTCGCTGAAGGTGTGGAGCTTACACAGCGCCCCGATAACTTCTTCATCCTGCGTTGGGTGACCAAGGGCTGACGTCGCGTTGAGAACAAATATCGCGGCAGCCTCGCCCTGCCGCGATTTTTCGATTGAATCTCATTGAGTTAATGCGCAGTCTGCACGCATCGCGTGGCAATCGCCCGTGATTGTTGTCGGCGTTTCGTTGCGGGGATTGCGTTTTGCTGAGTTACATTTTTCGACGGGTGCTACAGTCGATTTTCGTTTTGCTCGCGGTGGGCCTTGTCGCGTTTTCTCTGTTCCGCTTTGTCGGCGATCCGGTCGACAATCTTCTGGGGCAGGAACGAACCATAGAAGACATTGAGCGCGTGCGCACGCAACTTGGACTCGACCAACCTTTCCCTGTTCAATATTTCAATTTCCTCAAAGGGATCGTTGTCGAAGGCAATTTCGGCGTGTCTTATCGGCAGGGCCGACCTGTCGCGGAAATCATTGCCGAACGCGCGCCCGCGACCCTTGAACTGGCAGCTGTATCCGCGCTGTTTGCCGTCGTCTTAGGCATTGGTTTAGGCGTCTACACGGCGATCAATCGCAATGGTTGGTTATCGAACATCATCATGACAACGTCACTGATCGGCGTGTCGCTTCCGACCTTCCTCATTGGCATTCTCTTGATCTACGTTTTTGCGGTGGAACTGGGGTGGTTGCCAAGTTTCGGGCGTGGGGAGACGGTCAAGATTGGCTGGTGGTCAACTGGTTTTTTAACTGAAAGCGGCCTTAAAGCGCTGATCCTTCCCGCGATCACGCTGGGCCTCTACCAAATGACGCTGATCATGCGCTTGGTAAGATCTGAAATGCTGGAAGTGCTGCGCACGGACTACGTTAAGTTTGCCCGAGCCCGCGGCCTGCCGGAGAGGACGGTCAACTACCGCCACGCGCTGAAAAACACGATGGTACCGGTTATCACGATCACCGGTTTGCAACTTGGTTCCATTATCGCTTTCGCCATTATCACCGAAACGGTCTTCCAATGGCCCGGTGTCGGCCTTCTATTTATCAACGCCATTCAGTTCGTCGATATACCAGTGATGGCATCATACCTGATGCTGATCTCGGTCATGTTTGTACTGATCAATTTGGCGGTGGATCTGCTCTATTTCTTCATCGATCCGCGTTTGCGCGCATCAGCCGCCGGGGGACACTGAAATGGTTGAAGCCCTGCGCAATTTTGCCGCTTCCGACCTGATCTACCAATTCAAACGCTCGCCGGTGGCGATTGTTGCCTTTGCCGTAACTGTGTTGCTGATTGGCGTCGCACTGTTAGCGCCTTTAATTACCACCCAAAATCCGTTCGACCCGGCATCACTCAACCTGATGAACGGCTTTTCCAAACCGATGCAGCCGAACCAGTTCACTGGTGAAAGCTTCATCATGGGAACCGATGATCAGGGCCGCGATGTCTATGCAACGATCCTCTATGGCATGCGTATCTCGCTGTTTGTGGGCTTTTCGGCGGTGTTGTTCGCCTTGGTACTGGGCGTCACACTTGGCCTCATCTCAGGCTACATTGGCGGACGAACGGATGCGGTCATCATGCGCATCGCCGACATCCAATTGACATTTCCATCGATCCTTGTGGCACTTTTGATCTTCGGCATCGCCAAAGGCATCACCCCACCTTCAATGCGCGATGAAGTTGCCATTTGGGTGTTGATTTTGGCTATCGGCCTGTCTGACTGGGTGAATTTTGCACGTGTCGTGCGCGGCTCAACATTGGTGGAAAAGAACAAGGAATATGTCCAAGCCGCAAGACTGATCGGGCGGTCGCCATTCACCATTATGATCAAGCACATTCTACCCAATACCTTGTCACCGGTCTTGGTCATCGCGACGATCTCGCTCGCATTAGCCATTATCGCGGAAGCGACACTGTCCTTTCTTGGCGTTGGTGCGCCGCCAACACAACCGTCGCTGGGCACACTCATCCGCATTGGCCAAGGTTTCTTGTTCTCCGGCGAATGGTGGATCCTGTTCTTCCCCGCCATGGCGCTTCTGTCGCTCGCGCTGGCTGTGAACTTGCTGGGCGACTGGCTGCGAGATGCGCTGAACCCGAGGCTGCAATAGACCATGACGCTTCTCACGATCGACAATCTCACGGTTCAGTTTCCCACCCGCAAGGGCCCATTCACCGCGGTTCGCGATGCCGCCCTGACCGTAGAACCGGGGCAAATTCACGGGCTGGTCGGGGAAAGCGGCGCGGGCAAATCAACCATCGGCGCAGCGGTCATGGGCCTTTTGCAGGGCAATGGCCATATTACCAACGGCACCGTTTCGCTCCAAAAAGACACGATTTCCGGCAGCGATGAAGCCGCGATGCGCGCGATACGCGGCAAGCGCATTTCAATGATTTTCCAGGATCCGCTAACCTCGCTCAACCCGCTTTTCACCGTTGGCGAGCAATTGGTGGAAACGATCCAGCGTCACCTTGATCTTGGTTCAAGCGATGCAAAAAAGCGCGCAATCGAATTGCTGACGCGCGTGGGCATCCCAAACCCGGATGTGCGCATTGATCAATATCCACATCAGTTTTCCGGCGGCATGCGCCAGCGCGTCGTCATTGCCTTGGCGCTATGTTCGCAACCGGAAGTAATCATTGCCGACGAACCGACCACCGCGCTGGATGTCTCAATACAGGCGCAAATCCTCGAGCTTATCAAGGATCTGGCCCGCGAACGACAGGTCGGTGTCATCCTGATCACCCATGATATGGGCGTCATCGCGGAGACCACGGACGTTGTGACCGTCATGTACGCCGGTGAAGTGGTGGAATCCGGCCCGAAGGATAAAGTGCTCGGCGACCCGTCACATGAATATACAAAAAGCCTGATCGCTGCAGTGCCGCGCCCGGACCAGAAACTGCACCGTTTTCCTCAAATCTCCTATGGCGGCCGTGAAACCACCTTCAAGATCGAAGACTTGGCGAAGAACTGGCCGACACAGGATGCGCCCACAGGCCCCATTCTCAAAGTGTCAACCATCACCAAGAGGTTCCTTGAAAAAGGCTCGCTTTTTCCCTCGCGTCGCCGATATTTTACGGCGGTCGACAGTGTGAGTTTCGATATATATCCGGGCGAAGTCTTGGGACTAGTCGGTGAAAGCGGCTCCGGCAAGTCCACTATCGCACGCATGATAGCCGGGCTTTATGAAGTCGATGGCGGGGAGGTTATTTTCGACGGCGTGACAGTCTCGAAAGCATCCAAGGATCAATTGGTCGACTATCGTCGGCAGATTCAAATGATCTTTCAGGACCCGTTTTCATCGCTTAACCCGCGTCACCGCGTCGATGCGATCGTGGCAGAGCCCGCGCTGCATCTTGGTGTCATCCCCAAAAGTGAGATCAAGGATCGCGTTGCTGAACTTCTGGACAGGGTTGGCATCGGCGCGGATGCGGGCACAAAATACCCGCATCAATTCTCGGGCGGCCAGCGCCAGCGCATCGCCATCGCCCGTGCGCTGGCAACCCAGCCGCGCTTTTTGATATGTGATGAACCGACGAGCGCGTTAGATGTGTCCATTCAGGCCCAAATCCTGAATATACTGAAAGATCTTCAGGAACATCTTGGTCTCACGATGCTCTTCATCAGCCACGATTTGCCCGTGGTGCGCCAAATGTGCGACCGCATCGGGGTTCTCAAGGACGGCAAGCTGGTGGAGGTGGCCGAAGCCGAAACCCTCTTCCAGGCGCCGGCTCATCCCTATACCCAAGAATTGCTGTCGCTGATGCCCAAGACCGATCTGCTGTCGACCCAGGGGTTGAAAGCCGAAACGGCTTAGTCGCTCAAGTGTTCCTGCCATGAACTGGAACCACCTTGCCGGCTTCACCGATGAAACTGGTCTAAGAGCCCTTGCCCGGTTGGTGCCGTGGTAGGCTCACAGGTGCGCGAAGGAAACGGGAAGCATCGACAGGCGGCAGCAGACAAACATTTGCACTAGCCACAGTTGGACTAGCCGATGTCGTTTTCACCGATGCGATCGACCGTTTGAATGAGCCAATAAAGGATTTCGCGCTGCTCAAGATCGAGTTCTGACTTGCGCTCCAGCGCCGGTACGATACGTTCGCGCAGTTCATCCCAACGGTGGTAGAAGTCGGGAACATCACGCACACCCGTTTCGCTTTGAAAGCCGTCGTCACAAGGCAATTGTTGAAGTTGCATGGGATTTATAATACCCTGCCTGAAGCATTTACGGCATGAGAAACCTTCCACCGTTGCGTGAGAAAAACGTGAGGCGCTTCCACCTTTGGTCACCTGTTGATAGTTTGTTACAGGAGGTCGCCAGATGCCGCGCTCAAAACTGCAGATTAGCTTATATGGATGTTGCGTCATGCGCGCCGTCGGCGCGCGTTCTGTAGACATCTCAGGCAAAAAGCAGAAAGCAATGATCGCGCTTCTGGTCGATGGTAAAGAAGGTCGGCGCTCGCGCGATTTTTTGGCGAAAACACTTTGGCGCGACAGCACTTTGGATACTGAACGCGCCAAAGGTGTTTTGCGCCGTACGTTGGCCGACATGCGAAAGGCGCTGGGCGAAGACTTCAACGCGCTTTTCGAGACCAACAATCATGACATTCGCGTCAAGCTGGATCGCGTTGAGCACCTTTCCTTCCCGAGCGACGGGCTATTCCTCGAGGACTTTGAAGTTCAAGAGTCAGCGTTTAAAAACTGGCTCAACCAAAAGCGCGACGCACAGGCTCTTGTGACGCTTGAGCCATCTGCCATGCGCCAGAAGAACCAGCTCAAATTCACACCGACGATTGCAGTTCTTCCGCTACTGTCTTTGAACGGCGGCCGCGACGGCAACGTCATTGGCGACTGGGTGGCAGAAGACATCAGCCGTTCTTTGGCCCGCTCGAGCCTGATTTCGGTTATTTCGCACCTTTCCGCCCGGCGCTTGGATCAGCGCGAGGTAACCACCGAAGAGATTCGCAAAAGTCTTGGTTCTGATTATGTGGTTACCGGGACCATTCGCGAGGGCAGCGGTCAGATTATCGCCGAGTTGGATTTCATAGAAACTGCCACAGGCGAGATATTGTGGACACGGCGATTTGCTACAGAGCGTGGAAGCATCTTCGATCTCAACAGTGCTCTGACAGGCCAGGTGACCAAAGCGGTAGGCGAGACGGTTGTGCATGAAGCTATATCTGCGGTTCGCAACACTGACGTAGTCAATGTCCCTAATCGCCGCCTGCTTTTGGCCGGGATCGGCTACATGCACCGCAATACGTTAAGCGCTTTCTCCAAAGCCAGAACTTTGCTCGAAGAAGCGATCAACCGCGCCAAAGGCCGAAGCGAACTCCTTGCCTGGTTGGCGAAATGGTACATCCTGGCCGTGACCAATGGCTGGTCCAGCAATCCGCAACGGGACATCACCAATGCATTTGATGCAACAGCCCGCGCGCTTGACGGCAATCCAACCTGCCCAATGGCGCTTACGATGGACGGGTTTGCACTCAACAATCTTCGCCGTGATCTGGAAACAGCCGGTGACAGGTTCGAAGCCGCGCTCGATGTCAATCCAAACGAAGGCTTGGCATGGCTTTTGAAAGGTGCGCTTTGCGCATTCGCGGACCGGTCGGCTGAAGCGGTGAAAAATGTCGATCATGCCCGCCTCTTGTCGCCCATCGACCCGCTTGGCTATTTCTACGATTCCTTGTCGGCCACTGCACATTTCGCAAACCATGAAAATGAGACAGCGCTGAACCTGGCCAGCCGTTCCCTGTCGATGAACAATCGCCATGCTTCGACGATGCGTGTCAAGCTGGCCGCTCTGTCGGAACTGGGTCGCGAAGAGGACGCAGCGCAGGTAGCAAGCGAAATACTAAGTCATCAGCCAGGGTTTACAGTTGACAGCTACCTGGCGACGCATCCGGCGGCGCATTTTGAAATTGGCAAGCGCATGGCAACCGCTTTGGCCCATGCGGGCATACCGAGGAGTTAGAGGTGGTGTGCGCGCGCTAAAATAATTCGCTGATCCCCTGGGGCAGTCGGGGTGCGTGCGTTTGCTGGCTGCAGCGCACGCCTGATCGGAACCCTGCCAAGCACGTTCACTGCTTGGCAGGGTTTTCGATTTTTAAGGGGTCCAACATGCCGCAACCGGTGCGTTTCACACGCAAAACTCACGCTAAACGTGATTTTTTCCTGATACAGTGGATTTGTGTGAAGGACCATCACGCTAAGCCCGCCATGATGTCAAACCTCCTATCCCAACCACCCGTTTGGGATCATGGCGGGTGCTCCTCACAACTGACAAGGTTTATGGGGCCATCCGCGGACGGCGATCAAAACCTAGAACGATTTCATCTTTGTATAGACTTTTGTCAGGAACGCGCCGCGGGTTTGGGGCGTGGAAACGTCCATCAAATAATGAGCAATGAAAACCGTCTTGCAGCGGCGCGCGAACAAGGCCCGCATGCCCCTCGTGAGCGTGCGTACCCCTGGGTGCCCAACAAAATAGCTCCACCAGCGCGGCGCGCCACAGGTCGTAACGACACCAAGCTTTGTCACATGGGTCATCAAGGGGCGAATGACACCACTATCCATATTGATGTCAAAGGTGATCGACGGCGTCCAAACGCGGTCCAACCAACCTTTGAGCATGGCAGGCAACCCGTACCACCAAGTGGGATAAACAAAGACAATGCCCTGCGCCCAGGCCAAAAGCGCCGCCTGATCGGGCAATGGGTGCTGGTCTTCTGTAAGATCATTGTAAACCCGTCGTTCCTCACAACACATGACAGGGTCAAAGCCCATTGCATAAAGGTCCAACAACCGAACTTCATGGCCGCCATGTTTCAGACCATCGACCACCGTGTCACGGATGGCGGCACAAAAGCTTTCGGGCACTGGATGAGAGTAAACGACGAGAATACGCATGTTTGTTCTTTCAAAATGCATCCATGACTGATGTGACTTTTTGCGCAAAACGTTGGCGCGTGTCCGCCGTTGAACGGTTCATGTCATAGTGCGCCAGATAGTGGACCGGCGCGCCTGGCTTGACGATCACCCGCAAAACACGTTTGACAGCCTTGCGCGGCGGATCTCCCACCAAAAAGGCACGCGCTCTCGAACCGCCATAGGTGGTCACCACGCCAACTTTCTTGATATTATGCAGGCACGGCCTGACTGTCCCATTGACAATATTAAAAGAAACGCCGGGGAGAAAAACGCGGTCGAAAAACCCTTTCAGGATGGCCGGATAGCCGAAGTTCCAGACTGGGTAGTTAAGTACCAAAGCTTCAGCAGCACGCAGCCGTTCAACGTAACTGCGGACCGGCTCAATATTGGGACCCATGTCATGGTAGCCGAGCCGTTCTTCACGCGTCAGACGCGGATCGAAATCCTCGGCATAAAGATCACAATCATCAACTTCGTGCCCCCGGTCACGTAAGCGATCGACAGCCAACCGATGCATGGCCCCGTTGAAGCTTTCTTCAACCGGGTGGGCGTAGAGCACCAGGATCCGCATGACTCACTCCGCGGCCTGTTGTCGGCTTTTCAACCCCCGAAATAGCCAAGTCTGCCCGGACGAAAAGTCAAAATCGGGATCATCCCAAGCGATCATTTTTCCAGGGTTGAGGAGGCCCTTTGGATCAGCTTCTTTCTTGAAAGCCAACTGAACTTCATCGGTTTGCTTCATGCCGCCTTCTTCAAGGGTATAGCGGTGAGGATTGAAGATGGGCGCCCCCTGCGCGGTGAAAATCTCCATAATCTCTTCAAGCCGCTCGTCCGTCGTGTGGCGCACCATGGGAAGGCCAAAGCAGGTCACATCGCCGTCAAAACGCACAAATTCAAGATGATCAATGACTTCGCCTTCAAACATTGTGTGCAGCTTTTCGATGGTCTCAAGATGGGTGGGAAACGGATAGAGCACCTGCAAATAGGTGATCTTCTGATCGGCCCGCAAGCCGCGCAGCGTGGTATGGTTCCACGAGCACTCAAATGCAGCCGGAATACCTTGCAGCTCTTCAGCACTCATGCTGGCTTGGTTAAAGGCAACCCTTCCCTCTTGAGATGCAGTGAGCGCCAAAAACGCGTCCATTGACTGCGGCGCCACCATGAAAAGACATAAGTGATCCCCATCTTCGATGAACGGCTTGTGTCGCTTGAAATAGTCTTGTGGCGCGGGCGCGGCGACGACACAGTTCAACTTGAGCAAAATGCCATCCTGACGCCCGACAAGGTTTGAAAAGTGAGCCGCCGCCATGAAATCCTCAAAGGCTACAAAGACATCGACCCAGTCGTAAGCCGGCGCCAGCGGCATCTCGATTTCGGTGATAATGCCATTGGTGCCATAAGCGTGCGTGACCTTGTGGAGGTCTTCGCCGGTGAGCTCCAAAACGCGCGGCTCTGCCTCCATGGTCACCACACGAAGGCGAATAATGTTGCCCCAGTCCCGCAATCCACCCCATGTGCAAGAACCGACACCACCGGAGCCACCGGCAATAAAGCCACCAAGGGTCGCCGTAAGTGCAGTGGAGGGATGCATGCGCAACTCCTGACCGGTCTTTTGGGCTTCCACATCAAGATCATGGCAGATGACACCCGGGCCACAGACCACGCGACCTGGCGTGATCTCCTTGATCTCTTTCATCTCGGCCAAAGAAAGAACAACGCCGCCGGACAAAGGCATTGCCTGCCCGTAATTGCCGGTTCCGGTGCCGCGCGGCGTAACGGGAATGTCATGCTTGAAACACGCTTTGAGGACTTGGATAAGCTCCTCTTCGGTCTTGGGTGAAACGATCAGGTCACCCGTGACATGGTCGAGTTGTTTCTTTAAAATTGGCGAATACCAATAAAAATCGCGGCTCTTTTGTTGGACAATTTTTTCATTTTCTTCGATTGCTATGCCCGCGATTTCATCGCGCAACGCGTCCAGATTGAACATCGGTAGTTTGCTCCATCAAATGGTCTAATTCATCGTAAGATGGGATGGTGCGATCAACGACATGACCATCACGCACCAAGATGCGGTTGCTCTCCGGCCTTGAAAGAAGTTCGGTCCAAGCCCGCCCCTCAAAAACCAGAAAATCCGCCGGGTCTCCCAGCCCGATGCGGCCGTAACTACCGTCCAGTCCCATCGCCGCGGCAGGATTGGCAAGGAGTGCCCGGGGCCAGTCGGCCACGGGGTGATCGAAATGGCAGGTTCTTGTCGCCTGCCGGTACACCTCAAGCATATCAAGGTCACCATAAGCGTAAAATGGATCGCGCGTATTGTCTGACGCAACGCATACATTGATCCCACGCGCCTTCATCTCATGCAGGAGCGTAACGCCCCGCCAACGCGGTGTTGTCCTATCCGTTCGACGATCCTGCAAATACATGTTGCACATGGGAAGCGATACGATGGAGATATTGGCAGCGGCCACATCGTCCAGCGTCGCCTTCACCATTTCATCCGGCTGGCGCGCCAATGAGCAGCAATGGCCAACAAGGATGCGGCCTTGATATCCATGGCGTGTGGCAGCCCTCGCTATGTGTTGCAGTGATCGGGCATCCAGGTCATCGGTTTCATCGGCATGAAAATCGAGCTCAAGTCCATGCTCGCTCGCAGCACGAAACATCCGATCCAACAGCTCATCAAGATCAGGCACCATATAGGTCACGGCACCAAGCACACCGCCCGATGTTTTGACGAGTTGCACAAGCCGGTTGAACCACGCCTCATCACGCGCTGCATCAATGCCGAAAAGACATGCCGCTTGCAAATGCACCCTTCCCTTCCAACGATCACGAACGGCCTGGAAAACCGGCCAGGAAGTATCCTCCTGCGGCTGTAACGAGTCGATATGCGTGCGCATCGCCTTGGTGCCATGGGCGAAAGCGCATTTCAGCGCAAACTCCACGCGCGCTTCCACATCCTCGGCGCTCCAGTAGGCACAGCGATCATCACCCACGCTTTCGAGCGCGCCGACAAAGGTGCCGTCCGGATTGGGGGTACGCGGCCAAATATGTCCCTTGTCCAAATGCGTGTGGCAATCGATCGGGCACGGCATGGCAATAGGGGCCAACCCATTGGGCGTTACGGTTGGGCTTAACCGCGCGATCAGGTCACCTTCTACATGTAGATTGTAGAGACCAAACCCGTCCTCGTCATGATCTGACCGTCCATCTACGTCGCCGAGCCAGCTATCATGGAGCCGGACCGTCAATTCACCTGCTGCTTGCCCCGCCGCTGGTCGCATTCACCGCTCCGACTGCAACGCGCTTTCATGCCAACGCCGCAGGATGCGGTTTGAAAGCCAGGAAAGAACGATAAAAATGATGATTCCGGTCAGCGAAATGAGGATCAGCGCTGCAAAAAGGCGCGGCGCATTGAGGCGATAGCCAGCCTCGATGATGCGGCTCGCCAAGCCGGAAGACTGCCCTGCTGTCCCCGCGACAAACTCCGCGACCACTGCGCCAATCAGCGCCAACCCGCCCGCAATTTTTAGGCCGCCCAGAAAGTAAGGCATCGCTGCGGGCAAGCGAAGATGCCAAAGCGTTTGCCAACGCGTAGCCCCATTAAGCTTGAAGAGGTCCAGCAGATTGCGATCAACGGAGTTCAGCCCGAGGGTGGTGTTCGACAGGATCGGGAAAAAGGCAACGATCCAAGCACACAGCAGCAGTTTCGCAGTCTGGTTCTCTACATAGATGTTGATCAGCGGAAATATCGCGACAATTGGCGTGACCTGCAAAATGACAGCAAACGGAAAGAGGCTCATCTCGATGAACTTCGATTGTGTGAACAGCACGGATAACCCCACGCCGCCAACAACGGCTAAGAGAAGCGAAAGTCCGGTGATCTTCAAGGTGACCCACAGAGACGACAAGAGCAGGCTGTAATCTTCGACAAGCGTGCCCATCACCACATGGGGACGGGGCAGAATGTAACGTGGAATTTCGTTCCAGACGCAAATGCGATCCCAGAAAAAAATCGCGAGCACCATAATTGACAAGGGCAACGCCCATTTGCCGATCCGCTCCAGCTTGCGTTGACGCTGGCGCGCCAGCTCTTCAGCATCCACATTGACCGGCGCAGCAACAGCCGCCATCGGGGCTTCAATGGAAGACATCATTTTCTCTCGGTTCAAGGCCCATGGCCGCCCGCAACATGGTAGAAGCGGAACGTGTCAGACCGGCATATTCTTCGGACGTACGAAAAGCTTCCCCGCGTGGATAAGGGGCATTCACATCCATCTCGTCAAAGACGCGGCCCGGCTTTGCGGCCATCACGATGATCCGGTTAGCAAGGAACACGCTCTCAAAGACAGAGTGCGTGACGAACACAGCGGTAAATCGCTCTTTCTCCCACAGTGACAGAATATCATTGTTGAGTTGGAACCGCGTGATTTCATCAAGCGCAGCAAAGGGTTCGTCCATGAGCAAGACGCGTGGTTTGGTGACCAGCGCTCGCGCGATCGACACACGCATCTTCATCCCGCCTGACAGTTCGCGCGGGACAGCTTCTTCAAAACCGGTCAGATTGACTTGCTCCAGAACCGCTGCGACTTGGTCGCGCGCTGCCTCGCGGGCAATGCCTTTCAAGCGCAGCGGCAACCAGACATTGTCGTAAACGGACGCCCACGGCATCAACGTCGGCTCTTGAAACACAAAGCCAATATCGGTTTTCCCCATAGGCGGCCCGCGCCAGTCAAGAACACCGGACGTCGGGCTGGAGAGACCGGCGACCAACCGCAAAGCGGTGGATTTGCCGCAGCCCGACGGCCCCAGAAGCGAGACAAAATCACCTTGCCGGATCGTCATGTTCACATCGCGCAGGGCGACGACATCATTGCCAAATGTTTTCTCGACGTCCCGCATGATCAGATGCGGGGCGCCAATTTCGGCTTCCAGTTTGGTCGCTGCGCTCACGCGCTGCTCCTTATTTCTTCAGATCCAGTCCAAGGCCCTGATTGACATATTCCAGGGTGTACGACTTGCTGATGTCAATTCCATCGGCGATCACACCGGCTTCGACCATTTTGGCATAAAAGGAGTTCATGCGCTCCTCGGTCATGGCCCCAATGCCGAGTGTTTCGGTATCGCCGCTGTCGATGATGCCATATTCCTTAAGTGTATCGATCGCGAACTCTATCTTGTCGTTTGACATGTCAGGATTGTCAGATTGGATCATCTCAATGCCTACGAAATTTGTACCGTAGAGGAAGTTGTACCAACCCTTGATCGAGCCCTCGACAAAGCATTTCACGGCATCCGGATTTTCTTCCATGTAAGGGGCCATCATTTCGATGGTCGTGGAATAGGTGTCGAAGCCAAAGTCCGCAATAAGGAATAGGTTGGGTTCGAACCCGGCCTCCTGGATAACCGCATAGGGCTCAGACGTAATGTAACCCTGCTGCGCAGACTTTGGGTTGGCAATAAAAGGTGCCGGATTGAAAGTGTAAGGCACACGCTTGGCTGCATCAAAGCCAAACTCCTTGATCATCCATTGATAGTAAGACTGGAAGCCCGCGTCTCCCAGAATGTACTCTTCCGCATCCAAAAGGCTTTCCCAGGTATCAAGCCCCTGATCAGGATGCGTCATGAGAACCTGCGGCTCTTTTTGGAAGGACGCGGCGACGACCACCACCGGAATGTCCTCAGCCACGGCATTAAATGCTTCAAGCATGTTGCCACCCATGTGCGCCTGGATCCGGCCGGCCAGCAAAAGCGCGCGATTGTTCACTTGCGGCCCGCCCTGCTGGATGACGACATCAAGCCCACATTCAGCATAAGTTCCATCGGCTACGGATTGATAAAACCCGCCATGTTCGGCCTGCGCCAACCAATTGGTGCCGAACACAAATTTCTCTAAATGGCCACCCGCGAAGGCGCTACCTGTTCCGACCGCCAGAACACTTGTCGTCAAAAGGAGCTTCTTCATTGCCTCACCTCATCTATATTCGGACCGGATTTGGTCCGCTTTTCATCACAAAAAAGCCATGCAAAACGCATGCCAGCACAATAAAAACGCAGTGGCTGGACAATCTGTGATCTACGTCTGATCGCCCGCCGCTGTGATTGCTCAACATTTGTGCACTCTTGTCAAACCCTGCCGTGTTTGCATGATCGCGCCAAAACTGGATGAACCCATGCTCACTTACATAACGCCGGACACGATTTGCCCACCCTTTGCAAAATATTCGCACGCCGTGGAGGTGCCGGAAGGCATGCGCCTCATCGCCTGTTCCGGCCAGTTGGGTATCACCTCAGATGGGCGCGTACCCAACGACACGGAATCGCAGGCAAGAGTCTGCTTTGACAACATCCGCGCGATCCTCGGGGAAGCTGGCATGGACTTGGGCAATATCGTGCGCATCAACGCCTATGTGACCGGTCGGGAGCACCTGAAACCCTATATGAAAGTCCGCGATGAACTCTTCGGCGAACCGGCACCGGCCTCCACCTTGATGATCGTATCCGGGTTTGCCCGTGAAGAGTTTACCGTCGAAATTGAAGTGCTCGCAGCGGGGCTGCCACGATGATGAAGCGTGTTTGGTGGGGCGATTTTACCGCCCGCGAGTTTGAAAATCTCAACCCGCACGAAACTATTGCCGTGCTGCCCATTGCGGCGACCGAACAACATGGCCCACATCTGCCGGTATCGACCGATCACGCCATCATGAAAGGCATGTTGGAAACGGTTTTCCCCCTACTGCCGGACGAAATTGATGTGCGGTTTCTACCCATCCAATGCATTGGCAAATCAAACGAACATATCCGGGTGGCCGGAACGCTGACGATGGACGCCACCACCATCATCGATGCGTGGAACCAAATCGGCGACAGCGTGGCACGGACCGGCATCCGCAAGCTGATCATCGTCAATTCTCATGGCGGAAACGAAGAGTTGATGGGCATTGTCGCCCGCGATCTGCGCGTCAAGCACCATATGCTTGCGGTCAAAACCAGCTGGAACCGCTTCGGTTTTCCAGATGGTTTGTTCTCACAAGACAATTGCACGCACGGCATCCATGGCGACGACTACGAGACGTCTTTGATGCTGCACTTTGCGCCGGAAACCGTAAAGATGGAGCACGCCCAAAATTTTGCCTCATCAACACCGCGCGCGCGCCAATCCTTCAAGCACCTCGCCCCGCAGAGCCCGCATGCCTATGCGTGGATTGCAGGCGACATTCACCCTGAAGGTGTCGCCGGTGAAGCACATTTGGCAACGGCAGAAAAAGGCGCCGCAGTTGCGTCTCATCAAACAAAACGCTTCGTTGAGCTCATCGCCGATGTGCGTGCCATGCAATTGGAGGAATGGCTAACCGGCTGATCACTCATCCAGCGGCGTCTGATGGTGGCTTATAAGCTGCCAGCCCGCCAGCGTTTGCACCCATGTCGACGTACAGTGGGAAACCCGATCGCCACTGGCTGCTATGCCGCGGCCCTTATAGGCGATCACCACCGCATCGCCCTGTACCGCGGCATGCCGGTCAGTCATTTCCACATCGGTACAGGGCCCCGCTTCGCCCATCGACGATACAAAATCATTGCCGACAAATATCCCCATAGGCGGCGGAAAGGCGTAAACCGCCTCGGCATGGAGGATGCGCTCATAATAGCTGCGGCCTTCAACCCAGCATTTGCGCTCCAATTCCCAAATCTCGTTCAAATCGACCATCTTGCCCGTCCTTTGGTGCGATGAAAAATCGGGCGTAAACTGCCCAAACTTATGACTTCAATCCTGACAAACTGTGCCCTAATGTCGTTCAAAAGACCACGGGGGAAGAGATGCAATTATCACCGCGCGAGAAAGACAAGCTCCTCATTGCCATGGCCGCCATCGTGGCGCGCAAGCGTTTGGAGCGTGGGGTCAAGCTCAACCACCCGGAAGCCATTGCACTTATCACGGATTTTGTCGTTGAAGGCGCACGAGACGGTCGGTCCGTCGCTGATCTGATGCAGGCCGGCGCCCATGTCATTACCCGTGGCCAGTGCATGGAAGGCGTGCCGGAAATGATCCATGACATTCAGGTGGAAGCAACATTCCCCGATGGAACGAAGCTGGTCACCGTGCATGAGCCGATAAGATAGGAGCCACACAATGATCCCCGGAGAAGTCATCACCGCCAAAGGCGACATCACACTCAACGCCGGCGCCGAAGTGCTCACGCTCAAAGTAGCCAACACCGGCGACCGCCCGGTGCAAGTGGGCTCGCACTATCATTTTTACGAAACCAATGCGGCACTCGACTTTGACCGCGAGGCAACCAAAGGCATGCGCCTGGATATTGCCGCTGGCACAGCGGTGCGTTTTGAGCCAGGCCAGGAACGCGATGTTACACTCGTCCCGATGAGCGGCAAGCGCGAGATCTACGGCTTCAACCAAAAGGTCATGGGTGCGTTATGAGGCGTTTGCTGACCGCATTGTTGGTGAGCATCCCGACATTTGCCGTTGCGCAAGATTGGGATTGCAGCGACGCGGGCAACTTGCCCCAGCAGGGCATGAACTATTGCGCTTATCAGGACTGGCAAACCGCAGACCGCGCGCTCAATGCCCTTTGGCCGGAAGTAAAGCGCTGGGCCAAAGCAACCGACGAGCAGGTGCGCGAATGGCGCCCGGAAATCGCCAATGCAGAAGCCGACCTCTTGAAAGCACAACGCGCCTGGATCGACTATCGTGATGGCCATTGCGAAAATGAAGGCATGAAGGTCGCGGGCGGCTCGCTGCAGCCGCTCCTCATCTATTCCTGCAAAGCCGCCATGACCCGTAATCGCAATGAAGAATTACTGCTCCTCCTCGAAGAAGGATAAACACCATGCCAGCCACGATCTCCCGCGCCTCCTATGCCGACATGTTCGGCCCTACTACCGGCGACAAGGTGCGCCTCACGGTCCAAGCTAAGTGCTTCGTCCGCAAAGGATAAGAAAGTGGCAGCTTCGGATATTGAAATAGACGCAGCAATCAAGGAACTGGAGGCATCTTGTATTCGGCTCGTAGAAGCGCAAAATTCAACTGGGACGAGTTTTCTCGGTGGCCTACCGCAACTCCATCCAGATCAAGAGTGGCCGAAAGCACCGGAAGGAACACCACTCCATTTTTTAGCGCAAATAGACTGCAGTCAGCTACCAAAATTTCCACAAAACCCACTTCCCGAAACTGGTACGTTGTTCTTCTTCGGCAAAGTTGATGAAGAACAAATCTGGGATCCGCCAGGTCGCTGGTCATTTAAGCCTGCCGGTACCTCACGTGTTTTATATACTGATCGGGCACCGTCTACCGAGGATCGAACAGCGCCTACTAATCTACCGCCAGTACATGATGGTTCTAACTACTATTATTGCGAGCCGAAATGGGAAGGCGATTGGCGCTTCGGGGACAAGCCTCCCCATTCCGTTTTTCCCCGTTTATTTGTCGACCCGGTTCAGAGCGTTAGCTATCCGGTTGGAGATCGCGTTTTTCGATTCTACAAAGATTCAGAGGCATTTTCGCAACGGAGTGACGAACTCATCGAAAGCTCGATGAAAGCCGCAGGATATTCACTGGTCGACAATAACGACCCAAGCGGGGAACGCTTATTGAATCACGCGATGCTGGGGTACAGCAACGAAGCGAACGAGGATGGGGCAGATGAGGTGCTTCTACTGCAACTGGATAGCGACCATCGTATAGAATGGATCTGGGCAGACGTTGGTATGGCGCAGTTCTGGATAAGTGAGAAAAACCTACGCGCTCGAAAATTTAACAAAGCCTTTGGAACAGTCGCCGGTGGTTAAGTCCGACCCAAAAGCCTGGTCCTTCGCTGTCCACTGCCTGCCAACTAACCGAATCGCCTGAGAGAGGATAAACACCATGCCAGCCACGATCTCCCGCGCCGCCTATGCCGACATGTTCGGCCCCACCACCGGCGACAAGGTGCGCCTTGCTGACACCGAGCTGTTTATCGAGGTCGAAAATGACATGACCGCCGGTCTCGCGGGCGGGGGCAACGGTTCCGGCAACAATGCGGCGCTGTATGGCGAAGAGGTCAAATTCGGTGGCGGCAAGGTGATCCGCGATGGCATGGGACAAAGCCAGGTCACGCGCGCCGATGGTGCAGTGGACACCGTCATCACCAACGCGCTCATCGTCGACCATTCCGGGATTTACAAAGCTGATGTGGGCCTGAAAAACGGCCGCATTGAAGCCATCGGCAAGGCCGGCAACCCGGACACACAACCGGGTGTCAACATCATTGTCGGCCCGGGCACCGAGGCCATCGCTGGCGAAGGCAAAATCCTCACCGCAGGCGGCTTTGACAGCCACATTCACTACATTTGCCCGCAGCAGATTGAAGACGCGTTGATGAGCGGCCTGACCACCATGTTGGGTGGCGGCACGGGCCCCGCGCACGGTACACTGGCGACCACCTGCACACCAGGCCCGTGGCACATTGGCCGCATGATCCAGTCCGCCGATGCCTTTCCGATGAACCTCGCCTTTGCAGGCAAGGGTAATGCCTCTCTGCCCGCCGCGCTGCACGAACAAGTGCTCGGCGGTGCTTGCGCTTTGAAACTGCACGAGGATTGGGGCACCACGCCGGGGGCCATCGATTGCTGCCTGTCAGTCGCTGACGAGATGGACGTACAGGTGATGATCCACACCGATACGCTCAACGAAAGCGGCTTTGTGGAGCGCACAGTGGAAGCCATGAACGGCCGCACCATTCACGCCTTCCACACCGAAGGCGCAGGCGGCGGCCACGCGCCGGACATCATTAAGATTTGCGGGCAAGAAAACGTTCTGCCCTCCTCTACCAACCCGACGCGTCCGTACACGGTCAACACGTTGGAAGAGCATCTCGATATGCTCATGGTCTGCCACCATCTGGATTCGAATATCCCAGAGGATGTCGCATTCGCCGAATCCAGAATCAGGAAAGAAACCATCGCCGCCGAAGATATTTTGCACGATATGGGCGCGTTTTCGATCATCGCCTCGGATAGCCAAGCCATGGGCCGCGTCGGCGAAGTCATCATCCGTACCTGGCAGACCGCCGACAAGATGAAGCGCCAACGCGGCGCGCTCCCGCAAGAGACCGGCGACAATGACAATATGCGCGTCAAACGCTACATCGCCAAATACACGATTAACCCGGCCATCGCCCATGGCATCAGCCATGAAATCGGCTCCATTGAGGTGGGCAAACGCGCCGATCTCTGCCTGTGGGACACCGCCTTTTTCGGCGTCAAACCGGCCATGGTGCTGATCGGCGGGTCCATCGTCGCAGCGCCGATGGGCGACCCGAACGCCTCCATCCCGACACCCCAGCCGGTGCACTATCGTTACATGTTCGGTGCCTATGGCAAGGCCGTCACCAACAGCGCAGTGACGTTCGTATCAAAAGCCGCCATCGAGGATGGTCTGGCGCACCGACTGGAAGTCGACAAGCAGTTGCTCGCCGTCGATAACACGAGGCAGATCGGCAAAAAGGACTTGATCCACAACGACGCGACCCCGAATGTGGAAGTCGACCCCGAAACCTATGAAGTCCGCGCAGACGGTGAACTCTTGACGTGTGAGCCAGCGACGGTGGTGCCCATGGCGCAACGGTATTTTTTGTTCTAGTAGAAGAATCGCGTGCCAAGTTCCCTCTTTTCGACAACTTTAGGGATCTTTCTAACTGCAAAACTAAGTGTCAACGGGATAAAGAGAATGATACCATGAACGCATACGATCCGAGGGCAATAGCGAACCTTATGCTAGACGAGGCGGATCGACGCGGCATCAAGATCACCAACCTCGCCCTTCAGAAGCTACTATACTTCGCGCACGGAATCCACATGAAGCGTGGCAAGGGTCCGCTTGTTTCAGGTTACTTCGAGGCATGGCAGTATGGTCCAGTGCATCCGGCTGTCTATCGAGCGTTTAAAAAGAACGGTGCAGAACCAATTGCCGTTCGGGCAGTTAAGCAAGACCCTTTGACAGGGCGGACGAAGGAACTGACGCTGCCAGACGACATGGCCGTCATTGACTTGGTCAGTGATGTCGTTCGACGTCTTGGCCGCATGTCACCAGGGCAGTTGGTTGACCTGTCGCACGCAAAGGGCTCTCCTTGGGCTGCGGTAGTGGACAAAGCGAGAACAGATGTTGCTTTTGGAATGCGGATACCGGATAATGAGATTCGAGACCGATTCCAACACCACAAGGTGTCCCTAGACGTTACGCCTCGCGCAGGAGAACCGCCCAGTGACGACAAACCACTTGAAGATGTTGCCTGACATTGACCTAGCACGCATTGCGCCTCAGCCCGACGACATTAAGCGCAAGAGCTTGGAGCAGATGAAGGGCGGGTTCTCGCCGTTCTCTTACAAGCCCGTTCGGTCGTGTTTTTCCGATCTATTCAACATCCAGCCCGATTTGGACTTTGGCATCGCCGAACAAACGCCTTGGTCTGTTATCGACGCGGAGTTGCGGAAGAGGTCTAAGTCAGATGAAGAATTCGCTTACAACCGACGCGTTGGCCTTGGCCTTCATGACTTCGCCACTTCGGGCAGGGTGTACGGTCGCAAGCACGAGTTCTTCCCGCTTTCGATGGGCCTGGGCCGTAAGGTGACATTTTGGTTGCCGATGATCCTTGCTATCGACGAACAAGCCAGCGCGCTTTTCATCGAGCCCCGCCGGTCGCGCGGCCTGACTGCGGAAGGTCGCCGTTTCGCCTTTTCGATGATGCACGAGCGCATCCGGGCAGCAGACGAAGACTTTGCCGAGGTTCGGTTGACCATTGCTCAGTTTGGCGATCCATCGGGAGGCCGCCGGCCCGTAAGGCTCCACAATGACGAAGGCGTCAATCTCTACTCGCGCGAAGAACTCGAATTTATGGTCGTCTCCACCTACGACATGTGGCGGGAGGTGGTTGAGGAACAGGGACGCGAGGCACGTCGCGGTGCAACAGGTACAGGCCCGTTGATTTAAACCAGTAGCTCCAACGCTGCTGCAAAAGCAAAGCAGCAATAGTTATTGTTGGCGCCCCTGAAATTTCATCCTCACCGCTATAGGAGCATCGCCACGGCCATAACCCCGATTTCAGCAGAGCGCTCAAAGAGTGCTTCGAACAGATCGACTAAGACACATGATAAGGCCAACAAGTACGCTCCTCAAGTTCGCAATGGTAGCAGCCATCACAGTTCCCGCCGCAGCATCAGAACCCATCACCCCATCAGAACCACCGCAGCCGCGGCCTGAACGAGCCGTGGAACCGCCTGCACCATCCTTCGACCAGGCAGCCTACACCCGATGCAGCGCTGACCTGAAGAACCTTGGCGCTACATTCACCGAGCTTGAACCCGTCACCTCCGACGATCCCGGTTGCGGCGTCGCCAAACCCATTGATGTGGATGAGATCGTCCCGGGCGTTTCGATCACGCCTGACACACAGATGCGCTGCGCGACGGCATTGGCGCTCGCCACTTGGGTCAATCAGACCGTGATCCCCGCCACCAAAAGCCTTTCAAGCGACAAAACGCCGGTAAAACTCAAATCGCTGCGGCATGCCTCCACCTATGTTTGCCGCCGTCGCAACAACCAGCCCGACGGTAAATTATCGGAACATGCCATCGGCAACGCCATCGATATCCGCACCTTCGAGTTTGAAGGTCGTGACCCGATCAGCATCGAGCCACGCGAACGGACAGGCAGGATCGAGGAAGCCTTTCAAAAGACGGTGCGCGCCGGTGCTTGCCTGCAATTCACCACCGTTTTGGGGCCCGGTTCCGATGGCTTCCATGAAGACCACATCCATCTTGACATCGCAGAGCGAAGAGGCGGTTATCGGTTATGCCAATAACTCCGCCGCTGTCTTGCACCACCGTGACTGCCCACGTCCATTCCCCGTCAGACACCATCACACTTGATGAATTGGCCCGGCATCGCCGCCGCATGAAGCTGGCAAGCGACCATGGGATCGAATTTCTCCTTGACCTGCCCGAAGCACGGCTCTTGCGTCATGGCGAAGGGTTGATCCTGTCCGATGGTCGAGTGATCGAAGTGCGCGCGGAACCCGAGGAACTGATGGAAGTGCGCGGGCGCGACAACAGACACCTGCTGGCGCTCGCCTGGCAGATCGGCAACCGGCATCTGGCCGCGCAAATCGAACCGGGCCGCGTCCTCATCCGCCGTGATCATGTGATCCGCGACATGCTCCAAGGCCTTGGCGCGACCATCACCGAGATTGAGGCGCCCTTTGACCCGGAAGGCGGCGCTTACGGAGATCATCGCCACCATGACCACTAAACGCGAATGGCATTGCGAATTGGTTGAACTCGATACAGTGATCGACGAGCACTATAAAAATACGCAAATGGTACGGCGGTTCTTCAAAGAGCAGATCGGCGATCATTTCAAGTTCGACCGACCCTTTATGGCGTGGATGAAAGAAAATACCGGCAGAACCATGCAGGACGCCGTTGAAGAATGGCTACATCGGCACGGATAATGGCAAAAACCAGTTCCCTCCTCCGCCTTATGTCGTGGCTGTCACCGGTTTTTCCCACCGGCAGCTTTGCATATTCGGCGGGGTTGGAGCAGGCCATCCATGATAGCCAAGTCGATGGACCAGAAACGCTTTCTCAATGGATCAAAGCGCAACTCACCGTCGGAGCGCTGTGGAACGATGCCATCTTTTTGGCGCAAGCCCATGGGTGTGCGACCAACAGGGAACCGCTCGATGACCTCAACGAACTGGCCGTCGCCATGACCAACGCCACCGAGCGATTAAATGAAACGATCAAACAGGGCACATCTTTTGCTGAAGCGGTCGGAAACTGGCTCAAAGAGGATCAACAACTCCCACCCGGCACACCCCTGCCGATCCATATCGGCTGGGCCAGCGGCCACAGCAGCATAGATCGAAGCGATGCCATTGCCGCCTTTCAGCACGCCTTCACCTCCAATCAGCTCCAAGCAGCCATTCGCATGGGCATCCTCGGCCAGAAAGGCGCGGCAGACATCTTGGTGATACTGGAACCCGTCATCGAAACCACTGCCAAAAAAGCAGCATCCAGCACGCTGGAAGACCTTGGCACCTGCACCTTTTTGGTCGACATTGCCGCCATGAAGCACGAATCCCTGCAACCAAGGCTTTTCTTGTCATGACCACATCCCATGGCCCGCTTCGTATTGGCATCGGCGGCCCAGTCGGATCGGGCAAAACAAGTCTGGCCGGCGCGCTATGCAAAGCGATGCGCGATAGCTACTCGGTAGGCGTCATCACCAACGACATTTATACGCGTGAGGATGCAGACGCGCTTGTGCACATGCAGGCCCTGCCGTCGGATCGCATCATTGGTGTGGAAACGGGCGGTTGTCCGCATACGGCCATTCGCGAAGACGCCTCGATTAATCTGCGCGCCATCGACGAGATGAACGAGCGACATGCGGGCCTTGATGTCATCTTCATCGAAAGTGGCGGCGACAATCTGGCGGCAACATTTTCGCCGGATCTGGCCGATCTCACGCTCTATGTGATCTCGGTTTGCCAGGGGCAGGACATCCCGCGCAAAGGCGGCCTCGCAATCACGCGCTCGGATCTTTTGATCATCAACAAGGCTGATCTGGCCCCTTTCGTAGAGGTCGACCTTGATCAAATGGACGCCGATGCCACCAAAAACCGTCACGGCCGTCCGCACATCTTCACCGACCTGAAGCGTAGCAAAGGCGTCGGCGAGATTGTCGACTTTCTGGTCGAAACCGGCGGTTTGGCGCAAAAGAGCGCGGCCTAGAGTGCGATTTCCAGCAGATCGTGTCCCATATGGAGCGGCCCGTGATAGCCGCCTGCGCGAACGGCGGCCAGCCAAGTCTCATCTGTGATCAACGGATCATCAGACGGCACAAGATGGTGCAGCGCAAGCTGCTTTATACCCGCTTCTTGCGCGATGCGGCCCACATCAACGGCGTCAGTGTGACTGGCTACCAAGTGCTGCTTGAGACGCTCGCCATTGCCAACACGCGCCACCAGCCGGTCAACACCCTGTGCGATCATGCCCTCGTGCACCAACACATCAGCGCCCGCGGCAAACGGCTCAAAACCGGCAAAAGGTGCGGTATCGCCTGAAAACACGACCGATTTCTCATCGGCATCAAAGCGCAGAGCGTAACTGTCAACTATTGGCGGATGATGGTTACGCAATGTACGCAATCGCACACCGCCCATCATGTGAGCCCCGGCCATTGCCTCGATATGCGCCAACCGATCCAAAGCCGACCTTCCCTCATCCGCGATACGCAGATTAATGTCGAACGCCATGGATTGCAGGAACGCGCTCCAATAGTCCGACAAACCGTCCGGCCCGATGACTCGAACCGGCGTCTTGAGGCCTGCTGTCCACGCAGTGTGCAGTAGCGGCCCAAGTTCCAGATAATGATCAGAATGGAGGTGGGTAATCACAATGGTCGACAGACTTTTCAGATCAACGCCTGCCTGCACCAGCCGCCCTGTGACGCCGAGCCCGCAATCAACGATGACCTGCTCGCCATCCAACGACAACAGCGAAGACGTCGGCATACGCCCCGGCGCTGCGGGGTAGACTGCAGGGCCGCCCTTGGTGCCAAGCAGAACGACGCGATCCATCTCAAATCCTTAAGCCATGTCTCAATGACATGAAACAGTTGCGCTCCAACATCGTCAACCGCGCGTCGTAATCAGACAGCTACACTTCTCAAATGGACATCGAAACGATCACCGGCCTGCGCCAAGCTGAATGCCAATTCGGGAGAAGGCGGATGGCGATGCAGTCGGAGACCCCATTGCAACATGTATTGCGGGACGTTGCGCACGCCAAAGGTCTCCCGAACGCCCACTATAAAGACCCGCAGACATACGCATTGGAAACACAACGTCTGTTCAACGGCCAATGGGCCGCGCTGGCTTTCGCACATGATTTGCCCGGAGCAGGTCATGTGAAGCCGATCCAGTTTCTGGGCCAGCCTCTTTTATTGGCGAGCGATCGCGACGGTAAAATCAGGGTGTTCTTCAATGTGTGCCGACATCGCGGTATGATCCTTGTCGAAGAGCCGCGAGAAGTAACCGGTGCCCTTAGATGTCCATATCATTCCTGGTGTTACGATCTGGCGGGCAAGCTGCGCGCAACGCCTCATGTCGGCGGACCAGGTTACAATGTGCATGAGGCGGTTTGTCCAGATAGGCTGGGGCTGATTGAAGTCAGAAGCCACATCTGGCGCGGCATCATTTTTATCAACGTCGAAGGCGACGCACCAGCTTTTGAAGTAGCCAATGGCGACTTGCTCGAACGCTGGCGCGAATTTGAAAAGCCAATCCACTTTGGTGGGATCGACTCAACCTTCGAGCTCAAGCTCAAAACCAATTGGAAGCTGGCCGTCGAGAACTATTGCGAAAGCTACCACCTGCCCTGGGTGCACCCGGCACTAAACAGCTATTCGCGACTGGAGGATCACTACCACATTGAGAATCCCCATGGATTTTCGGGCCAAGGCACCCATGTGTACCGTCAGCTCAAAGGTGATGACGGTGCGCTCTTACCGTATTTGGAAGGCTTGGCATCCAAATGGGATGCGGCGGCAGAGTACATCGCGCTCTTTCCAAACTTGCTGCTCGGCGTACACCGGGACCATTCTTTCGCAATCATTCTGGTTCCGGAAGGCCCTGAGCACACCATCGAACGCATCGCCCTTTTTTATCATCAACCCGAGGCCACAACCGATGTCTATGCGGATTTGAGGGCAAACAATACCCAACAATGGAAAGTGGTTTTTGAGGAAGACATTTTCGTCGTTGAAGGCATGCAGCGCGGGCGTGCCGCGAGCGCATTCGACGGCGGTCGCTTTTCCCCTGTGATGGATGGACCCACGCACAACTTCCACAAATGGGTCGCGGCGAACCTGATTGAAAATGGCGAGCGCTAGCCCGAGCCTTGCCGAGCTTGTAGAGGCAGGTGACCATAAAGCGATTGCAGCGGCCTACCAAAAAGCGGCGGACGAAATGGGTGCGCAAAACAATATGGATGCGGCCTATTTCTTCTTGACCCACGCCTACGTCCACGCGCTTGAAGCCGGTCTCGACCAAGCCGAAGCTCTGGCGCAAAGACTACGTGACGCTGGCCGACTATAGTGCTGGTTCGCCTTCATAATTGCGGCGGCGCTCGCGCTCATCGAGAATATCGAGAAGCGCTTCCGCCGCTTTTAACACGTCAGTTCCGGGCCCGAAAACGGCTTCAATACCGTTCTCACGCAAGAAATCATAATCCTGCGACGGGATCACGCCGCCACAAATGACGACCTTGTCGGCAGCATCGCGCGCAGCCAGTTCGGTCACCAGCATCGGCGCCAATGTCTTATGGCCTGCCGCGTGTGAAGAAACACCAACAATGTCGACGTTATTTTCAACCGCCATGTCGGCTGCTTCCTGCGGGGTCTGAAACAGCGGCCCAACATGGACATCAAAGCCCAGATCCTGAAACGCGGTGGCGATGACCTTGGCCCCACGGTCGTGACCGTCCTGACCCATTTTGGCCACCAAAATGGAAGGTGTTTGGCCGCGCGAAGAAGCGGCGCCGGCGATCCGCGATTTGATGGCCGCAAAACGTTCGTCACCCTCATAGGCTGCGCCATACACACCGGTGATCGTTACGACATCACCCTTGTAGCGCCCAAAAGCAGTTTCCATCGCATCCGATATTTCGCCCACAGACGCGCGTTTTCGCGCCGCCTCGACAGCTGCACCCAAAAGATTGCCGTCACCGCTATTTGCCACCTGCGACAATTGATCGAGCGCCGCGCGGCAGGCATCTTCATCCCGGGATGAACGCACACGTTTCAAACGCGCTACCTGCGCCATACGCACGGCACTGTTGTCGATGTCGAGAATGTCGATCTCATCTTCTTGCTCGAGGCGATATTTGTTTACCCCGACAATAACGCTCTCGCCGCGGTCCACTGCCGCTTGCTTGCGCGCGGCAGCCTCTTCGATCTGACGTTTTGGCAAGCCCTCCTGGACTGCCTTTGTCATACCGCCTGCGGCTTCAAATTCTTCCATCAAGGCCCAGGCGCGATCAGCCAGCTCCTTTGTCAGGCTTTCCACATAGTAGGACCCGGCCAGCGGATCGACCGTATCGATGACCCCGGTCTCATGCTGCAAAATCAACTGTGTGTTGCGGGCGATGCGCGAGGAAAACTCGGTCGGCAGAGCCATGGCCTCATCGAACGAATTGGTATGAAGCGATTGCGTGCCGCCGAGCACCGCAGCCATCGCTTCATAGGCCGTCCGTACGATATTGTTGTAAGGATCCTGTTCTTGAAGCGAGACACCCGATGTCTGACAATGCGCGCGGAGCATCGACGATTGAGGCTTTTGGGGCTCAAATTCTTCCATGATCCGCGCCCAAAGCAGTCGGGCGGCACGCAATTTCGCCGCTTCGGCAAAAAAATTCATGCCAATGCAGAAGAAAAACGACAGTCGCCCTGCAAAAGCGTCAACATCCATGCCCTTGGCCAACGCGGCGCGCACATATTCGCGCCCATCCGCAAGGGTGAAAGCCAGTTCCTGCACCAGTGTCGAACCTGCCTCCTGGATGTGGTAGCCGGAAATCGAGATCGAATTGAACTTCGGCATTTCCTGCGCGGTATATTCAATAATATCGGCAATGATCCGCATCGAGGGTTCGGGCGGATAAATATAGGTGTTGCGCACCATAAACTCTTTGAGAATATCATTCTGGATCGTGCCAGACAGTTTCGCCCGATCAACACCCTGCTCTTCGCCCGCGACGATAAACATGGCGAGCACCGGGATGACGGCACCGTTCATCGTCATCGAAACCGACATTTCTTCCAACGGAATTCCGTCAAAGAGGATCTTCATGTCCTCAACGGTATCGATCGCCACACCAGCTTTGCCGACATCACCGACCACTCGGTCATGGTCTGAATCATAGCCGCGGTGGGTGGCCAAATCGAAAGCCACGGAAAGGCCCTTTTGACCGGCCGCCAAAGCCTTACGGTAAAACGCGTTGGATTCTTCCGCCGTCGAAAAGCCGGCATATTGGCGAATTGTCCAGGGACGGCCGGTATACATGGTGGCACGCGGGCCGCGAACAAACGGCGCAATACCCGGCACGCTGTCGAGATGGTCAATGCCTTCAAGATCATCGGCGGTGTAGAGCGGTTTGACGGTAATACCGTCCTCGGTGACGGTTTCGATGTCAGAGAGTGGTTGCCCCCTCAGTTCCTTCTCAGCCAGACCGGCCCACTTGTCTTTGTTTTCAACCGCTTCCGACATGTTCCAGCCTCCCGGTGATCTAGTCACCCGCAAAATGTTCGAGCGATGCGTCAATAATCGCATCGCGGACAGCATCGACCTCTAGTCCGATACAATGGCGTGCATCCTCAAAATGACGCCGTGCACAATTACCAAGCTTATTGCACAAAGAGACCGCGGCTTCAGTATCGACAATGGTATCCATTCCGGCAGTGAACATGATGACGGGTGCGCTGATTTTCTCGGCATAATCCGGCCCGAGCAGCCGGTCTGTAGAGTTTATAGTTTCATGTACCCAACGCGCCGTAGGGCCGTTGACCCGCTTTTGTTCGTCCAGTGCAAACAGCGCATCTCGGGTTTGCGCCCGAGCCGGATTCGCATTGCAGGGTGTCTTACTGCCAAACGTTACCTTCGAAATATCCCAAGGCCCGCGTCCCGGCGCAAACATCTCGCCAAGGCCGACAAAGGTGAGCACCGACGCCAAAGCGCGCGCCACCCCATAGGGAAAATCACCAGTTAAAATTTGTGCCATGGGTACAACCAGCGCGTATCGGTCAGCGCTACCCAACCCGTCTCCCGCCATGCGCATCGTGATATGTGCACCCTGCGATATCGCGTAGATGTTGAGTGGCAACTCCGGTTGCCGCACCGCCTCTACAAAGCGGGATAAATCGGAAGCAAGAACAGCATAATCTTCAACATGTCCTTTTTCAGGGTTTGCCAGGAACCGCGTCGACAGACCCTGCCCACGATATTCAAAGCCATACGTCAGATATCCGTTGGCGTGAAACTGATTGATTGAACGAGCAATCATTTCAAGCGGCGCGGTATAACCCGGCACCACAATAATGATGCCCTTTGGGTCGGCAGGTGGATCCTCAAAGCGACCGGTTCGAAGCGATATCCCCGTTTGTGGTTCAAATGTTTCCCACACCCACCCCGGACCCAGCGGTTCAACCGCCTGTCCAAGATAGGCCTGTGCTTGGGCACGTTCATCCACAGAGACTGGCGCATAAGCATGTGTTTCATTCGCCAGCGAGAAATAGGCATAGGCCCAAGCCGCCCCTAAGACAACAATGAGGCCAATGGCGGTTCTTCTCAGTGTCTTCATCTGTTCCGCCTCCGCACGGCACCGGTTCAACTTTTTATAAAACGCAATTGCGTCACCTGCTGCAACGGCAAACCGGGACGCAAAAACGCCGATGGAAATTCTGGCCGGTTGGGCGCATCTGGCCAGACTTGCGTTTCAAGCGCAATCCCAGCCCGTGTCCTATAGAAAGTCTTGTCCAAACCAGCCGTACCGCCGCTTAGCCCATCGCCAGTATACACCTGCAGTCCAGGTTCTGTCGTCGCCAACTCCAACGCCATGCCGCTTGCCGGTGATGCAAGCCTGGCCACCGGCCTTACCGGCACACGCTCCTGCGAAAGGCAATAATTATGGTCAATCTGGCTTGGTCCGATTTCGCGCGTTTGCCGGAAGTCCAACCAAACGCCATCAATATTTTCGGGGGCACCAGCGGGGATAAGCAGCGCATTAACGGGCAAATAGGCATCAGCCAGCAACGTCAATTGATGGTCATGAATGGAAGACGCGCCACCGTCTTGCAGATTGAAATAGCTGTGCTGGGCCAGCGAACAGACGGTGGGCGCATCTGTCTCAGCGTTAAATGCGACACGCAAAACACCCTGATCCTCGAGCGCATAGGTGCATCGAACGGTCAGATTGCCCGGAAAACCCATGTCGCCATCAGGACTTTGAAGGCAAAGCGTCACTTCGTTGTCGCTCAAGCCTTCTATGGACCAATTCTGGCGGGAAAAACCAGCTTTGCCACCGTGCAACATGCTGCCGTTTTCATTGGCATCAAGTATATAGTCCACGCCGTCAACAGACATGCGCGCGCCGGCGATGCGATTGGCGAAACGTCCCACTACGGCGCCGAGATATGCGGGATCAGCCTCATAATCGGCGACCGAGTTCAAGCCCAGAACCAAAGGAGCGGCGTGGCCAACATATCGCAAATCACGCAGGATAGCGCCAAAGGTAATGACTTCCGCTCGCAATGGTCCGTTCTGCAGAACGACCTTGTCAACGATTTCTCCGTTGGCCGTTCGACCCCACGCTTTACGCGCGCTCAAAGGCCCAGCCCGCCGACAGCGACGAACTTTTCATCGACATAGTCCGCAATACCCTGGTGGCCGCCTTCCTTGCCGAGACCTGAGTGTTTGACCCCGCCAAAGGGTGCTTCCGGCGTCGCGATCACACCCTCATTGATGCCAATCAGGCCATAGCGCAGCGCTTCCATCATGCGGAAGGCGCGGCCCAAGTCCTGAGTGTAAACAAAACCCGACAAACCAAACTCAGTGTCATTGGCCATTGCGACCACTTCTTCCTCGCTTGTAAACTTGAAAACAGGTGCCACCGGCCCAAAGATCTCTTCACGCGCGAAACGCATATTGCCAGTAGCGTTCGCAATGACCGTCGGCTCAAAGAACGTGCCGCCTTTGGCGTGCGGTTTGCCTCCGATAGTGATGCGTCCCTGCTTTTGGGTCGCATCCTCGACCAGTTCAACAACTTTCGCCATGGCCGCCTCGTTGATAAGCGGGCCTTGAACCACTCCATCGTCAAAGCCATTGCCGACCGTCATTGCGGCGGTTTCCGCCGTCAACCGGTCCACAAAAGCATCGTAAATTCCCGCCTGAACGTAAAACCGGTTGGTACAAACGCACGTTTGACCTGCGTTTCGGTACTTGGCCGCCATACCGCCCAAAATCGCCCGATCCAAATCCGCATCATTAAAGACGATAAACGGCGCATTGCCACCAAGCTCCATGGAGACCTTTTGTACATTGTCTGCTGACTGCGCCAGCAGTAATTTGCCGACCCGTGTAGACCCTGTAAAGCTTAATTTTCGAACATGTGGGTTGCCACATAGGCGTGACCCGATGGCTGCAGCGTCGCCTGTTATGATATTGACCACACCGGGAGGAATGCCCGCTTCTTTACACAAAAGCCCCCAGGCCAAACCGGAAAACGGCGTAAACTCCGAAGGCTTGATAACAATCGTACAGCCAGCGGCCAACGCCGGGCCCAGTTTTCGGGCGATCATGGAGGATGGGAAATTCCAAGGTGTGATAGCGGCCACAACACCCACCGGTTCCTTGATCACCATCAATCGGCGATCAGGTACAGGGCTGGGGATCACCTCACCGTAAACACGGCGCGCTTCCTCAGCAAACCACCGCACATAGGCCGCCGATCCACCCACTTCGACGCGTGCTTCAGCCAACGGCTTGCCCTGCTCCAGCGTAAGTAGGCGCGCCAACTCTTCCTGGTTTTTCAAGATCACATCGTGCAGTTTCATCAACAAATTGGCGCGTTCAAGCGCCGTGCTTTTTCGCCAGATGGGGAAAGCTTCTGATGCCGCAGCGATGGCACGGTCAGTTTCTTGGACCGCGCAGACCGGTATCGTGCCAATCACCTCGCGCGTCGCCGGGTTGTGCACTGTCATCGTCGCGCCGCTATCGGCTGCAATCCAATCACCGCCCACAAAATTACTTTGCTTAAGGAACTTGTTTTGATCAGACATTTTCACGAATTCTCCCTTTGAAACCTGTTCGGCTGAAACAGGTAGGCAGGTCAACCCGCTTGGCCAGTTTGCCGAGTTTAAAACATCGGCTTGGGAAAGCGGCGAAAGGCCCCTTTCTTTGGGCCTTCAAAAGGTCTAGAGACCCCGCAAAAGAGTTTTGGGCGTGCGCCTATAAAAGAACAGTGAAAAGGAATGCCTGTGTCCGATACGTTCGACAAAGTCGCCGATATCATTGCAGAAACAAGCGAAATTGATCGCGAGACGATCACCCTGGAAAGCCATACGATTGACGATCTGGGCATCGATAGCCTTGATTTCCTGGATATCGTTTTTGCCATCGACAAAGAGTTCGGCATCAAGATTCCGCTCGAACAGTGGACGCAGGACGTCAATGACGGCAAAGCGCCAACCGAAGAATATTTCGTTCTCAAAAATCTCTGCGCGAAGATTGATGATCTTCGTGCAGCCAAGGCTTGACGCGGATCCGCAGCCACATGGCCACGCATGATGTCGTTATCACCGGTATCGGCCTCGTTTCCTCCATGGGCGTCGGCGCCGAGGAGAATTGGGCGGCATTGACGAACGGAAGCGCCCCGGTCTTTGACGGCGAGAGCTTTGCGCCAAGCGTCGTGCATCCATTGCCGGAGATCGACTGGTCGAAGCAAATCCCAAAGCGCGGTGACCAGCGCCAGATGGAGACCTGGCAGCGTATCGGCACCTACTGCGCGGGCCTTGCGCTTGATGACGCCGGAATCAAGGACAATGCCGAGCTGACAGCATCAATGGACATGATCGTGGCGGCAGCCGGTGGTGAGCGCGACGGCGATGTCGATACCATGATTTTGATGCAGGCACGTGAGCGTGACGATGTGGACGTGTTGCTCAATGAGGTTTTAACAACCGAGTTGCGACCGACACTCTTCCTTGCACAGCTATCGAACCTTTTGGCCGGCAATATCTCGATTGTTCATAAGGTCACCGGCTCGTCTCGTACCTTCATGGGCGAAGAGGGAGCGGGAATGTCTGCTGTTCTCACCGGATCGGCACGCATTCGGTCCGGACAATCAACGCATATGCTGGTTGGAGCATCCTACAACACGGAAAATCTCGACACGCTTTTGGGATATGAATTGCGCGGCGACCTGACACATAATGGCTGGACACCCGTCTGGGGACGCCAGAACTCACAAGGGGGCGGCGTCATTTGCGGATCGGGTGGCGCGTTTCTGGTGCTGGAAGAGGCCGAGCACGCCAGAGCACGCGGGGCGAAAATCTATGCACGGCTAGACGCAATCGCCGCTGATCACGGCATTGTCGATGATGAAAAAACAGCCGAACGCCTTTCATCATTGAACGCGCATACTTCGCTTAGCAGCTCAGATCTGATTGTCAGCGCACCGACCGGCGGAAAAAAGCGTCTCGCGCAGGAACAGTCTTTCATCGAAAGTAACCTTGCAGGGCTGGCCATCCGCGGTGTCACCAGCATGACAGGACACATGCGTGAAGCACAGTTTCCTTTGGCGCTTTCGTTTGCGGCACTGGCATGCAGCAAAGGTGAGACGATCCCGCCGCTCGACAGCCGGCACGAAACGGCTGCGCCCAAAGGCGCACCGCAACGCGTAGGCGTGATGGTCGTCGGCTTGACCGATGCCGAGGGCATGGCGGTCGTATCAGCTGTCGCAGGTGATAAATGAGCATTTACACAGACCATTTGGGGCGCCCCATCATTGCCATTACCGGCGCCGGTGTTGTCACCCCGCTGGCTCAGGGATTGAGCGACAATTGGGCGGCACTCACGGCAGGCCAATCCGGAATCCACGCCATTACGCGCTTTCCGACCGATCACTTGCGCACCGCGATTGCTGGCACGGTAGACTTCTTACCGGACGCCGAAAAAGGTTCATCGGCGTTGACTTACGCCTTGGCGGAAGCAGCCGCCATTGAAGCTTTGGCCATGTCAGGCATTGCGGAAAATGATTTTGGCGGCCCCCTGTTTTTGGCAGCACCGCCGGTCGAGTTGGAATGGCGCCGCCGTTTTGAATTGGACAATGATGGCCAAACCGCCGGCTTGGGCGAAGCTGGCATCCAACGCATGCTGGCCGCTGCCCGGGCAAAGAACTATCCCAACATTTTTCCCGAGACCCAGTTCAGCACTGTGGCGACGAGGTTGAAGGAACGTGTCGGCGCGCGTGGATTGCCCATCACGCTATCTACTGCATGCGCATCTGGTGCCACAGCCATCCAATTGGGCGCAGAAGCGCTGCGCCGCGGCGAGGCAGATCGTGTCCTGAGCGTGGGAACAGATGGCTCGGTCACAGCAGAAGCGCTCATCCGTTTCTCATTACTGTCGGCACTATCGACCCAGAATGAAGTGCCCGAGAAAGCGTCAAAGCCGTTCTCCAAAGATCGCGACGGTTTTGTCATGGCGGAGGGAAGCGGCGCTTTCGTGATGGAAACACTTGAGACGGCGACCGCACGCGGCGCGACAATCCTGGGCATTTTGGAAGGTTGCGGCGAACGGGCTGATCACTTTCACCGAACACGCTCTTCACCCGATGGCTCACCGGCCATTGCCGCCGTTCGCGCAGCGCTAGACGATGCCGGAACCACCCCTGGGAACGTCGATTACATCAATGCCCATGGCACTTCGACACCGGAAAACGACAAGATGGAAGTCTTGTCTCTAACCGCTGTTTTCGGTGAAAATCTGGGCGGCACGCCGATTTCATCAAACAAGTCCATGATCGGCCACACACTCACCGCCGCCGGTGCCATTGAAGCGGTGTTTTCGCTGCTTACTGTTCGCCACAACACCATTCCACCGACCATCAATTACGATACGCCCGATCCCAATCTGGTTTTGGATTGTGTGCCCAACAGCGCGCGGGAAGCCGCGGTCAACCGTGTCCTTTCCAACTCATTTGGCTTTGGCGGGCAAAATACCTGCCTTGTCATCGCTGGCGAACCGGCCTAAGCGCTGCTCCACCTAACCAAATTCTCGAGGACGTCATGCGCGCATTGCAGCTGATCGACGACAAGAAACTTGAAATTGTCGATCTGGACATGCCCCCGCCACCCGGAGTGGGCGAAGTGCAATTGCGCATCAATGCGGTCGCGTTGAACCATATTGATGTCTGGGGTTGGCGCGGCATGGCTTTCGCTAAACGAAAACTGCCGCTGATCATCGGCGCGGAGGCATCGGGTGTGGTCGACGCAGTGGGGCCAGGTGTCTCCAATTTGTTGCCTGGACAATTGGTATCGGTTTTTGGCGCTCGAACCTGCGGCACATGCAAACCGTGCCGGGAAGATCGCGATAATCTCTGCGAAAATGTGTCGGGGGTTCACGGTTTCCACCTCGATGGATTTGCCGCCGAATTGGTCAACATGCCTGCCCGCAACTGCGTGCCCGCGCCTGTAGGTGTGGATGCCATCGGTGCAGCGCTCGCGCCCGTCACGTTCGGCACCTGCGAGCACATGCTTTTTGATAACGCGCAATTGCAACCCGGAGAAACCATCCTGATCCATGCGGGCGGTTCCGGCATTGGCTCAGCGGCCATTCAGCTGGCCAAAAAAGTGGGCTGTACCGTCATCACCACAGTGGGCTCGGACGCCAAAGTCGAACCGGCAAAAGCATTGGGCGCTGATCATGTCATCAACTATCGCGAAGATCGGTTCGAGGGCGTCATCCGCAAAATTACCAAGAAAAAAGGCGTTGATGTTGTTTTTGAGCATGTGGGCTCTGACACTTGGGCAGGTTCAATGTTTTCGCTAAAGCGCGGTGGCCGCCTCGTAACCTGTGGCTCCACATCGGGCGTTTCCGCTTCAACGAACTTGATGATGCTCTTTCAACAACAATTGAGGCTGATCGGTTCCTTTGGTTGTTCGATGCGCAATATGGCCGACGCGATGGAAAAGATGGCCCGCGGCATCGTCCATCCTGTGATCGACACGCAAGTAAACTTTGACGGGATCGACGAAGCCTTGGCCCGCATGGAGACACGTGACGTCTTCGGTAAAATCATTTTGACGCTGGACTGACCTGCCGGGGGGCATAATGAAATTCTGGCGGGGTCGTGCGCTCAAATCATTGCGTAATTTTCGCTACCGGTTGGAGGCGGCGCTTACGTTCTCCATCATGGCGGCATTGAAACGCCTACCAGCTGATGCCGCCATTGGTGCGATGCGGTCGACGGCGCGCGCGATCGGCCCGCTATTGCCGCGCCAAGCGGTGGTTTTGGACAATTTGACACAAGCCTATCCCGACAAGCCCAAATCAGAATTGCAATCCATTGCACGCGATATGTGGGGCCACATGGGCGCGATGGGCGCTGAATATGTGTTTCTGGATCAGCTATTTGACTATGATCCCAACAGTGACAAAGTCGGGCGCATCGAGGTCAAGGGTGAGCCGATTTTCAGGCGGATCCACGCCGAAAAGAAACCTTGTATCTTTTTTACAGGCCATACAGGCGCGTTTGAATTGTTGCCTGTTTGCGCCGCGACTTTTGGCCTTGAAGTGACCGCCCTATTTCGCCCCCCCAACAATCCCTATATTGCCAAACGGGTATTGCAGGCCCGCACAACCAATATGGGTCAGTTGGTGCCGTCAAAGGCAGGGGCGGCCTGGGGCCTTGCACGGGCACTCGACGATGGCGGCTCGGTCGGTGTGTTGGTCGACCAAAAATTCCGGCGCGGGCGCAGGAGCCTTTTTTTCGGTCGGCCAGTCGACACCAACCCACTTTTACCCAAACTCGCCCGACAATATAATTGCCCTGTCTATCCAGCTCGCTGCATCCGGCTTGAGGGTGGACGTTACCGGCTTGAACTGGAAGAAGCGATCGATCTGCCGCGTGACGAGGTTGGCCAAATCGATGTCGACAAGTCGGTACAAATACTCAATGACACAGTCGAACGCTGGGTTCGCGAATACCCGGAACAATGGATGTGGCTGCATAGAAGATGGCAAGTAAACTTGCCGCACAAACGCAACCGAAAGCAGCGAAAAGTTGAGAAAGAGAACTAAGCCGCTTTAATAGCGGTCACGATAACACTTCCCCTTGAGCATTGAACCATCGGTGCAAAGGGGCCAAACATGCGCAAAGCACGCCACTTTTTCATGATTGCCGCCGACCCTCTGGTCCGGCTCTGGCCGGTCTCATCGGCAAAGCGATCATTTTCATTCGTGCGGGGCGCGGACGGCCTCTCGCCGGTGGAACGACTCCTAAGGGCAATCCGTTCTACAAACCCGGATTCGCCCGTGACGCTCATTACCAGCCAAAACATGCTTCAGGACGCAAAATGCGCGCTGCAAGAGGCCCATATCACGCGATACAAAATAGTTCTTGTGGAATCGCTGACGTCCTATGCAACCTTGACCACATTTGCGGCCACACTGGCCGCACATGAAGACAACAAAGCCGAGCTGGTTGTTTTGCCGGGCAATTTGTTGGCCGCCAGTGAAAAGCGCTTGGCAGATACCGTCAACAGGCTGGCCAAGTTTGATGACGAAGATGGAAAATTGTTTGGTGCCTTGGCGACACGATTTGAAGACTGCACACCGGGCAAGTCTGGCACTTTTTTCGCAGCCAGCATGAATGGCAGAGCTGACTGGATGCCGGTGGAAAACACGCAACACGAAGGCAAACAGAGAACCGGTAGCGATTGGGCCAACAAGAATGCGGTGTCCTTGATGGGCCCACTTGTGGCACGCCCACAAAGCCTGCTTGACCTTGTTTCGCAAACTGCGCCTCTCGTGACTCAGGCTTGCGCGAATGCCATTGCAATGGCCAAACAATTGACCACAGATGTCATCATTCCAAAATCGAGTTTTCTTTCTCTCGTCGGAGAGACGAAACTTGAATGGATCTTTCAAAAACACATCGAGAATTTGCGGGTCCTTCCCGTTGAAGAGGCCAATGTGTCGGCAGCATCAGGTTGGGAAAACCGCTTGGCTTTGGAATTTTCTGCGACAGATGCAACCAACAAAAATGTTCTGGCCGCCGGATACGATAATTTTCAACGCATCGACTTCGACGGACAAACACTTCTGCTCAACCCCGGCCATGAACGCGATGTTTGCTTCCCGTCACAGGCAACCAACATCATGCAGGAACCGGACCGGGCCATTTTCGCACCAATCTACAGTTCGCTCACATCCGGAGACGAGACAGAGGCATGGCTTTTGAACCTGCCGGCTGACACCGCCACGCAGCGCGAATGTCATTTTACACGCACAGAGAAACTAACCGTTCTTAACGGCGCCGTCTCTGTGCGCGTTGAAAACGAGGTCTTCAAACTGTTTGCCGGACATCAAGTCAACATATCGCCCGGCATGGCTCATATACTTGAAAACCATGGCGATCAGCCCGCCCGACTTTTGGAAATGCGGATCGGGAAAATTCTGAACGATGATGATCGCCTCTACGTCCCCGACTCACGTTCATACAAAACAGTGGCCGCCTGAATAGAAAGCCGGCGACCGCTGCTTTAAAACGATCAGCGGGTTATCTGAACCCGCATGTTACCCGGCCCGACCTGACGGGTCAGCTCAAAAAGCCGTTTGGCATTGCTCGTATGCAGGCGCACACAACCGGCAGATGCCGGACGGCCAAGGCGTGACACGGCGCTCGTGCCATGGATCGCGTAAGGACCGCGAAAGAAAATCGAATAGGGCATATTGGATCCGTAGATCGTTGATCGCCATTTGCGGTGCATGCGCTGCGGTCGGAAGGTTCCGATCGGAGTTATTTTCCCCGGGCGTGCTGTCGACACCTTCCAACGATAAATGGTGCGCCCGTCTTTCCTGACTGTCATGGTCTGCGAAGAAATGTCCACATGCGCTACCAGACGCGCGGCCCAACTTTGTTCCGGTGCACCCAAAAGCACCACAACGCAAAGCGCAATTGCTGCGTAAATTTGTTTCATCCCGAAATCCCCCGATCAACACCAAAACACTACATAAAAGTTCTGATCCGGTCAAAGCAGTTTGCCCAGAGCGCCATTACTTAGCGCAATGACCGTTTCATTTGCATGAAAATTGCTGCAATCACGCGTTGCACGCGCAGGTTCAAGAGCGCAAAGTAGCCACCATGATCGATGAACTGAGAGCAGCGATCGCGGAACGCACCGACGAACTGGTTGCTTTGACTGTGGACCTGATCCGCTTCCCGACCGTTAACCCACCGGGCGACGCATACAAACCTTGCGCCGAATATTTGGCCCGCCGACTGACCCGCTCTGGCTTTGAAACACGCTTCCTGGTAGCTGAAGGTGAGCCGGGACATACGGACAAATATCCACGCGTTAACATCGTCGGGCGGCGCGAAGGCAGTCGACCCGGCCCGACAATCCATTTCAACTCCCACATAGACGTTGTCGAAGCCGGCCATGGTTGGACATGTCCACCTTTTGAAGGTGTCGTTTCCAACGGCCGGATATATGGTCGCGGCGCATGCGATATGAAGGGAGGACTGGCGACCTCGATCATTGCAGCAGAAGCGTTTGTCGAGGTCTTTCCGCACTATCCGGGGGCAATTGAGATCTCCGGTACGGTGGACGAGGAATCAGGTGGTTTCGGCGGCGTTGCCTACCTTGCAAAAATAGGCTTCTTTTCAAAACCGCGCGTCGATCATGTGATCATACCGGAACCGCTGAACAAAGACCGTATTTGTCTCGGGCACCGCGGGGTCTGGTGGGCAGAGATCGAAACACATGGCCATATTGCACACGGCTCCATGCCCTTTCTTGGCGATTGCGCGATCCGGCATATGGGCGCTGTCATCAACGCATTCGAGGATCAATTGTTCCCCGCGCTCGATAAACGAACAACGAGCACGCCGGTCGTGCCAGAAGGCGCTCGCCGCTCAACTTTGAATTTCAACGCCATCCATGGCGGTCAGACTGATGAGTACACCGGTTTGCCGTCGCCAAATGTACCGGACAGTTGCAAGCTCACGCTTGACCGACGTTTCGTGCAGGAAGAGAGCATTGATGACGTGAAGAACGAAATCATCGGCATTCTTGATGGTCTCAATGCAGAGCGGGCAAAATTTGACTATACGCTACGTGAGATCATGGAAGTGTTGCCCACCATGACCGAGCGCCATGCGCCGGTGGTCAAGGCGGTCGAAGCCGCCATCCGTCAGGAGTTTCATCGCGAGCCCGACTATGTAATATCGCCGGGAACCTATGATCAAAAACATGTGGCAAGGCTGGGCCACTTGCATGATTGTATTGCTTACGGGCCGGGAATTTTGGACTTAGCGCACCAACCTGATGAGTGGATCGGCATCGAGGACATGGTTCAATCGGCAAATGTCATGGCAAACGCAACGCATGCGTTGCTGACAGTGCGACATTAAACTGCTTAGCTGCAAATGATGGATCGGGAGCATCATATGTTTACAAAGAAAATTCTAACAACGGCCGTTGCAACTTCAATTTGGGCCACCAGTTCGGCTTTCGCGGCGCGTACTGACCTGTCCATCGGCATGGTGCTGGAACCGCCTCACCTTGATCCGACAGCTGGCGCGGCAGCAGCGATTGATGAAATTGTTTACGCCAACGTTTTTGAAGGCCTGACGCGGATCGGCCGCGATGGCAGTGTGCAGACAGCGCTTGCGGAAAGCTGGACGATTTCGCCCGATGGCCTGACCTATACATTCAATCTGCGCGATAACGCCGTCTTCCACGATGGTTCATCACTGGATGCTTTAGACGTGGTTTTCTCACTAGACCGTGCGCGCGGCGCGGAATCGACCAACGCGCAAAAAGCCCTCTTTGATGCCATCGAAAGTGTTGAGGCAAAAAATGATGACACCGTCATCGTGACGCTCTCACGCCCGCAAGGTTCTTTCCTTTATAACATGGGATGGGGCGATGCGGTGATTGTCGCGCCCGAAACAGCTGAGGGCAATAAGGAAGCGCCAATTGGCACCGGCCCATTCAAATTCACCGATTGGGCCAAAGGTTCATCTGTCACGCTGGAATCGTTTGACAATTATTGGGGCCAGGCGCCATCACTGGAAACCGTCACGTTTCGGTTTATCCCGGACGCGGCAGCTGCCACATCCGCGCTGCTCGCCGGTGACGTTCAAGCTTTCCCGAACCTGCCAGCGCCGGAAAGCATCCCGGCCTTTCAGGCCGACCCGCGCTTTACGGTGGTCATCGGTTCAACCGAAGGCGAGACCATCCTGTCCACCAACAATGGCAAGCCGCCTTTTGACAATATCCTCGTTCGTCGTGCCATAGCGCACGCAATTGACCGTCAGGCCATTATCGACGGTGCCATGTTTGGCCTTGGCACGCCCATCGGGTCCCACTTTGCACCGCACCATCCGGCCTATGTCGAGCTTGTGGAGATTTATCCCTACGATCCCGAAAAGGCCAAGATGCTGCTTGACCAAGCGGGCTTTGCCGACGGGATTAAGGGTACGCTGAAATTACCGCCACCATCCTATGCGCGGCGCGGCGGTGAAATCATCGCCTCGCAACTGCGCGAAGTAGGTATCGACATGGAGATTGTCCCGGTCGAGTGGAGCCAGTGGCTCGATCAGGTCTTCAAAGCGAAAGACTATGATCTGACCATTGTCTCGCACACCGAGCCCAATGATATCGGCATTTATGCGCGTGACGATTACTATTTCGATTATTCGAACGCCGCCTTTAATGAGGTTATCGCCGAGCTGGATCGCTCCGCCGATGAAGATCGTCGCTATGAACTCTTTCGCGCTGCGCAGGAAATTCTAACCGAAGACGCGGTGAACGGCTTCCTGTTCCAGCTGGCCAAGAACGGCGTTTGGGATGCGAATCTTGAAGGTCTTTGGGAGAATTCACCAATCCAGGCGAACGACATGACCGGTGTGCGTTGGTCACAGTGATTTTCTGCTTCATTGCCTGACAAGGACAGCTTAGGTTGGCCCCATGCTCGCCTATGCTGCCCGCCGCCTGACCGCCGTTCTCATTACGCTGCTTGCCGCAAGCCTGATCGTGTTTGCGGTACTTCAGATAGTACCGGGTGATCCTGCCCGGCTCATGCTTGGCATCAATGCCACGCAAGACGCGGTGGAGAATTTACGCCAACAGCTGCGCCTCGATGATCCACTTCACATTCGTTACCTTACGTGGCTTGCAGACATGGCTCGTGGTGATTTCGGCAACTCCTACACCTACTCGGTGCCGGTTCGCGAACTCATCAACGAGCGAATCATGGTTTCCGTGCCGCTCGCTTTGATGGCACTTTTTTTATCGACATGCGTCGCCATCCCTGTCGGCATTTTCACAGCCAGTCGGCATGGTACAGCAACCGACACGGCAACCATGGCGGTCACACAGTTTGGCATCGCCATTCCAAACTTCTGGTTCGCATTGTTGTTGGTCTATATTTTCGCGATCACACTGCGTTGGGTTCCCGCCGGCGGTTTTCCAGGCTGGCAAGCAGGCGCAGGACCGGCCGTGCAATCGCTGATTTTACCTTCCATTGCGCTTGCGCTGCCTCAGGCCGCTATCCTGTCGCGCATTACGCGATCCGCTTTGCTTGATACTTTGCGCGAGGATTATATCCGCACCGCAAGAGCCAAGGGGCTGCCTGCCGGGCGCGTGCTATGGCATCATGCGCTACGTAACGCCTTGATCCCCGTCCTGACGATTTTGGGCCTGCAATTTGCCTTTCTTCTGGCTGGAACAATCATCATCGAAAATGTCTTCTATCTGCCCGGCCTTGGCCGCCTTGTCTTCCAAGCGATCCAGCAGCTCGACCTGATCGTAGTCCAAAGCGTGGTCACCTTGCTCGTAGCCGCTGTCATCACCGTCAACTTCCTCGTCGATCTCGCCTACGCTTGGGCAGATCCCCGCTTGAGATCACAAAAGCGATGAGCGACGCCAACCTTCTCGCCACCGAGCATGATGATTTCGCGCAACTTGTTCGACGTGCGCTGCGTAACAGGTCGTTTTTGGTCGGATTGTGCATAACACTGGCGATCGTCGCCATTGCGTTGGTGTCATTTGTCTGGACGCCTTATGATGTGACCAAGCTTGTCATTTCAGACCGGCTCAAAGCCCCTTCATTGGACCATTGGTTTGGCACAGACCATTTTGGCCGTGACATTGTTTCGATGATCATGGAAGGGGCGCGCAATTCGATCGCAGTTGCATTTGTCGCGGTCGCCATTGGCATTATCATAGGCGTTCCTGTCGGCTGCTTGGCAGCGGCAAAACAGGGCATCATCGACGAGGCCCTGATGCGCGGCTCAGATATCATTTTCGCCTTTCCGGCACTCTTGTCTGCCGTCATGATTACCGCGATTTTTGGGCCCGGCGCGCTCAATGCCATTATCGCGATTGGCATTTTCAACATTCCGGTTTTTGCAAGGGTCGCGCGAGGCGCGGCGTTGTCAATCTGGCCACGCGAATTCATCCTGGCCGCGCGTGCATCGGGCAAAACAGATGCGCGCATCACGCTGGAGCATGTCCTGCCCAACATCGCCAACCTGTTGCTGGTTCAGGGCACCATCCAATTCTCGCTTGGTATCTTGGCTGAGGCCGGCCTTTCCTATGTCGGGCTGGGCGCGCAACCCCCCAACCCATCCTGGGGACGCATGCTGTCGGAGGCGCAAACCATGATTGCAATCGCACCGCAAATGGCCATTGCGCCCGGCGTTGCGATTATTGTTACCGTTCTTGGCCTGAACCTTTTGGGCGACGGTCTGCGCGATGTACTCGACCCCAAGCTGCGTGGGGATCGCTGATGTCGAAACACACTATCCTGAAAATCACGGGCCTTGATCTCGACATTGGCGACAAGTCGATACTACGTGACATCAACCTGACAGTGCATGCCGGAACCGTCCATGCCATCGTCGGCGAAAGTGGATCGGGTAAATCCATGACGGCGCTCGCCACCATGCGCCTTCTGCCAAATGGTGCCAAACCATCCGGCGAAATCCAATTTCAGGGACGAAACCTTCTTGAGGCATCGGAGCCGGACATGTGCGTCCTGCGCGGCGACGATATCGGTATGGTGTTCCAGGAACCGATGACGGCGCTCAATCCGGTCAAAACGATCGGCGAGCAGGTCGCCGAGGGTATTCGCTGGCACGAAGGCGCATCGCGCATGGATGCCAATGATCGCGCCCGTCGCCTGTTGGATCGTGTCGGCCTACCGGAAAAAAAGTTTGCACTCACCCGCTATCCGCACGAGCTGTCCGGGGGACAACGCCAGCGGGTGGTGATCGCCATTGCCTGCGCCTTGAAACCAAAATTGCTGATCGCCGATGAACCGACGACTGCCCTGGATGTGGTTCTGCAAAAACAAATCCTCGATCTGCTGCGTTCCTTGGTCGAAGAGGACGGCATGGGTTTGATTTTGATCAGCCACGATCTCGGTGTTGTGGCCGACATGGCCGATAACATTACGGTCTTGCGCAACGGTTTGATCCAGGAAAGCGGTAAGGCGGTCGACGTCTTGCACTACCAGAGCCATCGCTACACACGCCAGCTTGCCGAAGCATCTACCCATGTGCCGGCATGGGCAAACCGCAAAGCCGCAAGTGGCGAAACACCGCTCCTCGTTCTTGATAAGGCAACCAAAGACTATCCGGGTCGGCGCACCGGCCTTTTTTCAAAATCAGCACCGTTTCGCGCGGTTGACGCCGTCAGCTTTTCGGTCACCGCGGGTCGATCGGTCGGTCTGGTTGGTCGCTCCGGTTGCGGAAAATCCACGCTGGCGCGCATGATCCTCGCGCTGGATCAGCCCACATCCGGCGCCATTAGCCTGCATGGGATCGATACCGCTACAGCGAGGGGTCCGCAAATGGAAAGCCTGCGCCGCGATATGCAGGTTGTTTTTCAAGACCCGTACGGTTCATTCAACCCGCGTCGAACGGTTGAATGGATCATCTCAGAACCGCTGCACACGCTGCCAGACGCGCCGAGCAGGCTTGAGCGGCGGGAACGCGTGCTCGAAGCACTGCATGAAGTGGGCATGACAAAGGATGCGCTTTCCCGCTATCCCCATGAGTTTTCCGGCGGCCAGCGTCAACGGCTCGCGATTGCCCGCGCCATAATAACCCGGCCCAAATTGATCGTGGCTGACGAACCGGTGTCGGCGCTGGATGTCTCGATCCGTGCGCAAATACTCGATCTATTTGCAACACTGAATGACCATCTGAAAATCGCGTTTCTCTTCATCACTCATGACCTGGCGGTCGCACGGGCCATCACGCATGAAGTGATGGTAATGGATGAGGGCAAAATCGTGGAACACGGCCCAGCTGGTGAAGTCCTGCGCCATCCGGAAACGGCAGCAGCGCGCGCGCTTGTTGACGCCGCACCCGACTTGCAAAGAACTATCGCCACCCGATTAGCGGCCGCAAACTAAAGCGCGACAAAAAAGAAGACTGCGACCAAAGCCACCCCGGCAAAGAACGCACGGTCGGCAATGCCAATGCAGCGTTCAATATCTTGCGGCCCCGCATCTTTGCGACCGGTATCATTGATGAACGGATCATTGGCCACATCGCCCACATAGATACGCGGTCCGCCCAGTGCCAAACCAGATATGGTTGCCATCGCCGCCTCCGGCCAGCCGGCATTGGGGGAACGATGCAGCGAAGCATCACGGGCAACGAGTTTCATGTTTTTGCCGAGCTTGAGGGGTTGCGACAACAGGATCAGACATGCGGCAAGGCGCGCCGCAGGCCAGTTCACAACATCATCCAGTTTTGCGGCCGCCCAGCCAAACGCCCGATAGCGGTCGGACAGATGACCGATCATGGAATCAGCCGTATTGATCATCTTGTAGGCCAACAACCCAGGCAGACCCAGCAGCGCGTACCAGAGCGCAGGCGCAACAACACCGTCAGAGAAGTTTTCAGCAAGGCTCTCAATTGCCGCGCGGCTGACCCCTGCTTCGTCAAGGGTCGTGGGATCGCGACCAACAATCATGGAGACAGCCCGCCGTCCTCTTTCCAAACCGCCAGCGCACAAGCCTTTGGCAACCGCATTGACATGATCCAGCAGCGATTTCTGCGCCAGAAGGATGGCAACAAGTACAATTTCAACAAATATGCCAACAATGCCGACTGTACCGAACAAACGGCACAGGATGAAGCCGAAGACAAACACCCCGGCGACCAAAACCATGATGAACAGAACCCCACGGCGGCGGCGGCGCTGTTCGTCAACCGCCAAGTCATTGAGCCAACCCTCTCCCAAAGAGATCAACTTGCCAAACCAGACAACCGGGTGCGGCAAACGCCGCCAAAGCCAGTGCGGATCACCAACCAACCGATCCAACAACAGCGCACCAACAAGGATGGCGAGATGAGAAGTCAATACAAAGACCGACCAAGCGCTTTTGCCAATCTGGCCAACGCCGCATCGCCAGCTGGCACCCCAAACCTCAACCAGCTTGGCGCATAGTCAAATGGACGCACCAGGATTTTCTGTCTAGCCAAACCTTCATGGATTGCGGCCGCGCGCGAATGAGCGACGGTCACGAAAAGATCGGTTCCCCCCACAACGTCAAATCCCGCATCAACCAACATTAGTTCCAGCGCGTGCCGCTTCGCGGACAACCAATCTCTTGTTTCAATGGCCCATTGTTCATCTGCAAAGGCAGAAACTCCCAAAACCAGCGCGGGGCCGGGCACCGACCAGGGACCGAGAAGCAGGCGCAGTCGATCAACAAGTGCAACTTGGCCGATGGCAATACCGAGCCGCACGCCAGCCAGGCCAAAGAATTTACCAAACGACTTCAAGATCAAGACATTGTCCATCGCGGCTAAGTCGGTTAGCGAAGTCTCCGCCGCGACATCGCCGAAGGCTTCATCGATGACGAGGCATGCCCCGCGTTCCAGCAGCTTTTCACATTCATCCTTGCGCCATATTCGGCCATCGGGGTTATTGGGATTACCCAGAAAAACAACCTTGTCTACAGGGTTTGTCGTTTGAACATCGCCAACTTTCGACACCTGCCGGCCCGCCAGCCGAAACACTTGATCATACTCACCATAGGCGGGCGTCACCACCACTGCATCCCGCCCGGGCCAAAGATGTGGCAACCATTGAATGATCGCCTGCGTTCCAGGCGCAGCGACAATCCCTGCCATTTCAGGGACGGTATAGTAGCTGCGCGCTGCCTCAAGGCATTGGTTAAGGTCTTTCTCTTGCGGCAGGTTGTGCCAAATGGTCGGAGGCAAATCCGCCACCGGATAGGCACGTGGATTGATGCCGGTAGAGAGGTCAAGCCACTCTTCCGGAACACCGCCATATTGGGCAATTGCCCGATCCAGCGCACCACCATGTTGGATGAAACCGCTCATGCTGCACGGTCTATCACATGCATGTACGAACCCATGACATGGCCCACTTTTTGTCCCACAGGACCCAGATCATTGTTCGCTGCATCATGGGCATGAAACAGTGGGGGTGCTTCGCCAGATTTGACAACCGACGTATAGTGAAACTCATGACCACGCATATCAGCTTCCCAACCGGGCACGGCTGATGCACTCAGTCTGCGATAGCCCAAATGCCGGGTCTTTTCCGCAAATGTTGTTGTGACCGGCAAAAGTCCCAACATCCGATGTAAAACACCCTGATCGTCAATGATCGCATCCCCCAAAACCATGTAGCCCCCACATTCGCCGTAGATCAGAGCGCTGCGGCCAGCAGCTGCATTCATCCCGGCGCGAAATTGATCGTTGCCTGCCAGACGACCGGCATGAAGTTCGGGATAGCCACCGGGCAGAAAGACCACATCGGCATCGCGGTGCGGCGCTTCGTCGGCAAGAGGTGAAAAGAAACTCACCGATGCCCCTTGTGAACGCCACCCATCCAGGAGATGCGGGTAAAGAAAGCTGAAGGCCTGATCCCGCGCTATGGCAATGGATTGCCCCAAAGGCTTCAAGGCACATGTCTTTCCCGCACCTATCGATCCCGCTTTTGACACCTTGGATTCCATTGATGTCATTTGTTCCAAATCGCAGTGTGCTTCAACCAACCCGGCAGCACCGGCGACAAAGCTTTCCAATCCCTGTTTTTCAGAAGCTTGCACCAACCCCAAATGCCGAGACGGCAGGGACAACGCCCGATCGCCGGGCACAATGCCTAAAATGGGAATATTCAGAGGCGCCAACGCCCGCTCCAGCATATGCCGGTGGCGCGCACTACCCACGCGGTTAAGGATGAGACCGGCAACCGAAATGTCCGGTCGATGATTTTGATAGCCAGCAACAAGCGCTGCCACCGATTGGCCCATGCGCGATACGTCGACGACAAAGACAATCGGCAAACCCAAAAGCGAGGCTAGGTCGGCCGCGCTGCCTGTGTCATCTATCGCACCATCAAAAAGACCCATCATCGCCTCGACAACGAGGAGGTTCCCACGGCCCTGCGAACCGGCAAGCTGCAAGATCAACCGATCGCGCATCGCCCAAGGATCAAGATTGATGCACGGCTTACCAGTCGCCACGGCATGAAATGCCGGGTCAATGTAATCAGGCCCGGCCTTGGCCGAAGCGACGGCAAAACCTCGCATGTTTAGTGCCCGCAATATGCCAAGCGTCATCACTGTTTTGCCGCTGCCCGAGTGCGGCGCCGCAATCATAAAGCCGCTCATATCAAACGGCCTCGTCTTTGATCCGGCTGCCTAAAGGATCGGGGTCGAGCACTTTGCCCTCAGTCAGCGCACCCCACCAATCGAGCCCGCCACGCAACGTCACGACATCGCCCAACACGACAATGGCGGGCGCTTTGACCTCAAAATCCTCAGCGTCTTTGACCGCAGCGCTCAATGTACTTTGGACAACCCGCTGCTTCGGCGTTGCCGCACGACTGACAAAAGCCAGCGGTTCATGCGCCTTGCGTCCGGCGGACAAGAGTTTTTCAACAATTGGCCCAATGTGTTTGACTGCCATATACATAACAAGCACGGGTGAACCCTTGGCGACACTGTGCCAATCCACCGCGCCCGGTACCAATCCGCCCGCATCATGGCCTGTTAAAAACGTCACACAATGGTTGGTATCGCGATGCGTGGCAGGAATACCGGCATAGGCCAACCCGCCTATCCCGGCCGTGACACCAGGCACAATCCGAAACGGTATTCCATGCGCGACCAAAGTGAGCGCTTCCTCAGCACCGCGACCAAAAACAAAAGGATCGCCACCTTTGAGCCGCAAAACCCTTTTGCCCTCACGCGCCAGATCAACAAGACGCAGTGAAATATCACGTTGCTTGGGTGACGGTTTGCCGCCGCGCTTGCCAGCATATTCCAGCGCTGCCTGCGGTCCGGCAAACGAGAGGCATGCCTCATCCACCAAAGCGTCATAAACGATGACGTCCGCATGCTGAAGCGCATGGACAGCATTGAGCGTCAGCAGACCCGGGTCACCCGGCCCGGCTCCAACCAGCCAAACATGACCAGTTGAAAAATCCGGCATGGCACCTTTGCCAGCAAATATGTCCGACGTTCCGCTCACTGGGTTTGACTTCTTCCGATCCGTTCAGCGCTCGACTATAAGGCAAGGATGATGCAACCGACACCACCTGATTCCGACGAAGATGATGCCGGATTGCGAAAGCCGGATAAACCCTTACGTCGGGGTTGGACAACCGGCGCTTGCGCCACAGCCGCGACCAAGGCCGCGTTGACAGCATTGTTGACTGGTCGTTTTCCCGATCCCGTTTCGATCACATTGCCAAAAGGCGAAACACCAAGCTTTGCCCTGGCCCATGAAGAGCATCCCGGTACTTTCGCGGAAGCCGGCATCATCAAGGACGCGGGCGATGATCCCGATGTCACCCATGGAGCGATGGTGATGTCGCGCATACAGCATGCCGAACCCGGCGCAGGTGTCATTTTCAAAGCGGGCATTGGCGTGGGGATGGTCACCAAAAAAGGCCTGCCGATTGAACCTGGCGAACCGGCCATCAATCCCGTCCCGCGCCAAATGATAACCCAAGTCATCAACGAGCTGGCTGAAAAACACGCGATTGCGCCAGACTTCGAGGTGACAATTTCCGTGCCAGGCGGCGAAGCGCTTGCACAAAAAACATGGAACCCGCGTCTTGGCATTGTGGGCGGAATTTCGATCCTCGGCACAACCGGGGTGGTGCATCCTTTTTCCTGCGCAGCCTGGATCCACTCAATTCACCGCGGCATCGATGTGGCGCGTGCAGCAGGCTTGAAAGAGGTGTTTGCTGCCACCGGATCAACCTCAGAGGCGACCCTTGTTCGCACCTTTGAACCACCGGAAATCGCCCTGATCGATATGGGCGATTTTGCGGGCGGGCTTTTAAAATATCTACGCACCCACCCAATCCCAAAACTCACGATCGCTGGCGGCTTTGCCAAGATCACCAAACTTGCGCAGGGTTACCTTGACCTCCATTCATCGCGCAGCCAGGTGGACATGACCTTTTTGGCGGATATGGCGCGCGATGAGGGCATGAATCAAAACATGAGCATGGCGATTCAAAATGCCAATACAGCCAAGGAAGCGCTTGAAATTGCGAGGGAAAATAACATCAACCTGGCAAATCAAATCGCCCTGAAGGCAGCTCAAGTCGCACATGAAGTCGTTAAACAACAGGACGTTCATGTGGTCATTGTCGTAGTCAGTCGTAGCGGTGAAATATTATCAAAGTCTTCCAGCAATGACTGAAAAAATTCTCATTCTCGGCGGCACGAAAGAAGCCACGCGGCTGGCCGAAAAACTCGTTGGGCGGCACGGAAACAATGCCGTCATCACTTCGCTGGCGGGCCGGACAAAAGAGCCGAAACCGGTCGCAGGTGCAGTGCGTATCGGTGGATTTGGCGGCGTCAAAGGCCTGTGTGAGTTTCTGCGCGCGCAACGCATTTCGAAAGTCATTGACGCTACGCACCCTTTTGCCGAACAGATCAGCGCCAATGCCGTTCAGGCTTGTCGGGAAACGGGCACTCCTTTGGCGGTGCATGCACGAGCTCCTTGGGCAAGGAAACCCGGCGACATGTGGATCGAAGTTGCCAGCCTGAAAGAAGCACGCGAAAAAATACCAGTCGGCGCTACGGTCCTTCTCGCCATAGGATCTCAACATTTATCCGTATTTGAAAACCTTGGCCATGCAACGCTGATCGCCCGAACGGTAGATGGCCCGGCCGCAGGATTGGAAGGGATCGTCGATGATTGGATAACAGGCAGACCATCGCCGGATGTGGACGAAGAAGCGCGCATGCTGACATCATATGCCATCACACATATTGTGTGCCGCAACTCCGGTGGCGATGGTGCTTATGCAAAGATCAAGGCAGCGCGGGCTTTGGGCATGCCGGTTATTATGGTGCAAAGGCCCCGTTCTTCGACTTGAAAACGAGGCCGCAATTTGCACGTTATCGTTTATGGAAGCCGGGTCATCTTCATGTCGCTTGGCCAGGTGACCTTATACCCAATGCGAATTTTTTTCTCCTCACCGGCCTGAAGGTCATAGTCAAACGCCATCACACCCCGTTTTCCGTCGACATCTTTTTGCGACGGCGGTGTGTTGTTTCGCAAACCTTCAATCTGAATGTCCTCATGATCGCTGACCGGCATACGATCGATGATTCGCACGGGCACCACGAAGTCATGATTGTTGACGACAACAATGTCGGCATCGCGGGTCTCAACTTTGGAAGAGTAAAAAACACCGGAGTCGCCTGATTTGCGGTCGCGTTCGATACGCTCAACAGTCACGTAATCATCATTGCCAAAACCGAGTTGGTGCGTTTTGCCTGGCGCCAAAAGTGGCATCTGGCCACGGCCAATATAGGTTCCGTCACGGTTTAATAAAACAGCGCCGGGCAGATAGGTGAGTTCGCCACCAAGTTCAAATTCCGCCATCAAATAAGCTGTCGGATCAAGGCGTGGAACACTCAGCGCACTGACGTCCACCGACCATGAATCAACACCTAAAAGAACAGACTTGGCTTCATTTGTGTTCGCGACCGTTACTCGATCGGCAATCTTGAAGCTTGCATTGAAGCCACCGGTATTCATAGCGGCCACTCGCTCAACCGCCACTTCCAATTGCTCCACAGGTGCAGGCGCAGCGGCACGTTCCATTACAACAGCTGCGTCGGAATTGCCCGCCTCTAACCGAAGCCCGGTCCCAATCCTTTGCGAACTGAAATCCGTCGACTTGGCCGTCGGCGGTTCGGTCAAATTCAAGGCATTTGCCTGCAAATTTGGTGCCTTGGTCGCCGATGTTGGGCGCGCGGTCGACAAAACAAGCTCGACATCTTTCCAGCTTTCCTGCGTCGATTGTTCGATCAAGGCGCGGCGCTTGATACCGATATCTATATCCTTAACGCCGTCTTCCAAAGAAAGGTTGGCATCATAAATCGCACGCCAACCCGCTTCTTGGACATTGTATTTGATGTCAAATCCCGCCGCCGTTTGAGCGCCAACGCTTACCGCAATTTCCACGATTGTGCGTTGCTCGCGCTTGGGCGCAAGCAGGGAAAGCTCAGCGCGCACACGGTCAATCTCCTTTTGTGTGCGACGCTGCATCGCCCTTGTTTCGGTGCTCAGCTTGTTGAGGTCTGAAAGCTCTTCAGCAACCACACTCAGTGTTTGGGACAGAGTGTCACCTGAAATATCCGATGGCTCGGTGCCTTTCATACCCGATCGGCTAACCAACGTTTGCATGAGGTTACGACGAAGGTCGATGTCTGCTTTCTCTTGCCGCAACGTGTTCGTGAGATCGTCGAGTTCTTCCAAACGTTCTTCCAGGCGTTGTCGCTCGGCGTCCGTCCCGCCGCTTTCCAAAATCTGGGATCGTACATCGACGCCACCAATGGCAAGTTCAGCGCCTGCAACGCCGGACACACGAACGCTGGCCGGATCAATGCTGGCCGGCAAATCATCAATAATAATCGTATGGTCGCCCGCACTTAGATCGAGGGCCGAAATCCGGGTAACCTGCGCACCGGACGGATAAACCGTTACCGCGTCGATTTTACTGTCTGGTTCAAAGGTTGCCGCCAAGGCCATGGGGCAAGCCGCGGACGTCAAAAGCGCCGCAATGAGCATACGTGTCATTAGATTGTCTCCGATTGAGCAAGTCAGCGATAAGTTGAACGGAAAAATGGCCGGAAAACGGCTTTTCACGAAATATTTTCAATTGTTACTATAACAGGCGAAGACGTTAAACCCGCTGCGCCTTCTTTCCGGCATTGCGTAGCACGTGGCTAAAGTCCGCATTGTACAAATCACTGTCTCTAAACGACACGTCACCAAAGACCTTTCCCACCAACACCAATGCGGTACGGGTGATCTTGGCTTTTCGCACTTCGTGCTTCATCTCAGCGAGCGTCGTTCTGATATATTGCTCATCAGGCCAGGTGGCGCGGTAGGCAATCACAACGGGACAGTCGGCACCATAATACGGTTCCAATGCGTTGAAAATATAATCGAGGTTGCGGATGGACAGATGGATCGCCAAGGTCGCCTTGGATTGACCCAAAATCTCCAGTTGCTCACCATCGGGCATGGATGAGGCTTTCATACCGGTGCGTGTAGCGATCACAGTTTGGGCAATTTCCGGCAAGGTAAGTTCCGCCTTCAATTGCGCGGCAGCAGCAGCAAAAGCAGGCACCCCGGGTGTCACGTCATAGTCTACGCCAACGGCTTTCAATCGGCGCATTTGTTCTGCAACCGCACCGTAAATGGATGGATCACCGGAATGCACACGCGCGACGTCTTTGCCATCCTCGTGCGCCTGTTCGATCACCTCCATGATTTCATCCAGATGCATCGGAGCAGTGTCCATGACTAATGCATCGACCGGCGCTGCTTTGACAATTTCTTCCGGCACCAAGGAACCTGCATAAAGACACACGGGGCAGCGCTCGATCAAGCGAAGGCCCCGCACGGTAATCAGATCAGGCGCGCCCGGTCCGGCGCCAATAAAGTGTACTGTCATTGCATCCTCGTGCCCATTTTACCGCTGTAGCCACGCGGCGTGTAAACCCACTGCCGACCGTCACCGGTCTGGACAGTCTTACTGTCTGAAGACCCAACGATCACTACGGTCAGCATATCGACATCATCCACCTTAAGTTCGCTGAGCGGCACCACCCGCACCTTCTCCCCTTCGCGACCCAAATTGGAGGCCAGCACAACGGGCGTATCGGCAGGACGGTGGTTTAACAACTCATCGCGTGCCCATGCCAATTGCGTGCGTCGCTTCTTGGAAACCGGATTATAAAAGGCGATCACGAAATCGCCCTCACCGGCAGCACGTACACGACGTTGAATATCATCCCAGGGCGTTAGCAGGTCGGAGAGCGAGATGGTGCAAAAATCGTGCCCCAAAGGCGCACCCGCCCGTGCCGCCGCCCCTTGTAAGGCCGAAATGCCAGGTGCGTTGATCACCTCAATTCGCTTGGCAGAATTACTGACGCCATTTTTGGCAATAAGCTCGTAGACCAGTGTGGCCATGGCATAAATACCGGCGTCACCCGAGCAAACGAGCGCAACCGTTTTGCCCGTCCCCGCCAATTCCATGGCATGGCGCACGCGGTCTTCTTCCTTGCCCAGATCAAAGTCATGGCGGATTTTTCCCTCAGAAATCCCATCGACCAAATCCAGATAGAGTGAATATCCCACCAGATCGGTCGCCTCCGTGATCATACGTGTCACTTCCGGTGAACGCCAAGCCGCACTGCCCGGTCCGATGCCCACAACAAAAAGAGTGCCCCGCGCCCGTCCGGGTAAATCGGCTATTACAAATGGCGACGGCGCTCGGGCGATAGCAACAGTCGCACGAGCCGACTTCTTTTTGGTAACGATCAACGCACCATGTTTGCCGACCGCTGCGAGAGCTGCGCCTTCCGCTACACCGTGGCACCCCACTTCCTTGAACACAATGTCGGAGGGTGTCGCAAGCCGCGGTGTTTGTGCTTCCAAAGTCGCCGCATCAAACAAACAAAACGGTACGCCCAGCCATCGCGACACATCGTTGATGGCAGCCTCATCCGCCTTCAGGTCGATTGAACACACACAGCCAACCGATTCTTTTGAAAGGTTATTTTCCGTCAGAATTTGTTGAATCAATCTTTGAACTTCATCGAATGAAACACCGCGTTCGCAGCCGATGCCAAGGGCAAGATACTGCGGGTGATAGACCAGGTGCTGCGCGCCAAAATTGCCGGTCTTCTCGGTAACCTCGATGGTGTGGGTAGCATCTTCGGCCAACGGCAATTGCGATCCAGACAGCCATGGCGCCTCGCCTTTAAGCGTGACTTTCGCACCCGCCACCAAATCCGCCATGAAGGACTTGGCATCCTGAAGGTTGGCCAAAACATAACCCTCTGGCGGCGCGTCCAGCGCAACCCCAAAGCGCACATCCCCTGCAGTGGTGAACGCCGCCTCAACACCCAATGTCGCAGCAATTTTCCGAGCTATGTCATTGGCACCTTGGTGTCCGCCGAGCAGCGGCACGACCGTGCTACCATCATCGGCAACCGCAATGACCGGAGGCTCATTTTGCTTGTCATCAAGGACCGGCGCGAGAAGACGGATAACCGCGCCCGATGCCATAACCGCGATGATCGGCACGCCGTCGCGAAACAGGTTTTGGACATGTCCTTTTGCATCACCGAACAAAATCGCAACACCGCTTTCCACGCGACCGGCAAGCGCATGGATCTCGCCACCAACGACTCCCTTAACTCTTTCGGCAACATCCAAGGCGCTTGGCGAAAGGATAATGATAGCGGGAGATGGACGTTTCAAACCGCGCCTCTTTGCGTCTTGCGTTGAACGATGATCATCGAAAAATAAGGCACTTCCCGTTCACCCAAATTCACGAGCGGGCACGTGAATTCAGCCCCGGCGATGGTGACGCGTTCGGCGTAAAATGCTCTTTCCAACAATGACAACTCATCAAGCAGTGCGACCACGCGCTTGGCGTGTCGACCCAGCTTCATGATCACGGTCACATCAGACGCTTCAATCGACGCGCGCAACGATTTATCATCAATGGGCGCCGGCACGACCGTCAACACATCATTGCGAGACACCAGCGGCATACCCAAAACCGCTGACCCGGCGAGCGGCGAAGTGACGCCCGGCACGACTTCACAAGCAAACCGGGACGACAGGCGGTCATGCACATACATGTATGAGCCGTAGAAAAACGGGTCTCCCTCACAAAGCAAGACAACGTCCCGCCCTGCTTCAAGTTCGATGGCGATCTTCTCTGCTGCTTGGTCATATATCTCCGCCGCAGGATAACGTTCCGTGCGCATGGGGATGATGATCGGGATTTCCATTTTACCCGGATGAAGCATATCGGCGACAATGGAACGGGCGAAACTCTGGCCACTGTCAGGGGCAGGATAGGCAATGACCGACGCACCGGTAATCAGGCGAAACGCCCGCAATGTGATGAGATCAGGCGCGCCGGGCCCAACGCCCACGCCATAGAGCGTGCCCGGTTTTATCATGGCCGCTTTTCCCAAAACCATTGCGTGACCGGCATCGACGGCTTCCAGCCATGGAACGGCCCAACCGGCGCAGCTGTTTCAACCGCGATGCGTTGCAACTCGCCCCCATGCTCATCAAAAGCTGCAAGAAGCACCGCTTCACTCTCCAGCGTCACTGCATGGGCAACGAGTCGACCGAAAGGCTTGAGCGCGTTCACCGCAATGTCGACCGTCTCCATCTCCAAGCCACCGCCAATAAAGACCGCGTCCGGTGCTGGCTGCCCGGCCAAACAGGCCGGTGCCGTTCCGTCGATGAGTTGTATTTTTGGCGTTCCAAGCGTCATGGCATTTTGTGTCGCCATCGCCCGGCGATCCGCCTTGGGTTCAAAACCAATTGCCTTTGCTTCAGGCGCACCGCGCATCCATTCAATGGTAATAGAACCACAACCACAGCCAATGTCCCACAGCAGCTGGCCCCGCAGCGGCACAAGCTTGGCAAGCGCCAGCGCGCGGGCCGTCCGTTTGGTCATTTTTCCGTCATGAACAAAAGCATCGTCGGGCAAACCGGTGCGAGACAATATCTGGGCATCAGCCGACGCGACACATTCCACGGCTAAAGTGTGGAAATCAGGCACCTCTTCATGGGCGGTCATTGCCGTCATATCGATGCGTTGTTCGTCGGGCCCGCCCAAAGCCGCCAGCGCGGTCAAGGACGATCTGGCATAGCCCCGCGCGCGCAACAACGCCGCTATATCGGTGACTGAGGTCCGATCCTTGGTTAAAACCAAAAGGCGGGAGCGCGGCGCGAAACATGGGACAATCTGCTCGACGGCTCGGCCATGCACCGTAAGCGTTTCAACATCAGCAAGTGACCAACCCATACGCGCCGCTGCCCACTGAAACGCAGACAGCTGGGGATGGAACTGGATTTCTTCCCGGTTGATAGACTTCAAAATACGTGCGCCCACGGAATACCATAGCGGATCACCGGTGACGAGCACGACGACGCGCTTGCCCTTCTGGGCGCGGATGACATCGATCATGGCATCGAAAGGCGATGGCCAAGCAATCCGCTGCGCTGCTGTGTTTTCAGCTAGCGCATGGTGACGGTCGCCACCAATGATCACTTCCGCCCCATTCACCAACGAACATGCTTTCGGCGACAGGCCATCCAAGCCATCTTCACCAATACCGATGATGTGGAGCCAGACCGCGCTCATCTCAACTGCCCCGAAAGCGCGTTGACGACAGATGATGCCATCGCGCTGCCGCCGCGACGACCGTGTACGGTGAAGTAGCGCGAACCACGCGGATTTTCAGCCAAGGCCTGCTTGCTCTCGACTGCACCGACAAAGCCAACCGGAATTCCAACAATCAGCGCCGGTACGCCCGCCCCCTCGTCAATACGCTCCAATAAGCGGAAAAGGGCTGTTGGCGCGTTCCCGATGACGCAAATCGCCCCATCCAAATCATCCCAAAGCTCAACCGCTGCTGCGCTGCGGGTGGTAAGCGTGCGCTTTCCGAGTTCTGCCGCACGCGGATCGTTTAGCGTGCAAACAAGCGAACAATCAGCAGGCAAGGCACTGGTGATGATACCGGCCTTCACCATCTCGACATCGCAATAGATGTTACAATTAGACTGCAAGGCCACTAGGCCATCTTCGGCAGCGCCGTCACTAAACGCGAGATCGTCGACGATATCCGTCATCCCGCAGGCATGGACGAGCCTTGTCACAACCCGCGCCATTGGCGGCGAGTACGCTGACAGATTCACTTCGTTTTCAATCGTGGCAAAGGATTGCGTATAGATCTCAGCTGGGTCGCGTTGATAGTCGAACGTATCTTCTGATGAAGAAGGCTGAAGCCGTCGATGACCCGCGCCCACAATCCAGCCCTCTTCGGTCAAGACAGCGTCGGCTTCCTCATCACCCATATCTGCAGGGCGGGACAAAAGCGGGCGCAGAAGATCAGCAGCATCCAACTCGGCGAATTGCGTTGCCAGCGTGCGCACCTGTGCGGCATCACGCACTTCTCCGGGCTGTTCGGTCACGGGGAAAAGCGATGGATAGATTTCAGCGATGCAAATCGGTTTCGACAAATCTTCAGTGAAACATGTTTGAAACGGCCAAACACCTGCCGCGCCATCAAACTCGGCGCGTAGCCGCTCCAAATGCGCCATACCCATCATGGCTTGGCGCCCTACCGTGCCGTTGTAAGCCAGTTGCCATACAGACTTGGCGCCCTTGGCCGCGCGCTCCGCGTGCCGAAACTCACGCGTTGGAAACGAGGTTGGTTTCGTGGGTTGCAGGCCAGGGTAGCGGCCAGTGTGTTGGTGTGGATGCCCCCAAAAAGGCCCCTCTGGCAGGTCAGAAAAAGCCGTGCGGTTCATCACGGCAGCCAACTCATACGAATTGTTGCGATTGTCGTCACAGTCAACTATTCGCCTTTCCAGCATTGACCAAACCGCTTTCCATCCCGCGTCGCCGGTCAGCTTTAAAGCACTGCCGACCGGGTAACCAAACGCAAAGTCGAAGCCGGCAAAAACGCGTTTGCCATTGTTGAGCGTTTCGCGGCAAACGCGCGCGATCAATTCCATCGCTTCATTGCGCGTTGGGCTGTTCTTGATCCATTGGAGGTCGGCCCCGTCGCTCAGTGCGATCCATATCGAATCCTTACCCGTTTTTGGAGCATTGGCGGCAGACCAATCGACAATCAGATAGTTGTCAAACAAAGCACCCAAAGATCAGTCCTTTTGGAGCGTCTTTGGCCCCAACGGATGGTCAGCCTGCGGATAAGGATGATGGTGATGGTGTGTATGTCCATGATCATGCGGATGATCATGGGTGTGTTCGTGCGAGTGCACAGGTGTCCAAACCAAACCGTGCTTTTTGCAGAACTCTTCATCACGACATGACGCATCACAATCGCCCTTGCAGGGGCAATTGTCCGGCGCGCCGCCAACACCCTCCACATGGTGGTGATTGCTTTCCTGAGCCAAACCCACTTCGGCTTCAAAGCCCAACACTTGCTCGCGATATTTGCACATCTGGCAGTTCATGTTGTTTGAACCCTCCAGAATTTCACGCACGCGTTCGACCATCGTGTCGATGACCAACTCATGGTCGTTTAGATAACCGGCTTTCACAAACTCGATCTCAGGGTGTAATTGTGCAACCTCGTCCGTTTGAGAGTAAATCCGCTTCACCAAAACACCGGTGAAAAGGAAGTAGGGAAAGACAACGATGCGCTTGTATCCCAGCTTGGCGACATGCCCGAGAGCCGGTTTGACCAGCGGAAATGTCACGCCTGAATAGGCTGTCTCACCCCAGCCAAAACCCATGCCCTCCCACAGCATGCGCATGACCTTGGAGACGTTCGAGTTCGCATCGGGATCAGAAGCGCCACGACCAACTACAACAAGCATCGTGTCGTGCAGGCTATCGCCTTCCTGCCAGCCTTGGCTCTTCAAGCCTTCTTCAATGCGCGATGCCGCAGCGCGGATCATGCGCAAATCAATGCCAAGCTCTCGGCCATAATCGACCGTGATGTCGGGGTTCATCGCCTGGTACGCATTTAAAACCGAAGGGATATCATTCTTGGCATGCCCGGCAGCAAACAACATCCCGGGCACCGCCAATATGTGGTTCACACCCCGCTCCTTCAGCGCATCCAGACCTTTATGGATGACCGGATTGGCAAACTCCAGATAACCATAGTCGACAGGCACATGCGGAAAGCGTTCACGGAGCCGTGCGGCCAATTTGGCGAACTGGTCAACAGCGTTTTTGTTGCGGCTACCATGACCGCAAATCATCACGCCGTATTTTTTGCCTTCCGGTGCACCCTCAAACATCAGCGCGCCCGTCGCTTGATATGGCGTTGAAAAAGGCCCCCAACTGCGATGACCAAAGCCAGCACAGCAGCAGCGACGGCGATCCAATGCGAGTGGCCACCTTCAGAGGCGATGTGGCCACGATGGGCACAGGCAACAGAAACCGTCGCGGCAGTCACGAACGTGGCAATTATAAGACGAGTCATTTGGTTCTCCGTATGTAAGTCCAATACCGGAGGGTCGGTCAAAGACCATGCAAGCATCGGCAGCCGCCAACACGCCCCTCCTACAAGGTCAGCGCGGTAGAAGTCCGCTTTGGCCCAGAACGGTGGTGGGCCCTGCCGGTTTGCGATCTCTATGGATGCTTACAGGAGTCGTCAATCATACAAACGCCAATGCCTGACGCTAATGGGCGTTAAGCGCTGCCGCCTTTGAGATCAAAGCCGAGCATGTCAGCCGTTTTTCCCAAAAGCGCCAATTCACGCGCGTCCAGGACATCGTCACTTTCGGCAATTTGAATCATGTGATCGAGCAGATCGCGGCGGCGCTCTTCCGGCAACGCGCTAAAAATCTCGACCGTCTGTTCCGGGCTCATTTCGTAGCCGAAGTCTTCCAAATACTGATACACGTTCGACATCACATCGGGGTTGAGCCCAAAAGCGGTCCGACAGATGCTTTTAAACATCAAGAGCTCTTCATTGCGCACTTCACCATCGGCCAGAATCATTCGAAACAGCAGCAACAACTCCGCTGTAAGCGCCGGATCATTGGCAACCAAGCGCACCGTCTTGTCCCGTTCCAGCATTGACTTGATTGTATCCAACAGCCCCGCCACCTTGACATCCTCCCTATAAGATAGTGCTGCACCACAATTGCGCCCATTCGACCTTCGTGGTCAAACGAAAGTCATGCTTGAAGACGCTACAATAATGCTGATCCTCCTCGCAATGGCAGCTTTTGTGGCCGGCTTCATCGACGCCATCGCCGGCGGCGGTGGTTTGATCACGGTTCCCGCATTGGTGCTGGCCGGATTGCCGCCGGTTGACGCGCTGGGCACCAACAAATTTCAAGGCCTTTTCGGCACGGCATCAGCTGCCCTAAACTATAGCCGCAATGGTTATGTCGATCTGAAACATCAATGGCCTGCCGCAGTGCTCGCCGGTGCCGCGGCTGTCCTTGGGGCGGCGGTGGCAACCATTGTCCCTGCCAACTGGTTCCACTCAGTTTTGCCGTTTCTCCTGATCGCCATCGCCCTTTTTTTCTGGCTGAAGCCCGATTTGGACGACAAAGACAAGGCAGCCCGCCTCTCGCCATCCTTGTTTATGACAACGCTCGTTCCGCTTGTCGGCTTCTATGACGGGCTGTTTGGGCCGGGCACCGGCTCATTCTTCATGCTGGGTTTTGTCGCGCTTGCCGGTTACGGGGTCCTCAAGGCAACGGCTCACACCAAGCTCCTGAACTTTGCCTCCAATGTTGGCGGGTTTTTGCTGTTTGCGTGGGCCGGAGCAATTGCGTGGAAGATCGGGCTGATCATGGGGCTGGCACAAATAGCAGGCGCACGCCTTGGCTCCAGCTTGGCAATGAAAAACGGCGCCAAGCTGATTAAGCCATTGCTGGTGGTCACATGCTTGGCTTTGGCGGCAAGCCTCTGGGCCGATTGAAAGCTCAACTTCAGATAGTCATTGGGCGTTCACAAAACTGTGTTCATGGGTACGCAGCGAAGACAGGAGTACACCATGAAACTTAGCGCACCAACAAAACCGGTATTTCTTATTTCAGTCATTGTTGCCATCTTTGCCCTTCTGATGGCGTTGAACGTGATCACCTTCATACCTGTTGCCTCCGTATGGATCATGGGCTTGGCGTTTCTGCTGCTTGCACTCGCCAACATGCTCAAAGGCATGTGAATTTATTGCGCGGCCGCAGCCACGTGGCCACGCATTCTTCAGGCGTTACCACTCTACGCCAATTTGCGCTTTCACGCCTGATCGGAACGGGTGCTTGACCAGTTCCATCTCGGTGACCAAATCAGCGATTTCGATCAACTCGTCTTTCGCGTTACGGCCCGTGAGCACCACATGGGTCATCTCAGGTTTTTCTTCGCGCAGAAATGCCACGACCTCGTCGATGGAGATATATTCGTAGCGGATGGCGATATTGATCTCGTCGAGCAGCACCATGTGCATCGTTTCATCGCGGATCAGCTCTTTTGCCCTGACCCACGCCGCTTGCGCCATTTCGATGTCGCGTTCCTTGTCCTGCGTTTCCCACGTAAAACCCTCGCCCATTGTGTAGAACCCGCACTGGTCGGCAAATTTATCGAGAATGAGGTCACGCTCGCCCGTGGACATACCGCCTTTGATGAACTGTACCACCGCGCATTTTCGGCCATGGGCAATATGCCGGAAGATCATCCCGAAAGCTGCCGTCGACTTGCCTTTGCCTTTGCCGGTGTGAACGATCACCAATCCCTTCTCATCGGTTTTGGTGGCCATGATTTTATCGCGCGCCACCTTCTTCTTGGCCATCTTGGCATTGTGCTTGGCGACGTCATCGGGCTTATCTGTCATTCAATCATCCTCTGCAAATCAAACTGCGCGGAATTGCTTTTCGGCGCCCACAATCCGCGTTCAATCGCTTCTTTCAGGCGCCCCGCGATCTCTCGCAAGGCATCGGGGTTTTTGTCTTCGATAAAGTCCCGCACCTCGGCATCCATCAGATAGGCTTGGTAGACAGCCTCAAAATGATGGTCGCGTACCGCGCCAGTGGTGGCTGCAAAGGCGAACATATAGTCAACCGTCGCGGCCATCTCGAAAGCGCCCTTGTAACCATGGCGCATCACCCCCGCGATCCACTTCGGATTGACGACACGAGCGCGCACCACACGGCCAATCTCATCTTCCAATGTTCGGATCACCGGTCGCTCGGGCCGGGAATGATCATTGTGGTAATTGACGGGCTTCGAGCCGCGCGTTTTTTCAACCGCAGCCGTCATACCCCCCTCAAACTGATAATAGTCATCGGAATCGAGAAGATCATGCTCACGATTGTCCTGATTTTGAACCACAGCTTCCACTGTCCGAAGGCGACCTTCAAAAGCATCGCGCGCATCGGTTCCCGTATCTTTAGCGCCATAAGCATAAGAGCCCCACACCACAAAAGCCTCGGCCAAGTCTTCTTTGTCAGTCCAACCACCCTCGTCAATCAACGCTTGCAAACCTGCACCATAAGCGCCCGGTTTGGATCCGAACACGCGAAAACCCGCCTGTGACTCGGCATCTTTGTCGCTCATTCCGGACCGCTTGAACCCGTCAAATTCCGTTTTCATCCGTTTAGCGATGGGATTATCACCGATCTCTTCTTCGAGCGCACCGATCGCACGTACCGCCTTGTCGAACAAGGCAATCTGGTCGGGAAAGGCATCGCGGAAAAAGCCGGAAATACGTAATGTCACGTCCACTCTCGGCCGACCAAGTTTGGCCAACGGAATGATTTCATAACCGGTTACCCGCCGCGAATTGCCGTCCCAGACCGGCTTTGCGCCGATCAATGCCATGGCTTGCGCAATATCATCACCGCCTGTGCGCATGTTCGACGTGCCCCAAGCTGTCAAAGCCATCGAAGTCGGCCAATCGCCATGGTCTTGCACATAACGGGTGACCAACATTTGCGCCGAGCGGAAGCCCAGATCCCAGGCTGTTTCCGTAGGGACAGCGCGGCTATCGACCGAGTAAAAATTGCGACCTGTCGGCAAAACGTCGGGCCGCCCACGCGTCGGTGCCCCAGAGGAGCCTGGTTCGACGAAACGACCGGCCAATGCCGTGAGCAAACCGCCGATCTCTCCCGGCCCGCAGGCCAAGACGTCCGCGCGCAAGCCCGCATTGACATGACACAAAATCTTCCTGATCGTTGGCCAATCACCATGACAGGCGACATCCCCGGCAACAAGCTGACCGGCCAGCAATTCTATGCGCTCAACGGTGTCCCCATTTGTACGCCAGGGATCGGTTGAAGCGTCACGCAGGGCTTGCGGTTTTGCGCCTTCCCAAGGCTCTGCCATTGGCGTATCGAGCGGGTCAAACTGATTTTTCTCCAAACCCAGCACGTCTTGCGTGATGGCGCGCTGCAAACTGTCCACGTCGCGGCTTGGCACACGCGCCAACGCAACCAGCAGATCAGTCAGCAACCGACCTTGCGGCGCAACGCCGAACACGTGAAGCCCATCGCGGATCTGCATTTCTTTGAGGTCGCACAGATAAGCATCGAGCTTTTCCAAAGCGGCGTCGGTCTGATCTCCGTCTTGGATCCCGGCATCATGGTCGAGGCCAATGTCACGCACCAAATTGAGAATGCGCTCGCGCAGCGTTTTCAAACGCCTCGGATCATGCCCGGCTGCATCATAATATTCATCGACCAACGCTTCGAGTGACTTAAGCGGACCATAACTTTCAGCGCGCGTGAGCGGCGGCGTGAGGTGATCGATTATAACGGCCGACGTGCGGCGCTTGGCTTGTGTACCCTCACCGGGGTCATTGACGATAAACGGGTAGATATTGGGCAATGCACCCAACAATGCTTCGGGGTAGCAGGTTTTGGACAGGGCCAGCGCTTTGCCGGGGAGCCATTCCAGATTGCCGTGCTTGCCCATATGAACCACCGCATCGCCATGGCGGCGCAAAAACGCATAGAAGGCAAGATACCCATGCGGCGGCACCAGATCTGGCGAATGATAGGTCTCTTTCGGATCGATATTGTAGCCCCGCGCGGGCTGGATCCCGACAAACATGTTGCCAAGCCGGGAAAGCGGTAGTGCAAAGTGCCCGTCGACAAAAAACGGATCATCTTCCGGCGATCCCCAGCGTTGACAGACCTCTTCGCGAACCTGCAGCGGCAAAGTGTCAAAAAACGTGGCATAGTCGCTGAGTGAGATCGTTTCGCGAATATCACGCCCGAAACGCGCGGCATTGGTGGGTCCCGCCTTCATGTGAGTCAGCAGCGCATCACCGTCAGCGGGCAGAAGACCCACATCATAACCGTCAACTTTAAGCGCTTTTAAAACCTCGACCGCACCGGCAGGCGTATCAAGGCCCACACCATTGGCTAGCCGCCCATCGCGATTTGGGTAATTGGCCAAAATAAGGGCCACCTTCTTTTCCGCGTTGGGCTTGCGCTTCAACCGCACCCAAGCAGCGGCGCGGTCTGCTACGGCGTTCACCCGATCAGCAAGCGGTGCGTGGGTAGCGATGGTGCACTGGGTGGCCGCATCAAATGAGTTGGCGGCCTTAAAGGATATGGCGCCCGCGAAAACCCGCCCGTCAATTTCCGGCAGCGCGACACTCATCGCAAGGTCACGGGCACCGAGCCCCTGCGCACTGTCGCGCCAAGCCGCCTCATTTGTGGATGCCAGCACAGCTTGCAAAACCGGGGAGCCGGTGTCTTCCAATGCGGTCGTCACATGGCGCACGCCCGGTGCAGACACCGCGAAACCGGTGAGGTTCACGACGACTGAAGGTTGAGAGGCGCCAAAGACTTTCGAAACAAATGTCTGGCTGAAGGTATCTTTCAGGCTGGCGACATAAATCGGCAGCGGGCGAAGATCTCTCCGTGCCAGCGCATCGCACAGTGCATCCACAGGAGCCATTTGACCCGATTGCATCAGCGCGCGGTAGAAGATGACAGCGACAACCGGCGCGTCTTCCGGCAGTTCGTAACACCGCTCTATCTCGCCAGCCCGCAGCAGGGGCCGCGCTATGGCTGAAACCGCGTTCCCATCCAATATCTCGCCACACGCTTCAAGAAAGCCTCGCGCATTGTCCGCGCCGCCTTCGCTTAGCAACGTCCAAAGGCTCATCCAGCTGTCCGGATCAACCGTCGAATAGCTCAAAAGCGCGCTATCGGGTTTGTCATCACCGGGCAACAGCGCCAATGCACAGCCATGCTCATCAGCACAAGCCCGCAAGGCCTCCGCCAAATATTGCCAATAGGACAAGCCACCCAAAAGGCGTGCGACGATGATTTTGGCGTGGCGGCCGGCCCGCGCCACCCATGTATCGACCGACATGGGATGTTTAAGGCGCATCAGGTTGGCAAGTCTGAGCGAGACGGTGGCATCAACTACACCGGCCAAAAGAGCAAGCTCAGTATCAGCAGCGCTTAAAAAGCAAATATCGCCAGGCGTCTGACCAAGATCGACCGCTTCGCCATCACCGTCGCTGATCGATCCTTGCTGCGCGAGAAGCAGATGCAAAGCGTCAGACCGCCGCTTTCACCGCAGCGATGATGCAGTTTGAATCAAGGCCACTCATTCCAATGAAAACGAGCCGCGACTCGCGTGATTCATCAGCCGACCATGGGCGGTCGAAATAGGTATTGATGCGATTGCCGACAGCCTGGACCACGAGCCGCATGGGCTTGCCAGGCACATCAATGAACCCCTTGCATCGCAGCACATCATGCTCCGCAATGATCGCAGCCAGTTGGGCAACAAAGGTATCTGGATCAACTACTGATCCGGCTTGTACAACAAAACTCTCAAAGTCATCATGGTCATGGTCATGGTCATGGTCATGGTCATGGTCATGGTCATGATGGTCGTGGTGTAGTTCGTGATGCGATTTCCTGTTCGCAATTTCGCTCTCGGTTGCAGAACCCAGCCCCAGCAATACATCAACCGGCAGGTTACCATGGCGCGCGGAGACGACCTTCAAAGGCCGGTCGATTTCAGCGCGCACCTGCTCTTTCACCGATGTGAGCACCGCGTCGTCAACGAGGTCAGCCTTGTTGAGCACAATCATGTCAGCTGCCCTGATCTGATCTTCGAAAAGCTCTTCGAGCGGGCTTTCATGATCTAGCTCTTCGTCAGCCTTGCGCTGCGCATCGAGCGCGTCATGATCATGAGCAAACCTGCCCTCCGATACAGCGGCGGTGTCGATGACAGTAACAACGCCATCGACGGTGACTTGAGTTTTGATCTCCGGCCAATTGAACGCTGCCACCAGCGGTTGGGGCAGCGCCAATCCCGATGTCTCAATGACGATATGGTCGGGTCGGTCATCGCGATCCAACAGCGCGCTCATCGTCGGGATAAAATCATCGGCCACGGTGCAACAGATACAGCCATTGGTCAGTTCAACGACATCATCCTCACCACAGGTCTCGATACCGCAGCCCTTCAGGACGTCGCCATCAACGCCCAAATCACCAAACTCATTGATAATGAGCGCAATTTTCCGTCCTTCCACATTCTGCAACAAGTTGCGGATCATGGTGGTTTTACCCGCCCCAAGGAAACCGGTGATTACCGTTGCCGGGATTTTCGCTGTTGTGAGCATCGTCTGTCTAGCCTTTCAGTCTCAACGGAAGACCCGCTGCCACAAAGTCGACTTGGTCGGCAATGGCCGCCACCTGCTGGTGCAACGTTCCGGCGTGGTCACGAAAGTCGCGCGCCATTTGATTTTCCGGAACGATCCCCAAACCTACCTCGTTGGTTACAAGAACAACAAGGCCTTCGCACTGACGCAGCGCGTCGTAAAGTGACGCAAATCGGTCCGCCACCGGCTGTTCGGCCAACATCAAATTGGTGACCCACAACGTCAGGCAATCAACCAATATCGCCCGCCCCTGTCTCGCCTCCCGTTGCAAAACCGCAGGCAACTCCAACGGTTCCTCGACCGTTTGCCAAAGCGTCTGACGTCGCGATTTGTGCGTGTCTATGCGCGCGCGCATCTCCTCGTCCCAAGCTTGAGCGGTCGCCACGTACACTCGCTGCAAGCCACTTTCCAGAACAAGTTTTTCCGCAAACACAGATTTGCCCGAGCGCGCGCCGCCTAAAACAAATGAGATGCCTGAGGTTAGATGTCGGCTCATCCTAAGCAGCTCCCTTTTCTGCAGGATGCAATGCGGCAGCGCCGAGCATTGCATCAATATTCAGTTTATCCTCCATGGCATCGGCCAGTTCGTCCAGTGCTGCCTCAACATTTAGGCGATGGTCGCCACCCGCGCTGGCAATCCCCAGACGCTCCAAAAAGGCTCTGCGGTAAGCCCCGCTGTCAAATAGGCCATGCAGATAGGTGCCAAACACCATGCCGTCACTTGTCGTCGCGCCATCACAACCTTCGGCAGCCTCGACCACCGGCCTCGCACAATCAGCGCCAGACGTTTCACCCAAATGGATTTCATAGCCTCTAAGCGGATGCTGCCCTCGGACACTGACCGCATTGGTATTGCGAACCGTTTTTTCAGCATGCATCACCGTGTCGACATCCAACAAGCCAAGCCCGTCAATCGCGCCAGGCGAGCCTTCAATGCCATCAGGGTCGGCGATCGTTTTACCCAGCATTTGGTAGCCACCGCACAGACCGACAACGAGCGTACCGGCATCGGCCAGTTGCTGAATATGTTGATCCCAGCCGAGTTCACGAAAGCGTTTCAAGTCACTAATCGTCGACTTCGATCCTGGAATAATCACCGCGACCGGCGCTTGGGGCCATGGCGTTCCCGGAGCAACAAACTGCACATCGACACCCGGTTCAGCCGCCAACGGGTCGAGATCATCAAAATTGGCAATGCGGTCAAGGATCGGCACGGCGATGACAGCCTTTCCCTCACGCTGCCGGGAAAGCCGTTCCAAAATAACCGAATCTTCTGCCGGGAGTTGCTTGGCCGATGGCTGCCAAGGCAAGACACCCAAGCTGGGCCAGCCGGTAAGACGTGTCACGATCTTCAGGCCATCATCAAAAAGCAAGACGTCCCCCCTGAACTTGTTGATCAGATAGCCGGCAATCATGCGACGGTCTGACGGCTCCAAAACCGTGTGGGTGCCAACAAGTGAGGCAATAACACCGCCTCGGTCTATGTCCCCGACCAAAACAACGGGCACATGGGCCGCGGTGGCAAAACCCATATTGGCAATGTCACCCTTGCGCAAATTCACCTCAGCGGGAGAGCCTGCCCCCTCAACCAGAACGATATCAGCCTGCTTCTTTAGTTCTTCAAACGAACTGAGAACGGCGGTCAACAATTTTGGTTTGAGCGCCTGATAATCGCGCCCTTTTGCGGTACCGGCCACCTTGCCATGCACGACAATCTGGCTGCCCGTTTCGCTTTGGGGCTTCAACAGGACAGGGTTCATGTGAATGGATGGCGGAACACCACAGGCCAGCGCTTGCAACCATTGCGCGCGGCCAATTTCACCCCCATCCATCGCGACAGCGGCATTGTTGGACATGTTTTGCGGCTTGAACGGGCGCACCCGAAAGCCTCGATTTTTGAGCGCGCGGCACAGGCCCGCCACCAAAACCGTTTTACCAACGTCTGATCCGGTTCCCTGAAACATGAGTGCATGTGTCATAGGCAACGGGTATCCCAGCAGCGAAGCGCGGCAAAGCCCTTTTGCTGGAGAGGGACAAAAAAGGACACAAATAAAAAATCGCGGTAGCTGGAGGCTACGCGCGATTTTTTTGCCCGATACGCTGGCAGTAAGTTCTCCGGTACGCAGTACCTGATCCGGAGGCGGGACAATCAAGGCCGCGCTATGGAACGTAAAGCGACAGAGTTACCACGAGGTTATTGTTCACTTAAGCAATTCTAAACATGAAACTTTTTTCACCACGAAAATGCCGCTTGTTCCCCGAAGTAAAAATAAGCGCCAAACTAACGCCCAACGCGGCATTGCATTTGTTGTGCGTTGTCATCATGGTGCGGCAGAGCTGGGCGCTTTCTGGTCAAAAACGGATTGAAAATGAAAAAGCTGAACTTGGCTGTTCTCGTCGCTTTTACCTTGGCAATTTCGGGATGCGTAAGCACGTCTCCTCAGGTGAGCACTAACTACTACCTGATTTCCGGCCAAACCAGCGAAGAACTGGACGATGAACTGCGCCGCCGCGGCCCGTTATCGGGACATGCCATTGCTGTTGCAGCCATCAGGTTCAATCCCGTTTCCGTAATCCAGGAAGAGAGAAGTGACGGCTGTATCTTCAAAACAGCAAAATTCCGTGTTCAGGCTGAAATCACACTGCCGCGTTGGAAAGAGCGCAACCAATCCGATGACCGGGATTTACGCCAGGCGTGGGACGGGTTGGCGCGGTACGCAAAGTTGCACGAAGACACGCATGTGAAAATTGCCGAACGTTTTGCCAAATTGCTGGGAGAAGAATTGGAAAAAATTCCGGCGCAAAGCGATTGCCGCAAATTGGACCGTGTTGCGAAAAATGTCGTCGAAACAACCCGGGCTGCGCATACCAAAGCGCAAAACGCATTTGATGCGGCCGAGCAAAAGCGTTTGGCCCGACTTTTCGCGCAAGCCGGTTAAGCTCCTTATCAAACTATATTGGTATTGCTCATCTTGCGCAGGCGTCGGTAGTTGGCACGCACGCGCTTGGCGGCCGGTTCAACACCAGCATCCACCACATCTTGCATCGCCCGCGAGATGATCTTCGCATTGGGCACTTCACCCGCCATTGCGCCAAGCCAAATGCGTGCCCAAGACTGTAGCAATTCGGCATGGACAGATCCGTAGCTTTCCATGATCGCCGCTGTTTTCTCGACTATCGCACGGTTGCCTTCTGCACTATCGCGATGGCGCGCAAAGTAGGGCGTTGCCAGTTCCCACATTACAAACGGCATGCGAAGAGACACGACAAACGGCGTCAGCATGACGACATCTGTACCAGGCGGCAGCGTTTTGTAGCTCGACTTGGCACTTATTGATCTGGTGCGGCGTTCAGCCATCAACAGCACTCCTTTTGTGCGACGCACCTATCATATTGCGTCGCACAAAAATATCCCGAAATAGCCCAAGTGGGGGAAATCAGCCCAGAACAATTGCCGCCTGGTCAAAAGCCTTCCTGACCCGGTCCACGGCCACGTCAATCGTCTCACGCGTCCAGATCAAAGGCGGCGAGAGGATCATCGTGTTGATAACCTGTCGCATCATGATGCCATTTTCAATCGCTGCGTCACGCACGGCAAGTGCGCCGGCGCCGGACGGTTCATGACGTTTTCGGGTTTGCCGATCGCTCACCACTTCAATCGCGGCCAACATTCCAAACGAACGAATTTCACCGACAAGGCGATGATCCCCCAAGGCGTTGGTCAGCGCTTCACCCAAATAGGGGCCGGTGTCATCGCGCACCCGCTCGATCAGGCCCTCGCGTTCGATAATCTCCAAATTGCGCAAGGCAACAGCGCACGCCACCGGATGACCTGAATACGTATAGCCATGATAAAACTCGCCGCCCTTTTCAACCAAAGCGCTCGCCACCCGGTCGCCCACGATCAAGGCTGACAGCGGTTGGTACCCCGATGTCAGACCTTTTGCAGTCGTAATCATGTCAGCTTGAATGTCCATCGACTGGGACGCAAACCATTGGCCGGTTCGGCCATAGCCGGTGATGACTTCATCCAGCAGCAACAGGACATCGTATTTTTCACAGATGCGTTGTATCTCCGGCCAATAGCTCTCAGGTGGAATTTTCACGCCACCGGCACCTTGGATAGGCTCGCCGATAAAGGCGGCGACCTTGTCGGGTCCGGCTGCTAAAATGGCATCCTCAACAGCCTTTGCAGCGCGCAAACCAAATGAATGATCACTCTCACCGGGTTCAGCCAACTCAAAACCATAAGGGCACATGACGTGCTCGATATTGGGCACGGCGCCGTTGAGCTGGGCGTGCATCGCAGACATGCCCCCCAGCGACGTAGCCGCAATCGTGGAACCGTGATAGGCCCATTGACGCGAGATGATCACGTTCTTTTCCGGCTTGCCTTCCAGCACCCAATAATGGCGGACAATGCGCAACGCGGTGTCATTGGCCTCTGAGCCCGAGGACCCGAAGAAAACCTGATTGATGTTGTCAGGCGCGATGGACGCCAGTTTTTCCGCAAGCAGCACCGGTGTCGGCGTCGTACAACGAAAAAACGAATTGTAGTAAGGCAGTTCGCGCATTTGTTCGGCCGCCACGTCTGCCAGTTCGTGACGACCGTAGCCGATATTGACGCACCACAGCCCTGCCATGCCATCGAGAATTTCGTTGCCCAACGCGTCATAAACAAACGGGCCATCGGCACGCACAATCATGCGGCTGCCGTCGCTGCGCAGATCCTTGTGGTCTGTAAAAGGGTGCAAATGATGTTCAGCGTCTTTGCGCTGCAATTGCTCATTGGTATAGTTTTGAAAGGTCACTTCTTTGTCTCCTGATTGATGCTTGGCGATCATCGGGAGCAACATGCGGCGAATAACCGATACGCGCGCAAAGGCGTAGCAAATCAAAGTGCAGACAATTTCGGGTCGGCTTCACTTGCATGGAAGGATTATTATGCCGAGATGCTCTCATGCACAAGACGGGTTAACCGTAACCAATCGATTTTGAAATTCGGCGCTCAATTTTGGAAATGCATATGCGCGTTTCAAATCCAAGCAGCAACAAGCCACCGTCCACCACATCCTTGGTTCACCGCGGAGAAACCGCTGAAATCCAATGGAGATGACAATGAAAAAAACTGCTGTAGTCGCTAGCGCTGCTCTTCTTGCAATCGCACTGACATCACCGGCCACCCTCGCCGACACGGTCAAACAGACCCCAACCGCCTCAGTAGAGAAAAGCGAAAAATTCGCAGCACCTTTTGGTTCCGCTTGCTCAGTCACCCATGCCAAAACTGACCCGGCTTGCAACGATAATAATGGGCAGGAAACACGCTATCCCAAGGCACCCGTTTTCCCGCAATTTGGGATTTGATGGCGTTTGCCAACAGTTGAAACTCAGTTAGAATGCCGCCGATGGAACTGATCGACCTTTTTGAGGGCATATTCCGCGGCGGCGCAGGGGCATTGTGCATTGTTTTGATTGCACAGATCCTTGCGCCCCGCCCCGTCACCTGGGCGGCAATATACGGCGCGCTGTTTCTATTTGGAGCCGGCATTTATTCGGTCGCAGCCCTTCCGGCTATTGTCCCGCTGCTGGGTTCTTGGATGATCCCATTGAAGTCCATCGGAATCGCGAGCCCGGCCTTCTTCTGGCTTTTTGTGCGTGCACTGAACAATGACAGCTACCGATTCTCATGGCTCGATATGATCGCACCGGTGGCACTGACAGGCTTATACCTGTCTTGCTTTCTTCCGTTTCCGGCGATTAAATCATACTCCATGTGGGCCAATCTGGCGCTCGTCACCGGATTGATGGTGCACACGATCTATACGGTCAGATGCTGCTTTTCGGATGATCTGGTTGCATCACGCCGACATTTCGCGCGCACCATGGCCTGGCTGATACCACTGATCGCCTTGGCGATTTTTGCCGTTGAACTTGTGGAAATCACAGCCGAAGCGATGCGGCCTGCCCCCGCACCGGTATGGATGCGCGTAAGCGCAGCCGTCGGCATGCTGTTGGTCGGTGTCATCTTGATGACATCGCTTTCGTCGATCCGCAAAACGCTTCTACCGATGCCTCCCGACGGTACCGGAACGCACGCAGATCCAGCCGGATCCGTCGAGGGTTTTTCCGCCGCCGACCGCATTGATTTGGGACGCATTCGCGACCTGATGGAAGATGGTGCTTATTTGATCTCCGGTCTGTCAATCGGCGAGTTGGCCCAGCAACTCAACATTCCCGAACATCGCCTGCGCAAGCTCATCAATGGCGCTCTTGGTTATCGCAATTTTGCAGCCTTTGTGAACGACTATCGCATCGCGGAAGCAAAACGCCGATTGGCGACACCAGATTTTGTTCATACTCAAATCACCAGCTTGGCGTTTGATCTGGGCTATGGCTCTCTTGCGCCGTTCAACAGAGCGTTCAAGGAACGCGCCGGGCTCAGCCCCAGCGAATATCGCGAACAAGTTTTATCAGTTCCCCAATAATACTCGCCACACACGACGCAACGCGTTAAGCAACCGAAGAATGTCGACAGAGGTGGCTGTGACAAAGAAAAACGTTTTCCTGACCGGCGTTAGCGGGTTTATCGCCAAGGAAATCGCCGTTGAGCTTCTCAAGCGCGGCCACAGCGTCCATGGTTCCATACGATTTCGCGACGAGGAATGGCGGGTCCGCAAGACACTCAATGAAGCGATGGGCACCAGCGACATCCCCCTCGCCATCGAGCGTCTGGAACTCGATTTACCGAGCGGCTGGGCCAAGGCGATGCGCGGCTGCGACACCGTCATCCATACAGCAGCTCATGTGCCGGTGGTTTTCCCGCGCAAGAAGGCCGAAATGTTCGGCCCCGCAGTGAACGGGACGAAGACGGTTTTACGGGCGGCCAAAGCCAATGGCATTGAACGGGTGATCGCCACGTCATCCGTCACGGCCATTACCGAGGGTCACCGTTTCATCGGCAGGCGGGTATTTGATGAGAGTGATTGGTCGGACCTGAAGGGTCGCAAAATGACCGCCTATGCCTCCGCCAAAACCATAGCCGAAAAAGCCGCGTGGTCCATCGCCGAAGAACAGGACTGTCCGTTCTCGCTCACCACCATCTTGCCCGGTGTGACAATGGGCCCTTTACGTGATTTGGACGCGGTCAGTTCCATTGCTCTATTGACCCGGATGCTCAAAGGCCTTGACCCCGCACAGCCGAACTTTGGCTTTCCTTATGTGCATGTCCAAGACGTCGCCCGGTGTCATGTGGACGCGCTCGAAAATGAACGAACCAAGGGCGAGCGCATCGCAGCAACCAACGGTTTTCTGTGGTACCCGCAAATAGCCTCATTGGTACAAGAACACTTCCCGGAACTGGAGGTAAGCAGCAGGCGTATGCCGAGCGCTCTTGTGCGCATATTCTCGCCTTTTAAAAGCCGTCTTCGCTCATTTGCGCCTCACCTTGATCGCCATGCTGACGTTGCAAATGCCAAGGCTCTTTCAATTTTTGGAAAGCCGTTCATCCCACTGGAAGACATGTTGATCCAAACGGTGAATTCGCTGCTCGAAAAAGGCATCAGGTGACAGGAAAATTGTTCCCCCTCCTCTTGAACTTCAGTGAAATGCGCCCGATGTTAGCATCACTAACATCGTGAGGACTTATCGTGTCGAAGATTGTTGTTCTGACCGGCATCACCGGGTTTATTGCCAAAAATATCGCACTTCAATTGCTGAATAGCGGATACGTCGTGCGTGGAACGCTTCGATCCATCAACAGAACAGATGAAGTCATCAAGGCTATCACGCCGCATCTCAAAGACGGCGTCGACATTGGGAAGCAACTCTCCTTTGTCGCTATTGACCTGGCCAAGGACGAGGGCTGGTCGCAAGCGATGGCGGATGCAGACGTTCTCTTGCACACAGCATCGCCTTTTCCCATCGCGCAGCCCAAAGATGAAGATGAGCTGATCCGACCCGCCGTGGATGGCACCTTGCGTGCGCTAAAGGCAGCCCATGATGCTGGCATTAAACGCGTTGTTCTCACATCATCCATGGCCGCCGTTATAAGCAAGCCGCTGGAAGCTGGGCGGACCGCCTATGACCACACGGACTGGACTGATACTTCGCTGGATTATGTGACGCCTTACGAGAAGTCGAAGACCTTGGCTGAGAAGGCGGCTTGGAATTTCATCGAAACCGAAGCACCGGATATGCAATTGACGACAATCAATCCGGGCCTTGTCTTGGGCCCTTCCTTGGATGAGCATTTCGGTTCGTCGCTGGAGATTGTCGAACGTGTGCTAAAGGCCAACGACCCCGCAGTACCTGACGTCTATATACCTGGCGTTGACGTGCGCGATGTTGCCAAAATGCATGTTGCGGCAATCGAGAAGGATCCGAGCATTGGGAAGCGCTGTTTGGCGGTCGCAGCCGACTTGAGCTTTCCACAAATGGCAAAAATTCTGGCGGTAAAATATCCGGATCGAAAGATCGCGACACGTATCGCCCCGAAATGGCTTTTGGCCATTCTCAAGATCTTCGATCCGCAGGTCAGAGCCATTTATCCGGTGTTGGGCATGAAGCGGTCCGCCGATACATCGGTATCACGCGATACGCTTGGTATTGAGTTTATGCCGATCGAGGATAGTGTTCTGGCTGCAGCAGAAAGCGTTGTATCGTTCAAAAAAATCTAGTCGTCCATATTTTGCAGGTGGAGTAGCGTGACATGCCGGCCGGCTATTCAGGAACGCCCCTTTACAAGAAGCTCGGCCTGAAACCCGGCATAGTCGCCATTAGTTTGAGAGCACCCGAAGACTATGCCTCATGGTTACAAGAGACACCGGTGATGCCATCGCCAGCCACCACCATCGAAGGTGGCGAGACCTTCATCCACTTGTTCACCACCAGTAGAACCGAGCTCACTGAAACTGCACAAACTGCGTTCAACAAGATGGCGCGGGGCGGTATGCTGTGGGTCTCCTGGCCTAAAAAGGCTTCGAAGGTGCCGACGGAGGTAACCGAAGATGTCATCCGAGAAGCCTGCCTCCCCATGGGGCTGGTAGACGTAAAAATATGCGCCGTGAGTGAAGTCTGGTCGGGCTTGAAACTGATGATCCGCAAGGAGTTGCGCTAAGCAGCTATACCACACCACGCATGCGTTTGCCTTCCGGATCAAAGGGCGGGTCTACGGCAATCTTGGCAGGCCGCCTGACGCCCAGAACCTCGATCTCAAACATGCCCTCGTCGGCATGGTCGGCCAGCGCGCCCGGTACATAGGCCTGCGCCATTGATTGCTTCACGTAGTGCGCATAGCCGCCCGATGTCACCCAACCCACAACGCGCCACTCGCCATCATGGATGGAACCAATTCCCGGCGGATCAATCTCGGTACCATCACTGGTAAACCGCTTTGGCCCCGGCGTTTCAGGTGGCGGCACCGTGCCATAGTCCGTCCCGTTGATCTTCGCCCACACCGGCTCATCATGCATGACGTCAGCGGTTTCGGCATCAATCACGAATGATACGCGCTTGAGGCGCAACTCATCGGCTGCCTCCTTGGCGGCCGCCTCGCGCCCGATGAAATCATTCTTCTTCAACTTGACGAACCGACCCATGTCACCCTCGAACGGGCCGTAAATGGGTCGCAACTCGTGGCCCCATGTCGGGAAGTTTTTCTCAAGTCGCATCGAAAGCAGAGCGCGCATACCGAAATCCTTGATTCCGAACTCGGCGCCCGCTTCCTTCAGGTCGCGATAGAGCTTGCGCAGATAAGCGGGCTCGCACCATATCTCATAGCCAAGGTCGCCGGTGAACGTGATGCGTGAGACAATCGCCGGCAATCCACCCACATCCATCTCGGCAATGTCCATAAAGCGGAACGCCTCGTTGGAAATGTCGTCATGGACAAGCTTCTGCAGCGCCCCCCGGCTATTAGGGCCTGCAATCGAAAGCCCCATCAGGCTCATACCCATCCGGTTTACAGTCACCGACCCATCGTCGGGCATATGGTCTTCAAACCAACGCATATGGTAAACTTGCGCGGCGGACGATCCCCAAATCATGAAACGATTTTCACCTAGTTTAGCGGTGGTGAAATCGCCGATCAGCTTGCCGAATTCGTTCAGCATCGGACTTAGAACAATACGGCCCAGCTTCGGCATGGTATTGGTCATCATGTGCGACAACCAGGCTTCAGCGCCCTCTCCCGTCACCTCATACTTGGCAAAATTAGAGATTTCAGTGACGCCGACATTCTCACGTACATTGCGCACTTCCTCGCCGATATGTGCGAAATCATTGGACCGGTGGAAGCTGACATCATCATGGGCTTCTGCCTGAGACGGCGCATACCAGAGCGGTGTTTCGAGCCCCCAGCTGTCACCCATCACGGCATGATTTTCTTCCACCTGAATGTCATAGAGCGGCGTTGTTTGGTGCGGGCGCGCAGCGGGCAGCTCTTCGTTAGGATACCGTATGCGGAAACGCCGCGAGTAATTCTCGCGCACCTTTGCATTCGTATAGCGCAGTGTCGCCCATTCACCGTAGCGCGATACATCCATGCCCCACACATCCGCACCGGGATCGCCGGTGGTCATCCAGTTTGCCAAAGTCAGCCCGACGCCACCACCCTGTGAAAAGCCAGCCATAACCGCACAAGCCGACCAAAAATTGGTCAGGCCACGGACCGGTCCCACTAGCGGATTGCCATCAGGCGCAAAGGTGAAAGGCCCATTGATGATTTGGCGGATGCCGACATTTTCAAGCGGTGGAAAATGCTTGAAACCGATCTCCAGCGACGGCGCGAGCCGGTCAATATCGGGCTGCAAAAGTTCATGCCCGAAATCCCATGGCGTTTGTGTCGGCGACCATGGTTTACAAGCCTGCTCATAGGTGCCGAGCAGCATGCCGGTACGTTCTTGGCGGGTATAAATCTCACCTTTGAAGTCAACCACATGGATCACTTCGCGGCCCATCTCTTCATTGAACGCAACGATTTCCGGCACTTCTTCGGTCAGCAAATACATGTGCTCCATGGCGAGCAGCGGTAATTCCAGCCCCACCATTCGGCCGACTTCGCGTGCCCAAAGGCCGCCAGCATTGACGACATGTTCGCAGCGCACCGTGCCCTGTTCGGTGACAACGTTCCAGGTGCCGTCCGCATCCTGCGTCAGGTCTGTCACTGGGTTGCGCAGCACAATGTCGGCACCCAGTTTCTTGGCCGCTTTGGCATAGGCGTGGGTTGTCCCGGACGGATCAAGATGGCCTTCAACCGGATCCCAAAGCCCACCAACAAAGCAGGTCTCATCCATGATCGGGAACATGGCCTTGGCTTCAGAGGGTGTGATCAATTCTGTCTGCATGCCCAAGTGCCGACCTTTGGCATGGAGCGTACGCAGAAAGTCCATGCGCTCTTCGCTCTCCGCCAACATGACACCGCCGGTCAGATGCAAACCGCATGATTGGCCCGAAAGCTCTTCCAGCTCTTCGTAAAGCCCGACCGTATAGGCCTGCAGCTTCGCCACATTGGGATCGCCATTGAGCGTATGAAAACCACCGGCCGCGTGCCAGGAAGAACCCGATGTTAGTTCGGACCGCTCAATCAGCATGATGTCAGTCCAACCGGCCTTTGCCAAATGGTAGAGCACCGAGCAGCCGACCACGCCGCCACCGATCACCACGACACGTGTGGATGTTTTCATGAGCACATTCCCCCGATCATTGAGCCAACAGGCGATCTGGTACGAGGACCAGCTTGCCCGGATACTTCTTGGAAACGAAATCCGCCTGCGCCTCGCCAATCTGGGACAGCGGATAGATTTTGGAGACAACCGGATTGAGCGTACCGCCTTCAATCGCTACGACAAGATTCTCAAACACATGCGGCGGTTGAAACGTGCTGCCCGCAATGGTCAGATCTCGCAAATAGACGGTGCGCATATCCATATCGACTATGGGGCCGGCAATGGCCCCAGCGGTGATGTACCGTCCGCCTCGCTTGAGCGCATGGATCAAATCACTCCAATGTGGGCCAACGACCAAATCTACGACAACATCTACGGAGAGCGGATCCGGCCTTTCACCGCGCCCGAGAAGCTGTTCAGCCCCAAGCCCGCGTACAAAGCCATGTTTTTGTGCAGAAGCTATCGCCGTGACAGTTGCACCGCGCAGCTTGGCGAGTTGAACCGCCGCGGAGCCAACGCCGCCGGATGCACCGTTTATCAAAACGCTTTCGCCTGCCCGCAAACCAATGCGGTCAAGCATGTTCTCGGCCGTCGATGCGGCACAGGGAAAAGATGCTAGCTCGGCATCGGTCAGCGCATCACCATTGATCGCCAACGCCATCTGGGAGTTCACGCATACATATTCAGCAAAACCGCCATCCATCTCCGAGCCAAGGGTCAAGCAGTTCAAACCCTCATCGCTTGTCTCATGCGGCTGCATGGCAACGCACAGCGCGCGTTCGCCGACACGGTCTGACGCAACATCCTCGCCTACCGCAACGACGGTGCCACACACATCAGCGCCTTGAATGCGCGGGAATTGGATCGTGGCCCCCGCCCAACTGGAATCGCTGGTATCCACATCTGCATCGCCCGCCGACGCCGCGGCCGCGTCTGTGTCAGCGGTCACCCATTTGGAGTACCAGCCAATGCGGGTGTTGATGTCGGTGTTGTTCACGCCGGCAGCACCAACTTTGATCAGCACTTCATCGGCTGCCGGACTTGGCACCGGCCAATCATATTTGACTTCAAGCATGTCCGGGCCGCCATGGCCGGTCAGGATCACCGCTTGCATTGTTGATGGAACGTCAGGCATCAAAAATCGGTTGGCGCACCGCCCTCTTGCTTGCGCTTTTCAACAAAGGCTTCCAGCTCTTCGGCAAGCGCCGGGTCCATTGGGGGCGCCTCATATTCTTCCAGAATTTGTTTCCAGATTCGGTTCGCCCGTGTCACCGTTTCGACAGAACCACGGTCACGCCAGTTCTCATAGTTCGACCAGTCTGAAAGAAAAGGCTCATAGAAGGCCGTGGCATAGCGGTCTTGCGTGTGCTGAATGCCGAAGAAATGCCCGTCATTGCCAACTTCCTTCACTGCATCCAGAGCAATCTCGTCAGCATCCCATTTGGCACCCTTCATGTACCAGATCATTTGCTGAAGCTGCTCGCAGTCGATTATGAACTTCTCGTATGACGCACATAGCCCGCCTTCCAGCCAGCCGGCGGCATGATAGACCATGTTCACGCCCGATGAGACAGCGGCCCAAAGCGAATGGGTCGATTCCCATGTTGCCTGATTGTCCGGCGTGTTGGCCGCGCAGGTGTTGGACGCGCGCAAAGGCAAGTCATAAAACCGGGCCATCTGCCCTGTCATCTGCGTGGTGCGCATATAGTCGGGTGTACCAAACGCTGGCGCACCGGTTTTCATATCCACATTGGATGAAAATGTACCGATCGCAACCGGACAGCCCGGATTGATGGTCTGAACCAGGGCGACCGCACAAAGGCTCTCGGCAAGCGATTGCGCGACTGTCCCGGCAAGCGTAATCGGGCTCATGGCACCTGCCAGAGTAAACGGGGTAACAACAGTTGGCTGGCCACGCCGCGCCAAACGCATCATGCCATCGATCATCGGCCAATCATGTTTGAGCGGCGACGTCGAGTTGATATTGGTGTACATGCGGGGCATTGCATCGAACTCTTCATGCGTCAGGCCGCCCGCGATGCGCACCATTTCCATCACATCTTCGACCCGTTCCTTGCCCAGCGAATAGGCGTGAACAACCTTGTCGGTCAGCAAGAGCTTGTCATGAATGCAATCGAGATGACGGATCGAAGGGTGGATGTCCATCGCCTCAACCGGATAGCCACCGGCGAAATGGATACAGTTGAAATAGTGGGTCAGCTTCAGGAAATCTTGATAGGCCTTTCGCGTTCCTATCTGGCGACCTTCATCAAGGTTTGAATAGTTGGGTGGAGAGGAGATGTTCCCAAACACCATATGGTTGTCGCCTATGATAATCTCACGCTCGGGATTGCGCGGCGTGATCGTGAAGCTGGATGGCGCTTTGGCCACCATCTCCATGATGTAGTCGCGCCCAAAACGCACCCGTGCACCGTCGCTATCCTCACGATCAACCAGACAGCCTTCTTTTCGAAAAATATCGACCGCTTCATGATTGAGAAAGACCACGCCTACTTCTTCCAGAATACGCATGGCACCGTCATGAATGGCCTGAACGCCTTCTTCGGGCAACGGCTCCGTTGGCTTGTCAGTATTGATCGGGATCTGCCACGGCAGTTGCTTGATGGCCGCACCACCGCGTCGTTTATTGCCTGATCTTCCGCCGGTGCGCACGCTCCGCCTCGTTAGCGCTGGCGCTTCGTCTGCCGAAATATCAAGCTGTGTCATGGGTTCCTCCGCTCGCAAACGGTGCGTCAGGGAACAGATCATGGCCATGCCAAATGCCGACCAGGCCGGTCGCGATGGCGACATTGCTCAAGAAATTATCATTGTTGCTTTTGTGAAATTCACCTAACATTTTCCCCGAAGGCAAAAAGGTTGTTTACGATGAAGCGTACTCCCATTCTGATGACTGTTGCGTTTATAGTTGGCTTCACGGCAGGACCATTGACGCTGCCGCACGTTCAAACTCTCCTGGAAGCACACAACTCACAGCCCTACGCCGGTCAGCAGGCACGCCAGATATCCAGCTTGAGCGTTGAAGATATTGTGGCGCTTGAAAATGGGGAGGGCTGGGGCTTGGCCAAACCGGCGGAGTTGAACGGTTTTCCGGGGCCCGCCCACATTCTGGAATTGTCGGAACAATTGCAGCTGGAAAACGAGCAAAAGACAGCTGTTGAGGCGGCATTCAACGCCATGAACCAGAAGGCGCGCGAATTGGGAAACGCACTTGTTGAAGCCGAAGCTTCTCTAGATGAGGCCTTCATGAACCAAATCGCCACACCTGAATTGCTGGCAGAACGTCTGGCCGCAACCGAACAGATCCGGGCAGCGCTTCGCGCCGTCCATCTTTCAGCACATCTGGAAGTCACGCCACTTTTGAGCGATGACCAAAAGCAAAGATATGCTGAACTACGCGGCTATGGGTCGGGCAATCGTCAGCATCAAGGGCATTAGGACCCAGTCCCTAGGTATCGACAGCTCCCGACGCCGCCTTGTCAAGCAACGCCATGAGCGTCTGGCGTTCGTCCTCTTCAAGGTTCGATAGCTGGGTTTCGACGGCCTCACCAACAATGGCTTGAAGGTCCGACACAACGGCTTGACCTTTTTCGGTCAGCGAAAGTAGCACCAACCTTCCATCGTCTACGCTTGGTGCCCGTTGAAGGAGGCCCTTTGCTTCGAGCTGTTGAACTGCACGTGTCATCTGGGATTTGTCGCGCCGCATGTGCTCAACCAACAAGTGGATCGACACCGGCTGAAACTCCTCGACGGCCATCAAGACCATGCCGCCAAAAGGGCCCACACGTTCCCGGTCCCTGATCTGGGCTTTTTCATGGACACTGGCATGGAGACGCCGCATGAAGCCATCGACCGTACGTGCAATTTGGACCCGTTTCAAACCAACCTCAAATTCGTTGACAATATCAATTTAATTTGCTGAAGCTGAAGCAACGAAATCAATCCTGACTTCCCATGCAAAAGCGCTCTGCAAAAAGGTAGCGTCATGAGCCTATCACATACTTATGCACTCAAAGCTGCAACGATACTTTGGGTTATTTGGGGCCTTGTCCATACTCTGGCCGGTGTAATCGTGCTATCAGGTGACGCGACAGCGGGTTTTCAAGCGATCGCAGATGGCGTCGCGGCAGAAGAACTCGTCAACGAATACCATCCAGCCGTGGGCGGCATACTCAATCAGCACGGCTGGAACCTTTTGTGGTTCGGCGTCGCGACAATTATTGGCGGGATATTTATTTGGCGCGGCAATCTTACAGCCATTTGGGTAACGGGCATGGTTGGTGGCTTGGCAGACCTCGGCTATCTGTTGTTTGTTGACCTTCCTGGTTATGTGATGTTCTTCCCCGGCACCGTGATGACATTTATATCGGGAACGGCCATCTTGCTTAGCTTCTGGGTTTGGTTGACAAACCGGGCGAAAGAGCCAGCTTAGCGCTGAAACGAGGAGGGCGAGACATGGCCAACTATTCGAAAATTACCGAGCGCGAAAACGGACCAATTGTCGTCGAGAACCCGCCCAAGATCATCGACGCGCAAGGAGATGATATCGAAACAAAACCCGTCGCCGCCCTGTGCCGCTGTGGTGCCTCCAAGAACAAGCCCTTTTGCGATGGAACCCATAATGCCATCGGCTTTTCCAGTGAGCCGGATCACAGCAAAATCCGAAACCGGGCCATCACTTATAGGGGCGACGTCGAAGGCGTCGATGTCACCATTAGCTACACGCCGGTGCTGTGCACCCATGCCGCGGAATGCCAGGCCCGCGCGCTGGATGTGTTCAATCCCAAGCAGAAGCCATGGATCCAACCCGAAAATGGAACATTGGGTGCAATCATGGATGTCATGGCGGCATGCCCTTCAGGCGCTTTGCGGGTATCAATTGCAGAACAACCTGAACAGCACTTGACGACCGGCGATGTCGAAATCCGCATCGAGAAAAATGGGCCGTACCAGGTGAAGAATGTTGCACTCGAAGCCGAGTTCAACGGTGCTGGCCACAGCAAGGCGAAATATTCCCTCTGCCGCTGTGGGGCGTCCAAGAACAAACCCTTCTGTGACGGCTCCCACTATGATGTGAAGTGGGAAGACGACGCCTGATCTCAGGTTACTCGTCGCTTCGCTTCATATCCGGATGAATTGTCGCGCCCAAAATATGGTCGGAACGCCCAATGACCTGACTTGAGTGGCCCACAATCAGCGGGTCGGGCCCTTTGACAATCTTCGGATCCTTGTTGGGGTAGGGCAGCACTGACAAAAGGTGCTGCATCGCGTTAACTCTCGCGCGTCGTTTATCGTTTGACTTCACAATTGTCCAAGGCGCATCGGCTGTGTCGGTATAAAAAAACATCGCCTCTTTCGCCTCGGTATAATCATCCCACTTATCTAGCGATGCCTTGTCGATGGGCGATAATTTCCACTGTTTGAGCGGATCGGTTTCACGTTCTTGGAACCGTCGGCGCTGCTCATCTTGCGTGACCGAGAACCAAAATTTGAAAAGACGGACCCCCGAGCGCACCAACATACGCTCAAAATCCGGTGTCTGGCGCATAAATTCCAAATATTCATTGGGTGTGCAAAAACCCATGACCCGCTCCACGCCCGCACGATTGTACCAAGAGCGGTCAAACAGGATGATTTCGCCTGCGGCCGGCAAATGCTGAACGTAACGCTGAAAATACCATTGCGTCCGTTCGCGCTCGGTCGGCTTTTCAAGCGCAACCACATGGGCGCCCCGCGGGTTGAGGTGCTCCATAAAACGCTTGATGGTCCCACCTTTGCCGGCAGCATCGCGCCCTTCAAAGATAATGACGATCTTCTGCCCGGATTGCTTGACCCAACCTTGGGCCTTCAACAGCTCAACTTGCAATTCGGTTTTGTGGCGCTCATAGACTTCGCGCTTCATCGGCGACTTGTAGGGATATTCACCGGTCTCAAAAGCATGTGCGATCGCATCGGGATCAGCGCGCATTTCTGCCAGCTTGGTACGTGGACTGACGATAGGCTCCATATCGGGATGGGCCTCGTCATGACCGTTTTGCAAACTCATCTCTGTATCATTGTCGGTCACATCATATCTCCCGCAAACTGACACTTCTTAGAATAAATATCTAAAGAACACGTGACGTCGTAATTCCAACAAGGTTAATGTCCACGTTGCTGTGTAAAGCTTGAGCCGATTGATTAACGCGATATGTCACACCAATGACATCTGAATCTGTTGATGCACCGCCAAAGGAAGCCGGTGCTATGACCGAAACGCAAACATACCGCACACTTTTCATCTCCGACATTCATTTGGGGACGAGAGGGTCTCAGGCGGAAATGTTTCTGGCGTTCTTGCGTGAGCACGAGGCGGACAAAATCTACCTTGTCGGCGACATTTTCGATGGATGGCGTTTGCGCAAGGGTTGGTATTGGCCGCAGTCGCACAATGATGTGGTGCAGAAACTTTTGCGCAAATCCCATAAGGGCGCCGAAATAATCTATATTCCCGGCAACCATGATGAAGTCATGCGCCAGTTCCTGGGCACTCATTTTGGGGGCATAGAAGTCATGGATCGCGCGGTTCACGAAACCGCGGACGGCACCAAGCTGCTGGTCATCCATGGCGATCAGTTTGATATGGTGGTCATGAACGCGAAATGGCTCGCCCATGTCGGCGATTGGGCATACAACGCAGCGCTTGTGCTCAACTACTGGTTCAACCGGATTCGCAGGATTTGGGGTGGTCAGTATTGGTCACTTTCCAAATGGGCCAAACTTAAAGTCAAGAAAGCCGTCAACTTTATCGGTGATTTTGAAAAGGTCCTGGCAAATGAAGCGGTCAATACGGGCGTTGATGGTGTCGTTTGCGGACATATCCATCACGCCACCATCAAGGACTGTAACGGCATCCGCTACATAAACACTGGCGACTGGGTGGAAAGCTGCACAGCCGTCGCAGAGGACCAGCAAGGTAACTTGCATCTGATTGATTGGTCTGAAATTACCCGTTCACGCGCAAAGCGAACAAGAATAAAGGCCAAAGTTGCCAACAAGCGCGCGGCAAGAGCACTTCCGCAAGCCGCAGAGTAAAAATACCAAAGTGAAAGGTCGGGCGACAACACGCGCCGCGACGATATATTTATGAGTGAAACCATGTTGAGGGCTGGTGATGCCCGAACCCAAATCGACCAGGCCGTGCAGCAAAGCGGACGCTGGTCAATCACAGGCGTGCTCGAACGGGCATTTGCCAAGACCTTTACTGGGCTCGTTTATGCTCAGATTTGGGAAGACCCCGTGGTCGACATGGAAGCGCTTGAGATTACACAGGACGACCACATTGTGGCTATCGCTTCAGGCGGCTGCAATGTCATGTCCTACTTGACGCAATCTCCCGCATCCATTGAGGCGGTCGATCTGTCTCCGGCGCATATTGCACTCAACAGGTTAAAATATGCGGCCCCCCGTTATTTGCCGGAATATGACGCGTTTTTTCAGCTTTTCGGCCGCGCAAATGTCAAAGGCAACGCGGCACTTTTCGACACCTTTCTCGTGCCGCACCTTGATCTGGACACCATCGATTATTGGAATGCACGAAAAGGGTTGACGGGTCGGCGGATCGACATGTTTGAGCAAAACATCTACCGGTTCGGCGCTCTTGGCATGTTCATTGGATGGGGCCATCGTATTGGCGGCTGGCTGGGTGTGGATTTTAAAAAATTCATGCAGAGTAAAAGTCTTGAAGAGCAAAAGCAGTTCTTCGAAGATTATGTGCGCCCTGCCCTCAATCATCGCTTTGTTCGATTTTTAGCCTCCAACAGAGCATCATTGTTCGGCCTGGGTATTCCACCGCAACAATATGAGGCTCTGGCCGGCGCCGCTGATGGCGACATGCATGCCGTGCTGGTCGAGCGAACACGCAGGCTGATGTGTGATTTTCCAATATCAGAAAACTACTACGCCTGGGCTGCATTCCACCGCGGTTATGATGAAACCGGCAACGGACCCCTCCCACCTTATTTGATGCGCGAGAATTTTGAGAAGGTTCGTTCAAATTCTGAGCGTTTAACCATCCAGAACCGCACGGTCACTGATCTGCTGGCCCATGCACCAGCAAAATCAAAGGATTGTTACGTGCTGTTGGACGCGCAAGACTGGATGACGGACCAGCAACTCAATGATCTATGGGCGCAAATTACTAGAACAGCAAAACCCGGGGCTCGCGTGATCTATCGTACGGCCGGCCTCTACTGCATCCTGCCCGGACGTGTCGAAGACAACATCTTATCGCAGTGGGATTACGACACTGAATCCAGCAAGGCCGGACAAAACAACGACCGTTCGGCCATTTACGGCGGTTTCCACCTTTATAAATTTCAGGGCTAGGTATGGCTGAAGCAAACTCCGGCAACCACGCCCAACTCATGGACGGTGTTTACAAGACGCAGCGCCATTTTTACGATCTGACGCGCAAATATTATTTGCTCGGTCGCGACCGTGCTTTAAAAAGCATGGCCCCCTCGCCGGATCAGATTTTCCTCGAGGTTGGTTGCGGCACCGGTCGCAACTTGGCGGTGGCAGCCAAGCATTTTCCAGACACACAGTTGTTTGGCTTCGACATTTCATCTGAGATGCTCAAGAGCGCAGAAGAAAAAATGCGCAAGCACAAGATCGAAGATCGGGTCAGGCTGTCACAAGCCGACGCCACCAATTTCGACGCGCAGGCCCTTTTTGGCGTTTCAGGATTTGACCGGATTTTGATCTCCTATGCTGTTTCCATGATACCGGTCTGGGAAGAGGCGATCACCCATGCCACGACACAACTCAATCCCGGTGGCGAACTCCATATCGTAGACTTCGGCCAGCAGACCGCCCTGCCCGGTTGGTTTAGAAACGGCCTCCACGCCTGGCTTGCCAAGTTCCACGTTGTGCCGCGAGAGAGGCTCGAAGCGGTCATGATCGAGGCGGCCAGCAGCGTCGATGCTGACGTCACGCTCAATAGCCTCTACCGCGATTATGCTTGGCATGGCGTCATTCGCCGACCGGCTTGAGCACAATCTGACTAGACATGATATAAAGGCTTGCTTATATCCTTATGTGAACCAAGGGGTAAAGCATGTCTGCACAAAATCCAATCGATGAGCTTATTGCCGAAAAGGGCGTTCTTCTGGCCGATGGCGCAACCGGCACGACCCTTTTTGCCATGGGTTTGGAGTCTGGCGATGCGCCAGAACTTTGGAACACGGATCAGCCGGAAAAAATCATCAAAATGCATCAGGATTTTGTGGACGCAGGCGCTGACATCATCCTCACCAATTCCTTTGGCGGTTCCAAACACCGCCTCAAATTGCACGAGGCGCACGACCGCGTCCATGAGCTGAACAAGGCTGCTGCTGAGATTGCACGTGCGGTTGCTGAGAAGGCTGATCGGAAAGTGATCGTAGCCGGTTCCGTCGGGCCCACAGGCGAGTTACTCATTCCCCTCGGCGCCTTGTCTTATGAAGATGCAGTTGCCGCATTCCGGGAGCAAATCGCAGGCCTGAAAGCGGGCACCGCCGATGTCATCTGGATCGAGACCATGAGCGCCCCTGATGAAATGCGGGCCGCGTCCGAAGCGGCCATTGCTGAAGGTATGCCCTATGTGTGCACGGCTTCGTTCGATACCGCCGGCAAGACCATGATGGGCCTTCACCCCAAGGACATCGCAAGTGTGTTTGAACCGGTCAGCAAAAAGCCCGTTGCGATGGGTGCCAATTGCGGCGTGGGAGCGCCAGACATCTTGTCGTCCCTGATTGACATGCGCGAAGGCGCACCGGACGCCAATATCGTCGTCAAAGGCAATTGCGGCATTCCCGAATTTCAGGGCGAAAACATCGTCTATTCAGGCACGCCGGAATTAATGGGTGACTATGTGCGTCTGGCCATCGACGCCGGTGCTACCATCATCGGCGGCTGTTGCGGCACAACGTGCGGGCATCTTTCCGCCATGCGTGTTGCGATGGATGAGCATACCCCACGCGGCAAGCCCAGCCGGGAATTGATCTGCGAAACCGTCGGACCCATGGTCAATGCGGTTGCGGCCAATCAGGACGATATGCCCAAACGCGAGCGTCGTGGCAGAAAGCGCGCTTCCTAGCTGTCATCACGAGAGCGCCAAACCTCACCGTGGATGAGGCGCGCCATCTTTCGCATGGAGCCTGTCTCCCTGGCCTTGGCGGGAGTACTTCAAGTGAAGGCGTCAGGCATGCTTTCTTTCTTCTTTGCAATGAAAGCTTGCAACGCTTCATCAATGCCCTGATCCAGGTCAGGTGCTTGATAACTCTCCAGCCAAGACCGCGCCAACGCATTGGCCCGCTCTGTCGCTGTTTTGGCCCCTTCCAACGACCATTGCTCGTATGAATTATTGTCAGCAATCGATGAACGGTAAAAGGCAGACTGGAAATTTGCTTGCGTGTGCGCACAGCCCAGATAGTGAGATCCGGGGCCCACTTCCGAAATGGCGTCCATCGCCTGCCCATTTTCTGAGAGATCAACACCATTGGCCATGGCCTGCATCATGCCGAGCTGGTCGATATCGATCATGAACTTGTCGTAGCTGGAAACGAGACCGCCCTCGAGCCAACCTGCTGAATGCAAAGCAAAATTCGTGCCCGCCATCAGCGTCATATTGATCGTGTTAGCGCTCTCATGGGCGGCTTGCGCGTCGGCAAGCTTAGAGCCGCACAGAGAGCCGCCTGTCCGGAACGGCAGGCCCAAACGACGCGCTAATTGACCCGCGCCATATGAAACCAAAGAAGGCTCAGGCGTTCCAAACGTCGGCGCGCCCGATTGCATGGAAATGGAGGCCGCGAACGTTCCAAAGAGGACTGGCGCACCGGGTCTCACCAGCTGGGTAAAAGCGGCACCCGCGAGCACTTCGGCCAAAATCTGCGTCAACGTCCCCGCGACTGTTACCGGGCTCATCGCGCCGGCCAAAATAAAAGGAGAAACGATGCAAGCCTGGTTGTGACGCGCATAGACTTTGGCGGCCCCCAGCATTGTGCCGTCAAAGACCATGGGAGAATTTGCGTTGATCAGATTGATCACACAACAATTATTGTCCACAAAATCGTCACCAAACAAAAGCTTGCTCATGGCAACCGTGTCTTCGGCGCGCTCGGGCGCGGTGACCGACCCCATATAGGGTTTGTCAGAATAGCGCATATGCGCATAGGTCATGTCGAGATGGCGCTTGTTTACCGGTATGTCGACCGGCTCGCAAACTGTACCGCCCGAATGATGCATGGATGGGGCCATGTAGGCGAGCTTCACAAAATTCTGAAAATCTTCGATCGTTGCGTAGCGGCGCTCGCCGTTGAGATCGCGGACAAATGGCGGGCCGTAAACGGGCGCAAACACCGTCGCATCACCACCGATCTGAACCGAGCGTTCAGGATTTCGCGCATGTTGGGTAAAAACCGACGGTGCTGTTTTGAGTAGCTCGCGGCAGAGACCCCTTGGAAAATGCACACGCTCGCCGCGCACGTCGGCACCTGCCTCTGTCCAAAGGTCAAGTGCTTCGGTGTCTTCACGAAACTCGATGCCGATTTCTTCAAGCACGCGGTCGGCATTGGCCTCGATGGTGACCAATCCTTCTTCATCAAGGACTTCGTAAAGAGGGATTTTCCGCTTGATGTACGTCAGGCTAGGGGCCGGCCCACCACCCGTTCGAGCCGCACGGCGCGCAGCTGCACCACTTGAATCACTCCGTCCGCGCCGCCCACGGCGCGCACCACCCTCGCTTTGACCCGTCTGTCCGGTCGCCATGGCATCCTGATCCATTTGCATCATCTCGCGCAATATAACTTGGTAACAGATATGTGCGACGGGTAACGACAATCCACCCGCGCGAATGCGTCAAACAGTGGCGGAGGCGCGACTCGGCTAATCACATAAAGACATCTTTATTTCTTTATGAACTTAGTCTAACCGATATCTGTCGCTATCCGCGCACCACACGTCGCGCAAAACGTGCAGGAACGGACAGACGCCTGACTATAACATTGAAGGATAAGCCTGTTGGGAGACATTCATGGCTGACGAAGAAGATATCGTTCTCTCAGAACTGTCTGATGACGAACTCGTGCTGCAAATGCATGACGACCTTTATGACGGATTGAAGGAAGAAATCGCCGAAGCCACACAGATCCTGCTGGATCGGGGCTGGACGCCATACGATGTGCTGACCAAGGCCTTGGTCGAAGGCATGCGCATCGTGGGCGAGGATTTCCGTGATGGCATTTTGTTTGTCCCGGAGGTGTTGTTGAGCGCCAACGCCATGAAGGCAGGCATGTCCATCCTGCGACCGTTGCTGGTGGAAACCGGTGCACCCAAACTGGGAAAAATGGTTGTCGGAACCGTCAAGGGCGACATTCACGATATCGGCAAGAACCTGGTCGGTATGATGATGGAAGGTGCCGGCTTTGACGTTGTCGATCTGGGCATCAACACGCCCGTCGAAGAATACCTTGAAGCGCTTGAAAAAGAACAGCCAGATATTCTGGGCATGTCCGCCCTTTTGACAACCACAATGCCCTACATGAAGGTTGTCATTGACACGATGACTGAAAAAGGCATCCGCGATGACTACATCGTGCTGGTTGGCGGCGCGCCGCTGAACGAGGAATTCGGCAAGGCGATCGGCGCCGATGCCTATTGCCGCGATGCCGCCGTTGCCGTGGAGACCGCAAAGGACTTCATCAAGCGCAAACACAACCAACAGGGTGTGACAGCCTAGGTCCGCTAAGCGGACTTAGCCGACCTTCGCTGCAGCTGCGCCGACTGCCGCTTTGAGGGTCGGGCAAAAACGGTCGTTTGTGTCCGAAGTTCAGCACTCAACCTGTGGTGAAGCATGATCCGCGGTAATCGCTAAGTGACAAGACGCCCTAGGCTACAACCATCTGCCACAAGTCAAGGAAGGCCGTTCGAGGGGCTTTACCCATAGACCTTAATGTACTGCTGCAAGAGCTTTATTATTGCAGCAATAAATATTCAAATATTTGTAAATACGCCCTTCTCGCTTTCCAGAAAACGCATCGACACTACCGTCAGGAAGGGCACAAGAGCGAAGCGAGTGAATTTTGCAAATAGAAGGCCAAAAGAAGAAAATAAAATTACTACTGAAAATATATTAACTGAGATCAAGAGTGGGAATGCGTTAATCTCCAAAAGGTGTCCAAATTTCGGATGGGAAATGAATATGCTTGCAAGCAAAATTCCTCCAACAACAAGTATGAAGGTATAAATACTAATTACAATTGGTGAAAGAGATAGGAGAAAGTAAAAGGCCTTCCAATAATATTGGTCAGAAGCTTGAAGCTTGCGCAATGCAAATCTCACCACGGCAAAGTTGAGAAGGTAAATCACAAAGAGCATACCCGATATTCTGATATAGTTATCCAACAAGTCACCAGGTGTGATGACGTAGTCAACCATGAAGCTCTGACTTCCCGCGTCATATTCGCGAGTGAAACTCTGTGGGAAAATCACAAACACGATTGTCATCCAGAGAATTGATGAACCTAGAAGTGGTACAGATATGGCAAACCATGGACGGAAGCTGAAAAAATGGCCAGAGAAGAATGAATTCAATCTGAAATAGAGGCTTTGCATAGCACCATCCATCAATACCCAATAAGAATGATTTTCAAGCCATATGCCAAACAGCCCTACGCGATCACGTATGATTTGCCTTCCTTGTTCGCCTATTAGCCAGTCAACCAAGGACAAAATCAATACAACGACTAGCAGTAAAAAAAACACTTCGTCAGCGAAATTCGCAAAGTATTCCATTTTGTAGAACCACGCAGCGCATGCAATGCAGCCGCTCAACGCGCCTCGTGTAACGGAGCAGTTTCAGTTTTGTCTTTAAGGATGACGGTAGCACGACTCGTTGGCTTTGCTCAACCTGCGATGCGCCGTCTCATCTCAACCCAGAGACAAGTTTGGCATTGCGGGTAGTATATAAAACGGTCGTTTGTGTCACGTTGACGACCTGCACCGAAATCGTTGAAAACTTTTGTGCCACAAACCCTTGGCGAAACTGTCTTTGGTTTTGTCACGTTTTTGGCCGCACTCTGAAGAGCAGACGTTGGTGTGTGGCGCGGCAACCGGCACTTTGGGCTCGGTGCTGACATTCGATGTAGCAACGAATGAACGCCTACTGTAAGGACGTTATGCGCAAGCTGCAAATTTCAATGGACAGCCGAGCATGTCGTAATTTTATTCGTGGCTCCACGCCCACCACCGGCTTTACTACAGGACGCCATGCCCACTTCATCCAACAACGAAAGCAGAGATTTGCGACCTATTGGTCCTTGGTCTGTGCGCCTCGCTAAACGCGTTGCACTCATTGTTTTTGGTCTGTTCTATTTCATCTTTGTCGCATTTGCCCCGCTGATCTGTGGTCGGCGCAAAGGATTTAAGGGGTGGTATTGGCGCTTGGTGAAACAGGCTTGTTCACATCTTTTGTGGCTTCTGAGCATTCGCGCTATCATGACTACGCAGGACAAAGAAGCGCTTGCCACTGATAGGGATAGTATGATTGTCATCAATCACCGCAGCCACCTTGATGGCTTTGCCTTGATGGATGCCTTGCCCACTGACAAATGGATCACCTTTGCGGCGAAGGCGGAGTTCTGGAACAACAAACTGCTGCGCACCGGCTTTGAGAGTGCTGGCCTTGTTCCCATCAACCGAGGCTCAGGATCTGTTGCTTTGCAAACACTGACCAAAGCAGTCCAAGTTATGCATCCTCGCCGTTCTGTGGTGTTGTTTCCGGAAGGGTCGAGGATGAAAACACACTCACTCGGCGCGTTCAAAGCCGGAGCCGTCCTTGTCGCCCGCGAAACCGGGCGCAAGATAACGCCTATCGTGATCAGCAACAGTGATCATTTGCTACCGCATGGAGCATACTTGCCTAGCAGCGGCACAATCCGTTTGGATGTTTTGCAAAGCTTTGTGTGTGATCCAGCTGCAAGCGTGGACGACGACGTTGCACGCCTACGAAACCAGATGCTGGCAGCTTTTGAGCAGTAAGGTCTGGAGCGGCCGAGCTCGTCTCAACTTCCGTGGTGCGAGAAAACCCTTAGACCGATTCCGTGTAACGCGGAGAAGTCACTCTGGGGCCGAACTGTCGGCCCCACGATCGCAAATCAATGACCACCTTGGGCTCCAAGCCAAAGTTGCCAATCACTTCGTTACAAAGGATCATTGTGCAGCTCAATGTCTGAGTGCTGCGGATGGAGGGAATGGTTGAGGAGAAAGCGCATGTCTGCTTCCAACCTTCCGATGGTGATCCCATCAAAACGAGCCTGGAACCATGGGCGAATTATCGGCCAGAAGCGACCTTTGTTGCCACAACATGTTTGGGCAATTCGAGTGCGTCTAGAGATCGCCGGAGCGATCCGCGATTTAGCTTTGTTCAATACGGCAGTCGATAGCAAGCTTCGTGGCTGTGATCTCGTCAAATTGAAGGTAGCGGATGTATTTGCATCAAGCGCCATTAAAGAACGCGTCTCAATTCTGCAAAGCAAGACCCAAACACCAGTAAGATTTGAAATCACTGAAGGGACACGAAAATCTTTGATCGAATGGATTGGTCATCCATTGATGTCTGGCCACGACTATCTGTGGCCTGGTCGGTTCCATGATCGTCCACATATCTCGACACGCCAGTATGCGCGAATGCTGAAAGACTGGGTGAAATCTATTGGTCTCGAACCAAGTGCATACGGTACCCATTCTATGCGACGAACCAAAGTGGCTCAGATTTACAAGAAGACCGGCAACCTCCGTGCTGTCCAACTGCTACTTGGGCATACCAAGATGGACAGCACCGTCAGGTACTTGGGTGTCGATTTGGAAGATGCTTTGTCGATTTCTGAGAGCGTGGAAATCTAGAAGTCTTGGGCCGGCGTCAAAGCCGGCCCAAAGCCGCCGCCGAGAGTGCGCTTCAATGCTGCATCACAGCTTTCGGGAAGCAGACATTGATAGATGGTGGCGGATGCCCCTTGTCTAACGAGGAATAAACCTGCCAAAACCACAAAGGTTCTGCCGGGGGTCTTTTTCCTTGCTAAACGACTGATCCTAAGCGAGCCGGTATGCTCGGCCAGATACAAACGTTTTTGACACAGGTGTGCCCATAATTACTAACCTGCAGGCAATTAGGCTAGCTCAGCTCTCCACATGGGTCACAGTCCGCAAACCTTGCGAATCAAATGCCTCCCGCGAGAATTTGAGCTTTTCTACCAAGTCCACATCATCCACCATTTCTACCATCCCATTTTCGCTAACCCGGAAGTCAGTTTTGAAGAGTGCGTGACTGTATCTGACACAAGCCGACATACGGAAAGAGCCGGCATCCTCAGGGTCGGGCTGGACATTCAATGCGATGGCATTACCCGAGACTAACTTGCGAGTATCCCCGTCCAATTGGTCCCAGCCTGGTATCTCCGGCCCATCTATAACAATCCTGAACGTGCCCTCATCTCCATCGACAGCCAAACAGAAGAAACGCAGGTAGTCTAAAACAGTATTATCATTCAATATCAGAAGGTTATTTCCATTCAACTCGTGGACAATCGGTGAAGAACCATCGAACGCACCAGTTTCAGTGTCTGATACATACATTGAAGCAATTACAGGGCCGCGATTGAAGCTCAATTGCACCTCAACAAACGTAAGGTTCTTGTAAAAACTTGGTCTGCACCAGCGGGCTCCTTCAATTTCTGCATGGACTTTGCTAAGATAGTTAACGCTCACCGCGCGCAAGTAAGCCTCTTCTTCTTTCCCAAGCGACTGCCACTCTCCCGGAGAGATTGGGTCCAAAATCCAATCTTCGAACTCTCCCAACTCAGTGACCCGTGAAATAGCTGTCGCATCAAATGCGTCCTCACCAGTCTGATCCCGCGCAACCGCTCTGCTGTGACGACGCTCTTTCTTTGGCTCTGTGTTAGGTTTGGGCAAGGTTGCCAAGAAACCATTGTGTGCCTCGAGTTCTTCCCGAGCATCCTCATACTTTTGATGGATAAAACCATAAAGTCTGTGCAGAAATGGGGCCGCCGTGCCTCGCGAACGTTTTTCGATTGCCATCAGCTTTTTAAAGATACCCATACTGGTCTCTTGGTCATCCTCTTCATCATCCTGCCAATGATAAAAGATCGCATTCGCCAGACGTTCATCGAGAATGTACTGTTCTTTGGCACTCATCAGGCGGTGCTCCTAGTCGTTTGGCGTGACGATCATTGTCACGCGTTCCAATAAATCCAGCTGAGCTCCGAAGTCTGTGCCAGAGATGGATTTGCTCTCCGTCAAAGCCGCCGACAGAAAGTAGGATAATCCTGCGCGCAGCATGGGGTTGACTGGTTCTTTTGCGGCAACTTCGGTGAGCCCAAGAAGCTGCTCCAGCCAGTCTGGAGCTTCTCTGCCAGCACCTAGTACGGCGATTCCAGCTGCATCAAGCCAATGATCCATCGGACAAGACGGGTCACCGGCCAACTCTGAGATTATTTCACGCAGCGGTTGCGCCTCGTTACGTGCCACCAATGCAATACCAACCGATAACAGAGCACCAGTCCATAGCGACACAACCAGGTCATTTGGAACGGCCCTAATCTCACGCAAGTGGCGTAAATGCTCATCCGCAGTTTCGCGCTCGAAAGTCTCTGGAGGACAGTTTGCGAGTCCAGAGAGCCAAAATTTCTGGACTAGGGGGTTTCTAGCCTTCCGGACCGCAGACCAAAGCAGCCTAATCCCCCTTGCACTGCTTCGCCCCCCGTTAACCGCGAGGTCGGGTACAGCACTTTCAATCAGCTCAACGTCTTGGACTGTTTCCAAGAATTCGCAGAGTTCGGCCACCAACAGGTCGCGAACGGGATCGGCGGTACCAGTTGAGGTGAGTAAACGCGCAATCGTATTGATCAGTTTATGTCGCAGTTCGGTAGGGGCCTTAGAACAATAAACTTCAAGAACCTCTTGCATGCGGGCGTCGACGACAACCTCATCCGTTGATCTCGCTCTAGAGAGCGAATCAAATATATGTTGCACGGAGAACGCCGTGTTTGTTTCGTTCCATGCTGAGGCGGACCAGAGCATGAGACGCCTCGAAGCCTTCAGAGCCGCTTGCAGCGCCTCATCGTCCGGCATGTGTTGTGTCAGTGCGGCCAAGCACCCAGCTGAATCTACCTGCCAGGTGGAATCGTCGTCTCCCGACGATCTGTCAAAGAGACCAAGAAAAGCTCCAATCTGCTCCTGCACCATCGCACGGTCGTCTTGATCTGAATCTTCATCTGGCATCAGTGGCAACAACGCGAATGTCACCCCATTGCACAAGCCCGGCACGTTTGGGTGCTCGGCTTCGAGCGAGATCATTAAGTCGAATAAGTCTCGACAACGCGGCAGGTCAAACAGACCGTAACCCCAAGCCAATGTACCGTAGGCATTCCCAAGAAGGCCAATGAGTTTGTTGTCTTTGTCTGCTTCGACAACAGCATGATCCTCCAACAAACCTTTAATTAGCGGCACAGAATTATCGGAAGCCTGCTGCATGGCGTCCAGCAGTGCGTCTTTGCCGACATTAGCTTCGGCCTGAACCTGTTCTCGCACCTGAATCACAATGGAACGGGTCCGTCTGATCGCAAGCTTGACCGCAGCAATTTGGATGTCGTGGTCAAAATCAGACCACGAAATTGGCGCCGCGAAAGGCAACGAAACGATAGGCTCCGTCGCGTTAGCACCATCGGCCTCTTCAGCCATAACCGCAATGTCAATGAGCGCCAGAAGCCGTGGCAGCACTGCAGGGCCAGGATCATCTGGGTTGCTCCAATCTGCGCCCACAGCAGACTCTGCCCAGTTCAACATCTCGGCCAAGCTTACATAAGAAGAGCTCTGATTCATCCCAACACCTCAAACGGATCCTTTGTAAGGACCTGCGCCATTTGTCGGAAAACCATGGCATTCTCTGCCATCTGCTCAGCAAGGGGTTCGTTAGCCTCTCCTAGTGCATCGAAAAAATTCGCTGCATCTTCCAGAAGTTTTGACGCAAGACTGACATGGCTGGCAGAAGTTCCATCGTCGCCAGAAAGCGCTCCGGTCGGGTCGGTGCGAACAAGATCCGACACTTGATCGTAAACCGTGGCATTTTCGACCATTTGCTCTCGCAGCTCATCGTTGTCATCTGCCAATTGCCGAAAGAAGGCGGCGGCATCTTTCATCAACTTAGCCGCAAGAACGGCGACGCTGTTTTCCGGCAACTGACGTGTTTGCCCGACAAGTGAGGCACGCAACTGCGCAGCCGGAGATCGCGAGCTAAAACTGCGCTGTGCCTTATCTTGGAACGTCGAAATTGGATCGGCCACGTCCGCAATGATGCTATTTTTTACGCGCCGCGTACCGTCGTTGGCATCTTCCAGAACGCTGGCTTCGGCGGCAGCAAAGAATGCACTACTTGCTTCGCTTTCAGCGTTATCGCCTTGTAACAATGCGCGACGTCCCAGCCTGACTTTGATGATTTTCTTACTTCGCTCCAAGATTGAGCGCTTGCGCCGATGTACCGACCCGGCAGTTGTCGAAACTCTCCCCCCTGTCGCACGCGCACGCACCTGTTTCGAACTAAGCCATGTTGAGAAATGGACATGATGGGCCGTGATCACAAGCAAATCTTCGGCTACATTAGTCAGGTCCTGACCCTTTATGTGCTCCCTCAAGATGTCGAACAACCGGGATGCCCATTCAGCAATCGATGGTTGTTCAAGTCCGACCTGTGGGAGCCCTTGCTCATCTTTGCATGCAGCGTCGAATTCGACACGCAACTCATCAAAGATGCTGCGTATGAGTGACACAGCCTTTGCGATATGCTTGCCAGGACTGGGCAGAAGATAATCAAGTTCTTGCACCCGATCCGGATGGTTTTGATAGCATCGCAGCACGAATTGAACGAGGCGATCATCGCCTTCATCCCAGCAAAGATCTATGAATTCCTGCGGGTCCAGCAAGCGACGTCCTTGTGACAGATGGCGGTCTTGGCCGTCAGGATCTGGAAAACTTAGCAGGGATAGAACAAACCACTCCCCGATGAGATCGGGCTCAACAAAACCCAATCGACGCGTACCCATCGCCCGCGGAGAGCCACGCTCCCTGCTGCGGCGCATACCTGTAGCCATGACATCGAACAAAGACGTTTCGAAATCATTAGATGGCAACGGCGTCGAGCCATTGGAAGACAACGCCTGTGCAGACGTCAATGGCAGCCCCCGACAAAAAGTAGACATAGCCAATAGGTTTTCATGACGCTCTAAGAGCGCCTCCACATCGCGTTCAACGGCGCACAACTCTTCCGCTCGTCTTTTCCAGAAGTGCAAACGTTCACGAATGATGATTTGGTCCAGAATTTTTTCGCAGTCGTCGAGGACCTTTAGCTCTTCATCATCCTGCGCATCATCTGCTAAGCTCCGTGCACTTAGAAACTCGCCAACCATTGCTGCAAAAAGTGGGCGGAAAGTGTACCGCCGATCCTCGGTTATGTCGCTATCCGGGCGAATGCTCTCGAGGCGCGCCATCAAATATGAATCGGAAAAATCCTCGCTTCGAACTCCAAGGCGGTTTCGGATCAACGCGATAGCATCCTCACGGCGCAACCCGTCCAGCCGGATACCCGCATTGCTATGATAGGCTTGAACAGACGTCTCAAACCGAGTCGTGACATGCGTCTGCGTTGCATCTGTCTGCAGTGTTAGGTCACTCAATGAGCCAGTTGTTTTTCGGTCCAGTAGAATAAGGCGGATAGGCTGCTTGCTACGCCGGGCACACGCATCCAGTTCTGAGATCGCCCTAGTGATTTTCGGTAACGACCCGGCATAGTCGATCACTAGTATGGATGGCGATCCGGGCATCCAGTGCGCTATCGTGTCCAAACGGATTCCGTCGTCATCACACGAATGTTCCCGATCTATAAAACCAAAGAACTCCGGTTCAACACCGTCAAAGGCTTTTCGGTATAACTCTTCGGCTTTTAGCAATAAGTCGAGAGCAAGCCGGTTCTTACCAGTCCCCGCGTCTCCGTAGATTAGGGTCCAGCGGAACAGATTCTCAGTCGTTTTATCGACCACGCCGTCAAGGAAGTTGTCCAACAGGTCTTCCAAAACCTGGCTGCGGCCTAGCAAATCGTCATACCGTCTCTGGTAATGAAGCGTCTCCAACCCGGTAGCTTCATGCGCACGTAGCTCTTCGCGGTGGAATGACTGAACAAAGCACCCAAAATCCGGTGCAATGCTCATGTCGCTCGACAATTTGTTTTCATCCACAAACAATCGAAACAGGCGATCGATACGGTCTCCCATTTCTCGAAACGGATCAGCCACTGCAACAACGATGTCTTCCCTCACGTTGGATCGAAGATCCTTGACCTCTGCCAGGATCAATCCAAGGTATTCTTGCGCAATGTCTTGTTGTGAAGTTTGGAAACTCAGAGCCAAAGACCGGTCGCTTTGATTGCTCATCCGAAGGCTGAAGGCATCCAATAATAATTGTTCAAAGCCGCGCACCACCCCATTGGCCTTTTGAAAGGTTCGCTTCCCTACTTGTTGATAGACTTGGGGGATTTCAGTCAGTGCCCAACCGGTCAAAGCCAGCAAAGTATCAAGAAACCGCGTCCGCGATGCGTCATCTGGTGTTGCGTATTCGTTATGGCGTAAATGTTCTGGCAGTTTTTCCAGAACAACTACTGCGTAGGGGTCTAAACAATCGTACTGCGCAAGCGTCACCTTTGGGTCACGATCAGCAGCATTGGTTGCTACTTTAGCGACTAGGTGGTCGATCAGCGCCTGGAAGCGGGCCAAATCGTCAGAATTCTGCAAAGCACCGTGATTAAGACGGGCGCTCACATCTTTTTGAACCTCCCTCATGGCGTCGGTCCAAGCTAACCGAACACCACGTATCAAGACGTGGTTCGCACGAATCCGTTGAAACGGATTGTACTGGTTTAGCGTCTCTTTGAATCGTTGGCGACGATCCTCGGGAATGAGGGGGTTGACAGCAGAAAAAATTCTGCTCGGTATTCCAATATAGTTTAAATCAAGCACCCTATCTTACGCAGCCGTCGTGTTCATCGTTTGATTTGTAACCGAATGTAGCCTCGGGGATCTCCGATCTGCTGTCTACTGAAAAAATGGCCTTCTAGTATGATTTTATATTCCCACCGAATGTGTGGGCGGATCATAGGCTACCTTTCTCAAAGAGTTGGGCCCGCGGTGAAGCGACACTGCCAGTGAGCACTCAAACTCAATGTCGGCTTTCTACGGCCTGAACCTTTGGCTTTGCGCTTGCGGCGAAGGTCAGCTTCCCGCCCTAAGTTGCCGTTCGGACTGATTAAGTTTGCCTCATGGGAGCGGACATATGCCTTTGGTTTCCATTTTCCTATCCGGACCACGTCGATATCCACCAAATGTACGTAACCTCGGTGTTTGAGCTTTGCGGAAGGATCGTCCAATTGGGCGTAGATATCGCAGCTTTTGCCAAAAAAACTGTCCCTCGGTTGCATCCCAATAATTCGAAGATGTCATCAAATCAAAATGTCTGAGATTTAAGCGCTGTGCTGCCTTGCCTCTACAATCAGAGCGTGTTTACGTTTGAGTGAGTTGGGGCTTAATCGGGGGCGGTTATGCGGCGTTTTTGGTCGGCGTTTTTCTTTTCTATTTTTGTTTTTTCAGTTTCAGGTTTGGCATTGGCTCAAGATGAGCCGTTGTCGGGCGGCTTTTCCAATGGCGCAGGTAGCGGCAACGGTTTTGTCGAGGACACGGTCGTTGCTGATGAAGAAGAGCCGGAAGTTGACACCGCCGCTGATGCTGAAGCTGCAAGTGACGATGAAGC
>JBCBMZ010000008.1:0-140569 GCA_039822005.1 Pseudomonadota bacterium | reverse complement strand
AGCGTGGCAACATCCATCATCTGCTCCGCCAGAAGCTTCTTCAGCTTCGCGTTTTCTTCCTCAAGTGCTTTCAGCCGCTTGGCCTCCGACACTTCCACTCTCAGCATTTGCTTCGCAATTGCTTGTCGTGCAGCGCATGCCGCCAAACTTCTTGCGCCAGGTGTAGAACGTTGCATCGCTGATGCCGTGCTTGCGGCATAGATCACCCGCCGACATCCCGGCCTGGTGCTCCTTCAAGATGCCGATGATCTGCTCTTCCGAGAACCGTGATCGGTTCATTGCCTGTCTCCTTCGTTGAGGAACAGGCTAACCCAAAATCGGGAACATCTAAGGGGAGCAGGTCACCCTTCAGGATCATGCCTTTTGACCAAGTGCCCGTAGAAGCAATTGGCGCATAGTGTTTATGTGCTCGTATGCCTCGTCAATTTGGAAAAGCGCGGTGTCGTCCATAACGAGCGCACCGATATTGGCCTGATAGGCGAGTTGGTTCAGATTGTTGGCTATGCGCGTTTGGCCGAGCAGGCCCAAGAGCTGAGCGGCTGCAGCCCGATCTTGAATGGTCGAAGCCGACCGTCGCTTCTTGCGCGGCAGGTCTCTGTTCAACGCCACAGCGCGCAAGTAAACCGCCAGGGACGCGCCATCGGCCAGTTCCTGCAGCGTCTCATAATCATCACGAGAAAACCGGACGGTCACACGCGGGCAATCGCGCGTGGTGAGGTGGGAAGGCCGCTTTGCCGCTTTTGGCCCAGCTTCAATCGGTCCTCTGGACGACTGAGATGTGAATTGATCTGTCAGGAGGCTCATGGATCAAGCCTCTTAATTGATGCCCGCTTATGTGCAGGCTCTTTAGCTGCCCTGGAGCCATCGTCTGCGCTCTTGTTGTCCAATGCTTTGAGCGCCTCGACCACCTTCGGATCAGACCGAAGCGAAGCCTCCCAATTCTCCAGATGATCGAAGATTTTCGACAGTTCCGAAAGTTCTATGTTAGTCTGATCCGGCGCACCAAGATTGCGGTAGGCCGGTTCCTCTATTTTCTAACGAACACCGGGCGCATAAAACGCTGTCCATGGGCGCTGAACCATTTGCGAAATCCTCCCAAATCCTGCGACGGTTGCGAGACTTATCACATAGGTCGTTTTATGCCATTTGCGCAGTATTGGGGTACGAATAGTTCAGGCGCCCGGTCCGGTTGGGGCCGCCGCTACAAGTTTTGTCGTAGGCCCAGCAAGTCACGGGCTTGCTGCCAGGTTGCGACGGGGCGTTCAAATTTCTCACAAAGCGCCACCGCCCGCTCAACCAACGCGGCATTGGACGGTGCCAGCGTTTGCCTGTCGAGCCGCACATTGTCCTCAAGACCGGTTCGCGCATGCCCGCCCGCTTTGATGCTCCATTCATTGAGTTTCAGCTGTCCCGGGCCAATGCCGGCCGCGCACCATTGGCTGTCCGGTGTCAAGCGTTTGACGGTCTCCACGTAGAAATGGAATGTCGGCTCATCGACTGGCATTGCGTTTTTGACGCCCATCACAAACTGGACATAGGGCGCACCGGTTATCTTGCCGTTGCGCCACATCTTCACCGCCTGATGAATGTGGGAAAGATCAAAGGCTTCAATCTCCGGTTTGACGTCATGTTCGCGCATTTCGCCGGCCAGCCAATCGACCAGGTTCGGCGGGTTTTCATAAACACGCGTCGGGAAATTGTTGGATCCGACAGACAGCGACGCCATGTCGGGGCGCAACGGCAACATCCCACCGCGCGCGCTGCCCGAGCCAGAACGACCGCCGGTCGAAAACTGGATGATCATGCCGGGGCAGTGTTTCTGCAGTCCTTCCTTGAGCCGAGCGAACTTTTCGGGGTCGGACGTGGGGGTTTGATCATCATTGCGAACATGTGCGTGCACAATCGTGGCACCCGCCTCAAAGGCCGCTTGTGTTGATTCCAGCTGCTCATCAATCGAAATCGGTACGGCCGGATTGTCCGCTTTGGTCGGTACCGAGCCCGTGATCGCCACACAAATGATGCAGGGTTTTGGGAGTTGATTCATGAAGGGCAACCGGTTTTCTTCGCCATGGCCGAATTCTGTACACCGAACATGGTGCTGGAGGTAGCTATTCGTCACCGTCGGTGCGCGATATTTTACCTAGTGCTTATCGTTCTCGGGCCCATCATCCAGCAATATGCGCGATGCCTGACCAACCGGATCATCATATTGCTGCGCGCGAATGGTCCATAAAAAGGCCAAAAGCCCCAAAAAGCCGAGACAAAGAGAAACTGGGATCAAAAAAACCAGGACGTTCATATCAGAGCCTTACGCGCATCGCGTTCAAAAGCACCGTAGTGGAAGATGTGGACATGGCAAGCGCTGCTAGCAAGGGCGTTGCAAACCCCGCCATGGCGACCGGGACAGCAATGATGTTGTAGACAATCGCGATGCCAAAATTTTCCTTGGATAGCTGAACGCTTTTGCGGGCGACAGATACCAATGTCGGTACATCTTTCAGCGAGTCGCCGATCATGACGATGTCGGCGGCATTGCGTGTTGCATCGAGCGCATTGCCTGGCGCGATGGAAACATCGGCGAAGGCAAGGGCTGCTGTGTCATTGATGCCGTCACCTACCATGCACGTTCCGCGTAACATTGAAAACTCTTTGACAAGGCGCGCTTTTTCTTCCGGCGATGCATTGCTGTGCCAGTGTGCGATACCAAGCTCCTGGGCCAGCCTTGCGGTTTTGCGCGCGTTGTCGCCCGACAGAATTTCCGGCTCCAATCCTTTGTTGGCAAGGCCGCGCACCATTTCTTCCGCTCCCGGCAGGAGTTTTTCCGCAAAAGGAAGTGCAATGCTGTCATTGCCGATTTTGAGTGTGAGTTCGCGGCCCGGTTTTCCGAGCCAGGAACCGCGGCCGAGCGCGACGCCCAGACCTTGCCATTTGCCCTTGATGCCGCAGCCGGGCACTTCCACGACGCCCTTCAGTTCGGTCGGTTCGATACCTGGCAGGTGCCGCACCAGCGCATTGGAAACAGGATGTGAAGAATGCTGCGCGAGACCCTTGGCGATAGCGCTTTGCTTCTCGGTTAACCCGTCAACATCAAAGGTGAAACCCGGCGCTGTCAGGGTGCCGGTCTTGTCGAGCACGATGGATGACACATTGGCCAAGCGTTCCAGAGCGGTGCCGGATTTGACCAGAAAGCCCATATGGTAAAGGCGGCTTATCGCAGCCGTGGAGACGGCGGGCACAGCAAGACCCAGCGCACATGGACAAGTGATGATCAATACTGCAATCGCGATGTTCAGCGAGTGGCGGAAATCGCCGGTGGCGAAAAACCAGCCGAGAAATGAAGCGGCTGCCAGAATGTGGACGACCGGAGCATAAATTCTTGCCGCCTTGTCAGCAAGCGAGGTGTAACTGTTGCGGGTGTTTTCCGCCATCTCAACCAGCTCGGCGATGCGGCGCAGCCGAGTGTCGGCACCTACGGCTTCGATCTTCAATTCAAATGGTGCGCCCAGATTGATTTCGCCTGCGCAGAGCGTATCCTTTTCCTTGTGACTGACCGGATCGCTCTCACCGGTCAGGAAAGAGCGATCCGTCAACGCCTCGGATCCCAACAGCGCGCCATCGGCGGGCACGCGGACACCTGATCCGACCAAAACCGTGTCGCCAACACTCAATTCGTTGACGGGCACGTTTTCATAGCACTTGCCGACCTTGCGGTCGGCGCGATGAACCTCAAGCGCTGCCAATTCCGCGGCCGCAGAATGTGCAGCCGATTTGGTCCGGTGTTCGAGATAACGCCCAATCAAAAGGAAGAAAGTCAGCGAAAGGGCGGCATCAAAATAGGCATGCGCGCCGCTGTTCAGCGCTTCATAAAGCGACATGCCGGTCGCAAGAATGATCGCCAACGATATCGGGACGTCCATGTTCAAACGGCCCACACGCAGAGCCTGCATAGCGTGCACGAAAAAGGGGCGGGCTGAAAACAGCACCGCGGGCAGGGCGATAGCAGCAGAGATGAGATGAAACAGATCGCGCGTCGCGTCAGTCGCGCCGGACCACACCGCAACGGACAACAGCATGACGTTCATCATGGCAAAGCCGGAAACGCCCATGCGCAGGATCAGGTCACGACCGACCGGGTCTTTGTCGGTAGAAAGCGCAGCTTGGTCGAGCGGGTAGGCGTCGTAGCCGATATCTTTGAGCGCGGAAACCAACATGTCTTCAGGCAGTTCGGACTTGATGTAGACGCGTTTTTGCGTGGCGTTGACCCGCGCTTCGCGCACACCTTCGATGCGGTGAAAATGGTTCTCAATCGCGCCGATGCAGGCCGCACATCTGATAGACGGGACTGACAGCTGCGAACTTGTTGAAGTGTCAGCCAGTTCCATGGCTGCCGGTGCGGCAGCACAAGCGCCGCAAGCCGCGCTCACTTGATGACCTCAACAATGATGCGCTGCTGGAAAAGAGCGCCATTTTCGGCGCGCGCAGCTACCCGCAAATTCCAGTTTCCAGACCCTGCTTCGACTTCAGCGGTGAATTTGTGCCCATCGAAAACGAAGTTCGGCGTCTGGTCGGCGGCAGTGCTTGTTGCACGGCCAAAGACGGCACTTTCGATGACTGGGGATACGCCTGCTCCATCTTTGACGATTTCTAGCGACAGGATATTGCCATCAAGCATAGCGGCCACATCCCAAGCCAGACCTTCTTGCGCCGCACGGTTCGCGTCGAACTGTTGGCTGGCGACATAGGAGTTTTTAACTTCAACACCGGGAAAGGTGCGCACTGCGTTGATAGCAAGGGTCATGTTCACCGCGATGATAATGCCAAAGCCCAACGCAAACATGCCGAACACGTGCCAACCATTGATAGTCTTCATGATGCGTTACCTCTGCCGTTGAATTTATTGTCTTTGTAAGCGCGCTCGCCATTGCCGAGGTCTTCCACCCAGAATCTGACTGGCGATACTTCGGCGGCAGCAGGGTCGCTGGATACTGGTGCCGTTACATAGGCGCGTATCTTCAACGTCTCGTTCGCGGGCACTTCGATGGCATTATAGGGCGTGCCCTGAAGCGACAATTGATAACCAAGATCGCCCTTCACATGGACGCCGAACATGCGCGGCTCACCATGCTTGTTGCGCAGGCGTACTTCATAGGCGTTGCGGATAGAGCCATCGGCCTGTGTTACAAAGGTCGGGTTACGCACGGCGGCAACGGTGATCTCGATTTCCGGCCGGATGAAGAGTGCGTAGACCATGGCAAGGCCGATGCTGGCCCAGACTGCTGTGTAGAGCATAGTGCGTGGACGCAAAATGTGCTTCCAGGCCGCGCGCGGTTTTTCACCGGCGCGTTCGCGGGGTTCGTCAGACAGGGCCAGATAGTCAACCAGGCCGCGTTCATGTCCCAGTTTGCCCATGACTTCATCGCATGCATCAATACAAAGCGCGCATGTGATACAGGCCAGTTGCTGGCCATCGCGGATGTCGATGCCCATGGGGCAAACGGCGACGCAGGCATCACAATCGACGCAATCGGCCGCGTTCGGATCAGTTTTCTTGCCGCGTGGCTCGCCGCGCCAATCGCGATAGGCGACGGTCAGTGTGTCATTGTCCATCATCGCGCCCTGGATGCGAGGCCAAGGGCACATGTAAATGCAGACCTGTTCGCGCAAGAAACCGCCAAATATGAAAGTGGTTGCGGTCAAAATGCCTACAGTGATCCAGGCAACGCTCGGCGCTGAAAGGGTGGCAAATTGTATGGCGAGCGTCGGCGCGTCAGCAAAATAGAACACCCACGCACCACCGGTTGCCACTCCAATAAGGGCCCAAATGGTCCATTTGGTCAGTCGCAGGCGCGCCTTGTAGAGTGACCAATCAGCGTGATGCAGCTTGATGCGGGCGTTGCGATCGCCTTCAACCCAACGTTCTGTCATCATGAAAAGATCCGTCCAGACCGTCTGCGGACAGGAATAGCCACACCAGACGCGGCCAAGGGCCGATGTGAACAGGAACAGGCCGAGGCCCGCCATGATCAAAAGGCCCGCGACGAAATAAAATTCGTGCGGCCAGATTTCGATCCAAAAGAAGTAAAAGCGCCAGCCAGCCAAATCCACCAGCACCGCTTGATCGGGCAGATGAGGGCCACGGTCCCATCTGATCCACGGAGTGATATAGTAAATCCCCAGCGTGATCGCCATGATGATCCATTTCAGGTTCCGAAAACGTCCGTGAACGCGTTTGGGAAAAATCGGCTCAGGTGCTGCGTAGAGATTTTCGGTTGTCGTGCTCATGGGGAGACCGCTCGGTTGGAGTTTGCGCCAACTTAGTTTTGCGGGCCTTGAGTAACCTTGACTCAGATCAAGCTTTTCTGTCGCGCGGCATAGGAACGCATAAAAAAGGGCGGGTCCCCGGGTAAGGATCCGCCCCCATTTTTGCCTGAAAGGCTGTTTTATTCGCCACCGCCCAGCGCGTGAACATAGGATGCAACGGAGCGGACATGTGCTTCGCTCAGGCGCTGTCCCCAAGCGGGCATAACGCCAAATCGCGCATTGGTGATCGTGTCGACCAGGCTTTCATTGTCACCGCCATACAGCCAAATGGCGTCCGTCAGGTTGGGCGCACCTTGATCGCGATCACCAAGCCCGCCATCGCCGTGGCATGAAGCGCAATTGTCCAGGTAGAGTGTTCCAGCTTCGGTGGTAAAGTCAGCGCTGGCCAAGGTCGGGATGAATTCGGCCAAAAGCGCGATCTCATCCTTTTCGAGGATTTCGCCAAAGGCCGGCATTTCGGACCAATGAGCGTCATCATCGGTTTCATTCCTGATGCCGTGACGAATCGTATAGGCAATCTGGTCAAGGCTGCCACCCCAGAGCCAGTCATTGTCCAGAAGGTTCGGATAGCCCACCGCGCCGGCAGCGCCCGAGCCGTGGCACTGGCTGCATTGGGCCCGGAAGACGGCACCACCGCGGGCAACCGCATAACGGTGCAAGTCGGACTGTGGATCAAAGTTGGTCAGGTCCACATCCAACAACTGGGCGACCAGTTCGGAGTTAGCAGCCGCATGCTCTTCGATCTGTGCTGCAACCTCGGCTCGGGTCGAATAACCAAGCAGTCCTGCCGTCGCGCCTGATATCATTGGCCAGGCTGGGTAAGCGATTGTGTAGGCAATGCCCCAGACGATGGTGATATAAAATGTTGTGAGCCACCAGCGCGGCATGGGTGTGTTCAGTTCTTCGATCCCATCGAAGTCATGTCCCATGGTTTCATGGCCGGTGAGCTCGTCGACGCGGGGCTTATCCATCTAGGTAGTCTCCAAGGAAGTCGGTTTTGCAGCTGCATGTCTCGCAACTCTTTGTGCATTTTTGGATATCATCGCGGAACGGGATCCCCGCTGCTTCTTCACGGAAGGATTGCAGTGAAGGCCAGAATGCGAAGACCCAAGTGCCGATAAAAAAGGTGAACATGGCAAGCAGGAACCAGCTGTCGGCAAATTCACGTAATATTGTGTAGGTTTCCATCTTCTCGCGTCCTATCGGTTGGCGTCTGGGACAAAGGTTGAGAAGTCAACAAGCGTGCCCAACATCTGCAGATAGGCGATCAGCGCGTCCATCTCCGTGAGCTGTGGTTGACCATCGAAATTGCCGATCACCGCGCCGGGATAACGCTCGAGCATATCATCCCAATCGGCATCGGGATCCGCTTGCACCGCAAAATCCACTTTTGCGTTTTCAATCTGCGCATCGGTGTAAGGCACACCCACAAAACGGTGGGTTGCCATGACATCGCCGATGTTGTCGCCGTCAAGCGTCGTGTTCAGCAGGAACTTATAGCTGGGCATGATGCTTTCGGGGACGACTGATTGCGGGGCAATCAGGTGATCGAGATGCCACTCGTCGGAGTAACGACCGCCAACGCGGGCCAGATCAGGTCCGGTTCGTTTTGACCCCCACTGGAAGGGATGGTCGTACATGGACTCAGCGGCGAGGCTATAATGCCCATACCGTTCCACCTCGTCGCGCATCGGCCGGATCATTTGCGAGTGGCAGACATAGCACCCTTCACGGATGTAGATGTCCCGGCCCGCCAGTTCGAGGGGGCTGTAGGGGCGCATGCCCTCTACATCCTCGATCGTGTTTTCGAGCCAGAAAAGTGGTGCGATTTCCACGATGCCGCCAATGGATACGACGGAGAGGGACACGGCCAGAAGCAGCGTCGGGCTGCGTTCGAGGATGACGTGTTTGTCGATTAATGCCATGAGACGCTCCTTTCTTATTCTGCAGGTGTTGCTGCCGGGGCGGACGTCGCGCCAGCAGGTGGTGTCATTTGGGCGACCGGCTGACTGACGCGCACATAGCCACGAATTGTCATCCACATGTTCCAGCACATGATGCCGGCGCCGGCGAGATAGAGAACGCCACCCAGGCCACGCACAAGATACATTGGGAACTTGGCAGTCACGGTGTCAGCGAAGCTGTTGACCAGGAAGCCTTGGTCATCGACTTCACGCCACATCAGGCCTTCCATGATGCCGGAAACCCACATTGACGAGGCGTAGAGGACGATGCCGATCATCGCCAGCCAGAAGTGCCAGTTCATCGCGGCTGTTGAATACATCGCGCCGCGGTTCCACAGACGTGGCGTAAGGAAGTAAATCATCGCAAAGATGATCATGCCGTTCCAGCCAAGTGCGCCGGAATGAACGTGCCCGACGGTCCAGTCGGTGTAGTGGCTCAGCGAGTTTACGGCACGGATGGACATCATTGGCCCTTCGAAGGTTGACATGCCGTAGAAAGCCAGGCTGGCAACCAGGAAGCGGATGATCGGATCGGTACGGATCTTGTCCCAAGCGCCGTTGAGCGTCATCAGGCCGTTCATCATGCCGGCCCAGCTTGGCATCCAAAGCAAGACCGAGAAAACCATGCCGAGCGTCGATGCCCAGTCAGGCAGCGCCGTGTAGTGCAGATGGTGCGGACCCGCCCAGATATAGAGGAAGATCAGTGCCCAGAAGTGTATGATTGACAGTTTGTAGCTGAAGACGGGCCGGTTGGCCTGCTTTGGCACATAATAATACATCATGCCCAAAAAGCCTGCCGTCAGGAAGAAGCCGACAGCGTTGTGGCCATACCACCATTGTGTCATCGCATCTTGCACGCCGGCAAACAATTGTACCGACTTGCTGCCCCAAATGCTGACCGGGACGGCCAGATTGTTGACCACGTGAAGCATCGCAATTGTCAGGATAAAGGCGAGAAAGAACCAGTTCGCCACATAAATCTGGCGTTCCTTGCGGTTCAAGATTGTGCCCAGGAACACGAGTAGATAGCAGACCCAGACGATGGTCAGCCAAAGATCCACATACCATTCAGGTTCGGCATATTCCTTGGACTGGGTAACGCCAAGCAAGTAGCCGGTCGCGGCCAGGACGATGAATAGCTGGTAGCCCCAAAAGACGAACCAGACGAGATTGCCGCCGAACAGCCGTACGCGGCTCGTGCGTTGCACAATATAGATGGAGGAAGCGAGCAGCGCGTTGCCACCGAAGGCGAAGATGACCGCTGATGTATGAAGGGGGCGAAGTCGACCGAAATTGCCAAAAGGTTGAGCCCATTCGAAGTTCAGCCATGGAAATGTCAGCTGGAACGCAATCAACGTGCCGACAGCAAGCCCCGCCATTCCCCAGAAAGCCGTTGCGATCACACCGGCGCGTACGGGGCCGTCCATATATTCGGACATGTCCGGCTCGGTTCGCGGCGCGTCAAAGCGTCTGGCTTCCCAAACGAAGAGGCCAGAAGCGACAAGTAAGATTATCACTGCGTGAATTTGATAAGCCAGGTCACGACCCTGGTAGGCAGCATAAACCGCAACGAGTGCGATTATCCCCAAAACGATGAGTTTTATCGAAGCTTGCATTCCGATCCCTCTCCAATTGCTCGCGAATGCGGACACAAGTCCACATTGGGCTACTGGTTAGGATGGAACCGAAGGGCCGTACCTTGATCTAGGTCAATGCCGACAGATCAGAACAAGACGCCGCCATCGGCATCGTCGCCGCTGGCCATATGAAGGGCGCGCATATCAGTGACAACAAAGCGGCGGCGATCCATAAACTCGATGATGCCGTCTTTTTTCATCGCCGAGAGTTGGCGACTCACGGTCTCTAGCGTCAGCCCGAGAAAGTTCGCGATTTCTTCGCGGGTCAGCGGCAATGAATGGTTGTTTATCGAATTTTCGGCCACCGTATTGCGGCGGACAACCATTTCGAGGAACGTCGCGATTTTCTCGCGCGCGGTCTTGCGCCCGAGCAACACCATCCATTCGCGGGCTGCGTTTAATTCGTCCAGAGCCATCTCAAGCATGCGCTGGGCAATATGAGGTGTATCTGCAACAATTTTTTCAAATGGTTTGCGGCGGAACTGGCAAAGGGTCACGTCGTTTACAGCAGTGACATCGAAATCAACAGTGTCACGCCCGGGACGGCCAATGAAATCGGACGGCAACAAAAGCCCCACAACTTGTGTGCGACCGTCTTCCATGGTGCGGGAAAGGGAGGCGATTCCAGAAACGACGGACGAAAAACTCGTCAGTTCATCGCCCCGCCAAATGATGGGCTGACCGGCCTCAAATGTTGAATAAGTCTTGATCGACTCCAATATCAAAAGTTCGTCGTCATCGCAGTGTGCGCAAACCGCTCTATGCCTGATAGGGCATGCGCTGCATTTGTCCCGTTCATTAAATGCCATGTTCATTTTAGTTGATCTGCATCAATGTCCCGATTGGTTTGCACGCTAACCTCCAGGCATGGAAAATGTAAACATACTCCGGGACTATGGTCTCTTTGACGCGAAGGTTCCGCGTTACACGAGCTATCCGCCGGCGAACCGGTTCTTGCCGAATGTCGGTGCACGTTTCCAGCATGATTGGCTTTCACAAACAGCGCCGGAAAAGCCCGTATCCCTCTATGTTCACATCCCTTTTTGTCGCCGTCTGTGCTGGTTCTGTGCTTGCCGTACGCAGGGTACCCAGACCCTTCACCCCGTCGATGGTTATCTGGTTGATTTGATCCGAGAAATTGAAGCTGTTGCCAGACTTTTGCCAAAAGCCGTTCCCATGGGTAGGCTCCATTTGGGCGGGGGGACGCCCACACTATTGAGTGTTGCGCAAATGACCCGTTTGCTGGATGCGATCGAGACACATTTTGCGAAAAGCGACGACTATGAATTTTCGGTAGAAATCGACCCAACGGAAGCCGCGCCCGAACTGCTCGACTTTCTGGAAACAAGAGGCATGAACCGGGCCAGCATCGGCGTGCAGGATTTTGACCTGAAAGTGCAAGAAGCCATTGGCCGATTGCAGAGTTTTGAGGAAACGCGCAGGGTTGTCGACCATCTGCGTGGTGGTGGGGTCGGAAGCCTCAATATCGACCTGCTTTACGGACTTCCGTTTCAAACAGCCGACACGCTTGTCAAAACGCTTGAGCAGGTTTCTGTCGTGCAGCCAGAGCGGATTGCGCTTTATGGCTATGCGCATGTCCCGCATATGTCCAAACGGCAGGTCATGATTCCTGAAGATGAATTGCCTGATCCACTGGAACGCTTTGAGGCGGCCCAAATTGCCAAAGAACATCTTGTTGAGCTTGGCTATATGCCGCTTGGCATCGACCATTTTGTCGTCGAGACCGACAGTCTGGCCATTGCCGCGCGCGATGGCAAGATGCGGCGCAATTTTCAGGGCTACACGGACGATCCGTGTGAGACACTGATTGGCTTTGGTGCATCAGCGATTTCCAAATACCCCAAGGGTTACATCCAGAATGCGGTTGCTACGGCTGCCTACCAACAGCGTGTGCGCGATCATGGACTTGCAGGCCACAAAGGCTATGTCATCGACGAAGAGGACTTGTTGGTGGCCGACGTCATCGATCAGGTTATGTGCCGTGGCAAATTGGACGAGATGAGCCTTTTGAAGGATCATGCGCAATTTGCTGCGAAGATCCCGTGCCTTGTCCAGGAGTTGGTGACTGTGTTCCCAAATGCGCTGCATCGCAACGGGTCACAAATCATGCTGCAGCCGGGCATGGAAGCGCTGGCTCGGGTGATCGCGGCGCACTTTGACCAGGCCCTTCACGAAGATCACATCCACAGCGCCGCGATTTAGCGTGACAGCAACAAAAGGCGTCACTGAATAGTCCCGTCGCGCGCTCGATCGTGTTGTGGTCACCATCAAGTTCTTGCCTTTCCGGTCGTGCGTGGCACAGTCACGGGCGAGAGGAATTGCCATGACTGTTGCCATAAAGCCCTGGACTGCAACCGCTTCTGACCTGGTCAATGTCGCCGCCGGACGCAAAGCCGCAGACTTGGTTGTCCGCAACGGCCGTTGGGTTAACGTGCACTCCGGTGAGATTATTTCCGGCACCGATCTTGCTGTCATTGAAGGCCGTTTTGCCTATTGCGGGCCGGATGCTTCGCATTGCATCGGCGACAAAACAACGGTCATTGAAGCGCATGGGCGTTATTTGGTGCCCGGCCTTTGTGATGGGCACATGCATGTGGAAAGCGGCATGGTGACGGTGACCGAGTTTTGCCGTGCCGTCATTCCTCACGGGACAACATCGATGTTTGTTGACCCGCATGAGATAGCCAATGTGCTGGGCCTTGAAGGCGTGCGTTTGATGCATGACGAGGCGATGGCGATGCCTGTAAACGTCTTCGTGCAGATGCCATCGTGTGTGCCGTCGGCTCCGGGCTTGGAACATGCCGGTGCGTCGCTCGGGCCGCAGGAGATTTCGGAGGCCATGGCTTGGCCGAACATTATCGGTCTGGGTGAAGTGATGAATTTTCCCGGTGTTGCGGCCAATGACCAGACCATGGTGGGAGCAATCGCGGCAACGGTGGAAGCTGGTAAAACGGTTGGCGGGCACTATGCGTTACCGGATCTCGGTTTGCCGTTTCATGCCTATGTGGCGGGCGGGCCGGAAGATGATCATGAAGGCACCAGAGCCGAGGACGCCGTCGCACGCGTGCGTCAAGGTATGAAGGCGATGCTTCGGTTGGGATCGGCTTGGTATGATGTCGCCGAGCAAGTCAAGGCGGTCACCGAACAGGGGCTTGATCCGCGCAACTTCATTTTGTGTACCGATGACTGCCATTCCGGCACGTTGGTCAATGAAGGCCATATGAACCGCGTGGTTCGCCATGCTATTGCGCAGGGGCTAAAGCCCGTTACCGCGATCCAGATGGCGACGATCAACACCGCGCAGCATTTCCGCTTGGAGCGGGAACTGGGATCCATCGCGCCGGGGCGCCGTGCCGACTTCCTGCTGGTGTCCGACCTTGCCGACCTGACGATTGATGCTGTGTACGCACGCGGTATTGTCCTGGCCCAGAGCGGAAGCCTTTCGGTTGACGTGCCTGCCTACGACTATCCCTCGACTGCCAAGCAAACGGTCAACCTCGGCAAGACACTGAGCGGCGATGATTTTGCCATAGGTGCGCCTGCGGGTTTGGCGAAAGTGAAGGCCCGTGTGATTGGGGTTGTTGAAAACCAGGCACCCACCAAAGCGTTGGAGGCTGCTCTGCCGGTCGAAGAGGGCGTTGTTCAGATGGATCGACCTAATGATATTTGCCAAATTGCGCTGGTGGAACGCCACCGCGCGACCGGCGGGGTTGCCAACGCCTTTGTCTCGGGCTTCGGCTACACACGAGATTGTGCGATCGCTTCCACGGTTGCCCATGACAGCCACCATATAATTGTTGTCGGCACTAATAATTCGGACATGGCGAAAGCGGCCAACCGACTTGGAGAAGTCGGTGGCGGTGCCATCATGGTCAGTGAAGGCAAGGAACTGGCGCTCGTTGAGCTGCCGATTGCTGGGCTTATGAGCGATGAACGTGCCGAGATTGTAGCCGCGAAAGCCGAAAAGCTGAATGAAGCCATGCGTGACATGGGTTGCACCCTTAACAATGCCTTTATGCAGCATTCGCTGTTGGCCCTGGTGGTGATACCGGAATTGCGCATTTCCGACATTGGTTTGGTGGATGTGCGCACTTTTGAACGTGTGGATGTTTTGATCTGACGTGTTGGCGACGAATGTATTTTCGCCGCCATTTTTGAATATTAATAAAGCTTTCTGTCAGATTATATTTTAGGTGAAATCAATCGAGTCGGTGCTGTTATTTCCTCGATTTGATGTTCTTCTCAGACTTTCGACTTCAATTGACATTTTTGCGTTGTGTAACTCAAGTTGAGATATTTCTGCTGATATTTTGGTGATCACATCAGGTGATATGAGCGCTTTACCGTTGAACCTAGGGCCCATTAGACTTTCCAATAGCGCGTTGTGTGCGCTGCTTTTTGCATTCATTATGTTTTCCTTAAATAATATTGGGAGGGCTCGGCGCTATCAAATGTTTCGTTGATTTGAAGTCAATGTAGTCAAATGAAGATATTTATATTACTTTTTCATTTGGATGTAGTGCATACTGCTATATCGAAACGTATGTTGACTTCGCTCGAACGTAAGCGCGCAATAGTGACTTTGCTTATCGCCTGTCACTTCCATTTTTTCGAAGTGATTCGCGCAATTGGCTAGTCACGCCAGAAAGCAGGGCTTAGCAGCACGAGCACAGTAAAGAGCTCCAAGCGGCCCAGCAGCATCCCGAAGCTCAATATCCACTTGGCACTTTCGGCCAAGCCGCCGAAATTACCGGCAGGACCAATTTCCGGGCCAAGGCCGGGACCAACATTGGAAAGCGCCGTGAGAGAACCGGAGACTGCGGTGATGAAATCTGCTCCGGTCATGGCGAGCACTACCGTACCGATACCCCAAAGAGCAAAGAACGTGCCAAAGAACATCAGTGTTACATATTGCACTTGGTCGGACACGGAGATGGATCCGGAACGCACGGTCCGGATCGCGTGGGGATAGATGAAGTTCTCCAAGCTCCGCTTGATCACGCCAAACAGGACGATCCAGCGTGCCGCCTTGATGCCTCCGGTGGTGGAACCGGCGCAGCCACCAAGGGACGTTGCCAGCAAGAGAAGGGCGACGGTGAATGGTGAGTTCCACTGCATATAGTCATCAATTGCATAACCGGTGGTGGTGACTATGGAGACGACCGTGAAACTGGCCTTGGTGAAGGATTCCTGAAAATCCATCGTTCCCGATACGTCAAGTTGCACAATGAGCATCAGCGCCAGGCCCGCTGTATAGAGCATCATGATGATGACCTGATTGTCGCGGAACGTGTCAAAGCGCGAGCGAAGCGCCAACACGATGAGCGCTGTAAAGGGCAAGGCAGCAATTAACATAAACACAATCGCGATCCAGTGGATGGTCGGATTGTTGAAGAAACCCATCGATCGGTCGTGGGTCGAAAAGCCACCGGAAGCCATGGTGGTCATGGCATGATTGATCGCGTCGAACCCGCTCATTCCGGCGCGCGCGTAAAGAGTGGCGCACAGAACCGTGAGTGCGGTGTAAATGCCGACGACGGACGTTGCGTAGGTGGAAAACCGGGCAAATGGCCGATCATAGCGGTCCGATGATTCGATCTTGAAAAAAGACGAGCCGCCAATGCGCAAGAATGGTAAAATGAACAGCCCCAACACGATCACGCCAAGGCCGCCGATCCATTGTAACATGGAGCGCCACAATAGAATGCCGGGCGGCATTGTATCGAGCCCTGAAAGCACCGTTGAGCCAGAAGCCGTAGCGCCGGAGACCGCCTCAAAGAAAGCATCAGCCAGAGAGATGTCGAGTTCCGAGAAATAGAAGGGCAACGTCGCCGCGACGGCAAACGTTACCCAGAGCATATTGACCAACAAAAAGGTGAAACGCGTCGACACGACGGGCGGGCCGGAACGCGTAGCCACCGCAAGAAGTGCAGCGATAGCGCCGACAATGGCTGATGACAGCGCAAATACCTGCCAATCCGGGTTTTGGTAGTACAGGTCTACCAGCCCTGGTATCAGCATCATTGTTGCCAAATAAAAGGCAAAGATCGCGCTAATGTGCACCGAATTGCGCACCATGGTGCCATTCATTCGCTAGACTGGCTCCCGCTTCATTATTCGTTCGCCCATTGTGGCCAATGACTTTGCGCGCGTATACACCTGAAGCTTTTGATGCCCAACTGTTTCTCGTGAAAAAGGTCTTGGCGGGAATGAACCAGTTTTTGAACGACGTTGCCAAAGCGGCCGATGCAATGCGCGGCCTGTTTGATCCAACGCCTTGTCAGGAAAGTGCATATTTGTCGGAGCTTTACGGCGCGCGCATATTCCTCAAACGTGAAGACCTTTCTCCAGTTCGCTCCTACAAGATCCGAGGCGCGTACAATTTCTTTCGTAAAAGAGCCACCGGAGGCAGCGCTGAACAATTCGTGTGCGCTTCTGCCGGCAATCATGCACAGGGTTTTGCCTATGTCTGCAACCGATTGGAAAAGCAGGGCGTTGTCTTCATGCCGGTCACCACGCCACAGCAAAAAATCGATAAAACACGCGCTTTCGGTGGGGCTCATGTTTCTATCGAGCTGGTTGGCGACATTTTTGACCAATGTAATGCGGCGGCATTGGCCCATGCGCGTGAGACTGGCGCGGTTATGGTGCCTCCTTTTGATCATCCCGACATTATTGAGGGACAAGCCACTGTTGCCCATGAGTTGATGGCACAGATGGGCGATGTCGCTATTGATCACTTGCTGGTCGCCGTTGGCGGCGGGGGCCTGTCCAGCGGCATGACACGCTATTTTGAGGCAGCGGGCCTGTCGCCGGCGATCCGCCTGTTAGAGCCTGAGGGTGCACCGAGCCTCAAAACAAGTCTTGCGGCAGGCGAGCGGGTCAAGCTCGATCGTGTCGATAATTTCGTCGATGGCGCATCGGTTGCACTCATTGGAAAGCACACATTTGAGGTCCTCAAACGCTATTCGGCGGACGATGTTTCCCTGATCTCGGAAGACCGATTGTGTACCTCGCTGATTGACATGCTCAACATCGAGGGGATGGTGCTCGAGCCGGCGGGCGTGATGGCAGTCGATGCGCTCAAGGACTTTGATCGCGAAGTTATGAAGGGCCGGACGATTGTCTGCATTGCGTCTGGTGGCAACTTTGATTTCGAACGCCTTCCTGAAGTCAAGGAACGCGCGCTGCGCTATGCGGGTCTGAAAAAGTATTTCGTTTTGCGGTTGCCACAGAGGCCTGGTGCATTGAAAGACTTCTTAAATATGCTTGGCCCGGACGACGACATCGCCCGTTTTGAGTATCTGAAAAAGTCGGCGCGAAATTTCGGTTCCATACTGATCGGGATCGAGACGTCCGACGAAGCCAACTTCGTTGCTCTCGGTGAGCGCATGACGCGTGAAGGCTTTGTCTGGGAGGACATCACCGACAATCAGCTCGTCGCCGGTTTGTTGGTTTAGCGCTCAGTCCTGATCTGAGAACAAAATATCGGTCGGGTCTTCCGTGCGTTGTGCCTGCGGTGGTTTGGAGGGGGTGATCGGAACAGGCTTGGCGGGCGTTGGCCTTTGCTGCACCACTTTGCCATTGCGAGACAGCATAATCGCAATGGGTTGTGTACCTTCAAACTCGGACAGAATGATCACGAGGATGGCGGTGATAGGCACTGACAAGAGCGCGCCGGCAATGCCCCACAATGATGCCCAAGACGTCAAGGCGACCAAAATGACAAAGGGGCTCAAATTCAGGGAGCGCCCCATGATCGACGGTTCAATCAAGCTGCCAACAAAGATTTGGCAAATTGTGAGGCCGCCAAACAGCAAAATCGCCATGGTGAGTTCGGGAAATTCTACGAGGCCGATGGCGGTTGGAAACAGCACGCCGAGGAACGAGCCGACATAGGGAACGAAATTCATCAAGGCGATGACCACCGCCCAAAAGGCCGCAAAGTTCAGGTCCATGGATGCCATTACCAGATAGGACAGGAGGCCAAGTATAAGATTCACAAGGGTTTTTGTGACGAGATAGTCTCCGATCCGCGTGTTGATGATCGAGACAATCTCGACGATGCGGCGGCTCTCTTCGGGATTGGATGTCAGTCTGCGCATCTTGCTTTCAAAAAGTTGGCGTTCCGCCAAGGCAAAACCGGTGTAGACGATGATCACAAAGGTTGATCCGACCATTACAGACACCGAGGTGACTGTCGAGCCGATCAGCGACTGAAGGGAAATGTCGCCAAACACATCACGGCGGATGGTCTCCCAGGTCGGCTGTGTTTCAATGCCGAATTCCTCGCCAAATGATGCCGTTAGGTTCTGGATAATCTCCAAAAGGCGCACCTGGTATTGCGGTGTCAGGGCGATCAGCTGGTTGATATTTGAGATGATGAGGAAGATAAACGCTGAAATGATTGCAATAATGATCACGATGGAAATCAGGTAGCGTATCGGCACCGGTAGCAACTTGCCGATGTAAGGTATATCTCCCATACGTTGTGCCAGCGCGATGACGATGTAGGCCAAAATCACACTGGCAATGACAGGTATAAAGACACTTTGGCCGATATAAAGAACGAAGCCGATCATAAGCGTCAGTGCGACGCCATAGACGAAATTTCGGAAACGGTCGTGTTCTAGAACTGCCATATTCAAAAGAGTCTTTAGGATATTAATATTGTCGCGCAACGGGTGTGCGTGTGCAACCGCACAATTGCAAGTTCCATCTTGTCGAATGGTTGCATTCTTGAAAAAAACCTCATAGCGCCGTGCGGCTGAATTAAGGATAGAGCATGGCGGGACTGGTTGTTTTGTGTGCGGCCTATGTGCTGTCGCAGTTTTTTCGAGCTTTCCTTGCGGTTTTGACACCGAATCTTACTGCTGATGTGGGAACCAATAGTGGCGATTTGGCCATCGCATCAGGCATGTGGTTTGCCGTTTTTGCCCTTATGCAGTTTCCCGTTGGAGCATCGCTGGACCGGTTTGGTCCACGTCGCACCGCTTCGGTTTTGCTTGGCGTATTCGGTGCCGGCGGCGTTGCGCTATTTGCGTTGGCGCAGTCACCGCAGATGCTTGTTGCCGCCATGGCTTTGATCGGGGTGGGATGTGCGCCGGTATTAATGGCGTCGCTATATATCTTTGCGCGTACTTTTGATCCCGCACGCTTTGCATTTCTGACCAGCCTTTTTATCGCGATCGGCAATCTGGGAAATATCGCGAGTGCGGCACCGCTATCGGTGGCGGTGGAGGCTTTCTCCTGGCGCTGGGTGGTTGGTTTCTTTGCTGTTTTGACGGCCCTTGTTGCCGCGTTTATTTTCATCAGCGTTCGTGATCCGGACCGGGACGCTGGTGTGCAAAGCAACAATGGCTTGCGCGGATATCTGACGCTACTGGCGATACCGGCACTCTGGTTCATTTTCCCCGCCATGCTGGTCAATTATTCAGCAGCAGCCGGCATACGCGGCCTTTGGGCGGGGCCCATGCTCGCTGGCATTCACAGCGCTGACGCATCGCTGATCGGCTGGGTGACGCTTGCCATGGCCTTGGCAATGGCCGTTGGTAGCTTGGCTTACGGGCCTTTGGATACGCTTTTTAACACGCGCAAATGGGTTGCCTTTGGCGGCATGGCCATCGGCACAATAGCCATGGTGGGTATCGCTCTAACTCCGGCCATGCCGGTTGGTCTATTAACCGTTTTGCTTGTAATCATCGGCCTCACGGGTGTCGGCTACGGTGTTTTAATGGCTCACGCCAAAGCGTATTTTCCCACCGATATGATGGGTCGGGGTGTGACGCTGCTCAATTTCTTTTCCATCGGCGGGGCCGGCCTGATGCAGTTTCTGACCGGGCGTTTGGTGACATCTTATGAAGCTGGTGGCGATGCGATTGCCACCTATAGCTCGTTGATGTGGTTTTACGCCTTCGCTTTCACGCTAGCGCTGGCGATTTATTTGTTCTCACGTGATGCCCGCCCCACCGGCGGCACTTAGCCCCAATTGTCATGGCTCACTTTTTACGGAAAGAAATCACTTGGTTGCCGTTGGCGCTAACAAAGCTAAAGCTACTCTGATTTCTGACCTTTATGACTTCACCATTGTCGTTGCGAAAATTATTTCGTCGTATCGGTGAGAACAATGTCGTATTACCATTGTCGTTGCGTGTGAGACGAATACGTCCTTCACCATAAACAACACTTACAACGAATTGCTCGCCGCGGCTCCGTCCGACATAAGTGCCGCTTTCAATATAGACTGCCTGGGCTACTTGTATTTTTTGCGGTTCGGCGATGGCCGAGTTGAAAGGAAATGCGAGCGCCAGCGCAGCTAATGCGACAATGATTTTGCCTTTGCGGAATTGGGTTTTCATGTTGTTACCTCCCGGTGTTGGACTGTCTGTACCGGGAAGCTACCGCTGGGGGAGATGAGGCAACATAGGGTCAAGACCCTATTTGGGTGTTAGCCAGTCACTATATTATTTACCCACTCCACCACATCACTTGCCAGCTTTTCAGTTGTGCTGGGAGACACAGCATCGCCAGCGATGACATGGTGATCCTCATCATCGGAATTGCCGACGGTGATGATTGTGCTGGGGCCGGCCCACTTTTCTTCGATGGTGCGGGTCATGGTGTGATCAACAACCTTGTCGCTATCTGAAAAGATAAAGAGCGCAGGGGTGGTGGCGCTGTAATAATTGCCACGCTGCGCCTGTTTGACAATTGCCGCCATAGGCAACACAGCCACCGAGGGGTAGTTTTCAGTCCAATATTCGGCGTGCAATTCGTTTTTGGGCGTGAAGCCGCGATCAGGACCCAGGATCATCGGCACCAGGGTTTCGGCAAATGGCACTGTTAGCAGCCAGGCCATTGGATTGTTCACTTTAAAGTTGGGTGAGATGAACACTATGCCGTCGATGCGATCTTTGAGCTGCGGGTGTGTTGCGGCCACAGATGCGAGTGTTCCGCCGGTTGAGACCGTTACCAGAACTACTTTTTCACCGAGTTTTTCGCCGATCGCGATGGCCTCTTGAACATCATCAAACCAGCTTTGGACGGTTGCTTCTGCCATGGGGCCGTCGCTTCGACCATGACCTGTCAGGCGCGTGAAGAAGAGGTTGGCTTGCAACTGTTTAGCGGCAATATCCGGCACAGGGCGCACTTCGCCCTTGGAGGCTGAAAAACCGTGTATGAATACGATTGAAACCGGCGTGCGGGCTTTGGATTGCGGAAATGCCCAGACGATTTCTTTGAACGCGGTATCGCGGATGTCGTCGTATCGGGCCTCACGCTGAGCAAGGTAGCCGTCAATGTCTTCTCCGATCGCGCTTTCGTCGAAATTGGCGACCATGCTCACATCTTCGCGCGGGCCGAAGGTCCAAAGAGCGGCAATCCCCACAATCAGCAGCAAAAAGAAGTATAGCATCGGACGGTTTCGCGAACGTTTGGGTTTAACAGTCGTTTCTTCGGTCATCTTTTTCACTTTAACGGGTAACGGGCAACGCCAAATAGAGTTATGCCGAAGACCAGTGCAGGGACAACAGAAATACAATAGCGCAGCGCTGTAACAGCTGTTTGCGATTGTTCCGGAAAACTTCCATCTGTTGACGGCATATATCCAGCCGCTTGGAGCACCAAACCGATGACAAAGGGCCCGATGGCAATGCCTGTTTTTTGAAAGGCGGTCCAATAGCCATTGAAAAGGCCTTCGACAGGTTGATCTGTATAAGTCTGTGCGTGCGAGATTGTGTCAGCCAGCATTGACCATGGGAAAATCTGATAAGCTGCGTACCCGATACCGATCAGCACCATAAGCCCGTAAGCAATCGGCATGGTGTTTTCGTTCATCAGCGCAATGGAACAGGTGCCTATGATGAAGAGGATGCCGCCTGCCATGTAAGCCTGCTTCTTGCTGATACGCTGGCCAATCCAAAGCCATAGCGGCATGGCGGCAATCGTTGACAGCACAAAAAGTCCGTACATTACCGTCAATAGTGCGTTTGGATCTTCGGCTTTGAAAATGTAGGCACAAGCTAAAATAAGTCCCGATGTGATCTGTGCAATCATGCCAACCTGCAGGAGATACAGACCCGCCAAAAGCATGAAGGGTTTGTTTTGGCGCACGATGGCGAGCTGCTCGGAAAAGGAGACAGGCGGTTGCGGATTTTCGTTAGCCGACTTGACCTTTCGCGTTCCCCAAACCGTCAACAAGGGCGGTATCGCTATCACAGGTATCAAAGCCAGGCCCATCATGCGATGCCCCTCGATCCCGCCGCCAAAAGCGCCGATCAGTAGCGGTGCGCCCGCCCCACCGATCAATAGGCCGATCGAGCCAAACCCCATGCGCCAAGCCGTCAGGTTTGAGCGCTCGTGGTAATCCGGCGTCATTTCAGGTGTCATGGCACCATAGGGGACGCCGACCATGGTAAAGGCGGTGAAGGTAAACATCATGGCCAGCACAAAGAATGCACCCTGCGCATTGGCGGATGTTTCCTCAAAGGGCGCTGCAAACATGGTGGCAAATCCAATCGCCATAAGAACCGAACCCCACATGATCCAGGGGCGGCGGCGGCCCATCTTCGAGTTCGTCGCATCTGACCAGCGACCGATCAGCGGATCGGTGATCACATCCCATATCTTTGCCGCCATCAACATGGCCCCGGCAATGCCCGGCTGCACGCCGAGCACAGTCGTCAGATACGCAAAGGTAATCAGGACCGACGATACCACCAGGATGTTCACGCCCATGTCCGAGATGCCGTAGAGCATGCGCGTTGATCGCGGCAGAACAAATCCGCTCGTTGGCGGCGCGTGTGTGCCTGCGTCCATGGTGGCCATCGTCAATCCCTCCCAAGATTTTGACGTTCACGTAAACTGTATGAAGGGCCTTGTCTATCGTTGCTGGCTTGACACCTTGCTATCCATTTTCCCAAAACGGGGAATAGGAGATTAATGATGGCTGGTTTTTTCTCACGTTTGTTTGGTGGTGGCGCGAAGGCGGATGACGCCGCACCGGTGGAGCCGGATGAGACCTACAAGGATGTTGAAATCAGAGCCATGCCGCAACCTGAAGGTGGCCAGTGGCGGGTCGGCGGCCAGTTGACAAAGATGATTGATGGTGTGCCGATCACCCGCAAATTCATGCGCGCTGACATTATGAACAGCCGTGAGGAGGCTGCTGTTGCTTCGATTGGTAAAGCAAAGCTAATCATTGATCAAAATGGTGACTTCCTCTGGATGGGTGATGATTTGGATAAGCCTGTTTAGGCCTTGTAAGAGTGGGGGGCGCGGTGCAAACACCGCGCCATGACCGATTTTCTTGCGCTTGAAAAACTGACGCTTTTTCCGGTGACAAAGCCGCTTGTCGGCACTGTCGTGCTGCCGGGCTCCAAGTCCATTACCAACCGTGTGCTGCCTTTGGCCGCGCTGGCTGAAGGCACAAGCCGCATCAATGGTGCTTTGAAGTCTGATGACACGATGCACATGGCCAACGCGCTCCGGGCTATGGGCGTTGGTGTTGAAGAGCCGGATGCAACCTCTTTTGTTGTGCACGGCACCGGCCGCCTAATGCCCCCCGGCGAACCGCTTTTCCTGGGCAATTCGGGCACGACGACGCGTTTTCTGACCGCTATTGTTTTGTGCGTGGATGGGCAAGTGGTTGTCGATGGCGATGAGCACATGCGCAAACGCCCGATTATGCCTTTGGTTCAATCACTTAAACGGGCTGGCGCAGATATTGATTCACCCAGTGGATGCCCGCCGGTTGTTGTCAATGGCAAGGGACACTTTCCATCCGGGCGTCTGGAAATCGATGGCGGGCTTTCTTCGCAATATGTCTCGGCCCTGTTGATGGCTGCGCCCATGGCCGATGCGGCTGTGGAAGTGGTTCTGACTGGTGATGAGATTGGCGCGCGCGGCTACATTGACCTGACATTGGCTGCGATGGCGGCTTTTGGCACCTTGTTTGAAGAAAAGTCGGCATCGCACTGGAAGGTGTTTCCTGCGAAGTATCAGGCAAATGACTATCAGGTTGAACCCGACGCCTCCGCTGCGACTTATCTTTGGGCGGCCGAAAAGCTGACCGAAGGCAAGATTGACATCGGCACTAACGCGGCAACCTTCACCCAGCCCGATGCCAAAGCCTGTGAGATGATTGCGCAATGGCCCAATATGCCTGTGGTCATCGACGGGTCGCAGATGCAGGATGCGATCCCCACGCTTGCCGTTATGGCGGCCTACAATGAGACGCCGGTGCGTTTTGTCGGGATTGAGAATTTGCGCGTCAAAGAGTGCGACAGGACCACCGCACTCTCACAAGGGTTGAACCGGATCAAGCCGGGACTGGCACTGGAAGAAGGTGATGATCTGATCGTGCGTGGTGATCCGGCTTTGGCGGGACAGACGGTTTCGTCCGACATCGACACATTCGCAGACCACCGCATTGCGATGAGCTTTGCTTTGGCTGGGCTTAAAACGGCCGGCGTATCGATCCTTGACCCTGGCTGTGTGGCCAAGACATTCCCGACCTATTGGGAGGTGCTGGAAGGTTTGGGGGTGGGCTACGCGCTGTAGCACTTTGTCGTAACTTTTAACCATCTTTAATGAGCTATTTTCGATTTGCAGCGTATGTTTTAGCATATCCAATGCCCTGACAGAGAGTTTACCCAATGGTTGTCGTATCGAGACCGGTTTGTTTGTTCGCCGTCGTATTTGTATCCGGCATTTCCGTATCTTCTGGCGCTTTAGCTGATGATGGACTGTTTGCTGATTTTTCAATCAATGTGGGCGCATTTGCCTTCGTTGGGCCAGCATACGAAGGCTCTGATGAGTTCCGTGTCACCGGTGTCCCCGTCGTCTTTCCAAGCTTTGGCGAAAACAATGAGCGTTCACGCGTGACGGTGCGTGGTGCTGACGATGTACGGCTTTCAGTCTTGCGCCGCGGTGGTTTTGATATTGGTCCCATCGTTGGCTATTCGTTTGGGCGCGAGGAAAGCCTGTCCAGCAAGCTCGATGGTTTGGGCGATGTCGAAGGCGGTGTCGTGTTGGGTGCGTTCACCTCTTACACAGCGGGCGATTTTTTCGTGGAGACGGGGATATCAACGCAAGTCACGGGCGTGGATGACGGCGGCTATCTTGCGACCGCCGGCTTTGGTTATACCGCAGAACTGGCGCCCCGGGTCTCATTGACGGCCAGAACGGGGCTGGAATATGCGTCCGATAATTACATGGACCGATATTTCTCAATCACCGATATCCAGTCGGCAAACTCGGCGCAAGACTATGCTGCCTTTGATGCATCTGGCGGCATCAAGAATGTTGATGTGAATCTGTCGCTTGATTTTGAGGCGACCGAGCGCCTTAGTCTTCGCGCGAGTGGTGGCTACAGCCGGTTGCTGGGCGATGCTGCCAACAGCCCCATCAGTGAAAGTGACAATCAACTGTCTGGCGGGCTCGGGTTCTTGTTTCAGTTCTAAGGCTCTGAGCGCTGAGAAATGCACCTGACCTTACGTGGATCGTTCTTTTTCCATTCGTGATCCTCGGTCACCATCGTCCGGAGAGCACTATGCGGCCTTTGACGCGGCTGGCGGCGTTGAAAGTGTCGAAGTTTACCTCTCGCTTGAGTTTCAAGGCGATCTACGTGCTGCCCAATATCCCATCCATATTGTTGATAACCGATGCCATCAAAACGATTGCGCATATGATAAGCGCCAACCAGAAAACATATTGCATGATGATGGCTCCGACGCCGATGCCAATGGCCAGCATGGGCAGGTTTTTCGGTTCGCCCTTGTAAAGGCCAACAGCACCGGCAATGGCGCCGAGGGTCGCCAGCACAATGCCCACAATCGCCAATATCTGCGTGATATTCATCGTATCCGGCGCGGGTGGTGTTTTGGGTGCCTCTTGCCCCGAGAGCCGGCGCTGGGCAGCGTCTCTGATCTCCGCGGCAATTTCTCCAATGGTGACACCGGCGGATTGGCTTGCCGGCTCCATGATCGCCGACACCTGAATGGCAGCGATGACCATAGCTACCAAGGCCAGCAGGAACCCGGTGAGGCCAAATCTTGGCTTTCCGATTGCGGTGCTTGTCATTTTGTTACTCCTGCGATCTTACTTTGAACAAGGAAATCTAGTCGGGGCAATTGACCATTATTGGGCCCGATCTTTAAATTTCTGTAATAGATGCCTGGGCAAGGGGTTGCTGCGCCCGGCGAAAAATCCCATCCATGCGGAAACGAACGCGACATTTGCCTGATCCAGATCAAAGCCGTTCGCGCCAATGGGAGTATGCCTTTTGCGCCAATATGCACAAAGAGGTGGTAAGCATGAACAGGCTCGCGCTCATTATTTATATCATCGCCCTGCCAACGCTGACAGGGATACTGGTCACCACTGTTCTGACAATTCCGAACTATGAAACCATGTGGCTCATCTACGCTGCCGTTGTCGGCCCACTTTTAGCCGTACCCGTTGCCATATTTGTTAGCCGCCAGATCACAAAGCAGATCCGCTGAGCTTTCGGGCGGCCTTCGCGGCAATAACGTCGGATTGTGCCGCTAGTCGTGATGGACACAAAGGATGTCGTTACACGCCAGAATGACGGCCAGCGCAGCCTTTTCCGCCGATATCCGATTGACGATCACATCGACATCGACCGCCCAAGTCTTTTGGGGGCCGTGATAGACGCGACCTATGATCCGGTTTCCCTGAACCCGAAGGTCACTTTCATCGCTGATGTTGCCCGCCAGTGTGGTCCTTTCAAATCGCACCTTGCCTCGGTTCAAACTGTATTCGAACGGGCCGTTCAAGAATGACAGCAAGCTCTTTTTCGGATGACCGCGCTTTAGCCGTGCCTTGGTTGCGTCGAGGATGCCCTCGACCGTTTTCAATCCGGCCATCATTGAGCGTCCTTTTACCTTGTCGTGGTCAAACGACAGGAATAGTTCACCATTGTAGACGGTCTCGACGGTCATTGATCGTCGTGCCCGATATTCGTAGGTGCCGCTCATCTTGCCCTCTATGAAGTTCAGATTAAGCGCATAGGGAAACGAAATTGACCGGTTTAAGGTCGGTGCGTTTGCGCTGACGCAAACGAGTTTGCCGGTGGCGTTTGACATGCCCTGAACATGATTTTTCGGCCCGTAACCTTCTTTGACGGCTTTGCCATCGAGCCGGATGATTTCGATGAATAGAATGGCGAAAAGCAAAATGACGCCGAAAAAAACAACTAGAAATGTGACCATGGGTCCCTGCCGCTGTTTCGTTGTTTTTCAAAACATAGCGCGAAATTCTCTGGGTCTGCTTACTTTTGGCTGGGCATTTGAACGGAGATTTTAAGCAATTGGAAGAATGTGCCGTTGTTGGTGCTTCACCCCACCAATCCCACATCAATGCCCACATTGGGCCGGTCGATGACTTCACGCATGGAAAAGCTGGTGACGATCTTGGCGACATGGGGCAGGGCGGACAAATATTGCCGGTGGATGCGCTCATAGTCCGGCAAGTCCTCAGCGGCGAGGCGCAGGATGTAGTCATATTCGCCTGACACCAGATAACAGACGAGGATATTCGGGATGCGAATGACGGCTCGTTCAAACTCATCGAGCGTTTTCTGGAATTGTCCGGAGAGCGAGATGTGAACGATCGCCGTCAGATTGTGGCCCAGCGCACTGTTGGATAGGCGTGCATGGTAGCCGCGTATGGCGCCCGCTTTTTCCAGCGCATCAAGCCGCCGGGAGCAGGCAGAGGGTGACGCGCCGACCTTTTCGGCAAGGGCGGCATTGGTGATCCGGCCATCGCGCTGCAACTCGGTCAGAATGGCACGATCAATCTTGTCTAAATGCATGATTGCAAACTTTCTTCGCTCACTCGTCCTTTATTGAAGAATGTTTGCAAAACTTTACCCCCTTTCGCCGAAATTTGCACGGACATTTCACGGCAAATCGCAGAAGCTTTCATCATCAAGATCATGTGGAGGCTCTCATGCGCGTCGGTTGTCCGAAAGAAATCAAGAACCACGAATATCGAGTTGGCCTGACGCCGGGCTCGGTTCGTGAATATGTGGCCCATGGTCATGAAGTGCTGGTTGAGACCGGTGCGGGCGAAGGCGTTGGCGCATCCGATGAAGCCTATCGCGCAGTGGGCGCACGCATTGCGGACACTGCCGCCGTGGTTTTTGAAAAGTCTGACATGGTCGTAAAGGTCAAGGAGCCCCAGCCATCGGAATGGGAGCAGATGCGCGACGGGCAAATTCTCTATACCTATTTGCACCTTGCGCCTGATCCAGCGCAAACCAAGGGCCTTGTAGAGAGCGGCGTAACGGCGGTGGCCTATGAGACTGTAACGGACGAGAATGGCGGCTTGCCGCTGTTGGCCCCGATGTCGGAGGTTGCGGGACGCCTTTCCATTCAGGCGTCGGCAACGGCATTGCAAAAGGCCAATGGCGGGCGCGGCGTTCTGCTCGGTGGCGTGCCCGGTGTTGCGCCAGCAAAAATCGTTGTTATCGGTGGCGGCGTGGTCGGCCTCAATGCGGCGCGCATGGCTGTGGGCCTCGGCGCGCATGTGATTATTTTGGATCGATCGTTGCCGCGCCTTCGGGACTTGGACATGATGTTTGGTGGCCGCGTTGAGACCCGTTATTCGACGGTGGAGGCGGTTGAAGAGGCGGTGTTTGCAGCCGATGCAGTGATCGGTGCTGTGCTGATTCCCGGCGCCGCTGCACCCAAATTGGTTACGCGTGAGATGCTCGGTGCGATGAAACCCGGCGCAGTGCTCTGCGATGTCGCGATTGATCAGGGTGGTTGTTTTGAGACTTCCAAGCCAACCACCCATGCTGAACCGACTTATGAGATCGATGGGATTGTTCATTACTGTGTGGCGAACATGCCCGGCGCGGTGCCGGTCACATCTGCGGCGGCGCTCAACAATGCCACTTTGCGACAGGGTCTTGCGCTTGCCGATCATGGGTTGGAAGCGCTTTCCGCAGATCCCCATTTGCGCAACGGCTTGAATGTTCACCGGGGGCAGATCACCAACAAGGCGGTTGCTGAGGCACTGGGATATGAGGTCACAAGTCCGGCGGAGTTGCTCAGAGTAGCGTAATAAAAATACAACAATCTCTGATTGATTAAAACATGCGTTCCGCGATGTGTTGACATCCAGTTAATAATATTAATACCTCACCTGAGTTGAACTAGCTGGGGGGCGGGGCTCACGCCGCGCTGTTAGAGATGTCATACAGATTAACGTCGCTCGCACTGGCTGCGAGCAGTATTTGTTTTACTAGCACAATCGCTATAGCGGCTGATGAGGTCGCGCCAATCGATCCAAGTCACGTTTGGAGCGGCTTTTACGCAGGTATCGGGTTTGGCGGTGGAGCGGTTGTCCACGACGCCGAGCTATTAAACATCCCGTCACCCGTCATTCGCTTGAATGGACTTGGAGGTGAGGGTGTTTTTGGTGAGTTGACCGCGGGCTATGACTACGCAACAGCCAGTGGGCTCGTGTTTGGCGTTGGTGCGAACGCAAGACTTTCCACGATCGCCAGCACATTGGAGCTTGGGGGCTTCGATGCAGACATCACCGCCGACTATGGTTTTGACGTCTTTGCACGGGCTGGTTATCTGGTGACACCGCAGACGCTTGCTTATGCGATGGCTGGTTACAGCTACCAGCACTTCGACATCAATGCGACGGGCGCGGGCAGCATCTTTGATTGGGATGCACACGGCTTCACGGTCGGCGGCGGTATCGAAACAGCGATCAGTCAGCGCATCCACTTGAAGGGTGAATATCGCTATAGCCAGTATGGCGAGCAGGACTTTAACAGCGGCGGTCTAATTGAGGTTTTGCCATCGATGCACACCGTGTCGCTAGGCGTGACATACCGGCTGGGTGACGCCAAACAGGTAGGTTCGCTTGCTGGTGCCGCGCCTGTTGATTTCACGGGCTTTTATGTGGGCGTTGCTGGTGGTGGTACCGGTCTCAGCCATAACCTTTCACTTCCTCCGCTTCCAATTGACCTCAATGGTCTTGGCGCGGAAGGGGTGACAGGTCGCGTTCAGGTTGGTTATGACCATGAATTGTCCAACGGCGTCGTCGCCGGTGTCCAGTTTGAATATGGTATTGGCACCGTCTCTACTGATCTCGATTTCCTCGGAACAAATGTCGCGAGTATTGAGCAAAACAGCTCGTGGTCTGTGATCGGTCGGCTCGGTTACAAGGTGGGTCCTCGCACGATGGTCTATGGCTTGGGTGGTTATACCCGGGAGCATTATGATTTGAACCTGAACGGCCCTGGAACCGTTTTTGACTTTGATGCCGATGGATTTGTTGCCGGTGGTGGTATTGAGACAGCGGTCACTGAGAAGTTCTTTGTCGGTGCAGAATATCGTTATGCGCAGACACTCGAGAATTTCCCGATCATTGGGCCGCTTTCGCTTGATTTGGAGCCATCATCCCACACGGGCTTGATGACGGCAAAATTCAAGTTCTGACATTACGACCATAATTGATGCGTCCTTGCCGCTTCTGGCAAGGACAATTCTAATTGGTCGATAAGATGACTTCACGTTCTGTATGTGTCAGAGGACGGACGTTGCCCGTCGCTTGGCGGTAAGGCTTGAAGCCCAGCTTCTGGTAGAGGCCGAGCGCCGCCGGGTGGTCAAGCGTGCATGTGTTGACCGTGATCTCATCGGGCTCATGGGCCCAGCATGCATCGATTGCCTGTGATAGAAACCATTTTCCAAGTCCAGAGCCATGCACATGCGGCATGGTGCCGAAATAGGCCAGGTCTGTCGAGCGCGGCTTTGCCCGGTTGACCTCAAAAAAACCCGATGGCGCGCCATCCACGTAAAGAACAGTAACCTCGCAACTGTCGACATGAATGCATTTTCTTAACTCGGCGTCAGTCAGGCGCAGCCGCGATTCCCATGTCCAATGGATGCCGACCTGGTAGTAAAGATAGCGATAGAAATGCAGGGGCGGTTTTCTAACTGGTATAATAGAAGCGTCCACGCCCTCCGGTTTGCTGACCGAACGCGGCAAATTTTCGTCCATCCGAAGGTACGTTATTGTCGCTTCCAGTGATGCCGGTTCCTTCGAAGGGCTCGGCGTTCGCAGATTTTTGATCCAACTCATGGTCAGCCGGGCCCTTGCTCAACCGGTGTATCATCGCGCGCTCCCCATTCGGCCCATGAACCATCATAGAGCTTGGTTTGCTCGTTGCCCAGCGAAGCAAGCGCGAGGGTGATAACGGCTGCAGTGACGCCTGATCCGCATGTTGTTGTGACAGGCCGTTCAGGCTCAATCCCAGCCTCGATGATGACTTGGCGCAGTCGATCCAGGTCGAGCAAGTAACCACCCGGTGCCAGCGTGGTGTAGTGTACGCATTTGGCGCCCGGCATATGGCCGGAGCGCATGCCTGCTCGCGGCTCGGGTTCATCTCCCGAAAACCGCCCCGGTCCGCGTGCGTCGGCAATTTGTATCGATTGCATTCCGACTGTTTGCATCATTTGTTCGAAAGAGACGATTTTTGATCCATCGAATTTCGGCACAAAAGCCGTTGGGGCGCACATGGTTGGCTTGTCGGTCAAAAGCCGACCTTCCTTTTTCCATCCATCGAGCCCACCATCGAGCACAAATACATTTTGCGCGCCCATTGTTCTGAAAAGCCACCAAGCCCTTGGTGCAGAGAAATAGCCGGGCCCGTCATAGACGACAATCGTATCATCACGCGCTATGCCCATGGCTGACATATGCCGCTCAAAAAGGCCGGGTGAGGGCACCGTGTGCGGCAGGCCAGAGCGGGTATCAGCAATCACATCGTGATCAAAGAAATGCGTTCCGGGAATATGAGCGGCGGCATATTCGGCGCGTGCGTCGCGGCCCATGGCAGGCAAGTGCCATGAGGCGTCAACAGTTGAGACGCCCGGGTCGCTCCAATGTTCGTCCAACCAATCGGCAGAGACGATAAATCTTGATTTTTCGCTCATGAAACCGGTGTACCAAACCTTATCCGGAAGCGTCTATTCTCGCGGCCCTTTTTTTCAATTTTTGCGATGTGGACGTCGCCGACTTCCTGCGTTTCGCTGACATGAGTGCCGCCGCAGGGTTGAGAGTCCACCGCAGCTTCTTTGCCGATGCAAACAAGGCGTATACGGCCCGTCCCCACCGGAGGGCGCACATTCTTGGATTTGACGAGGGCGGGATTGGACGCCAGTTCGTCATCGGTAATCCATTTTGAATAAATCGGATGATTGGCGTGCACCAACGCCATCAACATCTCAGTGACATCATCCTTGGCGATTGTCTCGCTCATGTCGAAATCGACGCGGCTGTCCTCAACATCAACGCGCGCGCCGGTGATGGGGTAAGGGCAAATCGCCGAGAGAAGATGGCAAACCGTGTGCATGCGCATCAATTTGTAACGCCGGTGCCAATCGATGTGGAGAATGAGCTTCTCGCCAACGGCGGGTAACGGTTCGCCTGCCGCGGGCATGTGTATGATGTCGGCTTTGGTTTGGCCGGTCACTGTGCCTGCAATGGTGATCTTCGTGCCATCGACGCGTTCAAGACATCCGGTATCGCCGGGCTGTCCACCGGAAGTGGCGTAGAAATTTGTTTGGTCGAGAGTAATGCCGCCATCTTGCGTGACGTTGATGACTGTCCCCTCTGCGACCGACAAATAAGCGTCATCGCGAAAGAGGGGCGTCGTCATTCCACCGCCTCAAAGGGCACGTCTATTTCCACCGGCTTTTCAAGCCATGCAGGAACCGGCAGGTCTTTTGAGCGAAGAAAGGCGGGATTGTATACTTTGGATTGGTAACGGTTGCCGTAATCGCAAAGAATCGTCACGATGGTGTGGCCGGGGCCAAGCTCTTTGGCCATTTTTACCGCGCCGCCAATGTTGACGCCGGTCGAGCCGCCCATGATCATGCCTTCTTCTTCGGCGAGAGCAAAGACGATTTCCAACGCCTGGCGATCATCAATCTGGCATGCAAAGTCCGGTGTGAAGCCCTCCAGATTGGTGGTAATCCGGCCCTGTCCGATACCCTCGGAGATCGATCCGCCTTGTGACTTCAACTCACCACTTGTGTAGAAGGAGTAAAGCGCTGCCCCCATGGGGTCGGCGATGCCAATTTTGACCTTGTCCGACTGGCTCCGCAAATAGGTGGCTACGCCGGCCAACGTGCCTCCGGACCCGCAGGCGCAGATAAAGGCATCCACCTTGCCGTCTGTATCGCGCCAAATTTCCGGACCGGTTGAATCGATATGAGCCTGGCGATTGACCGGATTATCGAACTGGTTGGCCCAAATCGCGCCATTGGGTTCGGTATTGGCTAGTTGCTGCGCCAAACGACCCGAAAGGCGCACGTAATTGTTCGGATTGCGGTAGGGAACAGCCGGCACTTCCACAAGCTCGGCACCAAGAAGCCGGAGCGCGTCTTTCTTTTCCTGACTTTGCGTTTCGGGAATGACGATCACAGTTCGATAGCCAAGCGCGTTGGCGACCATCGTCATGCCGATGCCGGTATTGCCTGCCGTACCTTCAACAATCACACCACCTGGCTTGAGCACGCCGCGTTTTTCCGCGTCGCGGACAATCCACAGCGCCGCGCGGTCCTTAACCGATTGGCCAGGATTAAGAAATTCACATTTGCCGAGGATTGTGCAGCCGGTCTCTTCGGACGCGCGCTTCAGCTTGACCAACGGTGTGTTACCGATCAGGTCAATTATTGATGTATGCATGTCATTCCCCCCATCAGGACGCCAAAACTATTGTTGACAACGGCTTGCGGCAAGCCATTTACCGCAAGCTAGCAGTGGGTAAGCAAAATAAATTACCTCCCTCAACGCCATAATAGAAAGAGAGTTTCGCCGGTGATCCAACTTGCGGTTGAGGGCGTAAACGTGGGAAATAGACATATGCGCTAGTGAGAGCGCAGGAGTTATGATGACAAAAGAATATATGAGTTCGATGGACACGCTGTTCAGCAGCTACGTCTCCGGCACGCTGCCAACGCCGGTGCAAGTTCTTATCGAGTCGCACCTTGAGTTGTCGAACGCAAACCATGATTTTGTATCGGGTCTGGAAATGGCCGCCGGAGATCAGTTGACCAGCCTCGCGCCGACAGCGTTCCGCAATCGTGACAGTGCGTTAGAGGCGATTTTTGCTTCGGAACCGGTTACACGAACCAAACAGCAAGCCGCCAGCTGTGATGTACTGCCGACATCCTTGCATGACTTTATTGGCTTTAAGGTCGAGGACATCCCCTGGAAGACAAAGATGCCGGGTTTCAAAGAGTTTGATCTGCCGGATGTTGACGGGTGCCACGTGTCGATGTTCTGGATCAAGCCGGGCCGAACGGTTCCCGCCCATACCCACGAAGGCGTTGAGCTTTCCCTCATTGTCGACGGCGCGTTTCATGACACACGAGGCCGTTTTGGTCGCGGAGACATTTCAATTGCCGACGACAGCGTCGATCACCGTCCGACCGCAGAAGCAGAGCGCCCATGCATTGGCTTTGCGGTCTGCGATGGCGCGCTGCGGCTGACAGGACCGCTGCACCAGCGCCTGGGTGATATAGTCGCTGGTTGATCAGTTTTTATTCAACCAATGAAGCCCTCATTGCGTATCAGCGGTGAGGGTTTTTTGTTGCTCGCGGTATTCTAGCCGCAAGGAGATCGATCATGGAATTGTACCGCGTATCGCCAGGCGACGGCGTTGTTTGGATTACGGGCGCCAGTGCGGGAATCGGTCGCGAACTGGCGCTTCAGATGGCGCGCGACGGGTACACAATTGTTGCAACCGCGCGCGGTGAAGACAAGCTCAAGTCGCTCGTGGAGGAGGGCGAAGGCCGCATTCATGCGATGGCAGGCGATGTGACGGACCGTGACGGCATGGCGGAACTTGTCGAAAATATCGAAGTTCAGTTCGGGCCGATCCGGCTGGCCGTTTTCAATGCAGGCAATTATTGGCCAACCCGCGGCGAAGCTATGGACATTGATGCCTACCGCAAAAACTATGAGGTTAATGTTTTTGGTGTGCTCAACGGCCTTGTGCCGGTTGTTGAAAAGATGAAAGCTCATGGCAAGGGGCAGGTTGCGCTGGTGGCATCCGTGTCAGGTTATACCGGCTTGCCTGCCGCTTCCGCTTATGGTGCTGGCAAGGCTGCTATCAACAACATGGCCGAATCCCTAAAGTTCGACTTCGACAAGATGAACATTCGTATCCAAGTCTTCAATCCCGGCTTCATCGACACGCCGCTCTCGGAAAAGAATGACTTTGAGATGCCCTACCTGATGCCGGTCGACAAAGCTGTGGAGCGGATGATCTCCGGCATGGAGCGCGGTCCCTTTGAAATTTCATTCCCGCGCCGCTTCACCTGGCAGCTCAAGATATTGAGGCTTTTGCCCCACGCGCTTTATTTCTGGATCATGAAGCGCTCGACCGGATGGAACAAACGCCCGCTGGACTTTGGTGACACGCAAAAAGCTGCGGCAACGCGCTAGGGCTATTCCAAAAGGCTGGGACAAACAATCGACTCAGTTTGCATCCATCATGGAATAGGGCCAACCGAGGCGAGCCATGCGTTATTTGATCAAGCCCAAGCGAAATGGAATACGGGACAATTTTTTGGGCGCGCTTGCCTGTTTGTTGGTTGCCGGCATCTTATATTCAATTCCAAGTATTCACGCTGCTTGCGAAGCGACACGTGTGGGCGCGCAGGTCTATCTTGTGACCTGTCTTTGGCCTGTGTTTACGCTATCGGTGCTGGTATGCGCCTCCATATTCCTACCGGCGATTGGTTTGGGATTGGCGGTGTTTAGCAGGTCTCCCCCCGTCGGCTTTGCAGTCGTTTCTTTGGCGCTCGGTGTGTCTGTCTCTTTCATATCCATGCAATTGGAGGGTGAGTTTGCGCCTTATGGTTTGGCTGCTGGTGTGACATCGGGTTTGGTATTTGCACTGACCCGCGATCATGCAGCTTCGGTCGTGAACCGTTTGTCCTCATAGCGTTTCGCCATAGAATGGTTCAGCTGCTTTCGATTTTTTCTCGTAGGCTCTTTTGCATGGCTTCGTTAACCGGGAAGTTCCAGATCAGGGAAACGGCGCCCACTTTCAATGCGATCGGAATCCATCCGTAGATGACCGCCAAAGCAAACAGCGCTGACGCGTCTTGTCTGGGTCCGCCTCCTGCCGCAAAACCGAATGCGTCCAAAAGCGGAAAAGCCACACCCACGCCGAGTGCCAGTGACAGTTTGGTAGCCAAGCTCCAAGCTGCAAAATAAAGACCCGATCGTTGTTCCCCGGACGTGGCTGTGTCGACATCGATGACATCGGCTTGGATGGCAGGCGGGATTGACAGGTCAAAACCGACAAGAAAGCCCGAGACGGCGCAGATGATGGCATAGGGGAGCAAATCGCCTTCGCCGAGCAGCGTCACCGGTGCAAAGACAACGATTGCACCGCACATGCCGACGGCCCAAGCGCGGTGTTTTCCAAATTTGCGCGAAGCCCATCCTGCAGCAGGAACGCCTGCTATTGCGCACAGAAAGTAAAGGAAAAGCAGCGGGCCGCGCTGGTTGGGGTCGCCGATAATATCTGAGACAAAATACAGAAACAGCGTGGCCGGAATACCATTGGCCAGCCCATTGAGAAAGAATGCGACCAGCAACCGCACGAAAGGCCGATTGGAGGTTAGATGGCGCCAGCCGTCTTTCAAACCCAGTACCTGCTTTGAATATTCGGCCGGTTCGGGAAGTCGTGCGATCGTGAAAGCCGATAACAGCGGCAGCGCAATGGCAACAACAATCCCCAAAAGTGCCAAACCATGCAACATGGTTGGGTCTTCATTTTGGATGGAGAAAGGCAGCGCAATAGCGATCAGTGTACCGGTTAGGGTCATGCCTTCGCGCCACCCGGCAACGCTGGTGCGCGATCTATAATCGCTGGCGAGTTCCGCCCCCCAGGCCAGATAGGGGATCACAGTGCCGGTGTAGCCGATCGTCAGAATTGTTCCCCACATGGCGAGATAGCCCGAGGTCGCGTCTGGAGGCGGGTAAAAAATCATATAGGCCGAAAAGGCGGAAACAGGCACAGAACAGGCCATCAGCGTGCGGCGGCGTCCAAATCCGGGTCGCCACCGGTCAGCCAGGATGCCAATCAGCGGATCGTTGACAGCATCGATCACGCGCACCAGCAGGAGTGCCGCCCCGACTGCTGCAAGCGGCAATCCCAGTGTTTCGGTGTAAAATGTTGGCACCAAAATATAGAGCGGCAGCGTCATGGCCGCCAATGGCAGCGCGGGCAGGGCATAAACCAATATCCGGGCCAAGGCCGGCTGATTTTGTAATCGCGCGCGCATGCGTACCTCTGTTCGCTATTGCTTTTGTGGCCGTACGCAGGATTATTTTTCGTACACGATCTGACGAACGTCGATGAACTCGGTACCGAAGCCGGCTTCGCAATAGTGGAAGTAAAATTCCCACATACGCTTGAACCGTTCATCAAAGCCCAATGGTTTGATGTCGCCCCAGCGTTCCCAGAACGTTTTTCGCCAATCGGCCAGAGTACGCGCATAGTCCTGCGGAAAGGTGCGTAGCCCGGCGTCTTTCAGTCCATGCGCATTACGCAGTTCTTCAAGCTTTGATGGCGCTGGAAGCATGCCACCTGGAAATATATAGCGCTGAATGAAATCGGGGTTGAGCTTGTAATAGTCAAAAGTCTCATCATTCATGGTGATGATTTGAAGGCCGGCCCGTCCACCGGGCTTCAAGAGGGCTTTTAGCTGCCCGTAGTAGGAATCCCAATATTCTTCGCCGACAGCTTCAAACATCTCAATTGAGATGATATGATCATATTGGCCGCGCTCATCGCGATAGTCCTGAAACTTCAGATGGACCTTACCTTGAAGTCCGGCTTTCTTGACGCGTTCACGGGCAAAAGCGAGCTGTTCCTTGGAGATCGTCAGGCCAGTGACATGGCAACCAATCTCGTTTGCTGCAAACTCAGCAAATCCGCCCCATCCACAGCCGATTTCAAGTACCTGATCGCCTTTTTTGATCCCGACCGCTTCGGCCAAAGCACGGTATTTGGCAGCTTGTGCGCTTTCCAAATCATTGGCTCCGTCGGCATAGATCGCCGATGAATAAGTCATCGAACGGTCGAGCCACTTTGTATAGAATTCGTTGCCCAGATCATAATGCGCAGCGATGTTCTTCTGCGCTTTGGATTTGGTGTTGCGATTAAGCCAATGCAGAAACCGGCCCGTGGCTGACATCCACAGATTGGCAGTATAGAGCCGCGTTCCCCACTGCTCGTTCTCCAGGAACAGCGCCAGAAACGTCGTCACGTCTGGGCTGGTCCAGTCACCATCCATGTAGCTTTCGCCCACGCCGACGGTAGCCTGTGTGATGGCTTTGCGCGGCAAGTTCCAATTGTTCAAGATCAAGACGGCATCGGGGCCGGGGTTTTGACCTTTGATCGAAACGACCCTTTGGTCCGGCAACTGAATTGTCAGGGATCCTTTGGGCAGGGCAAGCGCTGCGCGCAGGGCGATGCGGGCCTTCATCGGCAGCCCACGAATGTGCTTGCGGATATTGTTCGGTGTCAACACCTCAGCGCGCGCGATGATCTCGTTGGCCCACTGTGATGCAGCTTCATGCGCTGTTGCGATATGATTTGTGGACATTGCCACAGCCTCCCAACCTTATTCTGCGGCCTGCGGCGCTGTATCTTCGTAGGATACAGGCACTGGCGGCTTGCCCCGAGAATGAAATCTCGCGCCTTTTAGCCATAATTTCAATGCTTCCCAGTGGATGCCCGCGACCACCTTTAGTGTCATGAAGGGCAAGCGGAACATTTGCCCTACGATATTGGCGCTCGTCATGTGCTGCTTTACGCCACTGAAAGTTGCCGACAATAGCGGGTCGCCGACCTCATCAGTTTCGAAAATGCGCATTTTTACCGTGTCCCCGGGCGGCTGCATGCGGAAAAAGTAGCGCATGGGCATATCAATAAACGGTGACACGTAGAAAATCTTGTTGCGTTCCTGGCGCACACCGGCCGCCGAAACTTGCCCCGGTTTGATGCCACAAAAATAAGTGTGCCGCTCACCAAATGTGTTGCGCACCTCGTAGATCAGCGCGGTCAACTCCGCGTCTGCGCCATAGCAATAGTAGACGGAGATCGGGTTGAATGCGAAGCCGAACATGCGCGGATAGGCCAAAAGCAGTACCCTCTCGGGCGTTCCTAAACCGGCACGGGTAACGAGTTGGTTGATATAGTCTCGAAGTGTTTCGTGTCCCGAACCTTTGGGCAGATGGTCACGCTCGAAGAAAGCCAGTAGATTGCGGCGATTGACGCTGAAAAGTGGAGACAGCCGGTTGGCTGCGGTCAGTGCGTCCAGATCAAAAAGCGCGGAGAAGACACGGTAGCTGAACCTGTGTCCGAGCGGCTTTAACCGGGCGTGCATCACCTGTCCGGCATAGATCAGTGCCGGTTCGTCCGGGGGCGCAAAGCAGGCCTGTTTTTCTTTTGACTGGTTCGGTGTTGTCATTTTCGTTTTATTCGGCGGCTACCGCAAGCGGATTGGCGACGGGCGCTGCGTCCGTTTCAGCTTCCCACGGTATGTGACCGCCCAGCGCCCGTGCGACGGCCAAACCGGATTTCAGGCCATCTTCATGGAAGCCATACCCTGTCCAGGCGCCTGCAAACCATGTGTTGCGACGGCCTTGAATTTGAGGAAGCACCGATTGGGCTGACATGGCCATGGCATCAAACTGCGGGTGAGAAAAAGACCATTCCCCAAACACGGTGCCGCGCGCCGGCTCCCTCGTTGGGTTCAGCGATACAAAAAGCGGGTAATCATGGTCGATGTTTTGAAGGCGGTTCATCCAGTATGTCAGACTAATATTGCTTTCATCACCCCTTGCGCTTTCACGCAGGTAATTCCAAGCCGCCCAGGCCCGCTTTCGTTTGGGCATGAATGACGCATCGCGATGAAGAACGACCCGGTTCGGATTATAACCGATCGAGCCCAATACCGCCTTCTCGTCCCGGTCGGCATCGGCGAGCAGTGCCAGCGCCTGATCACTGTGGGTGGCGATCACCACATGGTCAAATGTATCCGTTCCTTTTTCGCTGGCGATTAGGATTTGACCATTTGTCGCGCGGTGAACGGCATCTACGCCATCGGCAAGCCTGATATCGGGCAATGTGGCCAGCATTTTATTATGATAGCTACGCGACCCGCCCGATACGGTCTGCCAAATAGGCGGCGTGATTTCTAAAAGCCGGTGATTTTCGAAGAAATTTACGAACGCCCGCGCCGGAAAATCCAACATCTTCACCTTTGGCGTTGACCAGATAGCTGCGGCCATGGGGATCAAATAGTCGTTTCTAAATCGGGCTGAAAATCTTTGTTCATCCAGATATTGGCCAATTGTGCGCCCGTCCATTGTGCCATTGTCGCGATCTCGTACAGCGATGCGGTTGAAGCGCATTATATCTTTGATCATCCACCAGAAGCGCGGTGAAACAACGTTCCTTTTTTGCGCAAAAACAGACGCGATGTCCTGGCCGCACCATTCGCGTTTGCCATTGTCCAGCGACATCGCAAAGCTCATGTTTGTGGTTTCGCTGGCGACGCCCAAGTGAGAAAACAGTGCACACAAATTTGGGTAATTACGTTCGTTAAAGACGATAAAGCCAACGTCGACGGGGATGATGTTGCCGTCATAGTCGACGTCGACCGTGCATGTGTGCCCGCCTGCGCGCTGTTCGTTTTCGTATAGCGTCACGTCATGGTTAAAGTTCAAAGACCATGCGGCGGAAATGCCTGAAATACCCGAACCGATGACAGCAATTTTTTGACGGTCGCCTGGCAGCAGGCTTTCTGCCCTGCTGCCTCTCATGTGAATGTTCAAGCGGCCAGTCCTCTCATGGTTTGGTACGCATCGAGAGCCCGCTCGCGCGCTTGCTTGTGGTCAACAATAGGGTGGGGATAGTTTTCGCCCAGCGTTACGCCCGCAAAATCAAGAATTTTCCGCGGTGCTTCCCAAGGCTTGTGAATGAACTTGGCCGGCATCTTGGCCAACTCCGGCACCCACTTTCTCACGTAAGCGCCATCAGAATCAAACTTTTCACCCTGGGTGATAGGGTTGAAGATGCGAAAATAAGGTGCCGCATCTGCACCTGATCCTGCCACCCATTGCCAGGAAGCTGTGTTGGATGCGGGGTCAGCATCGACAAGTGTGTCCCAGAACCACGCTTCCCCATGACGCCAATCGAGCAGCAGATGTTTGACCAAGAACGACCCGACGATCATGCGCACGCGATTATGCATCCAGCCCGTCTCATAGAGCTGCCGCATGCCGGCATCGACGATGGGGTAGCCGGTTTGTCCTCGCTGCCAAGCGTTCAGATGCTCGCTATTTTCTGCCCAGGGAAATTGGTCAAATTGGCCATTGTAGTTGGTTGTTTTCAGCTCGGTAAAGTTGACCAGCAGGTGGTACGCAAATTCGCGCCAGACCAGTTCTTTGCGGAACGTTGTCACGTCATCCACGGGTAGGGCGTCGGCGACCTGATCCACGCGGGCCCAGATTTGGGCAGGCGAAATCTCGCCAAATGCCAAGTGCGCCGACAGGCCCGAGGTGCCGTCAATAGCGGGGAAGTCGCGTCGGCGATCATAGGTGCCAAGGCCGCTTTCGAGAAATCGTTCCAGACGCTCGAAAGCACCTGTGCTACCGGGCGACCAGTCCTGTTTCAGTCCGCTCGACCAGTCAGGGTTTTTTGGGTGAAGATCCCAATCGTCCAGTTTCGCCGAAACCGGTTGGGTGTTGGGCGGGCGCAACGCATCGGGTGCCAGTATTGGCGCGCGCGGCGTCACCGTTGATGCGAACATCTTCCAAAACGGCGTATAAACCTTGTAAGCTCCGCCGGTACCGGACTTAAGCTTGGTAGGTTCATGCATGAGCCTGCCCGCAAAACTGCGAACTGTGATCCCCGCATCTTGCAGCGCTGCTTTTGTCTTGGTGTCGGTTTCAATTCCAAAGCGGGAATAGCGCCGGTTCCAAACAACCGACCGGGCACCGGTTTCATCGGCCAGTTGTTCCAATTGCTCTCGTGCATTTCCCTTCCGCAAGATCAGTTGGCCACCGAGCGCTTCGACCTGATTTGCAATGGCTTTCAAAGAGTGGTGCAGCCACCAGCATTGCGCGCCGCCCAAGGGTGTATGCGTCTGGTCTGTCTCGAGGATAAAGACGGGGATGACGGACTGGCCAGATGAAGCAGCGGCGCTAAGAGCCGCATTGTCGCTCAGACGCAAATCATCACGCAACCAAACGATAATAGGCGAAAGTGGAAAATCTGGTAAAGCCAATGAGATAACGAAGTTTTTGGTCTGTTTTAAAGCGGTACGCTGACAATTGGCGCGTGGATTTCACAAATCAACGCAACGAGCAAAGAAATGCTACTTGTACAAACAATTGGCGGGAAAGAGTGGCTCCCCAGGTAGGATTCGAACCTACGACCGATCGATTAACAGTCGAGCGCTCTACCACTGAGCTACTGGGGATCACATTGGTGAAACGCGCATATAACAAAGCGCCTGCCCAATGCAAATGATAATATCTGCCAAAAAGCCTGAAGCGCACATACGAAAAGCTCTGGCAGTAGCCATGTAACCCGCAACAGGCCGCTTGCCGCCCTCAAAACGCTCTGTTAACACGGCGCTTTCCAAGATGGCGTGTGCGCCTCTCTTGGGTGAGGCCTCGTGGCGGAGTGGTGACGCAGCGGATTGCAAATCCGTGTACCCCGGTTCGATTCCGGGCGAGGCCTCCAGAAACACATCACCATCATTTTCTTATTCGTATATCCGACTGCCGACGCAGGTAGTGCTTGCGCAATAGCGCAATCGTTTCGTAAGGCATTATCAGTAATTTGGGACGGTAATCATGGCCTTTGATTTTGAAGAGTTGCGCCGGGCAATGGTGGATAGCCAAGTGCGTACAACCGATGTGACTGACTTGACGCTTCTGGATGCATTGCTTGATGTGCCGCGCGAGCAATTTGTGCCGGATCGGCAAAAGCCATTTGCCTACACCGATCGTGATGTTCCGCTTGATGATGGTACGGCTCCTGTTCCGCGCTTTTTGATGCAGGCATCCCCGTTTGCCAAAATGGTGCAATTGGCAGAAATCGGACGTGATGATGTTATCCTTGATGTTGGATGCGGCCTTGGCTACTCATCCGCCGTTTTATCGCGCCTGGGTGCAGCGGTGATCGCGTTGGAGTGTGATGATGCGCTGGTAGACAAGGCGACGGCCAAGCTTGCAGAACATGATTTTGACAGTGTTGCCGTTGTTTCCGGACCGTTGGAAGCCGGTTATCCGTCTGAAGGCCCCTATGATGTGATCATGGTCAATGGCGCGATTGAAGTAGCGCCGGATACTCTACTTACCCAACTGAAACCCGATGGACGTCTCGTGGTTGTTGAAGGCGCCGGCCTGGACGCGGTCGTGCGCCTTTACATTCGTGATGAACAGGGGGTTGTCTCTGACAGGATCGCCTTTAATTCTTCGGTCAAGCCGCTGCCGGGCTTTCAAAAAATGGCGGCTTTCAGTTTTTGACAACTCATGGGTTGTGCAAAGGTTACAGTGCAACTGCTATTGTGTCACACAAATTAACTTGTTTGATTCGTTGGCAAAACGTTATTAACAGGCCAGCGTACTAGTCTGTTTAAAATGGGGATGAGACATGCGGCGTATTTTTGCAATCGTCTTGGCGGCCTGCGTTGTCTCGGCACCAGTAAACACCGCTTCTGCGGCCGAAACCATTTTCGGTGCTTTGGGCAAAGCCTACAACAATAATTCAACACTCAATTCATCGCGCGCTGGCTTGCGGGTGGCCAATGAGGGCGTGCCGCTTGCCAAATCCGGTTACCGTCCGCGCGTCACCAGCACCGCTGGCATTACCAACAGCTCCAACACGGCGCAATTCGGTGGTCGCGGCGTGACGAGTTCATCTTTCGGTATTGAAATACAGCAAAGCATTTTTGACGGCTTTCAAACCCGCAACAATGTGCAGGCGGCGGAAGCCGGCGTTCGAGCCGAGCGCGCTAATCTACACAATACCGAGCAAAATGTCCTATTTGATGCGGCGCAGGCGTATATGGACGTGCTTCAAAACCGGCAAATCACCATGCTACGGGCACAAAACCTGGAGTTTTTGCGCGAACAATTGCGCGCCGCGCGTGCACGGTTTGAAGTTGGTGAGGGTACCCGCACCGATGTGGCGCAGGCAGAAGCTAGCTTGGCGTCTGCCCAAGCTCAATTGACGCTGGCGCGGGCCAATACGGAAACTGCCGAAGCGACCTATCGCGAATTGACCGGCTCCAACCCGGGCGGGCTTTCCGGCGCCCAGCCATTGTCACGCTTGCTGCCGAACTCGTTGCAAAGCGCCTACTCAATCGCAGCGGCAAAACACCCTGCGATTGCAACACGTGATGCGCTTGTCGATTCTCAATTGTTCTCGGTGAAAGTCGCAGAAGGCGCTTTTCTTCCATCAGTTGGACTGGCGGCCAGCCTGACAACGAACTCTTCCAATCTTGGCGGTGGCCAATTTGGGCGCGATCCGTCACACAGCACCAATGCGCAGGTCGGCGTGTCGCTCACAGTTCCGATTTATCAGGGCGGGCAGGCAAGCGCGTCCGTTCGCCAGGAAAAAGAACGCCTTGGCCAAGCGCGTATTGATGGTGATGTCGCGCGCGATCAGGTGCGTCAGGTGGTTACTTCTTCATGGTCTCAATTAACCGCTTCGCGGGCCTCGGTTGTTGCCAACAAGGAAGGCGTTCGCGCGTCGCGCCTGGCGCTGAACGGGGTGGTTGAAGAGCGTGACGTCGGCCAACGGACGACGCTAGATGTTCTAAACGCCCAAGCCACTTTGATCGATGCTCAAATTGCGCTGGTCGGCGCGGAACGCGACTTGGTCGTCTCGTCCTATGCGCTCGCCTCTGCTGTGGGAAAGCTCACCGCCCGTAACCTTGGTTTGAAGGTTCGCCTTCATGATGTCGAAGCGCACTATAAGGAAGTCAAGGATGCTTGGTTTGGCTTGCGCACACCCGATGGCCGGTAAAAAAACAGGTAAAAAATAATTGTCAGTATTTTGCCGACTTTAGCCGGTGGAATTCATATTGGCCACATTCTCGGCTAGTGTGACACGAATCAATTTTCCGAACCAAGAAGCGCCCCATGACAAATCCGAAAAGGCAAACATCGCGCGCATCCATGGAAGACATTTTGTCTTCCATCAGGCGGATTATTGATGAGAGCGTGCCAGAAACACCGTTAGCGGGCGCGGCACCCACATCACCTGTTAATCTGAATGGCAGCACAACGCGGACAGCCATGGCGATGGACCCGCTGGCGCCTAATCAAATGCCGCTGCGCGAACCAAAATTGGAAAAGCCGCCGGTGCCGACTACCGAATTAAGTCCAAAGCAAAAGGAAGAGCCTGTTGTGCCGGCTTACGATGATCGTTTTACGGCAGACGATGCTGAAGCTTTTCGTGAGGTTGCGCAGGTTCTTCAGTCAACCGCGACGATGCTTAACGGCAGCATGGCAGATGGGCTGTCCGAGCCTGTTGCAGCGCCTGATGCTGCGCCGGAACATTCCGTCAGCCCACAAGAATCATTGCCATTGGTGGAACCGGCCAGGAACGACGAACCCTTGCAACCTGCAACAGAAACAACTGAAGAGCGTAAACCGTCTGAGGTTAACGGTTTAGGGGTTGGTCAAATCATGCCGCTGGTCTCGCATGAAGCCAGCCGCTCGATTGCTGAAACGTTTTCGACATTGGACGATGTGTTTCGTGCTCAAACAGGTGAAGATCTGAAAGCGACCACTGAGGAATTGCTCAGGCCCATGCTCGCCGAATGGTTGGATGAAAATCTACCTTCGATGGTTGAGCGTCTGGTGCGTCAGGAAATCGAACGCATCGCACGCGGAGAGCCGCGCGCCGCCTGACTTTTTCGTACGGTTGACACTAGGGGCCAGCGGGTCTTTAACGCGCGCAATTTCAGGCTTTCCTGACACGGACATTCTCAGCCATGCTGGACACGAAATTTGACGCTAAAAGCGTCGAACCGCGCATTGCGCAACGATGGGACGAAGCAAGCGCCTTTGCGGCGGGTGCCGGCCAGCGCGAGGGCGCCGATCCCTATTGTATTGTGATCCCACCTCCCAATGTGACCGGTTCGTTGCATATGGGGCATGCGCTTAACAATACTTTGCAGGATATTTTGATCCGTCACCAACGCATGCTCGGCAACAATGTGTTGTGGCAACCGGGCATGGACCATGCAGGCATTGCCACGCAGATGGTGGTTGAGCGCAAACTGGCCGCTGATGGTGAGCCGTCACGTCGTGATCTGGGCCGAGACGGATTTATCGAGCGCGTTTGGCAGTGGAAAGAAGAATCCGGCGGCACCATTTTCAACCAGCTCAAACGTCTTGGCGCATCGTGTGATTGGAGCCGCGAGCGCTTCACCATGGATGAGGGCTTGTCGGAAGCTGTCCTCGAGGTGTTTGTCCGCCTTTATAATGAAGGTCTGATTTACCGCGGCAAGCGGCTGGTGAATTGGGACCCGAAGTTTGAAACCGCCATTTCCGATCTCGAAGTCGAGAACAGGGAAGTGGACGGCCATATGTGGCACTTCAAGTACCCGCTGGCGGGTGGTGAAACCTACGAGTATGTCGAAAAAGACGAGGATGGGAACGTCACGCTGCGCGAGACGCGCGACTACATTTCCATCGCGACGACACGGCCTGAAACCATGCTGGGCGATGGGGCAGTGGCCGTGCACCCGTCGGATGAGCGCTATGCGCCCATCGTCGGCAAATTGTGCGAAATTCCCGTTGGCCCCAAGGAGCATCGCCGTCTGATTCCGATTATCACCGATGAATATCCCGATCCCGATTTTGGGTCGGGTGCGGTGAAGATCACCGGTGCGCATGACTTTAATGACTATCAGGTCGCAAAGCGTGGCGGTATTCCGATGTACCGGCTGATGGACACCAAGGCGGCCATGCGAGACGATGGTGAGCCTTATGCAGAGGCGGCGATCATCGCAGGTGCGGTTGCGCGCGGTGAGAAAACGCTTTCCGAAGCTGAGTGCGATGCCATCAATCTTGTGCCCGACGATCTGCGCGGCTTGGATCGTTTCGACGCGCGCAAGCGCATTGTTGAGCAGATCAATGCTGACGGTTTGGTGGTGATGACAAGGATCATTGCCAAGGACGACGAGGGTAACGAGACGGTGCAGTCCGTTCCTTACGTCGAAAACAAAAAAATCATGCAGCCCTTTGGGGATCGCTCCGGTGTAGTCATCGAGCCGATGTTGACCGACCAGTGGTTCTGCGACGCCAAGACGCTCGCCGAACCGGCGCTGGCGTCGGTGAAGGAAGGCCGCACGAACTTCGTGCCCAAGACTTGGGAAAACACCTACTTTAATTGGATGGAGAACATCGAGCCTTGGTGCATCTCACGCCAGCTCTGGTGGGGGCATCGGATCCCGGCATGGTACGGGCCCGACGGCACGATTTTTGTCGCCAAGAATGAAGGCCTCGCGCTGGAAGACGCGATCCAATACTACATCGCCCACGAGGGCCCTTGGAAAGCCTGGGTTGAAAACAAGATCGAAGCCTTTGAAACCGAGAGCATTCTGGTACGCGATGAAGACGTCCTCGACACCTGGTTCTCGTCCGCGCTCTGGCCGTTTTCCACGCTGGGCTGGCCGGATCAAACCAAAGAGCTGGAAACCTATTATCAGACAGATGTTTTGGTCACCGGTTTTGACATCATCTTCTTTTGGGTCGCGCGGATGATGATGATGGGCAACCACTTCATGAAGGATGACGCCGGCCAGATCGTTGAGCCGTTCCACACTGTTTATGTGCATGCGCTGGTTCGCGACAAGCACGGCAACAAGATGTCGAAGTCGAAGGGCAATGTCATCGACCCGTTGGAGCTGATTGACGAATATGGCGCCGATGCGCTTCGCTTTACACTCGCTATCATGGCGGCCCAGGGCAGGGATGTGAAGCTCGACCCTGCCCGGATTGCCGGCTATCGAAACTTTGGAACCAAGCTTTGGAACGCGACGCGTTTTGCGCAGATGAATGGCGTCAAACACGATCCATCCATTGAGCCCGATCATGCGACCCATCCGCTAAACCGCTGGATATTGACCGAACTGACCCGCGCGGCGATCGAAGTTTCAAAAGGAATTGAGACCTACCGTTTCAATGATGCGGCATCGGCGGCCTACAAGTTCGTCTGGAATACGTTCTGCGACTGGTATCTGGAGCTGCTTAAGCCGGTCTTTAACGGCGAAGATGAAGCGGCCAAAATCGAGTCGCAGGCAATTGCAGCTCATGTTCTTGATGAGATTTACAAGCTGCTGCACCCGTTTATGCCGTTCATGACCGAAGAGTTGTGGGCGCTAACTGGCGACCGCACGAGCCTTGTGTGCCATGCGCATTGGCCGCAGCCGACATTTGGTGACGAGGACGCAGCCAATGACATCAACTGGTTGGTTGATCTTGTTTCAGGCATTCGGTCGGCCCGTGCCGAAATGAATGTTCCCCCGTCTGCCAAAGCGCCGCTTGTGGTGGTTGGGGGCAATGCGCTTGACCATGAACGTATGGAGCGGCACCGCGATGCCATTCAAACTTTGGCGCGCGCTGAAAGAATTGATCAAGCGGAAGAGCCCCCAAAAGCGTCTGCTCAAGTGATTGCCGGTGATGCAACATTTTGCATACCGCTAGGCGGCTTGATCGATATTGATGCGGAACGGGCCCGCTTGGAAAAAGCGCTTGCCAAAGCGCAGGGCGAAATCGACAAAATTCGCAAGAAGCTGGATAATCCGAAATTCGTATCGAACGCCAAGCCGGAAGTTGTTCAAGCAGAGCGGGTGCGTCTTGCTGAGTCAGAGCCCGTGATTGAAAAACTTCAGTTGGCGCTGACGCGAATCGGTGATGCGTAAGCTTTATTCACAGGCTTGGCGTTTTGCCTCCTTACCAAAATTGTGTAAAATCGTGCTCAATGTGACGATTGTGCAACAGTTTGTTTTTGTAGATCAAAAACTGCTCTCGGGACGAAAATGACCCGAAAAAACGTATCTTTTTTCAGTTTATTGACGTTTACGTAACTGGAGCCCGTGCAGTTTGGGGCCAACTTGTGTGCTTGTATCGCTTTTCTTTTGAGCACACTTGAATAACGCGCGTCACATACAGCTTGAAAACTAGCGTCAATATGGGACACAGGTGGCAGAGGTTTGGAGGACTGGATGGCTCACATAATTAAAAAAATCGCTGTCGCTATGATTGCCGGTACGGTTTTGGCCGGGTCCGCGCATGCGGGCGGGTTTGGTCGCGGTACGGCTGACACGGATATCATTTACGAAGATGGCGGCTTTAGCATGCGTTCAGGCCTCGTTTTCGTTGCACCTCAGCGGGACTTTGACACCGTCGATGGTGAGTCGACTGATGATGGTGTGTTTACCAATAGTTACGTCATACCCAACGGGGCCATCAAGCTGAACATCACCGAGAGCGCGCGGTGTGCCGGAACGTTTACACAAGTTTACGGCGCCAGTTCGAGCTTTGGTGAGGACAAACTCAACGCCGATCGCAGCATTATTGATATTGGCAGTGGGCCGATCCAGACGAGTAACGCTACCGAGTCTTTGGAACTGAGTGTCGATGAACTTGGCCTGACATGTGGCTATGGGGTGGATGCAGGTCCTGGAACGGCTTGGATTTTGGGCGGTGTGTTCCTTGAGAAGTTTTTCTATGAAGAAAATACTGATTTTGGTGTCCTGACGTTTAATGGCGATTATACGCCGGGCTTCCGCGTTGGCGCAGCTTACGAGATACCAGAGATCGCCTTGCGGGCACAATTGTTGTATCGCTCCGCGGTAGATCATACGCCAGGCGGAACTTACGCCGGATTTGTCCCTGACGGTACGGGCGGCTTCATTTTGGCCCCCAGCACCTATAGCGTTATCGGTGAAGGTACCACACCGCAGAGCGTGGAACTCAAGGTTCAATCTGGTGTGGCGGCAGGTACGCTGGTCTTTGGTTCGGTCAAGTGGACAGACTGGAGCGTGATCGACACGCTGGATTATACGATTGCCGGTGTTGTACCCAACCAAAACGAGTATTTCTGGAAAGACGGTTGGACAGTCAGCGGTGGTGTTGGACGCCAGTTCTCTGAAATGCTCTCCGGACAGGCATCCCTAACGTGGGATCAAGGCGTGTCGACCACCGAGGATATGTTGACAGATACTTGGACCGTCGGTGCCGGCCTGCGGATGGCGGGTGATCGCGGTGCAATTTCGCTTGGCGGAGCCGTTAGCTATCTAACGTCAGGTTCGCAGTCGGTTGCTAACGGTGCGGAGTACGACGCGACAGTTGGTAATGACATTGCTTACGCTGTCGGCGGAAACTTCCTGGTTAATTTCTGACCGCGCTTGCAACCAGACGGTTTTCAATGTAGCTGCCGCGCGCACCACGCGGCAGTTTTCGTTTGCCGTCGGCTTGCGCACCTCGAACTGTAGCGGGCATGCAACAGACTTTGGTGGGCATTTACGATATTGATTTATAAAGTGTGATCGTGCCTAGATTTCGCCCCAAAGGGCTTTGAATAACAGCTGCTTGGTATTTAAATCGATATGGGTGAACAAATAGGGCACTGAAGGAGCAGGTTTGATGGACGCCAAAGTTTTCGACAAGTCAAAGCTGCCAAGCCGCCATACCACCGTCGGGCCAGCGCGCGCGCCGCACCGCTCGTACTTGTATGCGATGGGCCTCTCGCAAGAAGAGATTGCGCAGCCATTGGTTGGTGTAGCGTCATGTTGGAACGAGGCCGCGCCGTGCAATATCGCCCTGATGCGTCAGGCACAAGTTGTGAAAAAAGGTGTGGCAGCGGCCAATGGTACGCCGCGTGAATTCTGCACAATCACGGTCACAGATGGTATCGCCATGGGTCACCAGGGGATGAAGTCATCGTTGGTTTCGCGTGATGTCATCACCGATTCCGTTGAGCTTACCATGCGCGGCCATTGCTATGATGCGCTGGTTGGGCTTGCGGGCTGTGACAAATCCCTGCCAGGCATGATGATGGCGATGGTTCGCCTGAACGTGCCGTCTGTTTTCATATATGGCGGTTCAATTTTGCCGGGTTCTTTCAAAGGCAAGCAAGTCACGGTTCAAGATGTTTTTGAAGCTGTCGGCATGCATTCGGTCGGCAAGATGTCTGATGAGGATTTAGCCGAGCTGGAACAGGTGGCTTGTCCCTCCGCCGGCTCATGCGGTGCCCAGTTTACGGCCAATACGATGGCGACGGTTGCTGAAGCGATCGGTTTGGCGTTGCCTTATTCGTGCGGCGCACCAGCCCCTTATGAAATTCGTGACAGGTTCTCGTTTGCCGCTGGTGAAAAGGTCATGGAGCTGATTGCGCGCAACATCAGGCCGCGCGATATCGTCACCCGCCAAGCTTTGGAAAATGCCGCTGCCGTTGTGGCCGCTTCCGGCGGTTCTACCAATGCCGCGTTACACTTGCCCGCCATCGCGCATGAATGCGGTATTGAATTTGACCTTTTCGATGTCGCGCAAATCTTCAAGAAGACACCTTACATCGCTGATCTCAAGCCGGGTGGCAAATATGTCGCCAAGGATATGTTCGAGGTTGGCGGTATTCCACTGTTGATGAAAACGCTTCTTGACCATGGCTACTTGCATGGCGACTGCATGACGACGACTGGCCGCACAATTGCTGAAAACATGGAGCATGTATCGTGGAACCCGGATCAGGATGTCGTTTATCCGGCGAGTAAACCGATCACCGAAACGGGCGGTGTCGTTGGTTTGAAAGGCAATCTGGCCACTGATGGAGCGATCGTTAAGGTTGCGGGTATGAAAAACCTCCAGTTCAGCGGGCCTGCGCGTTGCTTCGACACTGAGGAAGAGTGTTTTGACGCGGTAACGAATGGCAAGTTTGAAGAAGGCGAAGTGTTGGTCATTCGATACGAAGGCCCCAAGGGCGGTCCGGGTATGCGCGAAATGTTGGCGACGACGGCCGCGCTTTACGGCCAGGGAATGGGCGACAAGGTGGCGCTGATTACGGATGGCCGGTTCTCTGGTGCCACGCGCGGCTTTTGTATCGGCCATGTGGGCCCCGAAGCGGCAGTCGGCGGCCCCATCGGTCTCCTTAAAGACGGCGACATCATATCAATCGATGCGGTTGAGGGAACTTTGGATGTCGATTTGAGCGATGAAGAGCTGAAAATGCGCCGTGAAACGTGGAAACCGCGTGAAACCGACTATCAATCCGGTGCGCTTTGGAAGTATGCTGCAACCGTTGGAAATGCCCGCCATGGGGCAGTGACACATCCTGGCGGCGCTAATGAAACGCACTGTTACGCTGATATTTGATGATGATATTATCCGGTAAGCCTAGCAAGTTGAATATGGTACGCGGCAGTCTTGTTGCAGCGTCTGTGCTGTTCGTGTCGCCCCATTCCCCGGCAGCCGACGCTGGTGTGACGGTAAATCGTCAGGGATCGACTGTTGGCGTTGACGGTAACGAGAACAGCGTCGTTTTGCGTTTGCGTCTTGGCCTTCAAGCGTACAAAAAAGGCCAGAAGAACGAGGCGTTTGAAGCCTACCGGACATTGGCTGAACAAGGCCATAGCGGTGCTCGCTGGAAGCTGGCACACATGTATGCCGAAGGCGACGGTGTTGCTGAAAACGACTACGAAGCCTTCAAATTGTTTGAAGATATTGTGCGCGATGGTGCTGAGCCCGGTTCACAGGATCAGGCCTTCATCGCCAATGCGCTTGTGTCGTTGGCCGGTTACTTTCAGTCAGGTATTCCCGGAACGCGGGTCGATGCGGATCCGGGGCGTGCGCGCGAACTTTATTGGCTGGCAGCGACGAGCTTTGGAGAGCCAAGCGCCCAGTTTGAAATCGGCCTGTTCCATTTGCGGGACCGGTCCAGCGAGCAGGGTGAACGCCAAGCTGCGCGCTGGTTTAATCAGGCTGCCAAAAAAGGTCATGCCGGTGCCAAAGCGATGCTTGGAAAGCTTTATTTCCAGTCCGGTCGAAGTGTTGACGGGTTAGCGCTTCTGACGGAGGCGCTTCAGATTTCCGCAGGGCATGAACGCGAGTGGATCCGCGCGCTTCAGGAGGAGGCGTTCGCGATCTCCAATGAAGCTGAGCGCCGCAAAGCTGCAGTTATTGTCGAAACCAATCTTGCTTCCCGCTGAAGCAGGTAAGGGCTTGAATTAGGCAATCATGACAAGTTGTTGGTTTCGCAGCCCTCTTTCATTCTTTTCCACGATGTGTTGTTGAGAACGCGACCGCACCGCATCGTTACCTGCTTGCCACTTACGTTGGCGCAGATCGTTTCACCTTCGTGAAAGTCAGCGCCCTGATAGCGGCACGTGCAATCACCATAACTGCGGTGCGTGGCCTGACCAAGGGCGCTAGTGACCCCTAATCCCGAAAGTAGCAATAAAACCAGACCCAATCTCATGGGATACTCCCCCAGTGTTGATCGTAAACCGTCTCACAAGAGTGTGGTTTTGGCAAATCTTCGGCCGCAAAGTCTCAGTTCATGAGGACAGGCGCGCAACTACAGGCACATGGTCAGACGGTTTTTCCCAGCCGCGTACATATTTTTCCACGTCCACTGCCTCGACCATGTCCATGGCCTCTGCAGAGCACATGAGATGATCGATCCGTATGCCGTGATCCTTTTGCCAAGCCCCTGCCTGATAGTCCCAGAAAGTATAGGCAACTGCATCGCTGGTTGCCCGCAAAGCGTCGGTAAAGCCCATATGGGTCAGTCTGCGGAACTGTTCTCGGCTTTCGGGGCGAAAAAGCGCGTCTCCCTCCCAAGCGGCGGGATCGTGGCAATCCTCAGGCATCGGGATCACATTATAATCGCCAGCCAGAATGAGGGCTTCTTCCAGCGCCAGCCGCTCGGCCGCAAAGGCTTCCAACCGTTTCATCCAGCGCAGCTTGTAGCCGAATTTTCGGTCTTCGGTGACCGGATTGCCATTGGGCAGGTACAGAGAAACGAGACGCAAAACTCGGCTATCAATTGAGAAAACGCCTTCGATAAAACGTGCCTGGTCGTCCTCATCATCGCCGGGCAGACCGCGATTGACTTCATCGAAGGGAAGTTTGGAAAAAATGGCAACGCCGTTAAAGCCTTTTTGGCCGTGGGTTTCCACATTGTAACCCAGCGCCTCAAACTCCATGCGAGGGAAATTCTCATCAACGGATTTGATTTCCTGTAGGCACACAATGTCCGGCTGCGATTGTTCCAGCCAAGACTTTACGGTATCAATGCGCGCTTTCACGCCGTTGATGTTCCAGGTGGCGATTTTCAGCGGCATTAAATCGAGAAACTTGTTCCGCAACCGCAGGAGGCGACGGCGTTCGGGTTGCTGATTTTGAATGATTGTCCCATCAAATCATCGACAAAATCGATTTGCGAGCCTTCCATATAGACCAACGAAAGCTCATCGATCAAAACAGTGGCCCCGTTCTGTTCGAAAACCAGATCATCATCGGCGCTATCAGCAACCAGATCGAACTTATATGAAAAGCCTGAGCAGCCACCGCCTTCGACAGAAACGCGAAGCGCGGTTTTGTCCGTTTCGCCAGCCAATATCTTGGCAACGCGTGCGAAACAGGCATCGGTTATGGTCACGTTTTTGCCAGCCAAATTCTTATCATGCGCTGTCATGGTGCAATCGTTCCAATTCTTCTCTTGCAAAGTATGGACGCGTGCCCTCCGGGTCAATAGATGCGCACTGCGGGGACAGGTGAAAAAGATATGAGCGAAGAGTTCAACGATATAGGCTTTGGCGGAGAGGATAGGGCGCCTTTTGCATCTTTTCCGGCCCGATCGCGCGGACGATTGTTGGAAGAAGCGGAGAGCCCGACGCGTACGCCATTTCAAAGGGATCGTGACCGGATTATTCACTCAACGGCTTTTCGGCGACTCAAACACAAGACACAGGTATTTTTCGCCCACGACCAGGACCACTTTCGCACGCGCCTGACGCACACCATTGAAGTCGCCCAAATCGCGCGTTCATTGGCGCGTGCACTTCGGTTGGATGATGACTTGGCAGAGGCTGTCGCACTGGTTCACGACTTCGGCCATACCCCTTTTGGGCATACTGGCGAGGATGTTCTCGATGAACTGATGACGGACTATGGCGGGTTTGAACATAATGCCCAATCGCTCCGGATCGTAACCCGGCTGGAGAGGCGGTATGCGGAGTTTGACGGACTAAATTTAACTTGGGAAACGCTTGAAGGGCTGATCAAGCACAATGGTCCGCTTATCTCCCCAACATCCGGCGGTGGCAACGCAAAAGAACCGGTTCCGGTATCAATTCTCAAATATAATGCGCTGCATGATCTTGAACTGGATCGCCATGCTAGCCTTGAAGCGCAGGTTGCTGCGATTGCCGACGATATTGCCTACAACACGCATGATTTGGATGACGGCGTGCGTTCGGGCCTCCTGACGCTCGATATGATGAAGGATGTGCCGATGGCCGGCGCCGCCTTGCAAGAGGTCGATGATCTCTATCCGGGCCTTGATAATGAAAGGCGGGTTCATGAAATGACGCGGCGTGTCATGACCCGAATGGTCGAAGATGTGATCGCATCGACCTTGAGCAGTCTCAATGAAGTTGAGCCATACTCAGTAGATGACGTGCACGCAGCGGGGCGTACTCTCGTGGCGTTTTCTCCGATGATGGCAAGTCAGGAAAAGTCATTGAAATCATTCCTTTTTTCTAATCTTTATCGCCACGAAAGCGTCTTGGAGTTACGCAAGCGCGCAGAGGCGGTCGTCCAGGATCTGTTCTCTTATTTCATCGCGCGCCCCAAAGACATGAGCGTCGCTTGGGCTACTCAGGTTGACCGGTTGGAAGAACCGGAGCGTGCCCGTTTGGTCGCCGATTATCTGGCTGGCATGACGGATAGTTTCGCGCTGAAGGAGCACCGTCGATTGTTTGACCACACGCCGGATTTGGGATAGCCACCCTCGCGAACCAACCTCCCGCGATTACGGGTGACTTAATCCATGAATGTCTTCACCACTTTCCGCGCGCGCATTGCCGCCGCTGTTGACGATCTTGATCTTGATTGTGCGGCCTCGCCGCTTGATCGCATCAATGTCGAACCGCCGCGCGATCCGGCCCATGGCGACTTGGCGACAAATGCCGCGATGGTCTTGTCCAAGGCCGCGGGCGTGAAGCCGCGCGAATTGGCGGAGCGACTGGTCGAGATACTGAAAGCTGATCCTGATGTTCAGCAGGCTGATGTCGCCGGGCCCGGCTTTATCAATTTGCGCTTGGCGAACAGCTTTTGGCACGCGCAATTGGTGACGATCAACCGGCTCGGCGCGCGCTATGGCGCGCGAACACTGGAAGACGGGCTGAAGATCAACGTTGAATATGTTTCTGCCAACCCAACAGGTCCCATGCATGTGGGCCATTGCCGGGGGGCCGTCGTCGGTGACGTGTTGGCCAATCTGCTGGGATTTGCCGGCCATGACGTCACCAAAGAATATTACACTAATGATGCGGGATCACAGATCGCGGTGCTGGCTCGTTCTGCCGTCTTGCGATACCGTCAGGCACTTGGCGAAGATATTGGCGCGATACCCGAAGGCCTTTATCCCGGTGAATATCTTGTGCCGGTTGGGCAAGCATTGGCGGACGAATTCGGGCCTCAACTGAAGAACATGGCGGAACACGAAGCGCTCGCCCTTGTGAAACCGCGCGTCATTGACGCGATGATGGACATGATCCGCGGTGATCTTGCGGCGTTGAACGTTCATCATGATGTATTCTTTTCTGAACGCACGCTACATGAGGGCAACGGGTCGCGCATCCGTACAGCCATCAACGAACTTGTGATGAAGGGGCACGTCTACAAGGGAACATTGCCACCCCCCAAGGGGCAGGTCGATGATGAGTGGGAAGACCGCGAGCAAACGCTGTTTAAGTCCACGAATGTGGGCGATGATCAAGACCGACCGCTCATCAAGTCCGACGGGACGTTCACCTATTTCGCAGCAGATGTTGCCTATTTTTATGACAAGTACGAGCGGGGCTTCGACGAGACGATCTTCGTTTTGGGTGCTGACCATGGTGGATATGTAAAACGCATGGAAGCGCTGGCGAAGGCGGTGGCCGGTGACAGCATACGAATGAATATCCTGCTCTGTCAGTTGGTGAAGCTGTTCAAGAATGGCGAACAGTACAAAATGTCGAAACGCTCGGGTAATTTTATTACCCTTCGTGAAGTGGTTGATGAAGTGGGGCGCGACGCGGTGCGTTTCATGATGCTTTATCGCAAGAACTCAGAGCCGCTCGATTTCGATTTCGACAAAGTCACAGAGCAGTCCAAAGACAACCCGGTTTTCTATGTCCAGTATGCCAATGCGCGGTGTCATTCGGTTTTCAGGCAAGCAAGCGAGCAGTTTGCCGGAAATCCGCCCGAGCAGGGCGATGTGACTTTGTTGACCGACGAGGGGGAACTGGCGCTCGTTCGCAAGCTCACGGAGTATCCCCGATTGGTTGAGGCTGCTGCCCAATCACATGAGCCGCATAGGATCGCGTTTTACCTTTACGACCTTGCCAGCGCGTTCCATAGTCACTGGAACAGGGGAGCTGGCGAGGAGGCCTTACGGTTTGTTAAGGTTAACAACCCAAAATTGACGGGTGCCAGGCTCGCGCTGGTGCAGGGTGTGTTGAATGTCCTGTCATCCGGTTTGTCGATTTTGGGAGTGGATGCTCCGCGTGAAATGCGCTGAAACTCGCCTCCATTTCCCCATATTGCGCTGGCATAGCGTGATGCGGCGAGGGCCGTTGGGTAAGTGTACAAGGGTTGAGCGATGAGCGATTCCGGTGAGATTAAACATGATTCAGTTGCGCAGGACGATCCGTTTGCGGAACTTTTGCGCCTGACCGAAGAGGCGACGTCTGAAGTAGAAGATACCTCCGACACAGGTTTTTACGCTGAAAATCAGCAGGTTGAGGTGCAATCTTTTGTGATGCCCCTTGTTGAGGAAGCGTCCGCGGCCGTTGCGGTCGAGATGCCGGCTGATCTTGAGCAGGCGTTGCTGGCCGAGCTCGGTGTTGACCCAGCCGCTGCGACTGAGCCTGATTCGCCCGTTTCCGATGAAGCCGATCTCGTCTTACCAGAGCCGGATATGGGCGACGTCACGGCGCAAGCGCCGGATTTGACACTGGCTGAAGCCTTCAATGAGGCTTTACCCGAACAGACCTTTGAGGACCCGGCAACGCCAAGTCTTGAAGATGAGCTTGAGGCATTGTTAGGCAACCAGCAAGGCGTCAATACCGATCAGGCGCCTACCGCTGCGCAAATCGACGATCAGGCACCAGTCATTGAAGAAGTGCCGCTTTCCGAACAGGAAGCGCGGGTGTTGATGGAAACGGCATTGGCCGATGAAGGGCTGGCCCAAAATTTCAACACTGACCAAAGCTTGCTTGATCCCGGCGGCTCGATCTACACTGAGCCGCAATTGGATTTGCCGGATGACGACCAAATTGATCTTGAAGAGGCCATTGCCGCTGAGATCGAGCAAATTTCTTCTGCCGATGAGAAGCCGTTAACGGAAGCGGCGCCACAAGAAAGTCTGGTCACGTCTGAGGTCGATGATTTGGACATTGACGCGCTTTTTGAAAATGCGCTTGCCGGTGAAAACATCTTTGATGATGTGCCTGATGAGACGCAACAGACCGCAAATGATGCGTCAGAAATGCAGGCAGACGACGAGTTGGAAACCGATCCGTTGGATGAGTTGCTCGGAATCATGGGCGATGAGCCCCTTGAAGCACCAGTCGAACAACCGTTTGAACAAGAGTTTTCAGGTGCGCCGGAAGCTCTGGCGATGGCACCGACATTGCAGACGCAGGAAATCAACTTGGAAGAAGATCTCGATCTATCCGATTTTGATCTTCCTATCGAGGGCGATTTCGACAAGGTGGATGTCGGCCGTGGTTATGAAGAAGGGGGCGATGGCAGTGTTGTCGTTGGGGCGTTAGCGGCTGCCCAAGCCGGTTCTGTTCATGCCAACGCGGACCAAGGCTTGGACCTTACACTGGACGACGCCTTTGATGAGGTGCGTTTCGAGGCGGAGTTGGCGCGGGACATGGAATTTGTCGCCCATGACGCGCAGGCCCGTACAAATACCGATTTTGATGATCTGGCCCACGAGATGGAAGCTGATCTGGAGATGCCAGAGCTGGAAGCGGTGCCGGAAGAAAAAAACCAGCGCGGATTGAAAATAGCGGCCATTGTTGGTTCGATCGCGGTTGCCGGTGCGCTTGGTTTGTTCCTATTCGCTGGCGGTACCGGTGACGATAGCGCAGGCCCGGTGATCGTTGAAGCTGATCCTGAGCCGATCAAAGTGCGTCCTGAAAACCCCGGCGGGACTGAAGTTCCCAATCAAGATAGCGCGGTTTTTGCGGGCAATGACGGGGCGCAAGCGCCATCGCAACCTTCGTTGGTTGCCACATCGCAGGAGCCGGTTGACCTGGCAGGTTTGCCGACAACCGAGCAGCCGAAATCTGAAGAGCGGCTTTTGCCGGACATCCCGACTGATGTCGGGACGACTGTCGAGACCGAAGATGGTTCGATTACGCCACGCCGTGTACGCACGCTTGTTGTCCGTCCCGATGGTACGCTGGAAGAACGTCCAATTGAAGAACCACCCGTTGAGGTTGCCGCGACCGAACCGCCTGCCACAGAGCCGGTGGATAATAGTGCGCCACAGGTAGTGGCACCGCCCGCGGTAGAACCGCCTGCGTCGACCGAAACCGGCGTGGTTTTCCAACCACCGGCGCCGGATGCGAGTGCGCAAGAAGGCGAGGTTCCGGTACGCCGCGTGCAGACACAGGTGTTTTCACCGAACGGCATTCCAAGCCGCCCCGTCGATCAACCCGTTAATGTCGTCAATGATGAACCCGCGCCCCAACAGGTTGCGGCTGCGCCGGCCGCGGTGCCAACGCCCGCCGAGACGTCCGTGGCGACTGAAACCGCCGCGCTCTCCGGCGGTGATTTCAAGGTTCAAATCGCGTCATTGCCCACCCAAGTTGCCGCACAGCAAACATCGGCCAACCTGCTTTCCCAGTTCAGAAGCGTTCTGGGCGGACGCGGTGTGTCCATTCGCGCGGCTCAAATTCCCGATCGCGGCACGTTCTACCGTGTGCAGGTGGATGCTTCGTCGCTTGAAGATGCCAACAGCTTGTGTTCTCGCTACAAGGCAGCCGGTGGCGATTGTATTGTCACGCGCTAAGCTGGCTGCACGCGTGACAAACCGCTGAACACGGGAGAGTTTCAATGACCACGGCCAAAGCCATGATCCTTGGGTGTGCAGGAACCGTCTTGACCCCCCAGGAGATCGCGTTTTTTGCTGAACACAAGCCGTGGGGCCTCATCCTTTTTGCCCGGAACATTGGTGAAGCTACCGAAATAAAAGCGCTGACCGATCAGTTCCGTGCCGTTGTCGAGCGGGAAAATGCGCCGGTATTTATTGATCAGGAAGGCGGTCGGGTTCAACGCGTGAGAGAACCGATCGCGCAGCGCTATCCGGCTGGGGCCGTTTTGGGTGAGATCTATAAGCGTGATCAACAGGCAGGACGTCGGGCGGCTTATGAAATGAGCCTTTTGCACGCTGAAGACCTGCTACCATTGGGTATCAACGCAGATTGCCTGCCGGTTCTGGATGTGCCGGTGCCGGGCGCCCACGATGTGATCGGCGATCGCGCCTATGGCCATGAACCTGCGATGGTGGCTGACATTGGGCGCGCCGCTGCCAATGGCTTGCTGGCCGCCGGTGTTCTGCCGGTCATGAAGCACATCCCCGGCCACGGGCGCGCGGCGGTGGATAGCCACAAAGCACTCCCGGTTGTTGAGGCTGATCGTAAAACGCTGGAAGACATCGATTTTGCCCCTTTTCGTCAACATGCCGATCTGCCCATGGCCATGAGTGCGCATGTGGTCTACGCGGACATCGACGCTGCAAATCCCGCAACCACCTCAAAAGAGGTAATTGATTCGGTCGTGCGCGGATTTATTGGGTTTGACGGCCTCTTGATGACCGACGATCTATCAATGCGTGCACTTTCTGGGGATTTTGCGGATAGAACCACCGCATCCTTTGCTGCGGGCTGCGATATCGTTTTACACTGTAATGGTGTGATGGACGAGATGGCACCGGTCGCCGCAGCTTCGCCATGGTTGGATGGCAAAGCGCTGGATCGGGCAGAACGAGCAACCAGCTTGTTGTCGCATTCGCAAGCGGATCATGACATGTTTCGGTTGCGCGAAGAATTTAATCGGTTGATTTCCGTCCACGCCTGACCGTGCGACTTTCAGCCGGACAAGGCTGAAAATATGGCGCAGGCTGTGGGCAAACTAAATCAAGGCGACACGGGACAATCGAGCCCTGCGGTTCCCATGGACCCTGTTTGGCAGGACAATGGGCCCGAGCGGCGCACCGGCGATCCCGCTTTCCTGGTTGATCTGGAGGGTTTTGAGGGTCCGCTGGATCTTCTCTTGCACCTGGCCCGCAACCAGAAAGTCGATCTGAAGCAGATATCGGTTCTGGAACTGGCGCGCCAGTATCTGACCTTTGTGGAAGAGGCCAAAGTGGTGCGAATGGAACTGGCCGCAGACTATCTGGTTATGGCGGCTTGGCTCGCCTATCTGAAATCAAAATTGCTTATCCCTCAGGTCAAAGACGAGGACGGGCCGTCTGGTGAGGAGATGGCGGCCATCTTGCAGTTTCGTTTGCGCCGTTTGGAAGCCATGCGTGATGCGGCTGCCAAGCTGGTCAACCGGCACCGTCTCGGGCGCGATGTTTTTGCGCGCGGCGCGCCAGAAACCGTGATCGTTGAAAAACGAAGCCTTTTTGAGGCGAGCCTTTTTGGACTCTTGGGTGCCTATGCCGATGCCCGGCAGCGCGATGTGAGCGATGAAGTCGTGATTGAGCGACGAAAGGTCTGGTCTTTGAAAGATGCGCGCACAATTTTGCGTAAGCTGGTTGGGGATATCGGTGATTGGGCGGCGCTCGACATGTTTTTAATTGACGCCGTGAGCGATCCGCGGGAACGCACGTCAGCGCTGGCCAGCGCCTTTGCTGTCAGTCTGGAAATGGTCCGGGAAGGCGAGATTGACATTCGCCAAGACAAGCCGTTTTCGGCGCTTATGCTACGCAGGCGGCCATTGGCTGACGCCGTCAAATAAGGGGTTTTGAAATGATCGATGAACAAGGTCCAGAAGAAAGCGCGTTGTCTTTTGACGCCGTTGATACGGTGGAGAGCGGTGTCGTGTCTTCCATTGAGACGGCGCGTACGGACCAGAACCCTGCCAGACGCATGGCGCTGCATGAGGCGGCGCGTATGGCTGAAGCGATCCTGTTTGCCTCTGCCGAGCCGGTTTCGGAAAAAGCGCTGACTGAGCGCCTGCCCGAAGGGATTGACGTCTCGCAAGTGCTTGCAGAGCTATCGTTTTTTTACTCCAAACGCGGCGTGAATCTGGTTCAGGTTGAAAAGAGCTGGGCGTTTCGCACCGCCTCAGACCTGTCGTTCCTGATGAGCCGGGAGCAAGTCAATGTGCGAAAGCTGTCGCGCGCTGCGTTGGAAGTATTGGCCATCATCGCCTACCACCAGCCTGTGACACGGGCTGAGATGGAAGAAGTGCGCGGCGTGGAAACGTCCAAAGGCACACTCGATGTGCTGTTGGAAAGTGGATGGATCAAAATGCGGGGCCGCCGCAAGACCCCCGGTCGTCCGGTCACCTACGGCACGACACTGTCGTTCCTTGACCATTTCGGATTAAGCGAAGTGCGCGATCTGCCGGGTATGGATGAGTTGAAAGCTGCCGGCTTGCTGTCTTCACGGCTACCGAAGGACTTTATCGCCACGGCACCGAACATCGACCCCGATGAACTGACGGACGATGAAGATCCGCTGGACGATATTGATTTGGAAGAACTGGGCCTTTTGTCTCCAAAAGGCGGCGATGATTGACGCCGCAGCTATCAACGCCCTAAAGGGCTGATACGCAAAGCGGATTTCGCATTAAATGGTTGTTGCTTCACTTAAACAAAGCGTCGGCGTTGCGTTTGCAGCCGACCTGCAGTTGACAGATATTCACCTGCGCTACGGAAACCTCGATATTCTGAAAGGAATATCGCTCCAGGTGGAGCCAGGCGAGGTCGTGTGCCTGTTGGGGCCTTCAGGTTCGGGCAAGACCAGCCTGCTGCGCGTTGCAGCGGGTCTGGAGCCGCAAACGGCAGGGAACGTCTCCATGAACGGCAAGTTGATTGCCGGGGACGGTGTCTTTGTAGCACCGGAAAAACGATCGGTGGGCCTGATGTTTCAGGATTTTGCTCTCTTTCCGCACATGACTGTTCTGGACAATGTCCGTTATGGCTTGCGTGGTTTGGGTCAGGCACATTCAAAGAGTGAAGCCAAGCGCGCGATTGAGCGCGTCGGTTTGGCGCATCATATGAAAGACTATCCCAATGTCCTTTCCGGTGGCGAACAGCAGCGCGTGGCGCTGGCGCGTGCGCTGGCACCGCGCCCGTCGGTGATGTTGATGGACGAGCCGTTTTCGGGCCTTGATACGCGGTTGAAGGACGAAATACGTGCCCAAACGCTTGCCGTTCTGCGTGAAACAAGGGCAACCACGATCGTGGTGACGCATGACGCCGAGGAGGCGATGCGCATGGGAGATCGCATCGCACTGTTGCGTGACGGCAAGATCGTCCAATTTGATACCGCAGAAGCGCTCTATAACGATCCGGTGGATTTGTTTACCGCCGGTTTCTTTGCTGAGTTGAATACTATTGCGGCCATTGCGCGTGCCGGCTTTGCGAAGACCCCGCTTGGCGATTTCAAAGTGCCAGCCGGCACCGGTGACGGTACGCCGGTGACAGTGGCCATTCGGATCACCGGTATTGGCGTTGTTGACGCATCAAAGAGTGGTGATGGTATTTTGGGCGGGGTTGTCTCGCGCCGGTTCTTGGGCGACATGGAGCAGATGTCGTTGGCTGTCAGCGGCCAAACGGAAAAGATTTCGGCACGGGTAAAAGCTGGCGTTTTGGCGCGGGGCGTTAGGGATGTGCGCATTTCTATACGTTTGGAGGACACAATGGTGTTTGAAAGCCCCGACCAAACAGACTAAGTGAACGTCGAAACAGATTTTCTGGGAGAAAATTCATGGGTGCTTTTAGCATTTGGCAGTGGCTTATTGTCCTTGCTATCATTCTTTTATTATTCGGCACCGGTCGCATTGCGCCGCTGATGGGCGAAATGGCCAAGGGTCTGAAAGCTTTCCGCAAAGGCATGGCCGATGATCCGGACGAGGCCAAGGATGCAGCGAACGACACCTCGAAAACGGTAGAGCACAAGGCCGAAGAAGCGGTTGAAACCGTCAAGGAAACAGCCAAAAAAAGCTGATCTTCGATTTGTTCCCGCCCTGTAAGCGCACTTTTGAAGCGCCTTTGAGGAAACTACGTTAATGCTGCCTTCTTTCGGTTGGACCGAAATGTTGATGATCGCCATTGTTCTGATCGTTGTGATCGGGCCAAGGGATGCGATCACTATGATGAAAAGCGTTTCGAAAAGCTTGAAGGGCTTTCGTCAGATGGCAGGCGATATGCAACGCCAGTTTAATGAAGCCTTGGATGAGGCGGATCTGGGCGAGATCAAGGACGTCGCCAAGGAAATGCGTCAATTGGATCCGCGCAAGCAGATCAAGGATGCATTTAAGCCGCTGGAGGATGTGGGCAAAGATATCGCCGATGATTTTGGTGACGGTGCCGATGAAATAGAGGCACCGGCAGTGGTCGGTAACAAAGTGGACAATTCGCTTGATGAGGCGGGCGCTAAAATGCGCGAGGCGCAAGCCAACATCAAACCAAAAGCGATTGTCTCTCTCGATGCGCCTGAAGCCACTGGGAAACCCGCTGCCAAAAAGCCCTCAGCGACAAAGACTGCGGCCAAAAAGCCGGCCGCCAAAAAAGCACCTGTGAAAAGGGCCACTGCGAAAAAGCCGGTTGCCAGGAAAACAGCGGCTGCGGGGGCTGGGACAAACGCGGCGAAAAAACCGGCCGCAAAGAAGTCGGCAACAACAAGTTCAGCCAGCACGCGCAAGACACCCGTCAAAAAAGCGATAACGCCAGTGAACAAGGATAAGGCGTGAGCAGCGTGACGGAGAATGAAGCCCAGAAAATGGATGCTACGGCCGCGCCCCTGCTGGCCCATTTGGCCGAGTTGCGCAACCGCCTGATCTGGTGCGTGATTGTCTTCATGGTAGGTTTTGTGTTGTGCTATGCCGTCGCAACACCGATCTTCAATTTCCTCGTTGAGCCCTATCAAGTAGCGGTACGATGGCTGGATCGAGACCCGTCGACGACGGCCTTTATCTTTACCGCGCCACAGGAATTCTTTTTCACCAGCATTAAAATCGGTGCGTTTGGTGGCCTTGTGATCGCCTTTCCGATGATTGCCACGCAGCTCTACCTGTTCATTGCGCCGGGGCTATATTCCAATGAAAAATCGGCGTTTTTTCCGTTTCTGATTGCAACACCCATCCTGTTTCTCATCGGCGCGGCTCTGGTTTATTTCATGATCATCCCGATGGCGATGTGGTTCTTTCTTTCCATGGAACAGCCAGGTGGTGAAGGCGTGGTCAGCATTCAAAACTTGCCGCGTGTTTCGGAATATCTCTCCTTGATCATGACGCTGATCTTTGCGTTTGGTCTGGTATTCCAGTTGCCGGTTGCCATTACCCTGTTGGCGAAGGCCGGACTGGTGCGTGCCGAGTCGCTCGCCAGCAAACGAAAATATGCGATCGTAGTCGCCTTCATTGCCGCTGCAATTTTGACACCGCCAGATCCGGCCACACAGTTTGGCTTGGCCTTGCCGACTATCCTTCTTTACGAATTGTCGATCTTCCTTGCCCGCCGCGTTCAACCGCCGGCCTATGAGCTGGATCTGGATGATGACGACGAGGAAGAAGAAGCGGGTGGCGAAGACCAAGCCAAGGCTTGACGTCAGGCGCGCAAACCGCGATTGCACGCCTCAGTTTTAACCGTCACTTCAAGGTGTTGCCATGCTCGATATCCGTTGGATCCGCGAGAACCCGCAGGCGCTTGACCAAGCGCTTGCCAAACGGGGTGCCGAGCCGCAATCATCGGTCTTGATCGCCCTGGACGAAGAGCGGCGCAACCATGTGAGTAAGGTGCAGGACGCGCAAGCCCGCCGCAACGCAGCTTCGAAAGAAATTGGCGCGGCCATGGGACAGGGCGATGCCGACAAGGCAAAGGCGCTCAAAAGCGAAGTGGGAGAACTCAAGACGTTTCTGTCCGCCGCCGAAGAGAAAGAGCGCGGTTTGAATGAACGACTGCGCGATGCGCTTGCCACTATCCCCAATGTGCCATTTTATGATGTGCCGGAAGGTGCTGATGAAGGCGACAATGTGGAAGTGCGCCGCCTCGGCGAGCAGCCGAGCTTTGATTTTGAGCCCAAAGAACATTTCGATTTGGGTGAAACGCTCGGCCAGATGGATTTTGAGACAGCCGCCAAAATGTCGGGCTCACGTTTTACGCTCATGTCCGGCGGTCTGGCGCAACTGGAGCGCGCGCTCGGCCAATTTATGCTGGATGTCCACACCCAGGAACATGGCTACACGGAAGTCAGCCCACCGCTACTGGTGCGTGATGACGCCATGTTTGGCACAGGGCAATTGCCAAAGTTCAGTGAAGATTTGTATCGCGCCGGTGATGATCACTGGCTGATCCCAACGGCCGAAGTTTCGCTTACGAACATTGTCCGTGAGAGCATCTTGGATGAAGGCTATCTGCCGCGGCGTTATACGGCGCTGACCCCCTGTTTCCGGTCGGAGGCAGGGTCAGCCGGTCGCGACACGAAGGGCTATCTGCGCCAGCACCAGTTCTACAAGGTTGAACTGGTCTCCATCACGGATGAGGAAAGCTCGATTGAAGAACATGAGCGCATGACCAAATGCGCCGAGACGATTTTGGAGCGGTTGGGACTGCCTTTCCGCACGATGGTGCTTTGCACCGGCGATATGGGTTTTGGCGCGCAAAAAACCTATGATCTGGAAGTGTGGCTGCCGGGGCAGAGCCAGTACCGCGAGATTTCCTCTTGTTCTGTCTGCGGGGATTTCCAGGCGCGGCGGATGAATGCACGTTATCGCGTCAAGGATGAAAAGCAGCCGCGCTTTGTGCACACATTGAACGGCTCAGGCACCGCGCTCGGGCGGGCCCTGATCGCGGTCATGGAAAACTACCAAAATGCAGATAGTTCCATCACCGTGCCAGACGTTTTACGGCCATATATGCGCGGCAAGGATGTCATTTCCGCTTCGGTGGGCTAGGGTGTCGGCATGCGAATTCTCATAACCAATGATGACGGTATCCATGCTGAAGGTTTGGCGGCGCTGGAACGGATCGCAGCACAACTGTCCGATGATATCTGGGTGGTCGCGCCGGAAACCGACCAGTCAGGTTTGGCGCACTCGCTGACGCTGAATGACCCGCTTCGCCTTCGCCAAATCACCGAACGCCGATTTGCCCTGCGCGGCACGCCGACGGATTGCGTGATTATGGGTATTACACATGTGATGCCCGAAAAGCCTGATTTGGTGCTTTCAGGGGTCAATGCGGGGCACAACGTAGCTGATAGTGTTACATATTCCGGTACAATTGCCGGGGCGATGGAAGGGACGGTTCTTGGCGTCCGGTCGATTGCGCTCTCCCAGGCTTATAATTTCGAAGACCATAAGAGGATCATTCGTTGGGAAACAGCGGAAGCGCATGCGCCCGATCTGCTTCGCAAGCTCGTGACCATCGATATGGCGCCAGGCACATTCCTGAATGTGAATTTTCCCCATTGTTTTCCTGATGAAGTTGCGGGCACGGTTCCGACCCGGCAGGGGCGTACCGACTTTGCCATGTATACCGAGGAGCGGTTCGATGGGCGCGGGATGCCTTATTTTTGGCTAAAGTTCCGCGGGTCGATCCGCGATGAAGGCAAGAACAGCGATTTCGGTGCTATCCAGAAGAACTTGATCTCCGTGACGCCGCTTACGCTTAACCTTACGGCACGCGATGCGATTGGAAGTGTCGCTTCTGCCTTGGGTGTTACAAAATGATGTCTGCCCTCGGTATGGCAACAGCGTTGACGCGCGCTGATCATGAGGGATTTGCCGGTTTTCTGCTGCGTATTCGTGCTGCGGGTATCTCTAATAGAGCCTTGGAGGCGGCCATTGAAAGCGTGCCGCGTCGCAGTTTCGTTGATCCGGCCTATCATGGCGCCGTTTGGGGCAGCCGAGTTGTTCCAATCGATTGCGGTGAAGTGCTGGAAGGCCTTGACCAACAGGCGATGATGATCGACCGGCTTGAGCTGGCGAGTGATCATCGGGTTTTGGAAATTGGTACCGGGTCTGGCTATACCGCTGCCGTGATGAGTCGGCTCGCCAAACGGGTTTCGACCTTGGAGCGTTACAAGCGGCTTTACGCGTCCGCCAAGCAGACGCATGGGCAGTTGAAGATCGAAAATATTGTTAGTTCGCACGCCAGCGCCGAAACAGGTTTGCCAGCCAGCGAAGGGCCGTATGACCGTATCATCTGTTGGGCCGCTTTTGAGGAATTACCACGCGCTTTTGGCGAACTATTAACGTCCGGCGGCAAAGTCATTATTGCCATTGGTGAGGCCGACAAGCCGCAAATTCTTTTGCGGCTCACCAAAGTTGGCAGCCGTTTTGAACGCGAAGATATTGGTATGGTGCGTATGCAGATGATTAAGAAAGGTATGCCGCTGACCCTTTAAGCGGTTCTCCACTCGAACGCGTTTGGCCGCGCTTAACGGACAAGTAACATTAACAGGTTCTAATGAAGTCCCGAACTTTTTAACCTGTTGGGCCTGTAATGCGTAAGAAAAATGCCCGCAGCGCACTTGCTGCTCGTCACATGCGAACTGTTAGCCTTTTTGCTCTTTGTGTTGGCGTTGCCGGGTGCGCGGGAGATATGAAGCGTTTTTCCGATGATTTTTACACCAACGCGGTACCAAATCGTCCTCCGGTCGCTGTTCAATCAACTTATCCGGGTTCCGCGCCGGGGTATGCGGGAAGTCCGCAATATCAGCCGATCCCGACCTACAATGCCGAGCCGCAATATGTGCCGACAACGCCCGCAGGTCTCGATGGTTATTCGACCGGTTCGGTGCAGACCGTGAGCCGTACGCCCTTGCCGGAAGGACCCACAGTTACTCCACCTCCGGTGACTGCGCCTGCGCCAATGGCAGCGCCCGCGACACCTTATCCCGCCCCGTCAACTCCAACGACAGCATCGCGAGGCGAGGGGTGGACACGCACTGGCGGCACGTTGATTACCATGCGCGAAGGTGAGACAGTTTATAATCTTGCCAAGCGATACGGCGTTCCGGCCAACGCGATTATGGAGGCCAACGACATCAAGGATGCGACATCGGTTCAAGCCGGCCAACGCGTTCTGATCCCGGTTTATGTCTATTCGCGCACGGCACCCGCCAGCACGCCGGATGCTGACCCCAATGTAAGAAACGCGGCGTCAACCGTTGGTGGTCGCTCTGATGTGCCGGTTTCCAGCGCGCCAACGCCAGCGCAGCGACCCGTCAGCGCGCCGGTAACAAACGCAAGACCGCTTGGCACGCCGCCGACAGTGCGTGGACGCTATATGGTTCAAGCCGGTGATACGCTTTACGCGATTTCCCGCAAAACCGGTGCCAGCGTCGATGCGATCCGCCGGACAAACGGTCTTGCGTCCGACAATTTACGGATCGGTCAGTCGTTGATCGTGCCAGGTCTGACTTCCAACCGGTCGGAAACGCTGGCGAGCAATGTCCCGCTTGACCGCACCGCGACGGGCACCACGCCTACGGTTGCGCCGACAGCCAAACCGGAGCAGGTGGTGCCGTACACACCACCGACGGTTTCAACGATTGACGAAAGTTCGACGGCGAGCGCCCCGGCTTCAACTGGATTGAACGCGCTGCGTTGGCCCGCGCGTGGCCGCATCGTCTCAGCGTTCGGGTCGGATATTGGCGGGAAAACCAATGATGGCATTGATATTTCACTGCCGGTCGGAACGCCGGTGAAAGCGGCCGAAAATGGCACGGTCATTTATGCCGGTGATGGTCTCAAAGAGCTCGGCAAAACGATCCTGGTACGCCATGGCAACGGGCTAGTCACCGTTTATGGTCATGTCAACGAGCTGAAGGTGTCCCGCGGAGATCAGGTGTCACGCGGGCAAGTCATTGCCGCATCGGGCATGACCGGTGCAGCGCGTCAGCCGCAGCTTCATTTTGAAGTGCGCAAAGACACCAAGCCGGTGAATCCAACGCAATATCTAAACTGATCGGTATCTGGATTGATCAGTGCAGTTTTTTGCCCAACCGGCCGGCCAGGTCGACGGTAAACTGCCAAGCTACACGTCCCGAACGCGCGCCGCGTGTTGTTGCCCATTCAAGCGCATCGCGGCGCAGGGTTTCCGGTTCAACGCCGAGCGCAAAATGGGCAGAGTAAGCGCTGATCATTTCAAGATACTCGTCCTGTGAACATTTGTGGAAACCGAGCCAGAGGCCAAACCGGTCTGACAGCGAGACTTTTTCTTCAACCGCTTCTGCCGGATTGATCGCCGTAGAGCGTTCATTCTCGATCATGCCACGTGGCAACAGGTGCCGCCGGTTCGATGTTGCATAGAAAATGACGTTTGCCGGTCGTCCTTCGACGCCGCCATCGAGCGCAGCTTTCAGGGATTTGTAGGCTGTATCGTCCTTGTCGAATGACAAATCATCGCAAAACAGGATGATTTTTTGCGGGCAAGAACGCACAGCGCTCAACAGGCGTGGCAGGGCCTGAATATCTTCACGGTGGATTTCAATGAGCTTGAGGGGCGCTCTGGTCTCGTTTAGCACTTTCGCGTGGACTGCTTTGACAAGTGAGGATTTACCCATGCCGCGTGCGCCCCATAAGAGCACGTTGTTTGCGGGTAGATCATTGGCAAAACGCTGTGTGTTCTCCAACAGTTGATCGCGCACCCGGTCGACCCCCCGGATGAGCGTAAACTCCACGCGGTTTATCGTTTCCACTGGAACAATTGCCGCATTTGCCGGATCGAAAACGTAGCCATCAGCCTGGCTCAAGTTCGGTTCTATCATTGAGGTGCCGGTTGCGCGTTCCATAGCGTCGGCCACACGCGCAAGCACGCTTTCAAGGCGGTTCAAACGATCGTACAGTTCATCTTCATTCATCGCAAAAGCCCAATTTCCCCGATACGTGGGTGTGCACGGGTCGGGTTTTGGTTGCATTGACCAAAGGCGTGACTATATCTGCGCTCAATTTCAAGGCTTTGCGCCAAAAATGACCGGAGATTCCCATGTTGATTTCGCCCGCTTATGCACAAGCTGTAGGCGCACCCGGTGGTGGTGGCGACATACTCGTCACGATGCTGCCATTTATATTGATCTTTGTGATCATGTACTTCCTGATCATCCGTCCACAGCGCCAGCAAATGAAAAAGCGTGAGGAAATGCTCGGCGCGATCCGTCGAAATGACACGGTGATCACCGGTGGGGGTGTGATTGGAAAGGTGACGAAAGTTGTCGATGATAATGAAGTTGAGGTGGAGATCGCTCAAAACACCAAGGTGCGTGTCATGCGCTCCATGATCGCAGATGTACGCGTCAAAGGTGAACCGGCGGCAGCCAACGACGCCGGCAAAAAATAATGTAAAATGTCGCGGGATGTTGTGAGCTGAGCTGAACATACCCAATTGCCTACTTGGCGCGACCTGAACCGATTGGACGATCATGCTATATTTTTCGCCTTGGAAGACTGTATTGATTTGGCTGACTGTTTTGGTCGGCGTCATGTTCGCTTTGCCGAATGTCTACACGCAGTCTTTGCGCGATAGCCTGCCTTCTTTCATGCCGAACGACACCATGGCGCTTGGCCTCGATCTTCAGGGTGGTGTCCACCTTCAGCTCAAGCTTGACCGTGAAGAACTTCTGGCCGACCGGTTGGAAAGCGTCCGCGATGAAGCTCGCCGCCTGTTGCGTGCCGAGTCTATTGGTTACACTGGATTGCGCGGGCAGGGGCAAGTCGTATCCTTTACACTGCGCGATCCGGCTGAGCGTGATGTGGCCCGTCGCGCGCTCGCTGATCTGACAGCAGCGTCATCATCGGGCCTTTTGACCGGTGGCACCGTCACCGAAGTCGCGCTATCGACCAATAATGACGGTCGATTTGAGCTGATGCTAACCGATGCCGGCCTTGACTTCCGGATGTCGAACGCTGTGGCACAGACTGTTGAAGTTCTGCGTGGCCGGATCGATGAACTCGGGACGACAGAACCGGTCATTCAACGCCAAGGCACCGACCGGATTATCGTTCAGGTGCCGGGTCTTGATGATCCTCAGCGTTTGAAAGACATCATCGGGACCACCGCACGCCTGACGTTCCAGATGGTGGATGGCGAGAACTCCATTGAAGGCGCCATCAGCGGCACCCCCCCGGTCGGGACCGAAGTTTTCTACAGCGCTGATGATCCGCCAATCCCCTATCTCCTGGAGACACGTGAAGTCGTTTCCGGCGAAAACCTTGATGATGCGCAGGCGGGCTTTGATCAGGTAACGTCAGAGCCCATCGTCACTTTCCGCTTTGACGGGACAGGCGCGCAGCGCTTTGGACGCGCAACGCAGGAAAATGTGGGACGCCGTTTTGCGATTGTGCTTGATGATGCGGTGATTTCCGCGCCCGTCATTCGTGAACCGATCTTGGGTGGCTCGGGCCAGATTTCGGGCGGATTTACCGTCGAAGGCGCCAATGATCTGGCTATCCTTTTGCGTGCCGGTGCACTCCCGCTGACACCGACATTTGTGGAAGAGCGCACCGTCGGTCCGTCGCTGGGCGCTGATTCCATAGCCGCTGGTGAGATTGCCGGCGTCGTTGGCGCTATCTTGGTTCTGGTGTTTATGGTCGCCGCCTACGGTTTGTTGGGTGTGATTGCGAACCTGGCGCTGACCATCAACATTATTCTTGTTGTCGCCGCGCTATCGGCACTGGGCGCGACGCTAACCCTCCCGGGCATCGCCGGCATCGTGTTGACCGTCGGCATGGCTGTCGACTCCAATGTTCTGATTTTTGAGCGTATCCGGGAAGAACGTATTGGCGGGCGGTCTTTGATCCAATCCATTGATGCCGGCTTCCAGCGCGCGCTGACAACTATTGTAGACGCCAATGTAACAACGCTGATCGCAGCGATCATCCTGTTCTATTTGGGTTCCGGGCCAATCCGCGGCTTTGCCGTTACGCTTGCCATTGGGATCATCACGACCGTCTTCACAGCCTTTGTGCTTACCCGTTGGATGGTGGCTTTTTGGCTGCGCCGCACCAAGCCGAAATCGCTGCCGACCGGACTGGTGCGTTTTCTGCGGCCTGACCAAAGCATCAAATTCATGTGGCTGCGTCGCCTGACTTTCACAGGATCAGCTGTTACGATCGTTGCTTCCGTCCTCCTTTTCGCAGCCGTGTCGATGAACCTTGGGATCGATTTCAAAGGTGGATCGTTGATCGAAATTCAGTCGAAAGCCGAGGTGGCGGATACCGGCGATATTCGAAATTCACTCAGCAGCCTCAATTTGGGTGATGTGCAGGTTCAGGAGTTTGGCACCGAACGCGATGTGTTGATCCGCGTGGAGAGCCAGGATGGCGGCGACAATGCCGAGCAAACCGTTGTTACGCTGGTGCGTGGTGTGCTTGAAGACAATTATGATATCAGGCGCGTGGAAGTGGTCGGGCCAACGGTTTCCGGTGAGCTAGCGACTGCAGGAACCATTGCTGTTCTTGCCGCGCTTGCAGCCATTTTGATCTACATCTGGTTGCGGTTTGAATGGCAGTTTGCGTTGGGTGCCATCATCGCCACGACCCATGATGTGATTTTGACAATCGGCATGTTCGTGATCACCGGATTGGAATTCAACCTGTCTTCGATCGCGGCGATCCTGACCATTGTGGGTTACTCACTTAACGATACAGTGGTGGTCTACGACCGCGTGCGGGAAAATTTACGCCGGTATCGCAAGATGGAATTGGCTGATCTTCTCGACATGTCGATGAACCAGACATTGCCACGTACCATACTGACGTCCGTAACCACATTGTTGGCCCTTTTTGCCCTGTTCATCTTTGGCGGTGAGGTGCTGCGCTCTTTTGTTTCGGCTATGATTTTCGGCGTCATCGTTGGCACCTATTCGTCGATTTTCATCGCAGCGCCGGTATTGATCATGTTTCGCCTTCGCCCGGAATCCATTGAGCGAAAGGAAACAGAGGTCGACAAGGAAAAGGCAGCCACGGCCAATACCATGCCTATCCAGATGGATGACATGTAAGCCTCATGGCTGAGCCGAAGGAGCCTATCAGGGCGGGAATAGAGATGCGCGCAGCCCATTTTCCCGGTCGCGCCTCCATCGACGCTTATGGCAATGGCGGGTTTCGATTTGCGGAGATGAGCCATCAGGGCTCCATATTGATGCTGCCATCCGGGATCTATGCTTGGGATGTTGCTCATTTTACAGACATTTCTTTGGAGACCCTGTCGGAGGTCGTCTCCGATGCTGACGATATCGAAGTGCTACTTTTCGGCTGTGGCCATGATCTGCTGCCGTTGCCTAAACCGCTGAAAAAGTCGCTCGGCGATTTGGGCATTCGCACCGAACCCATGAGCACCGGCGCAGCCGTACGGACCTATAATGTTTTGATGGCCGAAGACCGCCAAGTGGCAGCTGCGTTGATCGCGGTCGATGAAGCCAAGCTTGCCCGATGATGAAGGCCACTGACAGCAGCAGTGACTTGTTGTCTGCCTTGAAGAAAGCCGATCCGGTTCGATACGCTTCGGTTCTCTACATGCCGGAGACAAAGCGGCCTGCCGTCGCCAGCCTTTGGCTCTTCCAAACGGAAATCGAACGTATTCGTGATCTGGTTTCAGAGCCCTTACCGGGCGAAATCCGCCTTCAATGGTGGCGGGACGTGTTGGAGGGTTTGCGCGATGGAGAGGCAACGCAAAACCCGCTGGCTGTGGCGTTATTGGATACGGTCGAAAATAACGGCCTGAGGCGCGACCTTTTTGTCGCTTATGTCGAAGCCATGGCGTTCGACTTGTATGATGATCCCATGCAAGACAGCGACCAATTTGAAGGCCATATGGGCGAGACACTTTCCGTGTTCTTCCAAATGATTTGCCAAATTTTGGCGGGAACCCCGATCCCGGCAGGCGATGCGGCCGGGCATGCCGGTGTCGCTTTCGGTGTGGCACGGTGCTTGGTTGATATGGCCAAACACCGTGCACGCACGCAAATTTATGTGCCGGGCGATATGTTGGCGGCAAACGGGGTGACGGCTGAAGCTTGGCGGGCGGTGGATGAAACGGCCGAAAAGCTCCAAGTCGTCAATACTTTTGCTTCGTATGGCTTGGATCATTTGGACAAGGCCAAACGGGCAATCAGCAACGTGCCGAAAGAGTGTCATCCGGCGTTTTTGCCGTTGGCGATCTGTGGTAACATCTTGCGTCAGGGATACCGCACGCCTTCAAAAGTGCTTGCGGGTTCTGTTGCGCCGGGCCCGCTCCTCATGCAGTGGTCCATTTTGGTGGCAGCGGTACGCGGGCTGTAGCAGGGCTTTTTGACCACAGGAATGAAGGATGGAACTTGTAATTCTGGCAATTGGCGTCGTGGTAGGCGTCGTTCTGGTTGTTGGTCTTGTGCACATGACGGGTGGCTCCAAAAGCAAGCGTTTTGCCAGTACGGATCAAGCGCTGGCCGTGTTTCAAAACCGGTTTCCTGACAAAATTGTCGAAACCGTTCATGTTGCGATAGGAGGGCGCGATGCGCTGGTCTTGATTGCCAACAAAGACGCCATTGCACACCTGCACATGATGGGGGCGAACCCGGTCGTCCGGCTCCTCACTGACGCAGAGATCGCGCGCACCAAAACCATGATCAACGAAGGCGCTGTTGTTTTGCCTGGTGACGGCCTAGCCGTATCCGCCACGGTTTTGCAGTTTGAAGATCGAACCATTTTGAGCGATGTTAACCGCCGCATGATGCGCAAGACCATGGCTGAACCTCAATGAACCTCGATCAATTCATCCCAATCTATCCCGACGTCACACAGATCGCGATCCCGTTTTTCGTGATCGCCATCGTCGTTGAAATATTCCTGCTGCGTCGTTTGCGCCACGAAAAACTCGCGGGATTTGAAACGCGGGATACGTTGACGTCGCTCATGATGGGTGTTGGCAATGTTGTCGCCGGGCTTTTGTTCGGTTTTGTCGCCTTTGGTGTTTTGATGTTGGCCTGGCAGTTTCGTGTCTATGAATTTGGTTTTTCCGTCTGGGCCATCATGTTGTGCTTCATCATCGATGACCTGCGTTATTATTGGTATCATCGCATCGCCCATCGCTCACGCTGGGTTTGGGCCGAACATATCAACCACCACTCTTCCCAGCACTATAATCTGTCGACGGCCTTGCGGCAGAGTTGGACCGGCACATTCACCGGCATGTTCATCTTGCGCATTCCGCTTGTGCTGATCGGCTTTCATCCGGTGCTGATTGCCTTTGTAGGCGGCTTGAACCTGGTTTACCAATTTTGGATCCACACCGAAGCGATCGGCAAGATGTGGAGGCCGGTCGAATTGATCTTCAATACACCGTCACACCACCGCGTTCACCATGCCACAAATGCGCGTTATCTGGACGCCAATTATGCAGGGACGTTGATCGTCTGGGATCGCATGTTCGGATCGTTTGTGGAGGAACGTGACGAGGATATGCCGCGCTACGGGCTGGTCAAAAATATCGGGACCTTCAACCCGGTCAGGGTGGCGTTCCATGAATGGTGGGCGATGTTTGCAGATGCGTCGCGGCCCGGCCTGACGATCCGCCAGCGCCTTGGCTATTTGTTCATGCCGCCGGGATGGAGCCATGATGGCAGTCGGGAAGACACGGCAAAAATCAAAGCCGACTATGTGCGCCGACATCCTGACCAAGCGGGCCAACCTGGTTTGCCCGATCTCAAAAGCTAGGCCTCGCACCGGTCTGCCGACGTTAACGCTAATGGCAATCGCGCATGGTTAAGAAAGTGTAAATGTGCTTCCTTGGCAGGATAGGGGTAAATCCATGTTGGGACAGACAGAAAAACCGGTTGTTTCGTCACTGGCAGTACCATTGACGCTGCCGTGCGGGCAAACCATCAAGAACCGCATCGCGAAAGCGGCTATGACCGAGGGATTAGCTGATGGGACGAACACTGCCAATGAGCGGTTCACAAGGCTTTATCAACGATGGGGTGCAGGCGGCGCCGGTATCCTGATCACCGGCAATGTGCTGGTCGACCGTTGGCATCTGGAGCGTGGTGGCAATCTGGCGATTGAAGGAGCACAGGGCAATGCCGCGTTGGCAGCGCTGGCTGATCTGGCCGCCGCGGCCACGTCACACGGTGCGCGCATCTGGGCGCAACTCAACCATGCCGGACGTCAAACCCAGAAGATGATCAATCCAACGCCCTGTGCACCTTCGGATATTGGGTTAAAGATGGGCAATGGGCGCTTTGGCAGGCCGACCCCTTTAACGGTAGAGGCGATTGAACAGGTCATTGATGGGTTTGTCCATGCCGCAAAGACATGTGAGCAAGCTGGCTTTGATGGGGTTCAAGTTCATGCGGCGCATGGCTATCTCATGAGCCAGTTTCTCTCGCCCTTGTCCAACAAGCGCAATGACGCCTATGGCGGAAGTCTTGAAAAGCGCGCGAAGATCCTGGTGGACATCGTCAAAGAGATACGTGCTGCAGTGAGGTCTGACTTTGCGGTGACCGTCAAACTCAACTCAGCGGACTTCCAAAAAGGCGGTTTTTCCGAAGATGACAGCGTCGCCGTTGCGCAATGGCTTGCGCACGCCGGATGTGACCTGATCGAAGTTTCTGGCGGGAATTATGAACAGCCGCGCATGATCGACTTTGACCGTAAAGACCCGCTAGCCGCTGAAACCGGCAAACGGGAAAGCACGCGAAAGCGTGAGGCCTATTTCCTTGATTTTGTTCCTAAGCTGCGATCTGCGGTTGATATTCCGATCATGGTCACCGGCGGTTTTCGCCACGTTCACGTGATGGCCGATGCCATTGCTAACGATGGGGTTCATGTTGTTGGTATTGGTCGGCCATTTTGTCTCGACCCTGACCTTGCCAACGCGATCCTTGAAGGCAGGGTCGCCAGGCTGGAGAGCCGCGACGATGATCTGGTTATCGGCTCCGGCCTTTTGGGGCCGCGCTCGCCCATTTCATTCTTGCGTGATTTAAATGCATGGGGTGCGCTCGGATGGTATTATGAGCACATATACACACTGGCTGATGGCGGGAAACCGGATCGAAATCTGTCGCCTTTGCGTGCCTTACTCGCCTATGATCGCAAAGAAGGCCGTGCTGCCAAAGCGCTTAAACGCTGATCGTCGGCGACATTCGATTAACCATTGCCTGCAATATGACGCCAACTGGCGCATCTTGTTTACCCGGTGTTTGGCGCCTTGCCCGTAGGTGATCCTTAAAAAGGATTTCTGTGATGACCGGGCATCTGGATATGATGAATTCGCAGTCGCGGCCAATTGCCGGCTTCGGCTTTGTGGCTTTGCCCGTTGCCGTATTCATGTTTGCGATTGTTGGTTTTCTTGCCGTTAAGGCCACTGTTCCTGTGGCTGCATGTCTTGGTGCATTGATGTTTTTGGTTGCGATTCAAACCATAGCTGCCGCATCACAAACGCTCGAAGATAATGGCGATGCGAGCGCATTGAGACGCGCTGCCCGCGTTGCCAGCGCTGTAGCGCTCGCCGCTTTCGGTTATGCGCTTGTCTCGGCCTGTCTGTCACAAACTGTTTGTTCAGGTCTTGTCTTGATCGCATTGCCGATTGCTGTCGGCGCATTTTGGGGCGTTGGTGCGATGCTCGTTTGGATGGTTTCCGGCCAACGTGGCGCGGTGATGCTGGCGATCTCCGATCTTTCAATGGGTGCGCTCGGCGACATTACCTGAAAAACTCAGCCCGCAGGGTCAGGCAGGGCCACCGCCGGATCCGGCGCATTGACTTGCGTGGTCCGTGTGATGGCCGCGCCCAAAAACTCGGTTTCAATGCGCCATGGAAAACCGGTCTCGACATCCACCCAGTAAATGACTGAATATTCCTGCCCGCTTGATTGAAGCGTTGTGCGTGCTTGCAACTGATGAACCTGCTCGCCGTCCATCTCGGTGTTGAACTGACATTCAATATCGGTGGCCTGCTCGGCCTGCGCCTTGAGGTCTGCCGCGCGTTTTGCCAGTTCTTCCAGCGTATAGGTTTGAACCAGGTTCCAGGTCTCGCCGCCATCGGACGTGGAGTAGAAATTCTCATCCAGTGACAGGGACTGCGGCGTGCCGTTTTCGTCCATATACATGGCGCGGTTGGCGCCGGTGGAGAGAGCGGTGCCGACAAATTCATTGCCCGCGACCGATGTGGTGATTTCCTGGCGCATGGGAACCGGCCAATCGACCATCACCATTTGCGCGCGCACGGTCGCCTCACAATCGGGGTCGGCTGCATGGGCTGGGGTGCAAAGTGCGAAGATGGTGGTCGAGATCAGTATGGTACGCATGCGCAAAGGGTGACGCGGGCAGGGCGGGACGTCAAGGCCTTGTTCGGGGCGCGGACATGCGCAAGTGTCATCACACCATGATGCCGCGTGATGCGTGGCAGGCTCAAGTTCGGTTTGATGTTCAGGGCGGCTCGATTTTGCCAACCGGCGTCGGTTGCGCCGGTTTCGCCGCCGCTAGCGGGAGGCAAAGTGTGGCGTTCAACTGGCGAAGAGCCATCATCTGCACCAGCTTTTTTACCCATTGCCGCGCGATGGCATGCAGTTTGGACAGGATGCGCCAGACCGTAGCCAGCCGGTTGTAAACTCCGGTGACGGTCACGCCATCATCGGTGTGGCGCGCGCCGAGTTTTGCCAAGCAAACCCATGAGCTTTCCAGGCCCGCCGACCGGCGGGGCAAGTCCATTGCCGCTTAAACGGAGGCGATGAGCAAATATCCCGCTGCCTGTTCCAACCGGGAAGTAAGAGACAAGACAGAAGCCGCAAGGCGCGGTTGCAAGGCCCTTTACCCGCGCCCGCAATGCCAAAAGCAGAAGACAAACCACGGCGCGAGGATGGCCAAAAATGGCCAGCCTGTTCTTCTCAATACATGCGCTGCGGGACATGTTTGCTCCAGGTTCGTTGGAGCATGGTGGGGGAGATTTTAGGGACGGTTGATAAGATCTTTTGGGGGGGCAGCTCGAAAGATCAAGTTCGACATCTTCACATGGAGCAGCTGACAAAGACTATCTCATATATAGTTCACGCCAGTTTTGAGAGGTGATTACTGTCGGATTTGCGGACAAAGTGACCAGTAAGCAAATTGCAGTGAGCGGCATAAATGGGCGGGAAGCGGTCTTTCAAGGCAATCCGAGAGTACTTCCGCTTTATCCCGTGGCTGGGTGGAAACCCCCAAATCAGATACCCCGCGTCCACTGGTGGCTGGCGATCTTCTGGCGTTTGCGGTTTCTGGCCCCGTTGTGGTTTGCCAATGCTTGGTCAAGGGGTTGCACTGGCATCGTCTACTTCGCGGTGACCACCCTGCTGCTTCAGTTGGGTCTGGCAAGCCCGGCCTTCATCGTTCAAGCTCGATAGATCAAAGCTCACTCGGCCGAGCCTTGCTGTCGACGAACACATCCGCAAAGTCCGCGACTGTGGGTGAAGGTTTGGTGAATTCCAGGCGATGGCTATGTGGCATCACAAAGGTTTCATGAACTCATAAGATGCCTGTTTGGCCAGAGGAGTGGCCAGGCCATGGCCTTCCTCTCAACAATGAGAGAGAGACCATGAAAAGACTTTTGCTCGCCGCCCTATCGATTGCGGTCGCGGTTCCAACGGCAGCTCCGGCTTGGGCTGAGGACATTACGATTGGCGTCGCGTCGATCAGAAACGGACTCGACAATCGTCGGGAAACAGCGAACGCCGCAGCGCCGTTGTTTTATTCCATCCACGAAACATTGATCGAACGCGATCCTTTCAATCATGGCGTGTTCATTCCAGGCCTTGCGACGTCCTGGACAATGATCGATGACAACACCATGGAGCTGACGCTGCGCGAAGGCGTCACCTTCCACAACGGCGATACGTTGGACGCCTACGACGTGGAAGCCTCGCTTGATCCCATCATCAAACTAGAAAGCCCGCGCTACCGCAATCCGCACGGCAAGATGTTCTACAATTTTGAGGATGTCGAAGTCGTCGACGACATGACTGTCCGTGTCCACACGGTGCGTCCTGACATCTTGATGGAAACGCTTCTATCGGTGCGTAACGCCGGTATCCGGTCCCTCGATCAGATTGAGGATGGTGACGAGGACCAGCACGGCCTCAACCCCATTGGCGCTGGGCCCTACCGGGTGGTCGAGTTTGTACCAGGTCAGCGCGTGGTGCTGGAGCGGTTTGAGGATTATTATGGCGAACCCGCCCCGTTTGACACAATCACGTTCGTCAAAATCCCGGAGGTTTTGCCGCGCATCACAGCGCTGGTGAATGGCGAAATCGATATCGCCTCTGAAATCCCACCAGACCAGTACTCGCTGATCGACGGCGAGGATCACCTCCGGCGCGTCGAAGTCACTTATCCAATGTACCATGTGTACCTCTTCAACAACTCCCATCCGGTGACGAGTGATGTGAAGCTGCGTCAAGCGCTGACCGCGGCGATCGATTATGATGGTTTGGTTGAAGCCTTGTTCCCTGGCCAAGGGAGAGCTCCGGGCGGATTTCAATATGAGGAGATCGGCGAGACGTTTAATCCCGATCTCGACATCTTTACCTATGATCAAGAGCGTGCCCGCGCTTTGTTGGCTGAATCCGACTATGACGGCACACCGGTGGAAGTCGTCATCTATCCCAACTACTACCTCAATGGTGGACTGGCCTCTGAGGCTATTGCTGAGATGTGGGAAGAAATCGGCGTGAATGTGGAGCTTGTTCAAGTTCCAACTGGCGGCCTGACCGTCGAAACCGACCCAGACACGATGATCCGCAACTGGTCGATCCCGATGCTTTACGGCGATATCATGGGTGTCATGGACAATGCTCTTTCAGAAACTGGTTGGGCTGTCGCTCGCGGCTACTTCGATGTTGAGGCCGATCCACGCTGGCTGGAGCTTTATGAAGTGGCCCGCTTCGGCCAAGACACGGACGAACGCGTCGCGGCGTATGCCGAAATGCACGAGGTCTTAGCAGAACTTGCGCCGGTCATCCCCCTGTATCAGCCCGCTGACTCCTACGCGATGCGCGCCGATATTGACTTCCAGATACCGGTCGCGCTGCGCCCGTTCACCTTGCCACTGCGGGCAGGTCAAATCACGTTCGGCGAGTGATGTATCAAGTTTGGTCCGGGCGGAATCAAATCCGCCCGGACCAAATTATTGCGCCAGGCCGCGTTCGGTCAGCCAAGCAGCCGACCTTTGTACGGAGGACTTATCCTTGATCTCAATAATGAGACGCGGATTTGAGGTTAGCTTCCCGAGTTCAGAAAATATCGACATCCAGGGGAGATTTCCGTCACCGATTGCCCAGTGCCGATCAGCGAAGTGGTCTGTGTCTTGGACGTGCACATGGGTCAAAAGGTTGCCAGCGGCGCGAACATAGCGATCGACAGCCGGTGCATTCCCAAGGCCGTGAGCATAAGCAGCGTGGCCGGTGTCGATCGACACTCTCAGGGCCGGCGAAAAAAAGCTCTCAACCAGCCGGACGCGAGCGGACGGGTCGCGATCCTCGATGTTCTCCATCACCAGTTCAACGCCCATGCTCTCAGCGCGATCGACAGCGGGACGCAGCGTAAGGTGCACCCGGTGCAGAAATTTTTCCCAACCATCATCGAGATTATCGAGGTTTTCGTGGTGCCACGCCTTGACGGGGCTATGGATCACCATCTGGGTCGCGCCAAGCCAACCGCAGGCATCAAGGCCCTGATCAAGACGGCGATGCACGACGGAGCGGATTTCAGGATCTTCACTGTCGAGCGGAAAGCCGCGAAACGGGCCGTGCATGCCGATACGCCCTTCCATACCCTCCAGAAGCGGGCGAACGTCATCTGCCATGTCCTTGACATCAGCACCTTCGACTTCAGCGCCGTGAAACCCCTGAAGTTCAAGATCGCGGGGTTTTTCACGCAGCCAATTGTGATGGGTGGCGAGTTCTTGCGGACGAAGGGCCGCGCCGAGGATGGGAAGCATAGGGATGTCCTTGTTTGGTATCAAAGAGGTCGAGGAGCGTCCTGACCCCAAGCCCGGGCACGGGTGGGCAGACTTGAGATGAGTGTTCGGGTGTAATCGCTCTGCGGATTGCCAAGCACTTGTGTGGTCGGGCCAACTTCGACCACGCGGCCCTGGTGCATGACTGACACGCGGCTGCAGAGTTCGCGAATGACGCCGAGGTCATGCGAAATAAGGACCATTGTGAGGCCGAGATCGGTTTTCAGCTCGGCAAAGAGCTCTAAAATGCGCGCCTGCACCGAAACGTCGAGCGCCGTGACCGGTTCGTCGGCGATCAAAAGTTTTGGCTTGGTCGCCAACGCGCGGGCGATGCAGACGCGTTGGCGTTGACCGCCGGAAACTTCATGGGGGAACCGCTCAAGCAGCGTGCTCGGCAACCGGACAAGGTCGAACAGGCGTCGGACCTCGCTTTGGGCCTCGGCAACGCTTTGGCCATGGATTTCGAGTCCCTCCGCAGCGGAGCGGCCAAGCGTCATGCGAGGGTTCAGGGCCGTAGCACTGTCCTGGTAGATCACCTGTACGTTTCGGCGGAAGGCTCGATGAGCGCGCCCGCGCACCGCATGGGGCGTTTCCCCGCAGACTTCGATCTGGCCACCACTTGGCGCCAGGAAGCCGAGCAGCAGGCGTCCGAAGGTCGACTTGCCGGAGCCAGACTCGCCAACAATCCCATGGACGTCTCCCGTTTCGACCCGAACCGAGGCGTCTTTCAAAACGAAGCCGGATCTCTGCCGCTCAAAGAGGCCGCCGCCATAGGAGAACGAAATCGCGTCTGCCCGGATCATGGATGAGGTCGATGTGGGAGATTGGGCTTGGTTAGTACTTGCCGATGCAGCAATGCCGGAGGCACGCGCGCCCGGGCGGCTCGCCAAGAGTGTTCGGGTGTAAGGATGTTGCGGGCGGGCGAAGACGTTCCCGGTATCCCCGAGTTCGACGATTTCGCCGCCGTGCATGACAACAACCCGGTCTGCGATGTCTGCCACAACGCCCAAGTCGTGGGTTATGAACAGCATCGCCATGCCACGCAGCTCCTGGAGCGATCTGAGGAGCTTCAGGATCTGTGCCTGCACCGTCACGTCCAGCGCTGTGGTCGGCTCATCGGCGATCAGGGCCGCTGGGTGCCGAACGGCCGCGATGGCGATGACAACGCGTTGACACTGCCCGCCGGAAAGCTGGTGTGGATAGGCGTTGACCGTTTCCTCGGGGCTCGGCAGCCCGATGGCACCAACAACATCGAGCACAGTGGCGGCCACGGCGTCCGCCGAAGCCTCGGGCTCAGCTTGCCGCACAGCTTCAGCGATTTGCAGCCCGATCCGGTGGACGGGATTGAGGGCCGACAAGGCATCTTGAAAGATCATGCCGACCGCTTGCGCACGCGCTTTGCGAATGATCTCGGGATCAGCGTCCGACAAGATCGCTTTAAAGGGGGCATGAAGCGCAATCGTACCGTCGATATGGGTCCTGTTGGGCGTGAATGGAAGCTGATGAAGATGCAGGATCGCCTTGGCAAAGGCCGACTTGCCGGCGCCGCTCTCGCCAACCAGAGCGAGCGTTTCGCCTGGGAAAAGATCAAGATCGACGCCGCGCACAGCATGGACCTCGCCTGCCGGGGTGTCGAAGCGAACGTGAACGCCGCGCGCGCTGAGCACAGGATTAGCCATCGGTCAGAACGTCGATCCGGTCGCGCAGTGCGTCACCGATGAGTTGGAACAGAAGCGTGATGGTAACGATGACGATCGAGGGCATGCCGGAAATCCACCAAGCGTTGATGAGGTAATCGCGCCCGTCCCCAATCATCCGGCCGAGCGACGCGGTTGGCGGCTGCACGCCGACGCCCAGGAACGACAAGCCGGCCTCCATGAGCAACACACCGGGGAAGGAAAGCGTCAGGATCACGACCAGAGGTGAGGCGAGGTTCGGTAGGATGTGGAGAAGCGCAATGCGGACCCGGCTGCCGCCCAGCGCGCGGGATGCCTCGACATAGCCTTCGGCGCGCAGAGCGAGGACCTGGCCGCGCACAAGCCGCGCATAGGCTTCCCAGCGGATCAAACCGATCATCAGAACCAGAACCCAGATATCGGTTCCCAGAAGCGCGATGCCGCAAAGAAGAAGGAGTAAATTCGGCAGTGTGATGAAAACATCTGTAACCGTCATCACGATCCGGTCCACCCAAGTGCCTCCCAAACCGGAGAGTAAGCCCAGCGCCACACCCAGGAATGCGCTGAAGATCAGGCCAAGAGTGGCGATACCAAAGCTCGTGCGGATGCCATACAGACAGCGGCTGAAGAGGTCGCGGCCGATATTGTCGGTACCAAAGATGTGGGTCCAAGTGCCACCCTCCATCCAAACCGGTGGCTCGGAACGCGACAAAAGGTTGGTCGCATTGGGGTCATGCGGGGCAATGAGCGGTGCAAGAACGCCAAGCGCGATGATCAACACAAGGCCGATGATCGACACCGTTAGTGTGTCGAACGTCAGCCGGCGCGGCGGGGTGATTGCTGTATCAACCATCAGCCATCGAGCCTTATGCGCGGGTCTGCCGTGACGTAGCACAGATCGATAATGAGGTTCACCAGAACGACGATCAGCGCATAGGCGATCAGACCAAATTGCAGGACGGGGAAGTCCCGGCCCTCAACCGCGTCCACAAGAACTCGACCCACGCCAGGCAACGAGAACACGGCTTCGACAAAGATTGAGCCGTTCAGAAGCCCTGCAATCTCAAGACCTAAGACTGTGATCAACGGTATCATTGCGTTGCGCAAAATATGGCCGCGCGCGATCTTGCCGTCTGTCAGCCCCTTCGAAACTGCTGTGTTCACATAACCATGTCCGATCGCGTCGAGCATGGATGCGCGCATGAACCGTGCGATCGCCGCAATCATCGGGATTGCGAGCGTCACCACAGGTAGAACGTAGTGCTGCGGTGTCGAGAGCCCGGTCGTCGGTAAGATGCGCAAATAGTAGCCGAAGAACAAAATGAGCCCGATTCCGATGACGAAATGCGGGATCGCATAGCCCAGAAAGGCAAGGCCCATGCCGACACGTGTGCCAGGTGATGATCGGTAGAGTGCTGCCAGCGCTCCAAGCGGAATGCCGATAAGGATGGCCAGAAGAAGGGCCAATCCACCCACCGAAAGCGTATATGGCATCCGGTCGGCATACATCTTCCAAACCGGCTCGGCGGTATAAAGCGAGCGGCCGAAATTGCCCTGAAAGATGTCAGTTAGATAAACCCAAAATTGTTCCAGCCAGGGGCGATCGAGCCCATATTTCGCCTCAAGCGCCGCCTGATGTTCCGCCGTTATCCCTTCAGGGTACATGAATTCGAACGGTGTGCCGGAAAGCCGAAGCGTCACAAACGCAATGACGAGCACGAGGAACATCGTAATTGCCGCCCGAGCGACCCGGATTGACATGAAGTGAATCATGGATTGCTTTGCTCCGCGATCGTCTCGGGCGAGACGAACATGGGGATACCGCGATCCCGCTTTGAGCCGATGGCTTCGTAGAACGCGATCGCCTCGACGTTTTTTGGCGCAACCATAAATTGGATGTAACCCACACCGTCGCTCAGTGCTCGCTCGCAGACATGGGCGATCAGCGCATAGCCAATCCCGTTTCTTCGGTGTTCAGCGACGACGAAAAGGTCGGCCAACCAAATAACGCGGCAGCCTCCTTGAACGTCAAATCCCCAAGTGATCGAAACATGGCCCACCACGTTGTTTGCAACCTCGGCAACATAGCATTCGAACGCTCGGTCAGGACCAAAACCGAACTTCAGGAACGTGTCTGCGTTGAAGCGCGGCGGGGGTGCGCCTTCATGGGTCGAAACCTCTGCCGTCATCTCGCAAACCTTTTGGGCGTTTTTGGGGGTGGCTGCTCTGATCATGTTTCGGTGTACCGGAACGGCGCGCCGCCAGGTCGACCCCGGCGGCGCACTACGGTTTAGAAGTTGTCGGCGATGGTGACTTCACCGGCGCGGAACGGCAGCACATAGGGGCGCTGCGCGACCGGGATCTCGAACGAGAGGCCTTCGCGCATGCCGTAAACCTCATGGGGTTCGTACATCAAGAGCCAACCAGATTCGATTTCCGAAAGCTCCAGCAGCTTTTTATAAGCCGCACGACGGGCGTCCACGTCCGTCTCATAGCGTGCGGCTTCATATGTCGCGGCCCACTCAGGATGCGACGGCGACCAGAGCGGCCCACGGCTCGACACCCAGGACTTGTCCGACCAGTGCGTGTCCAATGCACCCATCGGATCGGGGTAGTACATCGGGTTCGACCAGGCGCGAACGTTCATTTCCTCGTAGTTGATCTCATCAACTTCCTGAAGTTCGAGGTTCACGCCACATTCGGCCCATTGCTGCTGGATCACCTGGGCGGCGAGATCGCCGTAAAGGTAGTACGAACGGGGGAACTGGGCGAGGATAGGTTCACCGTCGTAACCTGCCTCGGCTAGAAGGCGCTTGCCCTCTTCGGGGTCAAATTTGATGAGTTCCAGGCCGTCGATGTAGTAGGGTTGGCCATATTCCTCAAACTGATGCGCAGTTGGAACATGGGCCTTGCCGCCCCAAAGGCCATCGACCAGCGCCTGACGGTCGGTGCACAGGCGCAGGGCCTTACGGACCTGTGGGTTGTCGGTGGGCGGGTTGTTCTGAGCGATGATCCACACGTGGAACATGGGCCAGGTCACGCCCATTGTGGCAATGCCGTCGCCCTGCATCGCGCCTTCCTGATCGGGGGGGATGTTGGTGACAAGGTCAAACTCGCCGTTCACCAGGCCGGTCACACGGCTGGCCACTTCCTCGACATACTGGAAGGTCAGCGCGTCAAACGGCGCGGGCTCGCCCCAGTAGTCGTCGAAGCGTGCCATCTCGGCCACGTCGCGCGAGACGAAGTTGGTCACGCGGTAGGGGCCCGACCCCACGGGGTTCAGGGCCGCATCATCGAAGCCCATGGTGTCGTAATGCTCTTTCGACACGATGCCAGCCGCGCGGGCCGAGATCAGCGTCTCGAAGTTCGGATCTTCGCGGAGGGTGTGGATGCGCACGGTCAGCGGGTCAACCACCTCGACCTTCTCGAAGTTATAGAACCAGCGGCCCCAAGCGGAGGCGAATTCCGGGTCGCGCTCGAGGATCATGCGGTTCAGCGAGAAGGCCACGTCATCGGCATCCATCGTGGTGCCGTCATGCATGGTGACGCCGTCGCGCAGCTTCAGTTCCCAGATCGTCGGCTCGACCTTGGCCCATTCGGTCGCCAGGCCCGGCTTGAAGGTCAGCGGGTTCGAGAAGCTGTCGCGCTCGATCAAGGTGTCATAGACCTGGTAGAGCATCGGCGCGCCACTGTTCCCGGTCTGGTCCTGGGGGTCCATATTGGTGATGTGCGTGGAAAGCGCGACACGAAGCTCTTGTGCTGTGGCAGGTATGGCAGCTGATGTGGCAAGGGCCAGCGCGATCGCTGTGCCGCAAAGAAGACGGTTCATTTGTTATCTCCGGGTTTGGGAATGGCGATGATCAAGGGCTCCGGGCGACGACACCGCCCAGAGCTGAGGCCTTGTTGTGATCAGTTGACAGTGATTTCGCCGCCGCGCAGGGGGATCACATAAGGCCGCTGGGCGATGGGAATGTCGAACGAGATCCCTTCGCGCATCGCGTAGAGCTCGTGCGGTTTGTAGAGGAGGAGCCAGCCTGACTCTTCTTCTGCAATCTCCAAGAGACGCTGATAGGCGTCGCGACGCTCGGAAAGGTCGGTCTCAAAGCGGGCTGCCTCATACGTGGCCTCCCAATCAGGGTGTGACGGCGTCCAAAGGCCGCGCTGCGAAGCCCAAGATTTTGGTGACCAATGGGTATCCATCGCGCCCATCGGATCGGGGTAGTACATTGGGTTCGACCAGGTGCGGAAGTTGATGGCGTCGTGGGGCTGGGAACCGTGGAACGTCGCCCAGTCCTCTTCCTGCAGACGGAGATTCAAGCCGCATTCGGCCCATTGCTGCTGAATGACTTGGGCGGCGAGATCGCCGTACAGGTAGTAGTTGCCAGCGTGGGAGATGACCATCTCCTCGCCGTTGTAGCCTGCTTCGTCGAGCAGCCGGCGGCCCCCTTCAGGGTCGTAGCGGATAAGCTCCAGCCCCTCAATGTAGAGCGGAGCGCCATACTCGGGGAACTGGTGCGCGGTCGGCGTCCCGGCCAGACCGTTCCAGAGGCCATCAACGAGGGCCTGGCGGTCCGTGCAAAGGCGCAAAGCGCGGCGAACCAACGGGTTGTCCGTCGGGGCGACGTTCTGGTGGATCAGCCAGACATGGAACATGGGCCAGGTGACGCCCTGTGTGGTGATGCCGTCAACGTCGAGCGCGCTCGCCTGATCGGGTGGAATGTTCGTGACCAGATCAAACTCGTCGTTGACCAGACCTGTGATGCGGCTCGACACCTCCGGAACATAGGTCATCGTGACTTTTTCGAGTTCGGCGGCCTCGCCCCAATGACCGTCAAACCGCTTAAGAACCAGAGTCTCACCTGGAACAAACTCAGTCACTTCATAGGGGCCGGTACCGACCGGGTTCAACTTAGCCGTGTCAAAGCCAACCTCTTCTTGATAGTCCCTTGAGGTAATCCCCGCCGATCGCGACGAAATCAGCGTGAGAAAAGCTGGTTCTGGGCGAATGGTGTGGATGCGTACGGTCATCGGATCGACGACCTCCACATCTTCGAAGTTGTAGTGCCAGCGGCCCCAGGCGCTGGTGAATTCAGGATCTTCGTTGTGATACATCCGGTCGAGCGAGAATTCGACGTCATGTGCATCGAAGGTATCGCCATTGTGGAAGACCACGCCCTCACGCAGCGTCAGTTCCCAAACCGTTGGTTCGACCTGCTCCCATTCTGTGGCAAGGCCCGGCTTGAACGACAGGGGTGTGGAGAAGCTGTCGCGCTCGATCAGGGTGTCAAAAATCTGATAGAGCATCGGCGCACCGGAATTGCCGGTGTTGTCTTGCGGGTCGAGCCCTCGTTCGAAGGTCGACAGAGCAATGCGCAACTCCTGGGCTTGGGCCGGAAGCATCGCAACGGCAAGTACGGCCGTGGTTAACAAAAGTGTTTTCATTTGAGATCTCTCCTTTGTGCGTTCAGTCGAGCCAGAGCGGGTTGGTCCAGGCCTGGCGGCCCATCGCGTCGCGCAAGACAACGCGACACCATCCGCCTTTGAATTTTTCCAGCGGAAGAATTGCGCGGGTGAGGGTTGTGCCGGTGACATGCACAGCCTTCGCGACCGGGCCCACAGCGAAAACCTGCGTGGCCGGCGAGCAGCGTACGACGAGCTGATCGTCCACCTGGCGCAGTTCGCTGATTTCGGGTCCTTGCGTAGCGTAAAACTGGCCAGCCTTCAGCGCCGCCAGTAGATGGTCGGCATCATTTTCCTCGGCTTTGACCATCACCCAGCCGCCAAAGGCGTCTGGCGTGCCCGGCTTCCAATGGCTGTCGTCGACCGCAATGCCAGTGACTTGCCGTCCCGCGGACAGGATGGCATCCCACATCGCAAAACTGTCGCCGCGCGATGAATGAACGGCGCAGGTGTGGTTATAGACCTCGACGGCATGCGCCGCGTCGAGGGCGAGCGCATCGGCAAGTTCAAGGTTGTACCAGGCCGGGTGAGCAATCGCGACGAAGGCACCTGCTTCAGCACAGCGCCGGGCTAGGTCGACGCCCGTTTCTGCGTCCGAGATTGCGGGGAAATCCGCCGGAAGGCCAACGGCGAGGATGTGCCAATCCACCCCGCGGGACGTGCACGGCGCATGGACTTCCGCGCCCAGAATCGTCGTGAATCCGTTGGCCCGGTATGGCCGCGTATCCGAGATAGGAAAGTTGAAAATCGCGCGGAAATGGTCAGAGAGACAGATGAAGTCGTACCCCTGCTCATGATAAGCGGCGCAGACTTCTCCTGGCGTCAGATGACCATCAGAATTGGTCGAATGGCCATGGATGTTGCCCCGCCAAAACTGGCCGGGGGCTTTGAAAGCGTCGAGCATTGAGCATTCCGTTTGAGTAACTGGCTCAACGCTAAACGCTCGTCCATGACAGAAAGAAAACAGATTGGCGGGTGAGGGAAAGTGTCAAGGAGTCTTCACACAAACCAATGATGTTTGCGAAACATACTCGAAAAATCGGCAAAGCCGACGTCGCCGCCAGAGGTACGTTGGCCAAATCGTTCTCTCCAGGTGCATTGACGCCGGTCGCATCCAAGTTGCACCCAGTCATTGCAAGCTGAGGCTGGCTTGTGGGCGCTCGACCCTAACTAGGTGTGCCTTTTTGGTTCAGGCCGGATCTGCCGCCAAAGGGCCAAAACGAGCGCGCCGATCGCCGTTCAGCCTTCAGCTCATCTTTTATCAGCGACGTCCCCTTGCCGGAAGGCGGATCCCATGGGCCGTCGAACGGGTCCGTACAAACGCTTGTCCGATGCCTTCGCCATATAAATGTTATCGTGTGATGATAGCGTGGCAGTGGTCGAGATAGGAGGCTGGTCTAACCGATGAATGTGGATCGGCACGCCAACGATACACCCTGGTTCAATGTGTACCGCGATCTGCGACGCCAGATTGACAGTGGCGTTCTTGTGCCCGGTGATCAATTGCCAACTTTGGCGTCCCTGGCCCGTCAGCGTCGGCTCACCAATCACGGCGCGCGCCGGGTCATGGAGCGATTGCGTGATGAGGGTCGAGTGGAGAGCTGGCAGGGCCTAGGCTACCGCGTTTCACTGCAGCGGGTTGCCTATCGCATCAGCAAAAACCCATCCTTTAGCGACACGGTGCGGCGTAACAGTCGGCAGGGCGACACAACAGTGATTGGCCGGCGGGCCGTTCCGCTGCCTCATGAGTTGTCAAATGACATGGGGCTGAGAACCGGCTCTCTGGTATTCCGGACCGAGTTGCTTCGGTCGATTGACGGTGTCCCAATGGTGATTGCACGCAACCATTTTCCGTTGCCACGCTTTGAGGGTATCGCCGACGCATTGGAGGCAACCGGTAGCGTTAGCAAGGCTCTGGCGGTCAAAGGGGTGCCGCGCTACGAGCGCCGCAGTACGCGTATTGAGGCGCGGCTCCCCACGGCGCAAGAGCATCTGTTGCTCAATATTCCTAGAAGTCAGCCCGTTGTGGTGACTATAGGCACGAACGTGGATGACGTTGGCGAGACGGTTGAGGTTTCACAAGCTGTCTCTCGTGCAGATTGTGTGAGTTTTGAAGTTTAGGTGTTCAAAACGATCCCCGTCGGTGTCGACTTGGCAAGTCCGAATAACGGACGGGTTCAGGTCGGGAAAGACCGGCGCGTACTCGCTGCGCTGCCGCAAGCGGACATGGCCAAGGTAGTCAGCAAACGGCCGCTATGGGCCGCAAGCTACAAAGGCAAATGTGGGCGGGGAGCGGACCTTTGCTGCGGTTGCGAGCGAACGTCAGCTTTGCCCGGTAATTGAGATGAACAGCGCCAACATTTGACTCGAAAAACCTTCTGCATCTTTTGAATATGCCAGCTTGTCTGTAAACCTTTAGTATGCAATCCAATTTTGAGAGCTACGGTCTATAGAAAGCGCTCGCATGATTGACCCAGAAGTGACCACCTATCCGACTTCGATCGGGATCGAAGCTTCTTCGTTCTGCCAACTCAAATGCCCATCTTGTCCCACAGCAACCAGAGCCATTGACAAACATGTTGGGTACGGTTTCCTCCGCTTGGATGACTTCATCACGCTAATTGAGGCCAACCCTCAAATTCGACACATAGAGTTGTCGAACTACGGGGAAATATTTCTCAATCCCCAATTGCCCGCAATCCTGGAATACGCCTATGACAACGCGATTGATGTAACGGCACTCAACGGCGTGAACCTGAATAATGCATCAGATGAGGCGCTCGAAGGGCTGGTGAAGTACAGCGTCAAGGCGATGGCCGTGTCCATCGACGGTGCGACACAGGAAAGCTATGAAAAATATCGCGTCAAGGGCAACCTCGAGACTGTCCTCTCAAATATCCGAAAGCTGAACGATTGGAAGAAACAGTACAACGCAAAGTACCCCAAGCTGAAATGGCAGTTCATCGTTTTCGGTCACAATCAGGATGAGATCGAACAAGCCAAATCCATAGCAGATGAATTGGAGATGCAGTTCTACCTAAAGACCTCGTGGGATGACGAGTTTTCGCCGATAGAAAACAAGGCAGATCTGGAAAACCGTTTGGGCTACACCTCACGTGAGGATTACCTCGAAAAGACCGGAACGCCATACCTTCAAAACTTGTGCCGCCAGCTTTGGCATTCCCCTAGGATCAACTGGGACGGCAAGGTGTTGGGGTGCTGTCGAAATTTTTGGGGTGATTTCGGCGGGAACGCGTTCTCGGACGGCTTCCTGGACGCAATTAACAATTCAAAAATCCGGTATGCACGTCAAATGCTCAACGGTGAATCGCCGCCGCGGGAAGACATTCCGTGCACGACATGCGACGTCTATCTCAATAGCCAAGCGGCCAAGCCGTATGCGGCTGAGACTGCGGGTAACCGCGGTGATCTTGATCCTCTACGGACTGAATCTCAAACCGCTCCGCCCGACAATAAGACCTTGTTAAATATGAAAGCTCCTGCGCAGGCCCGAGTCGAGAGCAATCAGGCAAGTAAGCTAAGTATTATCACCACCTGTAAAGGACGGCTCGAACACCTCAAGCAAAGCTTGCCGCGCATGTTGGACCAGGACGGGGCGGAAGTGATTGTCGTTGATTTTTCTTGTCCCGATGGAACGGCCGACTATGTCGAAGCAAATTTTTCCGACGTCAAAACTCTGCGCGTTGCTGACCGCGAAAACTTTCTTCAATGGGAAGCGCGAAATTTGGGAGCGAAGCAAGCCAGTGGACAATGGTTGGCATTTGTTGATGCCGACACGATCCTCAAACCGGCTGAGCTGATCCGAACCGTTGGGAAACTTCGACCCAAGGCGTTCGCCAAATTTGGTCCAGGAAGCAAACTCGAACGCCATCGATCCGACTATTCTCCGCTCAGTTTGAACAGTCTGAAGGGCTTTCTGATCGTTGAACGGCAAGTCTTCGAAGAACTCGGCGGATATGATCAGGTGCTTGAAGGTTATGGTGCCGGCGGCGACGTTGAGCTGGATTACCGCTTGGCCTTCTTTGACAATGAGCCCGTCACCTTATCGGAAGCGATTGTCGATCGTGTGATCGACCACGGCGACGAATTGCGGCTTCGACATGCAGGCCTGGATGTGATGGAGAGCTACATACGGGGTCGGGTCTACTTCCAGATCAAGCGAACCTTGTTGGGTTTCTACAAGACCAACTTGCCGCCCGGGGCGCAGCAAAACATTTATGCAGCCGCAACGAGCCTGACACAGAAGCTCAGGCAAAGCCCAACGTCGACGCTGACCTACAACTTTCAGGAAGCATCAGTACGCTTGGAACCAGCACTCCCGGAAATTAAATTCGGTGTCGGAATACAGGTTTCAGTGAAACTGGAAACCGGTCGGCCGCCAATCGGCTGAGCTGCCAGTTTTCAGGCAGCTAGCGTTCGAACCACGCCCGGTTCATGGCTGCGCAGAAACTCCTCATAGGTCATCATACGCGTCCCCAATCGCGCGTAATCGACCGCAAAATAGCCGTCTGGCCTTGTGACCACAGCTTCCGGATCAAACTCCAGGACTTCTTGCGCCATGACGCCAACGTAAAGCGCATCGCTCCAAAGATATCTATACGCATAGAGCGCCAGCCCGTTGAGCAGCTGGCCAACGCACCTGATGTCGCGTTTAAGGCGTCGATCAGACACCTTCACGTTCGCGCCAAGGCGGAACATGTGCGCAGATGATTCAAATGAACCGGGATTATACCCACCGCTGGCCGGATAATTCTCGTTATGATCCAACTGGCTCGGCAGGCCCACATAGAGATACTCGGCCTTTATGGTGAAATTGTCCCGGATGGCGTGTTCGACACCAGCGCCCGCCGCAAACCCGGTTTTCCAGCCCAGACTTGCAAAGTCATAAACGTCCGTGCCGCATTCACCGGCACCATCATAACACCATTGATGATTTACATCGGCAAAGGCAAGACCGCCGGTGGCATAGATCAAGCTATTATCGACCGCCAAACCGACGCGACCACGAATGGTGGCCAGATAATTCCAGTCGCTTCGTGTCTCATAGTAGCTCGGATCATAATAGGTGGTATGGGGTTCGTAACCCAAGCCCGACCAGCTAAAGTCCGCTTCAACACCGGCAACGACTGAACCTCGTTGAATATTCGCGCCGACCGTTAAACCGCCGGTCGCACCCCATTCTGATAACGCAACCTGGTAATAATCGGAGTAATATGAACCGATAGATGAGCCGGTATACAATCCGCCACCAACGACGGCACCGCCGTAGAAACCGGCCCAATCATAGCTGTCCGGGCCATGGGCCCAAGCGCGTCCGCCTGACACGGGGCCACCTTCACCAAACTTGATGTTGATACCGCCACGCAACATATGAACTGACGATTCAAATGTGCCCGGCCAGTAGTCGTTATCTGCCAAGTACTCGCTCGGCACACGATCAGTTGGCAGTCCCGCGAACAGGTAGTCCGCTTTAATGGTCACGTTCTGGCGAATGGCATGTTCGACGCCGAATCCGGCAGCGAAGCCCACTTTCCAACCCGAATTGTGGAAATCATAGTAACCATCATATGTGCCGGCGCCGCACTCGCCGAAATCGTAGCACCACCACTGATCGACATGCGCCAAAGCGACACCACCGGTAACGTAGACAAGCGTGTTATCCAGCGCCACACCCGCGCGGGCGCGCACAGTCGCCAGTGCGTCCCATTCGCTTGTCGACTCGTAGTTTTCGGGATCGTCCCATGTGTTCCGGGAACCGTAATTGAAATTGGTCCAACTGAGATCGCCTTCAATACCGTAGACGAGAGCTCCAACCTGCCGATTGGCACCAACTGTTACACCAAGTGCGCCGCCCCAGCTGGACGCAAAGAAGTCGTAATAGTCGGGCGTATAGTAATAACCTGGTGTCGAACCGAAATAGTTGCCAGTGCCTCCAACCAGGCCCGCATATGCACCATTCCAATCCATCACTGGACCGGCCCCAGCATCTGTTGTGAAAAGTGAGGCCTGCTGTTGGCCAGCTTGCGGCGTGTAGTTTACGCCCAGACGGAACAAATGAGACGACGAAAAGAAGTTGGCCGGGCTGACATCACTGTCGCTCGCCGAAAATTCACTATCAACGTCGTTTCCGGGCAGCCCCACGTACAGGTACTCTGCTTTCACGGTCACTTTGTCGTTTACTGCATGCTCGACACCCAAGCCCGCCGCGATTCCCAAGTGCCAACCGGAATTGTGGAAATCATAGTAGCCGTCATATCTGCCGCCGCTACCGCAGGTTTCCTCATAGCAATACCATTGATCGACCTGTGCGATGGCTGCGCCACCGGTGAAATAAGCAAATGTGCGATCAACCGCGATGCCAGCGCGACCCCTCAGGGTGATAAGTGTTTGCCACTCACTGAGCATGATGTCGTCTTCATCGTTGTAATCAATGAAGCGCGGATCAAAATTCAGATCACCCCAACTAACGTCCGCTTCAAAACCCCAGACAAAATGACCATGCTGCCTGTTGTAACCAACCGTCAAACCGGCTGCGAAGGCTTCATCTGAATCTGTCGCCGAGAAATTTTGGTCTTCGAAGTAAGCAGGTCCTGAACCGTGGTAGAGACCGCCGGAAACAACCGCGCCACCATAAAATCCGGTCCAGTCGCGCACCATTTCGCCAGAGAAAAGCCTGTTGGAAGCACCGTCTGTTTGGTTTTGCGCCTGAGCCTGCGTTTGCCAAAAACAGGTGCTAAGCGCCAATACAGATACGCTTGCGAACAGTAATGGCCGGTTCTTCGCCATCTGATTCCCCCTAAGCGGATGTAATCGCTGTTTATCCCAATTTGCCAAAAACTATCCAAGTTTTTATACAGTCTCAATCGCGTTCTCGCGCTTGATCACATTTACTTGAACATGTGCTAAATGTGCAACGCCCGACGTTCCGCTTCGCCGCCCAAAGTGGACAAAGACCGCCCAAGCGCGCCTTGATCGGACCGGTTAGCGATGGCAAATGTTGGGTGTCAGTTACCAGATGCAAAGAACCGATCGTTGGAAACTTCTCATACAAAATACAGCGATATTGTGAAATCTCTGGGTTCCCTCGAAAGCAAGCTTGCTGGTGAACCCGGTAATCCTGAAATCATGGCGAAACTCGCGGAACAGCATCTGGCAATGGGGCGCCCGGACAAGGCGATGGCTCTCGCAACTCAATGGTTGAACCAGCAGGGTACACAACCTGTCGCGCTCAAGATTCTATATGACACAAGCCTTGCGATGAACCGGATCAGAGATGCTAAAAGCGCAATCAACCAGGCGCTTGGACTAAATTTTGACAGGGCGCCTTTGATGCTGGACTTAGCAAGATGTTTCGAGGCAGATGGGCGCGACGGCGAAGCCCTGATCATATACCGGCACTTGGTGGACCGGGTCCCTCTCTCATCTCCACATCGACCGGTTGCAGTTGCCCGGTTTGCAATGCTTGATGAGAGCGGCACGGTAGCGCAATATCAAGAAGAAATCGCTGCATTGTCCAAACGCGACAACGTCCACCCGTTTCATCGCGCACTCTTGCATCAGGCAATGGCAAAGTACGCCGAGGATTGCGGCGATTTAGATCGAGCTTTTGAGAATTTCCTCGCTGCCGGAGCAGTAGCATCCGAAGCGTCACGTCCTGAGACATTGAATGATCAGCTGGTAAATAGTTTTGGCAAATACATTGAGGCCACCAAGTCCGGATCGAAGGGCCCAATCGGATCCAACAGCAATCGTCCGATTTTCGTGTTCGGCATGCACCGCTCTGGAACCACATTGACCGAGCAGATCTTGTCCAGCCATCCGAATGTATATGGCGCAGGTGAATTGCCGTTCTTTGAAATTGCCAGCAGTTGGTTTTCGCCAGGTGACTTGGATAAACCGGAACTCAGTTCGCTTGCAGAGTCATACCTACAACTACTGAACAGCTACAGCGATGCCGCAATCCGCGTTGTTGATAAAAAGCCCGACAACTTTAAAAACCTTTGGCTCATGGCGGCGGCATTTCCCAACGCATATTATGTTCATTGTCGCCGCAATGCGTTGGACACTTGTGTCTCGTGTTTGCGCCGCCCGATCAGCAAAGCCTATCGGAAAGATCTTACCTCGATCGGTGAATACTATGTGAATCAGGTCACACTAACCGAAATCTGGAAGGGCGCTTTGCCGATACCCATTTACGAACTCGATTACGAAAGACTCGTGGCCAACCCCGAAAACGAAATCAGGAGCTTGATTGCGCATGTCGGGTTGGAGTGGGATGATGCCTGCTTGTCACCGCATGATAATCGCCGCGGCATTCATACGCCGAGCCGGAGCCAGGTTTCACAGCCCATAAATGACAGCTCAATTGGTACTTGGCGCACTTACGAGCCGTATATCGGTCCCCTAAAGAAGGTGCTTGAAAAAGCGACCCCTAGTTATGTGCATTCATGACCACTTCTGGGACACGTGGCGGCGGATTTGCGTTGACACAATTTGAGCAGCTGAACGGCAGGAATGGGCCGCTTGGCATATTTAGTTCGCCAGAGCCGTTGGCTTGACTGGGCAGAACGAGTACTCAATCTGGCATGCGAGATCTTCCCACACTTTCTGATCGTTATACCGACACCGCACGGTATCCGCCTGGCGTGGCCTTCATGGATGGGCAGTACCTGCCGATCAGCGAAGCAAAGATTTCGGTACTGGACTATGGGTTCCTTCACTCGGACGCGACCTATGATGTGGCCCACGTATGTGATGGAGCTTTTTTTCGGTTGGATGATCATCTTGATCGTTTCTTCGCTGGTCTGGACAAGCTTCATATGTCGATCCCGTATGACAAGAAGCAGGTCACAGAAATCCTGCACAATTGTGTCGCGCTCTCTGGCCTCAAGAACTCCTATGTCGAGTTCATTTGCACTCGTGGGACGTCGCCGACCTTCAGCCGGGATCCCCGTGACGCCATCAACCTTTTCATCGCGTTTGCCATACCGTTTGGGTCCGTGGCCAATCCAGAGCAGATGAAACACGGGTTGCACGCGGCCATCACGCCGCTTCAGCGCATTCCGCCCCAGTCGGTCGATCCAACAGTCAAGAATTATCACTGGTTGGATTTGGTGAAGGGACTTTATGCGGCATATGAAGTTGGTGCCGATACTGCCATGCTTGTTGATGCGTCCGGAAACGTGTCTGAGGGCCCCGGCTTCAACATATTCGCAGTGACGAATGAGAATGTCCTGACACCAGAGTATGGCGTCTTAAGGGGTATTACCCGACAAACGATATTCGACATCTGTCACAAGTTGGGTGTCGAGTGTTTGGCAACAGACCTCTCGCCCATGACTCTCAAGGAGGCAAACGAAGTGTTTGTAACCTCGACAGCCGGAGGCGTTATGCCAGTCACGAAGATTGATGCAAAGCCGATAGGACGGGGCTCACCTGGGCCGCTGACCACGCAGATCACGGAGAGTTATTGGCAGATGCATCTGGACGATGAGCATCGGCTTTTGGTCGAGTACCCAGCGAAGATATAGGCTATTGGTGCCGACCGGCATGTGAGCGCGAAGCATCCGGAAAACTTCCTGCTTATTGCGAGCTTCGAACCACCTTACGAATGGTAGCAATGCGGGCTGCGACTGCAGCATCGCGAGTGTAGGGCAAATGTCTGGTAAGGGCCGAGAATGCCAAGCTCGCTCCATCGATACCGCGTTGCAGCGGAAGCCCGCAAAGAGCCCATAGCGGACAATTTTTGGTGTGCACGAGCTACTGCAGCGTTGCGCGCCGGGCCTGACCGTCTCAGCTCGTGGCAAAGTAAATACGCTCACAATGGAGCATTCATTCTTCTGAAAATGCTCGAAACCTAGTCACTTTCAGTTCAACAGTCTGACCCGCCTGCCATTTTGTATGATGGTTCGCGATTAGATGTAGCGGCGTTTTGCAACTGGCGAGATGAGCAACTAGATCCACGTGGTCGCCGGCAAATCTTGGTTGGTCGATGATGGCGTTGTGATCCGTGCCATCTCGCAGCGCGATGGATATGTCCTCAGGCCTCACCAAGATTTTTGCATTTGGGTTCACACCTGACAGTGCCGTCGGATCCGATGCGAGAGCTTGTAAGGCCTCGACTGTCAAGAAATTCGACACGCCTACAAAGCCTGCGATCCAGGGTGATGCTGGCGCATGATATATATCCTCAGGAGTACCTTCTTGCACCACACACCCATCGCAAATGACCAAGACGCGATCGGCAAAACCGAAGGCCTCGGATTGATCGTGGGTGACAAGAATCGCGCTTACGCCAGCGTCCCGCAGTACCCGGTGCAACTCGTCTCGCACCTGCGTGCGAAGCTGGGCGTCCAGCGAGCTGAAGGGTTCGTCAAGCATAATCAACCGGGGGGACGGAGCCAACGCGCGGGCAAGCGCCACCCGTTGTTGCTGCCCGCCGCTGATTTCAAAGGGGTAGCGGTTTTGGTAGCCCTCCAAATTGATTAGCTCGAGCAGTTCGTCGATCCGCCTTGAATGGGTTTTCACGCTGCCCTGCAGTCCGAAGGCGATATTTTGCGAGACGGTCATATTGGGGAAAAGCGCAACGTCTTGGAACACCAGGCCGATGCCGCGTTCTTGCGGTGGAACCAGTAATCCGCGCGCCGAGACGGCGGCATCGTTGAGTGTCACTTGACCGTCATCCAGCGCTTCCAGGCCCGCGATTATCCGAAGCAAAGTAGTCTTGCCGCACCCCGATGGTCCAAGTAGGCAAACAAATTCATGCTCTGCGAGGTCAAAGCTCACACCGCGTAGCACTGGATTCTCGCCAAAGGATTTTTTGACGGTATCGCAACTAAGCACTCGCATTACGTGTCCTTGCAGAGAATTTGATCAATAAGATTACTGCTGGCAACATAACCAGCACTATGAACAGCGACGGGAGTGCGGCATCCTTCCAGTATGACTCGGCGCTGAGCTCCCAGATCTTCGTGGCCAGGGTGTCAACGCCAAATGGACGGATGACGAGCGTTGCAGCCATTTCCTTGCAGACATCGATGAAAACGATAAGCCCGCCAACCAAAAAGCTACCCCGCGCAAGCGGCAAGTGCACGACACGGAATATCCGCCCCCACGAGGCGCCAAGCGCTTGGCCCGCATTGTCCATGGATGGTGAGATCTTCGACAATCCTGCGTCAGTAAAATAGAAACCCACCGCGAAGAAGCGGATCGTATGGGCGATCAGAAGCCCTGCAATACTGCCCGTAATGACAAGACCCAAAGTGCGGTCGAAAAAGCGTTCGGATACCATATTGAGCATATTGTCCAGCCACACGAGCGGGATCATCACACCAAGTGCGATAATCGTTCCCGGCAAAACGAAACCAGACACGCCGAGCATGGTCAGGGTGTTGACCAATCTGCTCTGCGACAGGATTCGCCGCGAATAACAGATGAAAATCGAGATAGCGACGATGATCACTGCGGCGAGCAGCGCAATCGAGACGGAATTGAAGGCTTGCTCGGTGGTATTCCAGTAGTCACGCACGGTTTGTTGATCCAAGCGTTGCACGTTCCAGACTATGAGTGTCACGAGGGGATAGACAAAGGCGAATGCAACGATCGCAAAAGGATACGCGGTCGCGAGCCAAGCAACGCGTCCCTTCAGTCGCGTCACGGTAATCGGCTTGGCTTTGCCGCTCAATTGGTCATGCCGACTGCGCCTTCGGGTCAGACGTTCAACATAAAACAGCAAGAAGACAAAGAGCATCACCGCGCCGCACAGTTGGATCGCGGTTTGGCGTTGGAACAGACCAAACCATGTCTCATAAATAGCGGTCGTCATCGTATCGAATGCGAAAATGCTGACCGTACCTAGGTCAGCCAGAGTTTCCATAACCACCAATGCGACGCCGGCCATAATTGTCGGGCGACCCAAACGGATGCCTACCTGCCAATAGGTTTGGAAACTGGAGAGCCCATGAGTCTTGGCCAGATCAATATAGGTCTGACTTTGCTCGCGAAACGCAGTTCGGGCCGCGATGTAGATATAGGGATATAGTACAAGGCTCATCGCCATAATGACTGCCCAGCTAGAACGAATGTCAGGGAAGCCTAGCTCAATGCTGCGCAATGCAGTTGGTATTGTACCTGAATAGTCCCAGTGGTCCAGCGCAACAATTCCAATCACATATCCCGGGATGGCCATAGGCAAAAGCAGTGCACCGTCGAGCCACCACTTACCGGGAAAGTCATGCATGACCACGATCCACGCCAAGCTCGTTCCAAGCAGGAAGGATCCGACGGCTACACCAATCACCAAGGTGAGGGTATTCAAGATCAATTGCGGAAGCTGCGTGTTCCAAAGATGGCCCCAAGTTTCGACCAACTCTCCCGGGTTGAGGGTGATGAATGCGCCAATGATTACTGAACACGGAATCATTACAAGCACCGCGACGAGCCACGGTGCCGCGTACCATATCCTGGACGGCATCGGTTACTGGTATCCGACGCGGGCCATCATTTTCACGGCCTGAGCTTGCAGCTTACCAGCTGTGGCAACGTTGACCGAATCCCGTTTGAAGTCGGACCCCCACCAATCAACGAGTAGATCAGATGGAGCAACTGCCGGGTTGACAGGGTACTCCATATTATCATCCGCAAAGAGGTTTTGCGCCTCAGGCGAACTTAGGAACTCAAGCAACTGTATCCCGTTTTCGACGTTTCGGGAATTCTTTACTATGCCTGCGCCAGATATGTTCACATGAGTGCCCCGATCTTCTTGGTTGGCCCAAAAGAGGCCCACTGGATAATCAGGGTTTTCGACCAGCTTTCGGCCAAGATAGTACGTGTTCACCAGCCCCAGATCGCATTGGCCCTCAGCTATCCCCTGTAAAAGGTGACCATCTGAGTCGTGGATTATGGGCTCGTTCCTCATCCAACCTTCTAATGTCATTTCCGTTTTTTCAGCCCCAATTGCAGCAATCATCGTCGCTACCAAGGACTTGTTATAGACTTTCTTGGAAGTACGCAGGCATAGTCGACCCCTCCACTTCGGATTCCCAAGTCCCTCATAGTTTGCGAGTTCCAACGCATCCACACGTTCTTTGCTGTAGACAATTGTCCGCGCACGCACGGTGAGACCAAACCAATAACCTTCTGGATCACGCAGCGACGCCGGCACGTTCGCCTCAAGGGTTTCCGAGGACACAGGCTGCAAAAGTCCCTCGTTCTGTGCTAGCCAGAGGTTCCCGGCATCCACCGTTAATAGAATGTCCGCGGGTGAAAGACGCCCTTCTGCCTTCAGGCGTTCAATCAGAGCCGCTTCCGAACCTGTCAAGAGGTTGACCTTAATTCCGGTTCTTGCCTGAAACGCTTCGAATGCCGGTTTGACCAGCTTTTCTATGCGCGCCGAATAGACATTAACCTCGTCTGCCATTGCATTTGTACCAACAGCCATAGTGACACACATGATCACGGCTGCAGTAAATTTGAGAAATATTGTCATAAAACGCCCCCTCGGTAAGTTGCCCGCTTACCGCTAATTTTGCATAAGAACCGCAGACATGAGCTTTGCCTATTAGACTTTTGTCTAACAAAAACACAAATAGTCGATTACTTTCAACATGAACCCGAAATTCTGTTGACGCCGATGGTGTCTGCAACGCGGTTCGGTGTTTCACCAATGATCGCGGGCTTTATTTCCAGTTATGTAAAACGGTCTCGTTGATCACGGCGCCACCAAGACAAAGCTCTGTCAACTTCCCAAATTCGGGACGGTGCGCAAACATGTCCGCGATCGCACGCTGACATCTCTTTCCCGCTCCCTCATTACCAATCCAACCTGGCAGAGCCGCGGCGGTCAGTGCCTTGGTGCAGTCGTTAAACCCGAGTGCTGTTGTCGCATTCAGAAAATCACGAAATGATCACCGCGCGCTGACAGCATCGGCCACGAGGTCCAATGTATCACTCATATTGGCCAACTGCGTTTACAGGCGCGTGAGCCAGGCCCACGCATTATCGCGTTCAGGCTGTAGCCGTTCATGTATCGATCGGTGGTTCGGTGTCCGTTTTAGACCCAGCTGTAGTCGTATCGATCTGGTCCTCAATGGCTTTCCTGGGCTCGAAGTGTGTCTTGCCGTTTCGCAACGACCGCCAAACGCGAATTTCGGCTTTGTAGTTCGCGTTTAAATTTGCAGGCACCGCGGTAGAGTTCGGCTTCCCACCCATTCGTGACCTACGATACAACCTCTGGCGTGGTCGCTTTGTCCGCAAGTCGGCCATCTAGGGGTTCGGCACGCGTAGATTTCGCCAAAGGCAGCTTTCGGGAAAGTGCGCTGCAGCATGAACGCTGACGGCGAAAGACAGCAAAGGGCCGTTAGGTTCAGTTTGCTGTTAGAACGGGCACACTTCCACATCTTTTGTGCACATTAGAATAGGTGGTCTCAGGATAGGGTCGTTAGTCAAGCCAAGGAAGGCGAAGATCATTCGGACCCCAAATCCAGTTGTTGTCTATCCAGAATTTGCCACCGTTCTTCGGACCCCAAATCCAGTTATCATCAATCCAATATTTGCCGCTATTTTTAGGCCCGTATATCCACCCATCATCGATCCAAAACTTACCAGACATCTCTGGGCCGTAAATATACCCACCGTCGATCCAAAATTTGCCATTGTGAGACATTCTCTCAACCTCTTTGCGTGGTAAGGTAATTCTTAGGCAAAGTCCGATAATAACGAAAGGGTATGGAGCGTTCTTTGGCTTTCTAAGTGAGTGGTTTTAACTGAGTCTTACCGTTTTGTGGTCAACACCGGATGCACACGGCGCCTGCTATCCTGACATACATTTTCATTGATGCAGAGCTGCTGCAATGAATGTCTGCAGTCTGGGTTGCAGCTGCAGCATCGCGATCAACTGCCGGATGTCGGCTTCGGGCCGGCACCGTCATTTTCAAACACACTCATCCAGAATGGTCTTCCAGTAATCGTTGGTGTATCGGGCATAGTGCCTAGCTACCCTGTTACCTGTTTCGTCGACTTCGTTGAGGTTGAATCCCGTAGGAAAGACAACATCGGAGCAAATCGCAGCTCCCCTGAACTGGCTAGGTGTCAAGCCCGTGGACTTGCTGAAATCGACAAGTTTCAAGATCGCACCTGAAAAATCGGCTCCAGAAAAATCGGAACCATCAAAGATCATATCTTCCAGGACAACGTCCGTGAGTGTCGCTGACGAGAAATCTACATTTTTGAATGCGGCTTCGTCGATCCAAGCGTCGGCCAAGTCAATTCCGCTGAGATCTATGTTCTCATAAAGCCCTCCCGTGAGTTGGATGCCTTTGAGGCTCACTCCTTCGGCCACGATCTCTTTGAGAGCCAAGGATGGGATTTCGCCGCCCACTTGTAAAAAGGTCTGATCAGATAAAATCGAAAATGCTTTGTAGAGCTTTTCTTTTCGCAAGTTCTCACGCTCGGCTGCGCGGTCGTCAATTTCCGCGATCCACGTCGCGATAGCAAAGAAGATAGCTAATTTACCTAAAGTATCAGCAACTCTTACGAACCTGCTATCCAGTACTTTGTCGATCAACATAGTTTATGCCTCCGCCGGTTGGCTCAACCATGGGTCCTAACGAGCAATAGCACAACATTGGTTGTGTCGGCTGATAGTGGCCGGGCGAGTGCGCTAGAAACTTCGGTGAATGTCTGCTTCGGCGGGCTGCGCCGCAGTGAGTCTAGTAACTATTAAATGGCAGGTCAGGCCGCTTTAGCAATGACCAGAAAATTTATCAAAAACGTGCATCGAATGACTTAATTTGCCAGGTTCCGTTTCCTTCGTTCATAGTGGCGCACATGATTTTCTTGCCATCTGTTCGCACGTTTACAAGACCGTATACCTGACCAGCTACGACATAGGTTCGTCCAAGTTGGCGTTGTTTCTTTTGTTTGTTCAAGGCTCCAGGTTTAGTTTCGGAGAAGTGAATAACGCTGTCTTCGAAGAGCTTTCCGCTAACAGTCTTGGTTGATCCGTTGCTTTGCGCGACTCGAAGCTTGTTGGGCACTCCAAGGCTGACCGAGCGGGCGAGTTCAGTAGAATACACCAGCGGGGTCTGAATTTGATCGTCTTTGATCGTCAAATATCCAGTAACGCCACTTGCGCCTACGATACTTGGTCTTGGGTGATCGTGGCCTTCGGCATCACCGGAAGAGATAATCGTTGCGCTCGGATTGACGCGTGAAAGAAACTCCAACGACACATCGTCGCTGCCGTGGTGACACGCCTTTGAGACATCTGCCATGAAGACCTTTTCATTTCCGGCATAAGCTTTCAGCAGTGCATGCTGGCTTCGTTGGTTCAAATCACCAGTCAGAAGTATGCGAGCGGACAAATAGTCCAGTCTCAAGGTAATACTGTGGCCGTTTGTATTTTGGGAGTTTCCGCCAGCTAAGCGTTCCAAACCGGGGCCAGATGAAGTGTTTTGTTCGATGGGACCTAAAACGTGGAATTCCAAGTCGGTCTCGTTCAACTCTTGCAGCCCCCCAGCCCTGTTGCTCAACCGCTCGAATAACGTGCTTCCACCGTCAGGCCGATTGGTAGCGATTAGCTTGGAAATGAATTTTGCCCACATTCCCTGAAGACGCGGATTGGCGGATGACTTCACCTGCTGAACCGCAGCCGTTCTTGTCGTCAAAAGATCAGTAAAGTAAGACTTAGAGCCGACTTTTGTTGTACTACCCAAGTACCGATTTTTTGCAGGTGTGCTCCACCATGACAGCCCGGCGTGATAAAACCTTTCCACCTCCACATCCTGGCAATGAAGCTCGTCCTCTTGCTGAACGTCCAGAAGATCATCCAACCCGCCATAGTGGTCCATGTCGTTGTGCGATGAGATCATCGCATCCAGCTTAACCGTGTCTTCGCCATAATCGTCGTAGAATTTCCAATCAACGAAATCAGCGGCGCTTTTGCCAGTGTTCTGGGAACGCCTCGGATAGCCCCCATCAACAAGAACGTGCTTTCTTTCCGGGGTGACAATCAGTATGCCGTCGCCTTGCCCAACATCAATAAAATATATCTCCAAAAGGGCCTTACCTTTCAAAGCGTCGTTATCGACCCAGAATGTCCGATTGCGCCCTCTGGCGCGCACCTTGGTTCTGGACGTAGCGTTTTGCAGCACTTCAACACGGTCCCCCCAGAGCAAATGTGCTGCGGTCTTGTTCCCGGTTTCCGTGGTATATCCCTCGGCCTCGCTCCACCCAACGAACTTCCAAGTAGCCATGTCAACAATCCTCTTTGCGTGAGTATATGAGGATGTGCGCAACCCATGGCACGAGTCAAACTTCAAGCGCTAGGACACATTAAAGAGGTGCGAAGAGAGTTAGATTGAAAGCTTAGGGGACAACTAACCGTCAATGTCCGGTTTGGAGCGTCGCGCCGCAGAAATACTAGCCGGTGTCAAAAGTCGGCTTCGGGCCGAGAATGCCCATGTAGATTAGCACGTGCAATGTCTCGAACTGAGCTTTAACCGGACATTTACTATCGCTTAAGGCTTCGTTTGGGGCCATTATTGTTCCGTCAGCGGGTCTTGAACACTACTCCGCTGCTACCAGCCTTACGCTATCAACTCCCAACCAATCCTTTGCATCCGCCATCGCTCTTGATGTCATAGCCCGCTTTTTCGCCTGGGCTTTGTCCTTGCCGCGGAATTTTCCCTGCCAACCTTCCGGTTTTTTCACAGTCCCCTCCGGTAGAGGCGGGAATAGGCCGAAATTGATGTTCATCGGCTGGAAAGAGCGTTTGCCGTGCTCTTCATCATTGCTGATATGGCCGTCGGTGATGTGATTCAACAAAGCGCCGAAAGCCGTTGTTTTTGGGGGCAAATCCGGCGTTTCACCAATTTGCTCGGCGCTCGCGAACCGGCCCGCCAAAAGCCCGATGGCCGCGCTTTCCACATAACCTTCACAGCCCGTTATTTGCCCGGCAAAACGCAAGCCATCGCGTGATTTCAGGGAAAGATCACCGGCCAGTAATGTGGGCGAGTTGAGATAGGTGTTGCGGTGAATGCCGCCGAGGCGGGCAAATTCGGCATTCTCCAATCCGGGGATCATGCGGAAAATGTCGGCTTGTGCGCCGTAACGCAGCTTCGTTTGAAAACCGACCATGTTGTAGAGGGTGCCCAGCGCATTGTCTTGTCGTAGTTGCACAACCGCATAGGGTTTGACGGTCGGGTTGTGGGCGTTGGTCAGGCCCATGGGTTTCATGGGGCCGTGGCGCAGGGTCTCGCGGCCGCGTTCTGCCATGACCTCGATGGGCAGACAGCCGTCAAAATAAGGCGTACCTTCCCATTTTTTGAACTCGGTCTTATCGCCGTCGATGAGTGCATCGATAAATGTATTATATTGTGCTTCGTCCACGGGGCAGTTGATATAGTCTTTGCCTGTCCCGCCTGGGCCAACCTTGTCATAGCGCGATTGGAACCAGGCCACGTCCATATTGATGCTGTCGGTGTGCACAATCGGCGCGATGGCGTCGAAAAAGGCAAGCGCATCCTCGCCCGTTTCATCCCGTATGGCATCGGCAAGACCTGGTGCTGTCAGTGGCCCCGTGGCGATGATCGTCTGACCCCAGTCGACCGGCGGCAGGCCGGTGACTTCTTCACGCGCGATGTTGATATTCGGATGGGCTGCCAGCTTGGCGGTTACTGCCGCTGAAAACCCGTTGCGGTCGACTGCAAGCGCAGAACCTGCAGGCACCTGATGTGCATCGGCACAGGCCATGATCAAGGAGTCAGCCAGCCGCATTTCCGCGTGGATCAAGCCAACGGCATTGAGTTCCGCGTCATCGGAGCGGAAGGAATTGGAACAGACCAGCTCTGCACAATCATAGGTGTGGTGCGCCTCGGTTCCGCGCACACCGCGCATCTCGTGCAAAATGACCGGTATACCGCGCGTGGCGATTTGCCAGGCCGCCTCGGAGCCGGCAAGACCCGCGCCAACTATATGAATGGGTTTCATGCTCATGAGGCAGGTCTAGCGGGTTTGGTGCGCTGCTTCAAATTCAAACCTTGCCTTTTCAACTGCTGCGACGTCATCCACTGCGACGTCATTCGCTTGATAAGCCGCTGGCATTTGTTAGAGCTGCCTAAAAAGGGGATACCAATGGTTTCGAACGATGATTTGACATGGATGGCTGAGTTGATGCGAGAGGCTGCCAAGGAAGAAATCCTGCCGCGTTTTCGCAATCTTGGCGCCGACGATATCGAGCAGAAGACATCATCGATTGACTTGGTGACGCAAGCTGACATTTTGGCTGAAAAACTCATGACGGCCCGCATCAAACAGGTGTTTCCCGATGCGCTGGTGGTCGGTGAAGAGGCTTACAGCGAAGATCCTTCAATCCTCGATGGATTGGCGGCTGCTGAGCTGGCATTTGTGCTCGATCCGGTTGATGGCACATTCAACTTTGCCCGCGGTATCCCTTTGTTTGGTGTGATGTGTGCCATTGTCGAAAACGGTGTCACCATGGCGGGTATTATTTTTGATCCGGTGGGCGACAATTGGATTTATGCCAGACGCGGCCATGGCGCGCATATGCGTTGGGTCGATGGTTCCACAAAACCGATAGCTGTGAGCGAGCCGGCACCGGTTGGTGAGATGGGTGGTTCATCATCTTGGTACTATCTGGAGCCTGATTTGAAGGAAAAAGTTCTGCGCAACATGGGCAATTTCAAAACCGGTTTTGGTTTCCGCTGCGCTGCCCATGAATATTGGTTGGCAGCGACTGGCGGATGTCATTTTGTGATGTACGCCAAACTCAACCCATGGGACCATCTGGCCGGCACCCTCATTCACCAGGAGGCAGGCGGTTACCATGCCCGCTTCGACGGTAGCGCCTATGATTGCACAACACTTGATGGTGGCCTTTTGGCTGCACCGGATCAGGCAAGTTGGACCGTCATCCGAGACACGCTTTTCAAGACTGCATAAATAAAAAAGCCCGCGGCCATTTGGCCGTCGGGCTTTTCATCTCCAAGGCCGCCTTTTGGGAGGAGGATCGGCGGCCACTTCGGCGTTTCAGCTGGGGGAGGACCAAGCTGACTAGCGCCGGAGATTAGTGGTTGAGTGCTTGACGTGCGATTGTAGGGATATCGGCGCGGGAGATGCCGAGGTCGTCCAATTCGCGTGTAGACAAGCGGTACAATTCGTTTTCAGTTTGGCGTACTTTGCGCCACTGGCGCAGTGAGTTTGTAAAGTTCATCGTGGTTTCCTTGTGCATTGATTTTTGTTGTTGTTTGCATAGCCTAAAATACGCTCAATTTGCCTCTTTTGTAGTCACAAAACTGCATGGGACGCATGCGATTGTGCATCGCGCAAAAATGCCACATTTGTCACAATCAAGAATGTCCAGGAAAGCGTAAATTGCTGAAATGAAAGAGATATAGACGTCAGATGGCCACTTTGCTCGAGCGACAAATTAACGATTGGTTAAAGCGCGGCGTAATCGATGAGTCGACAGCTGACGTTTTACGTGCAGATGTCGTCTCTAAGACCAGCCCCGGCATATTGACGAAGGGCGAAAAAAGCAGGTTTTCATTTTTTAAAGTCTTGGCCGTTTTTGCCGTCCTTTCCTTCGTTGCCGGTATTTTGCTGTCCATTGCCGCCAACTGGGATGCCATCCCGCGGCTCGTTAAAGTCTGCGGTATCGCCATTCTCATCATTTTAGGTTTTGTGGGAGGGGCGATTGTCCGAAAAAATGGGGGATCGCGCCTCAACGCTGCCGGATGGGCACGCCACACCGCCTTTTTTGAAGAGATTTTATATACGATCGGGGGTGCCGCCTATATCGGGGGTGTCGCCCTAGTGGGGCAAATGTATCATCTTTCCGGTTCGCTTGACAAAGCGATGTTCGGTTTTGGGGTCGGTTTGGTGATCGCGGGGGCGCTTGTGCGCAGCCGCATGGTCACGCTCGGTGCGTTGTTTTGCGCCAGTTGGTGGTATTTGAACAGTGCCGCGCCCGCGAACCTCTTATCATGGGCATATGTGTGTTTTGCCGCCATTGTTGCGCTCAGTTTTGTCGTCGCACACATTCGTAATGATCGATGGCTTCGCCGCGCATGCGCTTTGGCGGCCCTGCTGAGCTTGGTCCCGTTGGCTTTTGAAGTCTTGGAAGTCATCTACACCGCCTACCGTGACTTGCCATCTGTGGTGAAGATTATTCTGTGGCATGTTGTTTTGATTGCATCGGTTTGGCTACTTGGGATCCATCGCTACCGGCCCGCGCTGCTTCCAAATTCAATTGGCCGCTATCTGGGCGTAAGCATTGCTTTTGCGATCGGGCTTGTTGCCGTTATTTTTCTTCACGCGGTTTGGCGTGAAACGCTGTTTCTTGTTTTGGCGATTTCGTACGGCGTCGCTTTTTCGGTATGCTCGCTGGTTTTGCATGGCGTTGAGCACCGCCCGCTTCGATATTTTGCTTATATTCTTTTTGTCGGTGAAATTGCGCTTCTGTTTGGCGATACGATCATCGGGTTATTGAACTCGTCCGCCATTCTTATCGTGTTGAGCGGTATCCTGGCGCTTCTGGCCTTTGCTTTTTATCGCGTAGAGAGGCGCCTTAACGCAATGCACGAAGGAGATGAGCACGATGGCTGACAGGCATACGACCCCGCATGTTCAAACGCTCCCGCCAAGACCTTTTATTGTGCCTGCGGCGATTGTTGCGTCTCTCTTTTTGGTGGGCGTGATTGGTTGGATGATCGAAAGCCGCGCACAGATTTTGCGCGCAGGGCAAGAAGCTGTTTTGGAGACCCAGCCGATTGACCCGCGCGATCTCCTTCGCGGCCGCTATGTGCGTTTGAACTACGCAATTGGGCGCCCCGATACTGAGTTGGTGACGGCGTTTTTTGAGGCGTTGCCGCAAGAGAGCTTTGATGACCGCTTCTATCAGGATCAAGTAATTTATGTTTTGCTTCGTTTGGATGAAGCGGGGTTTCATAGGGTATCAGCAATTTCGATGGATCGTCCGGAAGATGGTTTGTTCATTCGCGGCGAGGCCGATTTTAATCCCACGTCCCGGTCACTCTTGACAATCGACTATGGGATCAGCCGATTTTACACCAATGAGAAGCTTGCGCCGGAACTGGAAGCGCGCATGCGTGGCGGTGAAAAAACAACGGTTATTGTTGCTGTTGATGACCATGGTAGCGCGCAGATCAAGGCGTTCCGCCAAGACGGCGTCAATATTGTGACTGAACAGCTTTATTGAAGGTCGTTTGCACGCCATTTTATGTTTGAACCGCGCGATACCGGTGTTATAGAGCGCGCCACTGGCGGCCGATGGGTGTTGCAAGTCGACGATATAAGTCAAGCGGATATGGCGGAACTGGTAGACGCGCTGGATTTAGGTTCCAGTGCCGCAAGGCGTGGGGGTTCGACTCCCTCTATCCGCACCACGGCCCTCCGGCCAAGAATGAACAAGAAGGGCGTGTGCCGCGCATTTTGACAAGGCAACACGCGGACATGATTAAAGGGTGAACCATGCAGGTCACGGAAACGCTGAACGAAGGTTTGAAGCGTCAGATTAAAATTGTCGTTCCCAAAGGCGATTTGGAAGCGAAACTGGCGGAAAAAATTGATGACGCCAAGGGCAAGGTACAACTCAAGGGTTTCCGGCCGGGCAAGGTGCCAGCCAATCACTTGCGTAAAATGTATGGCAAGTCGTTCATGGCTGAAATTGTCAATGAGATTTTAAACGAGTCGCCACGTTCGGTTCTATCGGATCGCGGTGAGAAATCTGCGACACCGCCCGAAGTTGACATGACCGAGGACGAAGCCGAAGCGCAAAAAGTGCTGAGCGGTGAAACCGACTTTGAGTTTTCTCTCAACTATGAAGTCATTCCTGACATCGAGGTCAAAGACTATTCGGGCATAAAAATTACCCGCGAAGTTGTCGACATTCCCGATGAGGAGGTCGAAGAGCAGGTAAAACAGGTTGCGCAGTCTGCCTCTGAATATTCTGAGAAAAAAGGTAAGGCCGCGCAGGGCGACCGCGTCACCATGGACTATCTCGGCAAGGTTGATGGCGAGCCTTTTGAAGGCGGAACCGACAACGATGCGAAGCTTGTGTTGGGTTCCGGCACTTTCATTCCCGGTTTCGAAGATCAATTGATCGGCAAGAAAGCCGGTGATGAAACCGAGGTAAACGTCACTTTTCCGGAAAATTATCAGGCGACGCACTTGGCCGGAAAAGACGCTGTCTTTGAGGTGACGGTCAAACTGGTTGAAAAAGCTGAACCTGTTGAGATCAACGACGAATTGGCTACAAAACTCGGCATTGAGAGTGCCGAGCGTCTGCGCGCGGTTGTGCGTGAACAAATGGAAAGCCAGTTCGGCAACATCACCCGCCAGAAAGTAAAGCGTCAGCTGCTAGATGCGCTCGACGGCATGTATGATTTGCTTTCACCGGAAAAGCTCGTCGAAACCGAGTTCAATAATATCTGGACGCAGATCATGCGTGAGCTCGAGCAAGCCGGGCAGTCATTTGAAGACGAGGATACGACAGAGGAAGAAGCGCGCGCTGAGTATCGTGCGCTTGCGGAACGTCGCGTGCGCCTTGGTCTGGTTCTTTCTGAAATTGGCGAAAAAGCAGACATTCAAGTCACTGAGACCGAGATGCAGCAGGCCCTGATGAACCAGGTGCGACAATATCCGGGTCAGGAAAAAGAAATCTACGAATTTTTCCAGAAGAACCCCGATGCGGTTGCCAATTTGCGGGCGCCGATCTTTGAGGAAAAGACCGTTGACTATTTGCTTACACAAGTGACGGTTGACGACAAGAAAGTTTCCAAGGAAGAGTTGACTGCAGAAGAGGAAGACGACGAACTGGAGGCAGCAAAAAAGGAAGCCAAGAAAAAGGCCCCGGCGAAAAAGAAAGCCGCCGCGAAGAAAAAAGCTGCTGACGACGGCGTTGAAGCGAAGGAAGCTGATACCGAATAAAATGTTCCTTCTAAGCAGGGGAACTGGAAACCCGGGTCGCGTATCGTGCGGCCCGGGTTTTTTCATTTTGAACCAATGTCATACTGATATTTTATGGGGTAGTGGGTTTGAGTGAGACGTTTGCGGGGGAGCCATGACCAGTTCTGATAGCTTGAAAGTGCTGCATGAGAATTTTTACGTTCGCGCCGGGGCGGCGCTTCTGGTTGCGCTGTTTATTTTGGGGGCCTGTGTCGCTTTCCAATCGCAGTCTGATGCCGACAAGCGGTTTCTCGGTCTACTGATTGACGCACGTAATTCCATGGCGATCCCGAACGAGACGGTGGAAGAAGCTGCCGCCCGCCTGAAAACGCCAGCGCGTATTCGCTCTTTTATGAGCGGTGCCATGGCCGAGGGCGTCTATCAGGGGCGTCTGCTAGAACCACAAGAAGCGCTCGATTTGCGTATGGCGAACGAGGATGACGGTGCCGTTCTTCTCCACGCCTTGCTACAGGCCGCCGGCCACGAAGCGCAATTGCTGCGCGTGGAAGCCCCGGCTCCGGCAGCGCTGACTTGGGGAAAAGTGGACACAGCAACACCAGCCTATCGGGCGCTCGCCCGTTTTTTGGGCGTCAATATCGACGATAAGTCCGATTATGAAGCGCAGGTTCGTGGCGCTTTGACTTATATACGGGACAATGTTGCGCAAGCTGACAAATTCTTTGATGAGGCTTGGAACCGCGCCCGGGGGCAACGGATATCCGGCATTCAAGCCGCCGCCTCATATCCGGTGGTTCAGCTGGGCGACAATTTCATCCGCGCTGACGGGCTTGGTATCAATCCGCGTGACGCCAAGATTGCGGCTTGGACGCCACCCGCGGTACAGCCCATAACCGTGAAAATGTTTTCGCATTCCCGCGATGTACCGCGTCAGGAAATCTTGAGTTGGACAGGTGGCGCATCCCAACGTCTGGAATTGGGTTTCCGACCGGCCACAGGCGCTGAAGACTATTTTGCAGACCCGCAGGCTTTTGGACCGCGCCCACCGGCCAATTGGCTCCCTGTTTTGCTCGCTGGTGGTCAGCCGCATCCCGGACGCCTATTCAATATTTATGGTGCCTCAGTCAGCATCAAGGAGCTGGATGGCGGGTCCGGATTGGTTGAGAGTGATCCTCTCCCGTCACCGACCGTCACCGCTTTTGAAGCAAAATCGGTGCGGGTTATCGAGAACAGCCGTGTTGCCGTTTCGCTCGAACATGATGCGCCGGCCGACGCCGTTTGGGCGAGTAATCATTTCTCGATCCTTGATGAAGGCGAGCCTGTGGTTGCGCGTATAGATGCGCAGGAACCGGGCGGTCGTCCCATGGCATTGCTGATTGATCAGTCAGGTTCGATGTTTGATGCAAACCGGATCCAGCTTGCCACTGACTTGGCTGTTCGTGTTATTGAGAATTTGCCTGACGATCGCGAAGTGATCCTCATGGGGATCGGTACTTGGCCCCATCTTTACCGTGAAGCAGCGCCCGCGCCGGACAAGCAGGAGCTTATCTCGATCATTCGCAACCAGATGAGCCAAAAACGGGGCGGCAATGCCACGGGCTGGGCAATCTCGGATACGCAAAATGCGGCCGGTGAACGCGCCATTGACATGATCCTTATCAATGACGGTGATCCGCGCGACACAGGCCAGGTGGCAGGTGTGCTTGCGCGCCATGGCAGCACTCTGCATACGCTTGGCGTGCAGGTTGATTCAGAGCCTTATGCGGCACTGTCAACCACCAGCCGGACTGTGAACGGTGTTGAGGACCTTGCGGGCATTGCCACGCTTTTGGGGGATCAACTGGGTGGTGGCTTGCGTATTTCGTTTTCTCCGCCCTCTACGGCAACGATCGGGGAAGAGCGTAACTTCGTTATCAGTCTTGAAGATAGCACGAAGTCGGTATCCGGCAGCTATGTGGTTTTGCCGCGCCGACCGCAAGTGGAGCGTATCTCAGCAGCAGTTTTCCGAGGCACCAAACTCTTGGGTGAGGGGGATGTTGTACGGTTTTTACCAGATGGGCCGACGCACGAACCTTTATTGTCGCGTCACAGGATCGTTGTTGCGGCGGGTGCCAACACGGAACGCCATCTGGTGCGCCGGGAATTGGATGCCTGGATCGAGCGCACGTCCGCAATCGAGGCGCTAAACGGTGAAGCCGAGTTCATGGCTGATATGGACAAAGGCCCCGACAGTTATGCGTTGGGGCTCGGTAGCCAGCTCATCCAATCGATCCAGGTTGGAGACCCTGATAGCGACTATGCTTTTGCCGATCCGATGGTCATTGTGCACTCCTTGATGCCGCTTTTTGAAACTAATGGCGGCGTGTCCGAACAGTTAAATGTGCTAAATGACGGGGGTCTGACGACCAAGGGGCCGGGGCGCGCCGAACAGCTTTGGAGAGCGCAGGCCGCCCTTGCTGCAGCCGAAGCGCGGCATCTGGGCACATCTTCTGTTATCGATGCGCTCGTCGAAGCTGGCGATGTGACCTATGTGCGCGATCTTTTGGGATTTGAGCACAGCGCGTCAGGTGTCGACTTTGAAACCAACTTCGATGGCCGAGGTCTTTGGACCATCCGTTACAGGCTCGCGGAAAACGGGGCGAAGGGGGCAATCGCCGAGCATACGGCGCGTCAATATCAGCGCATTCTGGCCTATACCACTTTGGGCGGGACGCTGGTCTCCGGCGTTGGTACGCTGGGCGGCATACCCGGCGCGCCGCTTGGGGGCATCTACGGGTTGATGGTGGAGAATGTGAAGCAATATTGTCATGCCGCTGTGCATCTAGGCTTCGTCAATGAGGTTATCGCGGGTGAGGAAACCGGCACGGATGACTGGGGCGCTTATGCGCGCCGTGAGTGCCAAATTACGGACGAGAATGACATGCAAAAGCGCATGCTCGAAGAGTTCCTGAAAGGTTTTGTCTCAGGTTTGGCTGGCGATATCGCGACAGAAGCATTGGGGGACCGCCTTATGCGAACGCTCGGTTACAAGCGAGCCAATGACTGGGGCATGGCCGGTATCAATGTGACCATTGCGCCGTCGCTCGGCAAAGTCACCGAGGCGATTGCAAAATACCTAAAAGGTCCTGCGGACACAGCGCGGACAAACGCATTGTCATCCGGCTAGATCAAAGCTGCGAACGATGATGTTACCATTGCCATAATCTTCAAAGTTTATGGTGATCGACGCCTCATCGTCCTGGGTGCCGAAACAATGCACCCCGATCGAAACGCTGGTCTCGTTGTCGCCGTTTGTCTGGTCAAATGACAGCGGAACTGAACAACCACCAACCATCGCGACTGCGCTGGCAATGGCCGCTGCTGCGGCTGGCGATTGTAGAAAGCGCTCAAAATCCGCCGGTTCCTGGGCGTGCGCGGTAATTGGCAAGAGCAGAGCCATGGCGAGCGGTGGTTTTGCAAGCTTATACATAGGGCGATTTCCAATTCTTTTTAAGACAGGAAAGGGGCTGCGTCGGATGCGCGGGTTCTACTCCAATAATGCATCCAAAGCGTCGTTGATCAAGGTCGCGGCATCCGCACTCGCATCCCCAATCAACGAAGCACCGATGATGTTGCCTTCTTCAAAATAAATGGCGTGGCTCACATAGCCGATAAATGATCCGCCATGACTGATCGTCCTTTGGCCTTTCTCGCCTTCAACGACAAGGCCCATGGCATAGTCTTCATCGGGGCCGGGTGTCAGGAGCTGTTCCAACGCGTCTTCGCCCAACAATTTCTTGTCTACCAACAAGGCCTTGTAGAATTTGACAACATCTTCAGCACGCGTTGCCAAGCCGCCATCGCCGAAACCTTGCCCATCATACAGATCATCAACACGCCTTTGTTTCCCGGTATTGGTAATGTCTTCAAACCCGGGCAGAAGATCGTCCTCGTCTTTCGAGAAACCAAGTGTGCCCGTGGACCGCATTCCCGCCGGCTTGAGAATCTCGTCTTTGAAATACGCGGACATGGATTGCCCGCGTATTTCTTCCAGCACCAATTGCGCCAGGAAATAGTTGGTGTTTGTATATTGAAACGCTTCACCGGGCTCGAATTCGGCGGGCAGTCCCTTAGCATAGGTCAGTGCACCCCATGGTGTCTTGGTGCGCTCAACGCCTGCAAACCAATCCGTGAGGAAGTCATCTGTCAGATATTCGGGCAGTCCGGAACGCATGGTGAGCAGATGGGCAATCGTCGCGTTTTCTACCCCGTCAACCATTGAGAGCAATTCGTCGGACAGCGAAGCAGGCAACGGATCGTCAACATAGAGGTCACCGCGCTCATGTAGCTGCATGATCGCGACGGCGAGCACGGCTTTTGACACGGAGGCCAGCACAAAAACGCGTTTGTCGCCCACCGGTACGTTTGATCCGGTGTGCATTTCGTCGTCAATCCAGAGTGCGACTTCGTCATAGCGCCCGTCGGGGACAAGTGCCGCAATAACGTCATCAATGCGTTCGTCCGCCAGAGCGCTTTGCGCGGCAAAGCCGACCCAAAAAACAGCAAAAGCGCAAAGCCGGTTAATCCTCATAGCTTTAACTCCAACTGGGCGCATGACTTTTCTGTCTTAAGCATTCTGTCCTGTTTTGGAAATGAGCGCGCGCCCCTGCCTTTGCCTTTTCGACTGCCATGCTTCTCGAGCACTTTCAGCTGCTCGTCGCGATAGCCGTCCGTTTGGCGGATTTCTGAGATTTTTGCACGCGCTTCCTTGGCGGCTTGAAGATGGTCGACAATGGGCGCGGGGTAGTCGTTGCCGATTTCGATATCAAGTTCGCGCTGCATGAGCGGGGGCATCGTCCAAGGTGCGTGGATGTGTTCATCGGGCACCTGCACCAACTCGGGCACCCATTGCCGGATGAACGTGCCGTCGGGGTCCTGATCCTGGCTCTGCTTGATCGGGTTGTAGATTCGCAACGTGTTGATCGCCGTTGTGCCCGATTGCATCTGCATCTGGCTCCAATGGATGCCGGGTTCATAGTCGGTAAAAAGGCGCGCCAAAACTTTGCCGGTTTCGCGCCAATCGAGCCAAAGATGGTAGCTGGCCACCGCAACCAGCATGGCCCGCATGCGAAAATTGATCCAGCCCGTCGCTCTTAGCGAGCGCATGCAGGCGTCGACAAACGGCCAGCCTGTCTGTCCGGTCGCCCACGCATCCAGCTTTTTTCGTGAGTCTTCTGAGTCGCTTAGGCGCACGTTTTGAAAAGCCGGGTGAAATGTTTGAAGTTCGATCTCAGGTTCATCTTCAAGCTTCTGGATGAAGTGGCAATGCCAGTGAAGGCGCGCGATGAATGCGTCCACCGCGCGCAGGTCAAAGTCTCGATGTTCTTTGGGAATTTCTGCCAAGTTCACCCGCTTGTGGTAAGCGGCGTGAACGACTTCCCTCATCGATATTGACCCCCAAGTAAGGTGAGCTGACAAACGCGAGCAGGCATTTTGCGCAGTGACGGGCGATGACATTTCTTTTTGGTAGTTGCGGCCGCGCACATCCAGAAAGGTTTGCAACGCTTGGACTGCTTCGGTCCGACTGCCGCGTTGGCGATCCGGGCAGGGATCAGGCTTCAGTCCAAGCGCTTCAGGAGCGGGCATGGGGTCGCTTTTGATTGCCGGTGCCATTGAAGCGCTATGTGGCGTTTCGGTCGTGGGTGACGTCATAAAGTCTTCCCATTGTGCGGCCCATTTGTTGCGGTCGTTGAAGGGGCGCACCACGCCGAACTGACGCGGCTGATGCCAAGGAACATTATGTTTCCGGCACCAGATAGCGACTTCTTTGTCGCGACCAAATGTCCAGCCATTGCCGGTTTCCAAATGGCTGTGGAGCGCGCTGATGGGTGTTTGTGTGTGGACGTGCGACAGCACTTGGACGGCTTCGCCAACGTGCACAATCAGCTTCAGGCCCAATTTTTGTAACGCGCCAGCAAGGCTTTCTGCGTTCTCGCTGTAGAAAGCGTAGTGGCGTCCAGCCATGTCGCGCTGTGCCCAAAAATCCGGCTCGATCAGCAATAGCGGCAACACAGGCCCTGCCGCTGCGGCCGCAGCCAGTGGCGCATGATCGTGGACGCGCAAATCTCTTTTGAACCAAACGACTTGAAGCATTTTGATCCGGCCTAGTTTCACTTGCACAGGTGTTGCCGCTGGACGGCATCCACGCAAGAACAAGATTTGGAGCAGATCGTCACATGGGGAAGTATATCATTTTTGGCGCCACCGGTGGTATCGGCTCGGCCATCGCGCAGGAATTGCATGATGATCAGCATGAATTGCACCTGGTTGGCCGCAAAGAACCCATGTTGCGCGACATGGCCGCGCGCTTTGGGGCTTCTTGGTCCAAGTGCGACGTGCTAAAATCGGGCGAGCTTGAAGCGGCGGTGGCAGCGGCCGGTGATGATGTGGACGGTCTGGTTTTCGCGGTCGGATCGATCAACCTGAAACCGGTTGCCAAGCTCACCGACGCCGATTTCCTGCGCGACTTTGAACTCAATGCCATGGCAGCGGCCAAGGCTGTCCAATTGGCGCTGCCGGCGCTTAAGGCCGGACAGGGCGCATCGGTTCTTCTCTTTTCCACCGTCGCGGTTCAGCAGGGCTTTTCGGCTCACGCTTCGGTCTCCATGGCCAAAGGCGCGGTGGAAGGCTTGACGCGCGCGCTGGCGGCAGAGTTGGCACCGAGGGTACGTGTCAACGCGATTGCACCTTCTTTGACAAACACCGAACTGGCCAAGCCTATCACCGCCTCGGATCAGATGGCCAAAGCGGTGGCCTCGATGCACGCCATCCCACGGCTGGGTTTAGCGTCCGATATGGCCGCGCTGGCGGGCCTTTTGCTCACAAGCCAAGGCTCATGGATCACCGGCCAAATCATCGGCGTTGATGGCGGCCGTTCGACGCTGCGCACAAAGGGCTGATCGATTGGGTAAAACACTCCGGTTTGTGTTGGGCGACCAGCTGTCGCGCAATCTGTCATCGCTCGCCGATACGAACGAAGGTGACGTCATTCTTATGTGCGAGGTTTGGGATGAAGCGACTTACGTGCGCCATCACAAGAAGAAGCTTGCCTTTGTCTTTTCTGCGATGCGGCACTTTGCGGAGGAATTGCGCTCAGATGGTTATGAAGTCGACTATCTCAGCCTCGATGCACATGACGCTGGAAGTTTCACAGATGCGCTGCAGGCGGCAATCGAACGACACGCTGTCAGTCGCGTGATTGTTGCCGAGGCTTCCGAATGGCGCGTCCTGGAAGCACAAAAGGCGTGGGCTGAACAACTCAACATTGCCGTCGAGATACGCCCGGATGATCGCTTTATCGCAACCCACGACGAATTCCGGAAGTGGGCATCGGGCCGCAAGGAATTGCGCATGGAGTATTTCTATCGCGAGATGCGGCGCAAGACCCGCTATCTGATGGCGGGCGACCACCCGGAGGGTGGTCAATGGAACTATGACAAGGACAATCGCGCGCCGCCCAAGGAGCGCATGGTTTTTCCCGATCGCCCCGATTGGGAGAGTGATGACATAACCCGCGATGTGCTCGATCTGGTGGCTAGCCGGTTCGGCAACCATTTTGGTGATCTTGAACCGTTCAACTATCCTGTTACCCGCGCCGATGCGGAACGCTATCTGGCGTGGTTCATTGATCATGCGCTCAATGATTTCGGTACGTATCAAGACGCAATGGTGCAGGGAGAGGCGCTCATGTTCCATTCGCACCTTTCGGGTCTAATCAATATCGGTTTGCTGGACGCACGTGAATGCTGTGAAGCCGCCGAGGCAGCTTATTTTGCAGGCAACGTGCCGCTCAATGCGGTTGAAGGCTTCATCCGTCAGATCATCGGATGGCGCGAATTTATCCGCGGGGTCTATTGGCTGAAAATGCCGAACTATGCTGATATGAATGTGCTTGGTGCCAAGCGCGATCTGCCCGATTGGTTCTGGACCGGCGAAACACAAATGAATTGCTTGCGCCAATCCATCCTTGAAACTAAGGAAAACGCCTATGCCCACCATATCCAACGGCTGATGGTGATCGGTAATTTTGCGATGCTGGCCGGATTGGATCCGCGCCAAGTGCAAGAATGGTTTTTGATCGTCTATCACGATGCTTATGAGTGGGTGGAAATGCCCAATGTGGTAGGTATGGCGCTTTATGCTGATGGTGGGGTTTTCGCATCCAAACCCTATGCGTCATCGGGCGCTTACATCGACAAGATGAGCAATTATTGTGGCTCGTGCAGCTATTCAGTCGCCAAGAAGAATGGCCCGAAAGCGTGTCCGTTCAATTACTTATACTGGAACTTTCTGAAAGAGAATCAGGATGTTCTAAAATCGAATCAACGCATGGGCATGATGTATGGCACTTTGGGTCGCATGAAGGATGAAAAGCTTGATGCTGTTCGAGATGATAGTCATCGGTTTTTGGCTGATTTGAGTTAGGTTATTTACTTTTTTATTCTGTAAAATATCAAAGATATCAAATAGTTGTCTGTGTTTCGCGTTGAGCCTATTTTGGATCAATTTCGTTTATTCGTCTTCACTGCTTTTGTTTTATTTTGTTTTTGGTTTTTAAAACGTCTGACGCGCCATAGATAAGTCACCCCTACGGCCAGAAGGCAAAATGGGCATTGGTTGCGCTATGCAAGCGGCAACGGGTTCGTGCTGAGGTGACGGAGGTCGATGACCATGGTCGCACAGTCGCCAAACGCTATCTTGAAGATCGCAGAGATCTGTCAGCCGAAATGGTCAAGCTGGGCTTAGCAATCGATTGGCTGAAATTTTTAGGTGGGCTCTATCGCCAGCATGAAACACCGGATGTGCGCAGAAAGCTGTGGCTTGCTGATGCGCGACAAAAGGGTCGAATGCATGTTTGGGAAAAGCTTGAGGCCAATCAAGTGTCGTCCAAATGAACCCTCTCTTCCTGTCCTTAAGGCAATATCTTACCAATACTGTTCGCACACTCGACGCCAATTGATTAGTCATCTATAGACTAATCCGCAGGATCAGAGCAGTTAAGTGGGTCAATGAAAAAAATTCTCTGCGTCGGCGGGGCAGGGTTTCTGGGCAGTCATTTGTCTCACAAACTTGCAAATTCGCCGGAATATTCGGTTGCGCAAGCCGATATCTGGAGCGCAAAACTCAAGATCAAATTTGAGAACGAACCGTTCGAGTTTCATCCACTCGATATCAGTACAGATGATGATGCGCTCGATGAGCTTGTTTCGACCCATGACGTTGTCTTTAACATGGCGTCACGAGCATCGCCGAAGCTCTATGTCAACGACCCTGTTGCTGTAGCCCAGTTGAACCTTTTTGATGGCAGCAAAGTCATTAATGCCTGCCTCAAACATAACAAGAAGCTTGTCCATTTTTCCACATCAGAGGTGTATGGCAAGGCGCTTGGTTCGACCGAGCCGTTTGATGAAGACGAGACCAACTGCATCACTGGCCCAATCAAGAGCCACCGCTGGATGTATTCGGCTACGAAACAAATGCTGGATCGTTTGATCGTCGGGCACGGCGTCACAAGCGGATTGGATTACACCATCGTTCGCCCGTTTAACGTAGTTGGCCCTTTGATCGATCACGTTATGGTGGACGCTGACGATGGGGCGCCGCGTGTTTTTTCTTACTTCATGTCCGCGCTTATCAATGGCGAGGCACTCAGACTTGTTGACGGTGGCATGTCGCTCAGAACGTTTATCCATGTGAATGATCTGGTGGATGCTCTGCTGGCCATTCTCGACAACCCGGGTCAATCCAGTCGGCAAATTTTCAACATTGGCAATCCAAACAATGAGATTGCGATCGCTGATCTCGCGGCTTTGATGCAGGACATTTACCGCCAGGAGTTCGACGGCTCGGGACCACCTTCGAATGTTTTGTCGGTAAGCGGACAAGAATTTTATGGGGAGGGGTACGAAGATACCGAACGTCGTATGCCGAAAATCGACAAGATTTCCGCATTGGGTTGGACTCCCAAAATCGGCTTGCGCGAGTTGCTCGAAGACACGATGCGTTACACTTGGGATAATCGCCACAGGCTCACCCAAGCGGCGATGGACAATCTGGACTAGACGTCGAAATGACCCTACCCGTATCCGTCGTTGTCCCGGTATACCGACACCAGCCATATCTTGAAGCTGCTTTGGAGAGCATTCTGGCGCTTGAATATGACTGCTTGGAAATCATCATTCAGGACGACGCATCACCGGACGACGCATTTGAGGTGATCCAGCGCGTTGTGGGTGCCTATAAAGGCCCACATGTTGTAAAAATCGGTCGCAACGAGAAAAATCTGTCGATGGGCAATTTCAATGTCCTGATGGATCGAGCATCCGGCGAGTATATCATTTGCGCCCATGACGATGATATTCAGTATCCACATCGTGTCTCGCTAATCATGGATGCCTACCGCAAGCATGATGTTAGCATGGTGACATCCAATGCCATCAAGATGACTGCCGACGGAGAGCTGATCGGACCTGTGTGCAATACCGGCGATAGGCTGATCCTTGCCGAGGAATTTGCCGAGAATGGTTGGTCAAACCACATGCACGGGCCAGTACTGAGCTGGCACAGAGATGTTTTTACGAAGTTTGGTCCTGTTGACGTTGATGGAACGGCCCGCGCCTCGGATTGGGTGATCCCTTATCGTGCAGCGTTACTGAAGGGAATTTACTATCTCGAAGAACCGACGCTACTCCTTCGCAAACATGCAAGCAGTCGCGGTGCAATTGGCCGAAACACGGATGACAAGGATATTTTCGCGGTTGAGAATAGTTCAGAGTCAACCACGCAAATGGTGTATGCGCTAAAGACTACCCATGATGCGCAATCATTGGGTTTGATTGACGCAGAACGTGCGCAAAGACTTGAAGCGCTGATCCGCGATTACATTATTGAAAAATGCAAGCTTATCGCTTTGGCGCGCAACCGGCTTCATATGCGGAAAATGCGCATGACGTGGATCGGACACGGGGCCGGCGCAATCGTCGAATCGGATTTCCCCAATTTGGGTATCGCCGAGAAAACCGCTGATATCTTTACCACCGGAGGGGTGATGAGAGCTCTTCCCAAGAGGTTGTCCCACCGCGACAAGATAGTGAACGCTGTAAAGGGACGTCCTTGGTACGTGGTGGCGCTTATGAACCCGTTTAATGTCCGTTATTGGTGGACGCTTCGTAAGCTGCAAAAGGAACTTATTCCGCCGAAAGGGACCGGCTAGCTGCGCTTGTGTCGATTTGCTCATCACCAAAAGCTGATCGTTTGTGAGTAGCCTTCCGCAAACTTCGCGGTGAGGGTGCGATAACGCATCATGAACCTACTGGAGGGCTCGCACATGATCAGCCGTAACCGACTTGGCGCAACAGTGCTGGTGCTGTCTATCTCTTCTTCGCTTGCACTTGTTTCGTTGGGGTACAGTCAGGAAGCCGCCCCATTGCCCGCCTATGTGATCGAACAGTTTGGCCAGCCGCCAACCATACCCGCCGAGCCTTTGTCGAACGAGCTCAAACGGGCGGTTCAAATTGGCCTGATTAACCCCGCGTCCCAGTCAACCTGGAGCCGAGATCAGGTGCTTGCGGTCGATGAGATTGGTAAATCCGGTGATCCGCGCCTTGCCTGGTTGATTGCCGATTTAATGCGGTTTGCCACCGGCCCAAGTCTGAGTGCCATTTTGGGGGGCGCTGCAGCGAAGTTGCTCGGCATCGAGCCGCCACGCATAAACCATTGGGGCGTTATTACCGATCATTTGATCGCCTGGGACATACCTGAACCACCGGATTATCTGGCTTCAAAGCGTGAAATCTTTACCAGCGTCGTGCCCGGATGGGATCAGATATTTGTTGAAGGTGACATCGACTGGCGCCATGTTTCGTGGGGGGGCGTGCTGATAGATAACCGCGCCTATGACACCACAGATAGCCTGTGTAACTGCATTCCTGCTGCCGACAATCCCGATGTGATCAGCGCGGCAGAAGCTGACTGGCTGGACGATGGCGATGTGGTTTTCGGTATCGTGATCAATGGAAAAGCGCGCGCCTATCCCCGTCAAATCATGGAAGTGCGGGAGATGGTCAATGACACGCTCGGTGGGCGTGATCTGGGCATTCCCTATTGTACCTTGTGCGGCTCGGCGCAGGCCTATTTCACCGATAACATGCCCGAAGGGGTCGAACGGCCAATTTTGCGCACTTCCGGGCTTTTGATACGCTCCAACAAGGTCATGTATGATATTGAGACCTATTCTGTGTTCGATACGTTTCGCGGCACTGCCGTGACGGGGCCACTTGCCGAGAAGGGCATTAAGCTGGAACAGGCCTCTGTTGTTACGACCGATTGGGGGACGTGGAAGCGGGCGCACCCGGAGACGACTGTTCTGGTCGAGGCGCTTGCGCTGGGTCGTGATTTCGATTTTCGAAATGGACGCGATGCCAATGGCCCGATTTTCCCCATCGGTGATGTCGACCCGCGCTTGCCGGTTCAAGAAGACATTATCGGCGTAACGACCGCTTCAGGCAAACCGGTCGCTTTTCAACGGAGTGCGGCCCTCATCGCACTGACAAAAGGCGAAGTAATCGCTTTTGAGAATGTACGACTGGCCCTGGATGCGGGCGGTATCAGGGCCGTTGACGAACTGGGCAATGATCTGGGCAGCCACCAGGCGTTTTGGTTCGCCTGGTCCCAGTTTTATCCGGACACAGAACTTTGGGCTGGGTGATCAGTTGGCGACTTCAAACCCGCACTGGTTTTGCTCCATCGTAATCTGCTTTGTGATGCGGATTACGTTTTGGGAATAGGCTTCCGTAACCGAGCCGCTGGTTACCGGCTTGTCGCGCAATATGCTGACGTCCTCACAAAGGTGGAAGACCCGCGGTGAGTCATGTCGGGTTTCACCGTCCGGCGGTGTGATCCAGTAGACAACATCGCGGCCGTTCGGATTGTCGGCGTCGGCTGTGGCAGCTGCGACGGCTTCCGTATCACGGGCAATATCCTGCGCCTGTTCGGCGACCTCCGGTGAGCAGGCGGTGGTCGGTTCGCCGGACCGTATTTGCGCCGCACACTCATTCATGTCGAGCGAATATTGTTCAACGGATGGTGGCTGGTAGCTGATGCCGAAAAGTGTTGCGATCACAGCAAGGCCTGCGCCAATGCCACCGGCAATCTGTTTGTTTTTCGGGTCCATGTCCTTGTCCATCAGGATCAGGACAATCAGCGGCAAGAACGCGATGAGCGTAATAATGGCGCCCAGTTGGTTCTGAACGAAGAAACGGAACGGCTCGGATTTGCTGGCAGGTTCGTGCTTGTTGGCCGCTTTCCACAGAAGGCTACCAGCAATTGCAAAGACCGCAATGCCGACTAGCAAGCCGATCAGGATTGCCAGATTGCCCTGATCGAAATAGCCGCGCAGCAGCAGTACGATCCCGGCAATCTCCCCGCCAATGGCCACCAGCCACGAGAGCCCAGCAAAAATTCGAAGGCGTTTGGCTGACGATTTTTGGTCTTGCGACGCTTGCCAGGCTTTGGTGACGTCAATTTCTGTTTCCGGCTTGTTGTCGGACATGGTCTTTTCTCCCTCGCTCGACATCCAACCGGATTTCACAGCTGTGATACTCCGGATAGCCTGTCGGTAGTTCCCTGTTTGGGCTTTTAAGCGCTCTTGCCAGAAAAAACGAGCGTGTTTTGGGGGCGTCATATGAATTTCAAAAGCACAGCTGCCAGAATGTCACAAAAGTCGGGAAGCGGGCAAAAACGATAAAGGTACCTCAACGCTCTCCTCAACGGCAAGGCTGACAGAGCTCTCCGCCATCACGTGGGCGATGGCGAAAGTGATTTTAAATCCACCGGTCGCAACAATGATATGCTCATGTTCCGGCAGCGGGCCCAAAAGCGGGTCGGGTTTGCCTGCCTTGGGGCGCACACCGGCCCATTTTTCCAAGATTTGGGAGTCTCGAAGGGGCGGGCAGAGACGCCTTGCACTCGCGATGATCGCGTCCAGCTTCTCGTCCGTTGTGGTTGGATGATCAAATTCGTTTTCTGATGTTGATCCAACAGCAATTGTCCCGTCGGCATGGGCAATGACGTAGGTGCCATTGTCATAGATGATTGGTCCGTTGGGATCGATAGGTGCCGATGGCTTTAAAAGCGCGCCCTGACCCTTGACGCCTTTGCCAGCTTTTCCCGGTTCTTCTGGGCTTATGAGGGGGAAGCTACCGAGGCCTGCTGCAAGGATGGTAGCCGTATCTTTGGGAAGAGAAAGAACTTCCTGACCTTCTAGAACTTCGACGGCGGGGTTGTTGTGCGCCCATTTGGAAAGAGCGTTGATGAGCGCGCGCGGGTTGATGCGCGCAGACAGTGTATCCGTATTCCAACCATGGTCTGCAATTTGATCAACCCAGCCGGGGGCGGGTTGGTTATCCTGGATTTGCCAGTTCAAACCTTCCGGCCAATGTTCGGCCGCGCCGTCAACCCAAGCTTGGCTTTGGCGACGTTTTTCTGCATGGCCTATGGGCTGGATGCGGCCAACACGCCCATAGCCGCAAGCGATGCCGGTATCTTGCTCCAATTCAGAAATTGAATCCGGCAGTGACAGTAACCCCTTGAGTTGGAATCCTTTTTTGTCTGACCAGCCGCCGGGATGATGCGGCATCAAAGCCCCCAGCATGCCGCCACTTGCGCCCGAGCCCAAAGTGCGCTTTTCGATTAGCCGGACTTTCAAGCCGCGTTTGGCGGCGATCTGCGCGCTCCAAAGGCCGACAATGCCGCCACCGATGATGGTGATATCTGGCTTGGCGCTGTTAGAAATGGACACCATGGACAAAGAGCAAACTGAAAAGTTGGAATGGATTGACGGCGATATGCCGTTTTCGACGCTGTTTGGCGACCATTTTTATGCGCGACAGGATGGCCGTGCCGAAACGGCCTACGTCTTTTTGCAGCAGAACGGATTGCCGGAACGCTGGAGTGCCGGCGATGAATTTGTGATTGGGGAGCTTGGTTTTGGCACGGGGCTCAATCTTTTTGAAACATGGCGGCAATGGATCAAGCAAAGAAAATCGAGCCAGCGGCTCACTTTTGTGTCATTTGAGGCGTATCCGATGGCTCCCGACGCCATGCATCAGTCAATCAGCCGCTGGCCGGATTTGTTGCCATTATGTGATCGTTTTTTACCTCAGTGGGAAAAGGTAAAGGCGGGAACCAATCAGTTTCAGCTCGATCCGCAAACCATGTGCGAAGTGCATGTCGCAGACGCGATGCACGGCATGTCGCGATGGCCGGGCAAAGTTGATGCCTGGTATCTGGACGGATTTGCTCCGGCCAAAAATGCGGCCATGTGGTCAGCTGAATTGATGCAGGTGGTGGCCGATCACACATCGGAAAACGGAACATTTGCAACCTACACGGCTGCGGGCTGGGTGCGCCGCAATTTGGAGGCGGCGGGTTTTGCGGTTGAAAAAATACCCGGGCACGGCACCAAAAGGGAGATGATCCGTGGTCGGTTACTCGGGCATTGATGCCACCATCAAATAGCCCGGTATCGGCGCACCTTGTTCGGTGCGCACCGTAATTTCTTCAAACAGTTCCACATCCAAAAATCCCGCGCGTTCGCACATGTCATGGATATATTTTTTGGCATGCGCAAAACGTTGGTTTGGCGTGATCGACCACCCGGTATGCAGGTTCGGCAAGGTTTCACACGAGATGGCAAGTAGCGCACCCGGTTCAGCGTTGGCTGCGATGCCGTCAAAAAGCGGCTCCAACGCGCCGATATAAGGAAGCACGTCGGCGGCAACGATCAGATCAAAAGGCTGGTGCGCAGGGTCTTTTGATTTGGCGTACTCTTCAAGAAAATGGACCGCTTCATTGACAAAGAGCGCGTCATAGGCGGAGCGTTCGTCAGCGGCCTCGACCATTTTTTCTGCCAAGTCGACCCCGGTGGCATGCTGGCACCGCTCCATCAGCATCATGCCAACGAGGCCTGTGCCGCAGCCCAAATCCAAAAGACGATCAAATGGACCGGCGTCCTGCGCGTCCAGCCATTGTGCGAGTTGCATGGGGACAGCGTAGCCAAGTTGACCGGTGAGTATGTCGTCAAAATCTTCGGCATGCTGATCAAACAATGCTTCCACGTAAGCGTCAGGTGCCTTTGCCGGTGCCTTTGCCAATCCAAGGGCGGCCAGTCTGACACTGGCCCCTACCTGATCGGAAGGGTCGAGCAACAGGCACTCTTCATAGAGGGGCTTGGCTTCGTCCGGTCGGCCTGCCTTTTCATGGGCGAGTGCGGCCTCATAAGCCTGCGTCAACGCTTCAGTGTCTATCTCGGTCATGGAACAATTTGATCTAGTTTGGTTATTCCTGCTTAACCATGACCCTTAGCCGAAATTCAAATGCATTTTGTTAGCGTCGGCCAATGGTATCCCTTGAGCTGGAGCATTTTGATGGGTGAATTGGTATTGCCGGAAGTAGCAAGCGAGTTGGTGACGCGCAATAAAGTGACTGCTGATGATGTGTTGCGTTTGCGCCGCGAAGTGTATCGCGATGGTGTTGCGACGCGCGCTGAGGCCGAGGCGCTTTTTGCGATCGATAGTGCGTGCCACGACCGCTGTGAAGAGTGGGACGTGTTTTTCATCGAAGCGGTCTGTGACTATCTTGTCGGTCTGGAGCCGCCTCGGGGTTACATTTCGCGTGAAAACGCGCAATGGCTCATCCGGGCCATTTCCAAAGACGGTATTGTTGATACACGCACCGAGATCGAGTTGTTGATCAAGGTTCTGGAACGCGCCAAACAATCACCTGCCATCTTGTCTGCCTTTGCGCTCAAGCAGGTGGCCGAAGTTGTGGTGAACGGGCAGGGCGCTTTGGCCAAAGGCCGTGTTGCGCGCGCCGGTGTAGTCACCAAGGCCGATGTCGATATGCTGCGCCGTGTGCTTTATGCTTTCGGCGGTGTGGGCCAAGCAATGGTAACGCGCGAAGAAGCTGAAGTCCTGTTTGAAATTAACGATGCGACAGTCGAAGCCAAAAACGATCCGGCCTGGAGCGACCTTTTCACCAAGGCGATTGGATTTAGCCTTTTGGCTGCGTTCGGCTACGTCCAACCTACACGCGACGAAGCCATCGCGCGCGAAGAATGGTTGAACGATACAGATGTGAATGTTGGCGGATTTTTCGGACGCATGTTTGCGGGGGGGCTGCGTGGCTTCAGCGAAAATGTGTTTGCCGATACGCGCGTTGAGACTGCTTTTGCTGAACGCAATGCGCGTTTTGAAGCCGAAAACCATGCCGCAGCAGCGATTTGCAGTGCAGAAGCACAATGGCTTGTCGACCGCATCGGTCGTGACGGTTTGCTGCATGGCAATGAGCGACAGTTGTTGAAGTTTATTGCAAGCGAAGCACGTGACATTCACCCGTCGCTTCAACCGCTGCTCGATAAGGTCGCCTAAAGGCGTTTTCAGTGCTAATGTCCCCCAAGTGACGTTTGGGGGACTGTCTGTTGAGATTTCTGGGCCGATTTTTTCTCGTCTTTTCGCTCATCACAGCGGCGGTTGGCGTCGGCTTCAGTGCCGACCCGATAGAGTTAGACTATTCAAAACCGCCTTCCTGGTGGCCCAAAAACATAAAATATGTATTCCCGCCGCAGATGAAGGCTCCTAACGGCTGGAAAGGCAAATGGCCGCCAGAAATGGAGCGGGGTCACGAACTTTCTTTTTGGACCGAATATTACAAGCTGAAGCCGTTTGGCCCCAAAAGGTTTGGCAAGGCAGGTGATCCTGACGCGCCATTTGCCAATGGCTTTGCCGGTGACGCACGGTTTGTGTCCGGTTTCCCAAATTATAGACGCCAAAAATTTTGCGCACCATTCAAGTTTGCAGCGAAATCAAAACCCAAACTGGTTTCGGGAATTTGCCAGCCCGGGCTGCTCTACCCGTTCAAGCAGGTTGCCGCCCAATGCAGAAGCCTTGTTTCAAATAAGGAAATAGATCGATTTTGCGCCAATCAGTGTGCTGCCAAAACAGCTTTGGTTGGTTTGGATGGGCTATGCAAAGGCTCTGTCGTACGCCCGCCAGCATCATGGCTATGGAACTGCGCTGACAAGGAGGCGGGCGCGCTCCTGACCTGCGAGGTTCAGTTCATTTGCGACTGTTTTGGCTGAAGCCGGGCTTTTGTGAACCGGTTTGCCGTGTCAGACAATTGGGATGGTCAGAGCCTATTCCAAGTTAACTGGCAACGCCGGTAGCACCACTTTTCACGCCCTGATACTGGGCGTTTTGGGCGCCTTGCTCCTTCCCGGCATGGACGCGATTGCCAAGCTCTTGGGTGAGCAAGAGGTCATGTCGCCGGGGCAACTGACATTCCTTCGTTTCTTTATCCAGATGGTTTTTTCGATTCTGGCGCTGCTTTGGATTGGCGGCGTTGCTTCACTGCATTCGCAACGTTTCTGGATTAACTTCCTGCGCGGCGTCTTATTGGGCGTTGCCAGCCTGCTCTTCTTCATTGCGGTAAAGTATATGCCGCTTCCGGACGCAATTGCGGTGTTCTTCGTTGAACCCCTGATCCTGACGCTTTTGTCGTTTGTTGTGCTGCGCGAAAAGGTTGGGTGGCGGCGTATTGTGGCAGTCATGGTTGGCTTTGGTGGCGCAATCCTTGTCATACAGCCCAGCTATGCGGTATTCGGCGCGGTGGCCCTGTTGCCGCTTGGTACCGCAACCTTGTTTGCGATTTACATGCTCCTGAACCGGCAGGTGGGCCAGATCGATAATGCGCTGGTGATGCAGTGGGTGTCGGGTCTTGGCGGTAGCGCGGTTGTGCTGGCTGCCATGCTGATCGGATTGCCGTTTGGGGCGGCTGACCTGGCCTTTTCCCTCAATACGGAATTGTCCGTTTGGGGATTGGTGATCATTATGGCCGCTTTTGGTTTGGTGGGCCACTACCTCTTTGTCCGTGCGCTTCAAATGGCACCCGCGTCGGTGATCGCACCGCTGCAATATCTGGAAATTGTTTCTGCCGCACTGTTTGGCTACTTCATGTTTTCAGAGTTCCCGACCTTCTGGAAATGGGTCGGAATCGCCATTATCGTCTTGTCCGGGTTGTTCGTTTTCCACCGCGAAGAGGCGCAAGCTGAAAATTGACATCTCATACGCTTGGATGATGGACGGGCGTTGCCTCTCGGCTTACAGCTTGGCGCGGAGGGGGAGCCGATGTTTTCCAAAATTCTGATTGCCAACCGCGGTGAAATCGCCTGCCGCGTGATCAAGACCGCCCAACGCATGGGCATTACCACCGTTGCGGTTTACTCTGACGCTGATGCGGGAGCGTTGCACGTGAAGATGGCGGATGAGGCGGTACACATTGGCCCGCCCGCCGCTGCTGAAAGCTATTTGGTGGCCGACAAAATCATCGCTGCGTGCAAGGAGACCGGTGCGCAAGCCGTTCACCCGGGCTACGGGTTCCTGTCTGAGCGCGCATCTTTCTGCGAGGCGCTGGAAGCTGAGGGCATCATATTTATCGGGCCTAAACCCAAAGCGATCAACGCGATGGGTGACAAGATCACGTCGAAAAAGATTGCGTCAGAGGCCGGCGTGTCCACCGTGCCCGGCCATATGGGTTTGATTGATGACGCCGAACATGCGGTAACAATTGCGTCCGATATTGGCTACCCGGTGATGATCAAAGCATCCGCCGGTGGTGGCGGTAAGGGTATGCGCATTGCCTGGAGTGATGATGAGGCGCGCGACGGTTTCGAGCGCTCCAAGTCCGAAGCTGCGTCATCTTTCGGCGATGACCGCATTTTTATAGAGAAATTCGTCGAAGATCCGCGCCATATCGAAATTCAGCTGATGGCAGATGCCCATGGCAATACGGTCTATCTGGGAGAGCGCGAATGCTCGATCCAGCGTCGGAACCAGAAAGTGATTGAAGAAGCACCATCGCCGTTTCTGGACGAAGAAACACGCAAGGCAATGGGCGAGCAATCTGTCGCCTTGGCCGAGGCCGTAGACTATCAATCGGCAGGCACGGTAGAGTTCATCGTCGACAAGAACCGCAATTTCTACTTTCTTGAGATGAATACGCGCCTGCAGGTGGAGCACCCGGTGACCGAGTTGATCACCGGCCTCGATCTGGTCGAGCAGATGATCCGGGTGGCCTCAGGTGAAGCGCTGTCGATTGGCCAGGATGATGTAAAGCTCAATGGCTGGGCTATTGAAAGCCGTGTTTACGCCGAAGACCCGCTGCGTGGCTTCCTGCCATCCATTGGCCGTTTGACGCATTACCAACCACCTGAACAGGTTTGTACGGAAAACCTTATCGTGCGAAATGACACGGGCGTCTTTGCCGGTGCCGAAATTTCCATGTTCTACGATCCGATGATCGCCAAGCTTTGCACATGGGCGCCCACACGCGCGGCAGCTGTCGATGCGATGCAGGATGCGTTGGATGCCTTCGTGGTCGATGGGATTGCGCACAATATTCCGTTCTTGGCGTCCCTCATGGCGCATCCACGTTGGCGGGAGGGGCGGTTGACCACCGGCTTTATCGCCGAAGAATATCCGGACGGTTATGCCTTTCCGCCGTTGAGCGATGAAGCCAAACGGGTGATCGGCGCCATTGCGCTTACCATGGAACTGATGCGCAAAGAGCGTCTGGATCGCCACACTGATCGCACCATGCCGCATAGCGGCAAGATCGGGAAAATCTGGACCATCAGCGTTGCAGGCGATGATGTGGCGGCTGAAGTGATGACGCTAGACGTCTTGCCGGATGGTTTTCGGCTGACCGCTACCATTAATGGTGAAATCATCTCACTCAAAACGGCTTGGACTTTCGGAATTCGGGTTTTTCATTGTGAAATCAATGGATTACCAATTATTGCGCAAGTTGTGAATCACGAAAACGCAACCACCATCAGCTGGCAGGGCTTTACTGCGCAGGCCCAGGCGCTGGCGGGTCACATCGCGGCTTTGAAAAAGCTGATGCCCGAAAAGGCAGTGCTCGACACGTCTGGCCTGCTGCTTTGCCCGATGCCGGGCTTGGTGGTCTCTCTTGCTGTTTCTGAGGGCGACGAAGTTGCTGCGGGCGGCACCTTGGCTGTCGTTGAAGCCATGAAGATGGAAAATGTTTTGCGCGCTGAGCGCGACGTGGTCGTTAAAGCGGTCAATTGTGCAGTTGGTGACAGTCTTGCCGTTGATGACGTTATTGTGGAATTCGAGTAGGGTTTGAACCTGGACGGAAACCAATCGGCAACATGCAACTGTTAGGCTTTTTGCTGAGTTGGGTGCCTTTTTGATGTTCATCATACCGTTGCTGTTTATACTTTTGGTGATGTGGGTCGTTATGGCCGCACCCATTGGCATCCGCACAATCAGACGAAATGTGATTGTCGCTGCCGACATAGATCACGTTTGGAGTGCGCTTTATCTGTTCGGAGCCCACGCAACGTGGCATCACTCGACAGTCGCGGTCGAACGCTGCGGCAACCAGCAAGGCGCGATAACGACGGGGCATACGGGGCGCGATGGACACCCCATCGTTCGCCGGTTTGAGCTCAGCAACGTCGCCAATGGATCGGCCTATGATTTGCGATACACCGACGACACGTCGCTGGCGGACAGTTTTTGGCGGCATCACCACCAGAGCGTCAAGCTTTCTCCCTTGGGCGATCGCACCCGGGTCACATTGATCGAAGCTGACCGCTATAGAGGGGTGGCTTTTCTGGTGTATCGGTTTTTCGCAATGCGCCGTATGGCGCGCCAGATCAAGCAATGGACAGAGACCGGAACCTACAAGCGCGGCGGTTGGTTCGACCGTATTGAGGCGCAGTTTGCGATGGCGTTTTTGTCGACGCTGTTGATGTGGCCATTGTTTGGTCTGACCTTGAATGGGTTTTTATTGTCAGCCGTTTTAACCAGCGTTGTTGCCCTGCATGAATTGGGGCATGTGACCGCGTTTCGTCTGAGCGGACATAAAACCGCGCGTATGGTTTTCCTTCCGCTTCTTGGCGGTATTGCGATGGGGGGGCGGCCGTATAACAGCCATTTTGAAATTGCGTTTGCCGCTTTGATGGGGGCCGGGTTTTCCGCCTTTTTGGTCGCCGGGCTTTGGCTGACTTATCTCTTGGTGCCGTTGGAGGGCGCAGCTGTGCGGGCCGTGTTGATCTGCGCATTGATTTGTTCGATTTTCAACCTCGGGAACATTTTACCGGTATGGAAGTTCGATGGCGGGCAGGTCTTGCGGCAGGTGTTTCGAACCAAGTCTCAGCTTTATGCAGCGTCTGTCCTGCTTTTGGCAGGCATCGGCGTCTACTGCTTGCAGCTTGGGATACCCGTCGAGAGCGTAGTTGTCGGACTGCTCATTGTCGCGGGTCTTACGCTCGTGACCGGGACAAACACGGTGACCCCGCGAAGCTCACTTGTCCCTATGACAGGCTTTGAACGCGGTCTGACGCTCTCGGGCCTGATCGCAGTGATGTCGGTTCACGCGATCATCCTGCAATGGTCAGTCTCGGCTATCCTTTTTGGTTGACGGACCAAAGATGATTTCAAACTCGCCCTTGAGCGCCAAGTCGAGATCATTCATGGTCACCGGCAATCCCAAATCGACAAGGCTTGTAACACCATGTTCGGTGACACCACAGGGAACGATGCCGGAAAAATGCTCCAGGTCAGGTTCCACATTGATAGAAATGCCGTGGAAAGTGACCCATTTGCGTATGCGAATTCCGATGGCTGCAATTTTGTCTTCTGCAATTTGACCGGGCACCGCTGACATCTTTTCCGGGCGTTGGACCCAAACCCCGACACGGTCCTCACGCCGTTCACCCTTAATGTTGAAGCGGTCTAATGTACCTATGACCCATGCTTCCAGCGCTGCCACAAAGGCGCGCACATCTTGGCGGCGACGTTTCAAATCCAACATCACATAGGCCACGCGCTGACCGGGCCCATGATATGTGTATTCGCCGCCGCGGCCTGTTTCGTGTACCACAAACCTGCCGGGTGAAACCAAATCTGTCGGGTTGGCTGATGTTCCGGCGGTGTAGAGCGGTGGATGTTCCAGCAGCCAAACGAGTTCGGGCGCTGTCCCTTCTGCGATCGCACAGGCGCGCTTTTCCATCAGGCCGACCGCTTGTTCATATCCAACCAGGCCGTCGCTAATCTGCCATTCCACCGGGGGCGAGGTGGGATCAATCGGCAAAAACCCGTTTGCAGCAATGTCAGAACGTTGGAGCATGTGCTCTTCTCTTTTGATAGGCGCATGTAGTCAAACCGATGGACGGGCGCAATTGCGGATCGCGTCGCTTTTTACGGCGCATCCACTTGTGTGCATTGTGTGCCTTTGCTATGCGCCCCGAACTTGCCTTGGCGTGCGGCCGTGGCGGAATTGGTAGACGCGCAGCGTTGAGGTCGCTGTGGGGCAACCCGTGGAAGTTCGAGTCTTCTCGGCCGCACCAAACCTGACTTGTCCCTCCGAAACAGCCCTTAAAGCCTTGAAGGGTAAGGAGATTTCGGGGGTTCTAGGCCCCTTATTTCGGTCGTATTGAATTTGCCCTGCAAAGGCCAGTTTAACCACTGTTCTACGCAGTCCTGTGTGCCCCGCATCCCATAGTTTCCGGGGGTTTGCGAGGAATTGGAGCACCGGTTCTAGTTTTTCTTCGAACGTGCCGGGTGGTTCGGTCTGATTTTGCGCTTTTTCGGTCATGAGACGCTTTTCCTTTTCAAGTTGGCTGAGCTTGGTTTCATAGCTCGCGATGACGGTTTCATTGGTGGCTTCGACAATGCGTGTGAGAAGCCGGTCGATTTTCTTATCTATGAGGATGACTTGCTCTTTGGCGGATTTGACGATGGCGTTGGCTTGGTGGACGCGTTGGTTCCAAGCTTTCCTGAACATGGCGGTGGCCAGTTTCATGAGCTGGGGTGTTGGTTGAAGCGTTGAAAGCAATTCTGCGACGTCGCCTTCGAGCTTGTCGCGTGGAATGGACTTGCCATACTGGTCGCAGGTTTTCGTCTGGCAGAGATAGTAGGCGTAGTGGCCGCCATTGCCTTTGGAGATGGAAGAGCGCAGGGCCGTGCCACAGCAGGCGCAGGCGACCATCCCGCGCATGGCGAACGCGTCACCTATGTTCTTGCGCTTGGCGGCCTTGGTGGATTTTTGGCGGCGTTCCTGAACCTTTTCAAAGGTGGCGACGCTGATAATTGGTTCGTGCTGGCCTTCTAACCAATCAATCCCATAGTTTTTTGAGACGATGTAGCCGGTATAAATCGGGCTTCTGAGGATTTCCGTGACGCGCTGCTGGGTAATCTCGCCCTTTGAGTTGCGCGGATAGTCGGGGAAGCTTTCCAAAAAGCGTTTCACTTCGGCTTGGCTTCCAAAACGGCCCGATGCGTATCCTTCAAAGGCTTGCCTGATGATGGGGGCCAATACCGGATGATGGTGCAGGACTTTGCCCCTGCCTTTGACCTCTTGATAAAAATATCCAACAGGCGGGTTGTGCACCCAATAGCCGTTTTCCATACGGGCTTTCATCTTTTGGGCGACTTGGCGTCCGTTCTGCTTGCGCTCCAATGCGCCCTGCGCCGCCATAATGGTTTCGATGAACTCACCTTCGGGCGTTTCATCAAACTTGAAGTTCAGGCACTCGATGGTCGCGCTGCGCTTGCGGAACGCTTCGCGCAAATCGAGGTGGAAACGGGTATCGCGGGCAAAGCGCTTGAGATCATCGAAGATGACCACAAAGCGTTCGTCGGGCTGCGCATCCAAGAATGACAAAAGCGCCACCATGCCCGGGCGCTTCATGAAGTCTCCGCCACCCGAGATCGTGTCAGGGAAGACGGCTGCAACAGCATAGCCCTTTTGCCGGGCATGCTGTCGGCAGCGTGTTTCCTGGCTTTCGAGGCCATGGCCTTCTTCGTTTTGCGTCCGTGTCGAGACCCTGCAGTAGATCACCGCTTGTTTGGGTTGTTGGTTGGTTGTCACTTATCAGCGCCCTCCAACTCTTTTTGGGTGAACGGGAGAGACGAACCGCGCTCAATCGCTCCAGGTTCATCAGCATCTACCGCGATGATATGGGCAATAATCTCTGCGAGTTCCGGCATGTCGCCGCTCGCATTGGTCTCCCAGTAAAAGTCGCAGTAGGAGACGATGATGTGCCAGAGCGCTTCGATGAGCTCACGCTTTTGTTCAAGCGTCCCATCCACCTCATCAAGGTAAGAGAGCCATTCGTCCAGTTCCGTCGGTTGCGGTTCTGATGTCGGTGCAGGCTGTTTCATGAGCGTCACCGGCTGGGACCGGTTCGGGCCAGAGAACGGCGGCTTCCGCCAGCATTGGCCGATGCCGATTGTCTTGATGAACCTGTCCGGTCACTGCGTCCATAAGATCGTGTTTTTCCTTGGCTGCCAGTGGCCTGATTTGTCTGGGTCTGCCGGGCTTCGCGTTCGGCTTCAATTTGCGGGCGGTAAAACGTTTCGTCGAGTTCCTTGCCCCATTCATAAAGTTCAGAACCATGGGCTTCGCGAAACGCCTCTGTCATCAGGCGTTTGGCACCGGCGTTACTGATTTCCAATTCACCGGCCAATTCGCCCGCCTTTTGTTCATAGGCGCGGTAAAACGACATGCGCTCACCTTGTTCGACGAGAGCACCGATTTCATCGGTCTGTATTAGGGCCCGTTCCGTGAGTTCAGGGCCTTTTTCCAGTGCCTCTTCATTGGCACGCAGACCTTCACGCATTTCATTCATGGTCATGCCATGTTCAGCACGGAATATGTCACGCAGTGTGCTTTCGGCGCGAGAAGCATCAAACGCGTTGGTGCGGGCAAATGCATGGGCATAATCGCCAAGCTTTTCTTTAAAAGCACCGGAGCGGTGGATTTCTGACTTGATGATGCCGGTAATGGCAACGGCTTCCTCAAATTGAGGGTCAGTCAGGATACGGGCGGAAAAGCCTTCTCTCGGATCATCCCGGGTTTGAGTTGTTT
>JBCBMZ010000007.1:0-156254 GCA_039822005.1 Pseudomonadota bacterium | reverse complement strand
ACGCGCCAGATCCGCTACTTCAACGGCGTCACCACGGACTTCACCTATGACACCCAACGCCGCTGGCTGACCCGTGTTCATACGCACGGACCCAATGGCACGCTGCAGGATGTTTCTTACACACGTGGCCCCACGGGCCGGATCGATGCCGTCCATGGCGAGGGTTATGGCGCGGGCGGCCAGACCAACTGGACTGCCCGTTCCGGCCTGAAAGACAAATGGCTCTACACTTACAATGGCTATGACGAACTGATCGTCGCCGACAATCTGATCGACGATGCGCTCGACCAGACCTTTGGCTATGACAATCTCGGCAATATCGTCACCAATTCCAAGCTCGGCCTTTACAGCTACCCGGCATCGGGCCTCGGCGCCGTGCGCCCGCATGCACAAACGCGCATCAGCGGTTCGGGGGGCATCCGTGACTTTACCTATGATGCGAACGGCAACATGGTCACGGACGGCACCCGCACGCTCGTCTGGGACGCGCAGAACAAGCTGGCTTCGGTCACGCCACTCGGCGGCGGACAGGCGGTGACGTTCCAGTACGGCCCGGACGGATCACGCATCGCCAAGCTCTCATCCTTCACCGGTAAACGCATCTATGCCGATGCCGACTTTGAGATCGCCCCGGACGGCACGTTCCTCCTGTACCCCCATGCGGACATCAAAATCGAAGGGTTGCAGACCTCTTGGCTGCACCGCGATCATCTCAACTCCGTGCGCGTCGTCAGCGACGATCAGGGCCAGGCGATCGAAAAATCCGTCTATGCGCCGTTTGGCGAACGCACATCGGACGGCGCCACCCCCTCCAGCGCCGCCACGAAAGGATACATCGGCGAAAGGCATGACCCCGAAACGGGTCTCATCTATCTCAATGCCCGTTATCACGACCCGTCCATCGGCCGCTTTATCTCACCGGACGATTGGGACCCCACAATCGAAGGCGTCGGCACCAACCGCTATGCGTACTCGGCCAATGATCCGGTGAATAAGAGCGACCCCAATGGGCACTATTTCGAGAGTGGCATTGAAGTAACAAGTATAGCAGTAGGCGCTTCGAGCCTTTCGCATAACGTTTGGCATGGGAACTATGGCGCCGCAGCCGTTGACGCGGCAGGAATAGCGGTGGACAGCGCAGCACTCGCTGTTCCCGGCGTGCCGGGCGGTGCTGGATTGGGAATACAGACGGTCAGGCAGGGTATTTCGGCGACAAATAAGTCGCTGACAACTGGAGCGACTATCCAGAACCACCACATCTTGATGCGCTCACTCAAGAAAAACCCACTGATACGTGAATTGGGCATAAAAATTAACTCTAAGGGAAATCTGACTTCTGCATTGCAAAAAGGGTATCCTGCGGGGCATAGGGAGGTTGATGCTGCAATTCGTCAACGACTTGAAGATCTAGTAGATTTTTTTGAAACTAGTAAAATAAGTCGACGTCAAAAGCTGCGTTTGGTCGCCAAAATACGTCGCGAGGCGCGCGATTTGCTGAAGAAAGAGCCTGACATTCTTGCACTTAAAGCGGATGATGTGGATGATTTCCTCTCGCGGGATCGTAAAAAATCGAATGACAACCGCCTTTTGAATGATGTCCTCGATAGGCTACAGAAACGCAAAAGCAGTAGAAGGTAACGCTAGGAATGGTATGGGTTTGGGATGATCCTACGATTGGCGCCGATTTTTCCGCTCAATTTGATGATGAGACCTCAGCGGTTGTCCATTCACTATCTCGTCCACGTCATCCACTGCCTGGCAACGCCCGCGCCGTTTTTAAGTCCACAAGCGGGGTTAAACGATTTAAGCAATATCATTGCCCGCCATTTGAAAGATGGCCAGTCATTGATGCTGTATGGAAAGAGATTATCAGCGAGTTTGTCGCTCCGGGGCATATTCAGTTTTTTCCAGTTGAGCTTCGGGCCAGATCAGAAATCTGCCACGAATTTTTCTGGATGATACCACTCTGTGTCTTCCCCTGCTTGGACCTCAAGAAATCGAAGTTTCATTACCATCCTGAAGTGAAAGAATGGGTGGCTATTTACGCTGGCGGACCGTGGGTCTTTAAAGAAGATTGTCTTGCAGGCGCACATCTTGCAAGAGACTTTAATTTCGGTCGGTTGATCATCGTATCAGATGAACTGCGCGATGCACTTGCAGCAACAGGTGAGGAGTACCTGTTCAGACGTGGTGATGATTTTGGCTGGCCGAAAGATGGTAGCTAGAAATTGGGCGTTAGCCGACAACACGCGCGATGCGTGTAGTTAGAACTTTGATTTAAACCATATCGGAACACCACGTGATGGTTAAAAACGAAATGATCCTTGAGGCACTTAGATGCACCAACGGGGAAGTTCGTGACAATTTCAGAATGATCGTGTTCGGTTACTATGGATCTGAAGCCAAATTCATATTCTACTGCATGAATGAACCCGATGAAGACGATCGCGAAGCCGCCGAGATAATTGGCGTCAACTTTGGGGCTGGCGGCGGTGCTGGTCTCGAAAAGCTGGACCTGGACTTTGTTGTCCTAGAAAGTTCACTTGCTTCAGTTGATACGCTTGACGCTGTGATTTTTCGTAGGTGGGAGCCCGTCTAGAGTATTAATCGTTGACACTAATCTAATTAGAGAACAAGCGCGCTTCGGTCACGCCCAATGGTGGCGACCAGGCGGTGAATTTTGAGTATGGCCCGGATGGGTCAAGGATCGCGAAACTCTCCTCCTTCACCCCCTCTCAGCGTTTGCTTCGCAATCGCTTGCCGGGCAATGGGACGAACGCAACCTGCTGTTTGCACCAAATTATAAGTTAGTTCCGTTCAAGTTGAGGCGCAGCTTCCGGCCCATTCCTGCCGTTCAGTCGTTAACTTTATGGTTTCACAAAGCGGTCATTCATCGCTGTGCAAACGAAAACCCGTGCTCAATGTCGGCTGAGCGGACGAAGTTACAAAAGTAACATAGTTTTCAAATAATGTATAAGATTACCAAATCGTAGGTAGTAACCCTAAGTTATATCGAATTTACGGTCGATGACGATATCGGAGCCGTCATTTTTAGGCTCGACCAGATACATGCCAACCCCGATGATGGCGAAGGCGATCCAAGCCAAGGGGCTCAGCTGTTCATCGAGTAGCAAAAACCCCCAGATCACACCGGCAATCGTCATCGTGTAAGCGGTCTGGCTGTAAAAGACCGTGCCTGCCGTTTTGATAAGGTGAAAGCCCATCAAATAAGATGCCGTCGTGACCGCGATCATGAGGAGCAGTGTCAGTTCGAGCCGACCTGGATCTGTCAAGCTGATTGAGAATGTCTGATCCTGCCAGAGCGCCCATGGAACTCCGATCAGGTTGGCAGCGACAAGCATCATCGCAACCGCACCCACATCATCAAGGCCACTCGGGCGAAAGCCCGCCATCATCATGACTTCGGTTGCCAAGAGCAACGGTATGAGGAGAGCGAACATCAGCCAGATTGAATTCGTGGCACCGTCCTGCCCCATCTCCGTCCAAAGTACCAGAGCGACACCACCGAGACCGACAACCAAACCGACTAGACGGCGCAAGGTTGCTTTGTCCATACCGACAAAGGCTGAGAAACCAAAAACTAGAAATCCCTGCAGCGTAAGGACAAGCGATAAAATGGCCGCTTCAACATGTTCACTGGAGTAAAGGACGGCTAAACGCAGAAAGACCGCTGCAACCAAGGCCCAAGCGAGAAAAAATGCGATATTTGGAAGTGAAAGTTTGGGCAATACACCTCGTCGCCAAGCAAGAACGACAAATATCGCGGCAATGGCAGGATTGATCCAAACCATGAGTCCGAGCGGAGTTGCGCCTTCGCTCATCACTATTCGGCTGAGTGAAGGTGTTAATCCCCAAACGATACCAATAGCAATTACCCAAAGTGAACCGCGTAGTGTGCTGATCGTTTGGCGAAGCTTTAGCTCACGATAATATATTTCGGAGGCCATGCCCCGAAATACGATCGCCAGTCGCCCGAGCGGATCATCCTTGGTCGTCAAATCATCAATAGCCAGCGTGTCGGGGTTAAAGCGTCCGCCTTCCAGCACTTCGGCCGCTGCAGTAAGTCGATCAATCCGCGCGAAATATTCCAGTTCTTGATCCCTGAATCGCTTTTTCGCCAATGATGCGTTCAAACGTGCACGTAACAAGACCGGGTCGAAGTCCTTCGGTAGGAAGTCCTCGGCACCAAGTTCGATTGCCCGCACGACGCTTTCGACTTCGTCATCAAGCGCAGAGATGACGATTACCGGCAGATGCTTGGTTGTGTCATTGGATTTGAGCTTTTCAAGAACGCCATATCCATCAAGTTCGGGCATGACTATGTCGAGCAGGACGGCGTCAAACTCTTGATCGCGCAAGACTTCCAGTGCGGCCATGCCATCTTTTGCGACCTCGGTCTCATGCCCCAAAGCGTTAACTGCCTTGCGCATTTTCATGCGCATGACCGAATTATCATCAACGATAAGAACGCGCGCGGGTAACGCCGCCGTCCCGGGCTCACTTCCCAAAGCGTCATGCTGTTCAGCCAAGGTCGGCCACTTTCAGAACGCTAAGCGCCTCTCTGGCTTCCGCTTCGGTTTCCTCGATGGCCTTGACCATCGTGATGGCTTCAGAAGCACCGCTAGCTTCCTTACAGGCAGTTTCCATGGCCATGCTGGCCGCCGCCAACTTCACAGCGCCGAAGTCCCGAGCGTTGCCCTTTAAGGTGTGAGAAGCGATGCCTGCTGCTTTCCAATCTTCTTGTTCAACAGCCGCCTTGAGATTGGTAACTGTTTCAGGCGTGTTCTCCAGAAACTCAGTTTTTAACTCTTCAAAGTCTTCTTCATCGCCACCGATGACATCCAGAAGACGTTTGAGTGCCGAAAAGTCTAGAATGTCGTCTATCAAGCAAGTGCCTCGTGCGCTTGAGTTTCGCGAAAACGCTTCGCACCTTGTAACGCTTGTAAAAGGGCGTCAACATCAATTGGCTTACTCAAATAGTCGTCCATGCCGGATTTCAAATATGTCTCGCGCTCAGAGGCCATGGCGTTCGCCGTCAGCGCAATAATATAGGGGTGCTGCTTAGGAACTATCGCTTCTCGTATCAGACGAGTTGCCATCAGCCCATCCATTTCCGGCATCTCGATGTCCATCAGAACCACATCGTAGGACTTTTTCTGCACATGCTCGATTGCCTCTGCGCCACTGGCAACAACATCCGCGCCATATCCATTAGCAGCAAGGATCTTCGAGCCAACCTTTCGATTGATTTTGTTGTCATCGACAAGAAGAATTTGCAAATCCAGTGCCTCGCCATTGGCGGCACCTGTGGTCGTTTCCTGCGGTCCGGTTTCTAGTTCGCCCGATATTACGCGAGAGAGCATGTCGATGAGGTGGTTTGACTTTGCAGGCTTTGTCAGAGTGCCAGCAAATCCCGCCCGCTCGACCTCGTCTCGCCATTCGTTTTCAACCTGCCCAAGCGAACTGAACAGAAGCATTGGCGGCAGCTTATCGCCCCATTTTTCTCTCATCCTGTTGGCTAGTTCAGCGCCGTTCATCTCCGGCATTTTGAAATCCAATATAATAGCGTCAAAATTGCTCGGATCGGTGCCAACTGCTTCAGCGGGTGCCCCCAGGGACGCAACGTACATGCCCCATTGGCGCAGCTTTTCTTCCAAAATAACGCGGTTGGTTCGATTGTCGTCAACCACGAGAATGCTTGTATCTTTTAATGCTGCAAGGCGCTGTTCTTTCGCTTCACGGTCCGGAACGGGCGCAATTTCAAAATCGGCGGTAAAGGAAAACTCAGTGCCCACGCCGACTTCGCTTTCCACGTTAATTTCACCACCCATCAACTCAACAAGTCGTTTGGTAATCGCAAGGCCTAGCCCAGTCCCACCATATTTGCGGGTGGTCGATGCATCCACCTGACTGAAAGACTTAAACAGCCGATCCATGCGGTCTGCGGGAATGCCAATACCGGTGTCGCGAACCGAAATGCGCAGCGGGACACCTTCGCCTATCCTACCATTGTTCCCGGACTTGGCGCGCTCGATTGTCAGCACCACCTCACCGTGCTCAGTGAACTTTACCGCATTGTTCAACAGGTTCATCAAAACCTGCTTGATTCTTGTCGCATCGCCTATGATGCCTGCAGGGACGTCGGGACTGATGCGATTTGCGAGCTCAATGCCTTGTGAAGCAGCTTTTGATGTCACCAGATCAAGGGACGATTCCACAAGTTCAGCAACGTCGATGGGGCGAGCCTCCAGCTCTATGGCGCCTGCCTCAACCTTCGAAAAATCAAGAATGTCGTTGATGATCGTCAGCAGCGTATCCGCCGCCGCGCTTATCGTCGCGCTATAGTCGCGCTGCTCAGTATTCAGCTTGGTACCCTGCAGAAGATTGCTCATGCCAATTATGCCATTCAGGGGTGTACGGATTTCATGGCTCATGGTCGCAAGAAAGGAACTCTTTGCCTCATTAGCCGCCTCCGCAGCTTCGCGCGCAAGTTTAAGTTCTGCGGTTCGCTGTTCTACCCGGTCCTCCAATTCAAGGCGTGCTGCCTCCAGCTTGGTCTCGTGCAACTCCTGTTGAGCGAGCATCTTGTTAAATGCAGAAATTACGTCCCCCATCTCATCGCGACTTGACCAATCAACCGGCTTGCGATCTCCGCCTGCGTCGATTGCTTGAATAGCGGAGAGAAGGCGCGCCAAAGGTCTGCCAACTGTGCGTCCGTTTGCGACGAGGGCAGCGACGATCACCGCCAGCAACAAAACGCCTGCGAGAACCGCTGCAATGATCATGCGTTCATTGCGTTCGGCGATGAGACGGCTACCACTTAGTGAGACTTGTAGTGAGCCGATGACTTGCGGCTCTCCACCATCGTTAAAAACGATATCAACCGTACCGCTTTGCAATCCTTGCACTTCGTCAACGCGACTCGATGAGAGAAAAAGCCCGCGCTCGTCCCTGACCATCAATTCAACCACGTCGGTGTCGATTAGGATGGCATCAGCGACCAACTCAACTTGTTCACGCGCAAGGTTCCACAAAGGATCGGCCAGCACCTGACTCTGGATGGCTAGAGTGCGCTCCAGCTTACTCTCCATGGCGCGCAAGGCGCGTTCGGATGCGATCCATTCAACAATAGCAAAAACGGAGGCGATGGCTAAAAGAACCAGCGGTGCAACGACAGCGAAAAACTTCACACGAAGCGAAAAAAGACGTTTACTCATAGCCAGCACGCTTGTTCCCTCCAATACCTTGGCAACGTTAATCTAAGTATTGACGAATGGGAACGCCTCGGTTCAGGCTTAGCTGGTGAAATCTTGTGATTACGGCTATGTTGATCCCAGACGACGGGTTTGCGCCAGCGTCAGGAAACACATTGTGGCTGGGGAGCTTTAAAGCATGAAACGCACAATACTTGCGACCGTTGCACTGGCCGTTGCATTTGTTGCGCCTTACGGTTCAGCAGAGGCCAAAGAGCTTAATTTGGCAGCTACTGAGTTTCCGCCTTTTTACGGGGCCGAACTCGAGGATAATGGCTTTATTTCCGAAATTGTATCGGAAGCATTTGCTCGCGCTGGCTATCAATCCAGCGTCAGCTTCCTGCCATGGACGCGTGCGTTTGAAGGCACGCGTAGTGGTAATTATGATGCGCTTTACACCATGTGGTATCGCGAAGAACGCGAAGCAGATTTTATCTTTTCAGATCCGCTCCCTTCCAATGAACTGGTCTTCCTGGTGCGCGCTGGCGATGACGTAACATTCGATGGCTATGAAGAACTGTCGGAAAAGCGAGTTGGTGTTGTACGTGGCTATGCTGCGCCTCCCGGGTTAGAAGAGGCTGATCTACGCATCTCTGAAGCACGTGATAATGAGGAAAACCTGCGCAAGTTGCTGCGCGGACGTGTTGACGCTGTTTTGACCGATCGGATCGTGGCGCAGCACATCATCAACACAGCATTTGAAGATGATGAGGGATCATTCGGCTGGATGGAGCCACCCGTTCACGTGGATGTGCAATATATAGTTGTCCCGAAAGCAAATCCCGATGCTTCTTCACTGATCGATGAATTTAATAGCGCATTGGCCGAAATGACAGACGACGGCACGCTGAAAAACATTATGGCGAAGCACGGTTTTTAAGTTGCTCGCTTTCAAAGAAGGCGTCTTCAATCTAAATGGCGAATTCGAACGCTCTTTCTTTACGGTGCTTTTGAAGATTCTTCTGCGTAAACGTCAATCGCGGGGCTCAGTATGTCCGCTATGGGCTCATAGCTGCCGCCAACCAATGAGTTGCTGAGGGGCCTCTTTCATCGCGGCCGATCCACTAGGTGTCACGCCAGGTTACCAGTTTCGTCACCGCATAATTGAAGACAGCGCTCATCAGGGCACCGGCCATACCGGCAATACCTGCCGACTCGCTCCAGGATAAAATGGTGGTCGAAATGGACAGATTGGCGAGCGCGCCGATCGAACAAACCGCGTAGAAAGTCATCAGACCCCAGGCAAAGTGGGGACCCTTCAGCTTTCTGTGCGCATAGGTCACCTCGTTGTTGAAGGCAAAATTGGTAGTCATGGCGAGATAGGTCGCGCCAATCTGAGCCGCCGCAAATCCAATGCCGGCAAAATTGATCAACCCATAAAGCGCGAGCATGTGAACGATCAAACCGCTGGTTCCGACCAGCGCAAACAGCAAAAACCGGACCGGGATAAAACCGCCCGTATACCGAGACACCAGCAAGCCCAAGAACTGAATGGTCACCAGAAAACCAAGCTTGCTCTCACCTTCAATGCGTTCGCGAAACTCAAACGGCACTTCCTTGATAACCAGCTTGTCACCATAACGGCTGACGATATCAAACAGGATCTTAAAACCGTCACGCGACACTTCGCCGGCAATGATATCAGCGACATCACGCTTCATCATGAAAAAGCCGCTCATGGGATCGGTCGTGTATCTGCCGGTAATCCGGTTGGCCAGACTTGTGGCCAGTTCCGAACCCTTGGCACGGGCGCCGGCCGTAAAGCCCGTCGTATGATCGCCGCCCTGTGCAAAGCGGGAGCCGATGACGAGGTCAGCGCCTTCACCGATGAGATCGAGCATGATGGGCAAGCGCGTTTCATCGTGCTGCATGTCTGCATCCATAACGACCGTCACCGGTGCACTGGCAGCCATCATCCCTTCAACACAGGCACCGGAAAGACCCCGACGGTTCACACGGCGAATGCAACGCACATGCGGGTGGCGCGCCACCAAGTCACGGGTCACTTTGGCTGTCCCGTCCGGGCTGTCATCGTCGACAACAATGATTTCATGGGGCAGGCCACCTAACGCCTCGCCGATTTTTTCCACGATAAGCGGAATGTTCTTGGCTTCGTTGAAGGCTGGCAAAATTACACTGAGTTCTGGCGCTGACATGATATTCTTCCCTAACGCGGGAACATATAAACAAGCATGGCTTTCGAAAGTGTTTCATAAATGGACAAATGCGACGTTCAAAAAACCAGATTGATAGCCTGTGGTATGTTGGCACGCGAGGTCCTTGACCTGATTAAGATCAATGGGTGGCACCATATTGAACTGATCTGTTTACCAGCTGACCTACACCACCACCCCGATCGTATTCCAGCAGCAGTGGAACGGGCCGTCGCAGAGGCCAGAAAACAAGGCGTTGAAAACATCGTGATCGGCTATGCCGATTGCGGCACCGGCGGAATGTTGGACGCCACATGCAACCGCTTGGGCGTTGAACGTTTGGCTGGCCCGCATTGTTTTGCGCTCTACTGGGGCCTCAATGATTTTAAATCTCATGAAGATGAAAACATCTCTACTTTCTTTATCACCGATTTTCTGGCGCGCAATCCAGACACGTTCTTCTTCCAACCTCTGGGGTTAGATCGTCACCCAGAACTTACGGAAATCTACTTTGCAAATTACACGCGCGCGCTCTATCTAGCGCAAACAGATGATGCGGCATTGACCAAATCGGCTGAACGCATTGCTTATATGTTAGGCTTGGCTTTCGAAAGAAAGTACGTGGGATATGGCGATCTCGGCGATGAAATTGAAACTTTACTGCCTGAATTCTCATCTGATTAAACAAAAGTGAATTAACATATGTTGTGCAATGATATTGACGCACTTTCAGGGCATTGCGAAGCCGCAACATAACCGTGTCGCCTGGGGGAGGCATGTTATTTGATACCGACGAGGAAATTGTGAGCGAGGCTGCCAGTGGGCAGGCAAAGCGCCCACGCGCCTTGTCTCAGGTTCTGGAAGAATTGGCCGCTCGCCAAAGTGGGCGGGACGTCTCTGTGCGCACCATTCGCGACGCTCTCGCTGACAGATCTTTTGCGACATTCCTCCTGTTGACCTGCCTATTCAACCTCCTGCCCTTTCCGCCGGGATCAACCTTGATCCTCGGGATACCGGTGATAGCCGTTGCCGTACAAATGGTACTGGGCATGAAGACAGTCTGGTTGCCGCGATTTTTCCTGAACATGTCGCTGAATGCCAAAACGTTTAGCAAGCTGACAACCGTCATTTTGCCCCGTATGCGCCGTTTGGAGCAGGTGATTCGCCCCCGTTTCTGGCCTTTCGCCAATCGCAAAATGGCCGAGCGCATGATCGGAATCATCGCCCTGCTTTTCGGCATATTCGTTTTTGTGCCGTTGCCCTTTACCAACTGGCTGCCCGCCCTTGCTGGGGCGATATGTGCCCTTGCCTTGTCAGAGCGCGATGGTATCTGGCTGACGATCGGGCTTGTGTTTGGTATTTTGTCCATGACGATCATTGCAATTGGCTATTATATGGGCGGCATCGCAGTGAGCGGTATGATTTGGTGACAGAGCAGGACTGAACAAACCGTCATCCCAAATCCGCCTCGGCATGGTCGCTCTTAAAACAGCGGCTAAATAGCTTTCAAAACACTGTTATCATCAAGAAGGAGAGCACCATGGCCAATCTGGTCATCGTTTACTGGCGCGAAATTCCGGCGCAAGTCATTGTGAAGGCCGACCGTCGCAACGTCGCCAAACGGGAACTGTCGCTGCGCTTTACCGAAGCCATCGACATGTGCGCGATGCGCGTCGGCGCCCGCGACAGCGACGCTTATCTGGCCGAATGGCGCAAAGCGGATCCGGTGGAAGTATCTGAAGACATCGAAGCTGAGGCAGACAAGGCGGCCGCGGCGCTCGAAAATGACTATGACAAGGATCGGCTCGTAGCGCTCGTGAAAGGCGACGGGTTTGAAAACAAAGACGCCGCATAGGTTGCGGCGCACGGGAGAAGCCATGAAAAAGGCCAACATACCAGCGTCCATCGAGGTAAGCCCAAAGCAGGGTGCGGAATCGCCGGACCTGCCGGGCCTGTTTCCAACCGGCACCCGCGTCTACATCACCGATGTTGGCACAGACACGACCGAGATGCTGGTCAAGGCTGCCAAGCGGGTCAAAGAGTTGGGCTACAAGCCGGTCCCCCATTTTGCTTCACGCCGTATCACCACCCGGCAGTCGCTCGAAGGGCGCATCAAAGCGATGACGCAAGAGGCCGGTGTGACCGATGTGCTCGTTATCGGCGGAGGATTGGACCGTCAGGCCGGTGAATTTTCCTCCACCATGGAGGTCATGGAAACCGGCTTTTTTGATGCCAATGGCGTGACCCATATCGGTGTCGCCGGGCACCCGGAAGGCTCGCCGGATTTCAACGAGACAGTCGCCTTGGAAGCCTTGCGCCTGAAAAAAGAGTTTGGTGAACGCAGCGGCGCACAATTGCGAATTGTCACACAGTTTGGGTTTGACGGTGAGCGCTTTGCCAAATGGGCCAATGGCTTGCGCGACTTTGGCATCGACTTGCCCGTGCATCTGGGCGTCGCAGGTCCGGCAAAAGTCACGACGCTGATCAAATATGCGGCCATGTGCGGTGTAGGCAACTCGCTGAATTTCTTCCGCAAGAACACGCGCTCCATCGCCACATTGGCCACTAGTCATTCACCCGAGAGTGTTGTCGGACCCATTGAACAAGCTTGGCGCGACAATCCGACCGGCGCGATCCGCCAAATGCACGTCTTCCCATTTGGCGGCATCAAAAAAGCCAGCGGATGGCTTGCGGAACGGGGAAGTTGGGATATAAAGACATCTTTATATCCTGATATTCAGCAAAACAGTCCTCAATAGTCGAAAGATCGTTCCATGACCCGCACCGTCGTCGCTTCGCAAACCAAGGAAACCATCATTGGTTTTGATCAGCCCTTCAGTGTGATCGGCGAGCGTATTAATCCGACCGGCCGCAAAATTCTGAATGAAGAGCTGGAACGCGGCGACTTTTCGCGCGTACAGGCTGACGCGATCGCGCAAGTTGAAGCGGGGGCGACAATCCTGGATATCAATTCCGGCGCGGTCTTTTCCGGCAAGATGGCCGAAGACCCCCGCTATGCCGACAATAATTTTGTGGAACCACTTTTGATGCCGCAGCTCATCGAAAAAGTGCAGGAAGTCACGGACTGCCCTATCTGTATCGATTCGTCCGTACCAGGGGCGCTGGAGGCGGGCTTGCAGGTTGCCAAGGGCCGACCACTGGTCAACTCCGTGACCGGCGAAGAAGAGCGCCTCGAAGTCGTATTGCCGCTAGTGAAGAAATATGATGTGGCGGTTGTTGCAATCTCCAACGATGACACCGGTATTTCCGAAGACCCCGATGTACGCTTTGCCGTCGCCAAAAAGATCGTCGAGCGCGCCGCCGATCATGGCATACCAGCGCATGATATCGTCGTTGATCCGTTACTCATGCCCATCGGTGCGATGGGCACAGCCGGACTGCAAGTCTTCTCGCTGGTGCGCCGACTTCGCGAAGAATTGGGCGTGAACACCACATGTGGCGCGTCCAACGTATCGTTTGGCCTGCCAAACCGACACGGCATCAACAACGCCTTCCTGCCCATGGCCTATGCCTGCGGCATGACCAGCGCGATCATGAACCCGGTCGCCTTGCCCGTTGGCCCGAAGAAGATCGCCGAGAAGAAAGCCGCCATCGAAGCAGCAGGCGTGATCCTGCCACCTGACATGGATGACGAAACATTCGTGCAGCTCTTTGGCATGGGGTCGACCAAGCCACGTCCGGGCAAAGAGATGGAAGCTATCCGCGCCGCCAACTTCCTCATGAACCAGGATGAAGGCGGCGCAGAATGGATTGCATTTAACAAGCCAACCGTATCGGCCGCCAATTCAAACGCCAGCGCTGGCGGACGCGCCGGCGGCCGCAGAGGTGGACGCGCTGCACGGCGGGGGTGAACCTTGTCTGATCACCTCGTCATTTTCACCCCCTCTGGCAAACGCGGGCGCTTTGAGACCGGCACACCGATCCTTGACGCTGCACGGAAACTGGGCGTCTATGTCGAGAGCGTGTGCGGCGGACGGGCGACATGCGGGCGCTGCCAAGTGGAGCCGCAGTTCGGCAACTTCGCCAAGCATGGCATTTCGTCGGAAGCGGGCAACATCTCCGAAACCGGCCCGAAAGAAGCCCGATACAATGAAGTGCGCGGCCTTCCCGAAACGCGCCGTCTTTCCTGCTCGGCGACCATCCAAGGCGATCTCGTTGTCGATATTCCTGCGGACGCCGCTGTAAACCGGCAGGTGGTGCGCAAGGATGCCGATACAAAGGTCTTTGAGCGCAATCCGGCCCTGTCGCTTTGCTATGTCGAGGTAGAAGAACCCGACATGCATAAGCCGCTCGGCGATCTCGACCGCTTGCAAAAGGCGCTTCAAGAGCAATGGGGCTTTGACGAGGTCGCCTGCGATAGCCATTTGCTGCCCACGCTTCAGTCCGTTGTGCGCAAAGGGCAGTGGAAAGTCACGGCGGCCGTGCACCAACCGCGCGTCGGTGGGCCGGCCTTCATCGTTGCGCTCTATCCAGACCTTAAAAATGAGGCTTATGGCATTGCCTGCGATATCGGTTCGACCACCATCGCGCTGCATCTGGTCTCATTGCTTTCGGGCATGACCATTGCATCCTCGGGCGCGTCCAACCCGCAGATTCGCTTTGGCGAAGATTTAATGAGCCGGGTCTCCTATGTGATGATGAACCCAGACGGTCGCGAAGCAATGACCAAGGCCGTGCGCGGGACGCTCAATGAGTTGATCGACGATGTATCCATCCAAGCCGAGATCGACAAGGCGGACATTCTCGACACCGTCTTTGTTGGCAACCCGATCATGCATCATTTGTTTTTGGGCATCGATCCGACCGAGCTTGGCGGCGCGCCGTTTGCGCTGGCTGTCAGCGATGCGGTTGAAATGCGCGCCCGTGACAATGGCCTTGATCTGACGGCAGGCGCGCGCATGTATGTGTTACCATGCATTGCCGGACATGTGGGCGCAGACGCCGCCGCCGCGACCCTTTCCGAAGGCCCGCATCGTGGCGAAGATATCATGCTGATGGTCGATGTGGGCACCAACGCGGAAATCGTGCTCGGCAACAAGGCCAAAACGGTTGCCGCCTCCTCGCCCACCGGACCAGCCTTTGAAGGCGCGGAAATTTCATCGGGCCAACGCGCTGCACCAGGTGCGATTGAGCGTGTGCGGATCGACCCGGTTACACTGGAACCCCGCTTCAAGGTCATTGGCGTCGAGCCATGGTCTAATGATCCGGTCTTTGACGACACCGTCGCCGATATTGGTGTCACCGGCATTTGTGGTTCCGGCATCATCGAAGTGGTCGCGGAGATGTTTTTGGCGGGCATCGCCTCTGAGGATGGCGTCATCGACGGCACCCTTGCGGTGCGTTCCAAACGCATTATCGAGAACGGCCGCACTTTTTCTTATGTCCTTCATGATGGGGCACAAAAGATCACCGTCACGCAAAACGACATCCGCGCGATACAACTGGCGAAAGCTGCGCTTTACGCCGGCATCAAGCTGCTCATGGACAAACAAAGCATTCAAAAGGTCGACGCTATTCGCTTTGCCGGGGCGTTCGGCACCTTCATTGATCCCAAATATGCGATGGTACTGGGCTTGATACCCGACTGCGATCTGGCGAACGTGAAAGCCGTTGGCAATGCGGCGGGAACCGGCGCGCGCATGGCGCTGATCAATCGCGATTTCAGGCGAGAGATTGAAGCGACTGTCCGCGACATTGAAAAGATCGAGACCGCCTTGGAAGCAGACTTTCAGGAACACTTTGTGCACGCCATGGCCATGCCGAACAAAGTGGATAAATTCCCGCAGCTCGCCGAGGTGGTCGGACTGCCGGCCAAAAAGCCAAACACTGCCAATAATGATAAGGCAGGCCCGACGGCGCGTCGAAGACGCTCCGGCGGGCGCCGCCGGGGTGCTTAGGCAATACGACGCGCATTCAGCGCACGAGTTTTCTCGACAGATCTCGTGGCGTTGACGCTCAAGGGCGCTTCAAGAACGGCGGTCAACTGGCCACGGTCAATACCGTAGTCATGCAATTGCGCGTCATCGAGATCGGCCAGCTTCCAAAGTGCATGGCGGCGCGCGATTTCACTCACTGCCATTTTCGCTGCTTGAAACAGCAATTGCACAAGAGGCCAGCGCGCCGAAGTGGTGGGCACCCGACCATGTGAAAACATCACTGGGTAATCTTGAGCAGACATTTTCATCTCCTTATTGTTCTTTTTGGGACCAGCGGTTGAAGCTTGCGTTTGGCAGCGAAAGGGCGTTTATTCAAACGAAACTACGATAATATATGATTTAGAAATTCGAAATCATGCAGATTGACATCAACCTGCTCCGATCCTTTGTAGCCATTGCTGAAAATGGCAACTTTGTCAGCGCTGCGCAGCGCGTGGCTAAAAGCCCGTCATCCTTGACCATGCAGATCAAACGGCTTGAAGACATTATTGGCGAGCCGCTTTTTCGCAGGGATGCGCGGGCGACAACGCTAACACGAACCGGCGAAAAACTCCTGCCCTATGCAAGGCGTATGCTTTCCGTGGAGGCAGAGATCGTCTCGGCGTTTCAAGATGGCGACGTGTCGGGCGATGTGCACCTTGGCGTTCCCGACGATGTGGTTGAACGCTTTCCGATGCAGACCCTGCGCATGATCCGTGACACCCACCCCAATTTGGTTTTGACGGTGAATGTCGATCACACACCGGCACTCCTCAGCAAGGTGGAAACCGGCGTTTTGGATCTGGCGGTCATCACGCACGCACCCACCATTCCCGGGGTCGCAAAGTGCGAGCGCATTTGGAATGAACCCGAAGTTTGGGCAACCTCAAAGACAGGCATTGCTTGGGAAAGATCGCCTCTGCCCGTGATCCTGTGGGAAGAAGGGTGGGCATGGTATCAAGACGCCATCGACGTTCTCAAAGAGGCCCACATGCCTTACAAAATTGTTCTGCAATGCGAGAACATTGGCGCGCGGCGCAAAGCGATCCTTGCCGACCTCGGCATCGGCCCTCTCCCGGTTTCACAATTGGGCGATGAACTTATTGCTGCACCAAACATGCAGCATCTTTCTCCCTTGCCGGACTACGGTTTGGGCCTGAAGCTGCCAAGACGGCCGAACGCAGCAGTGCAGACCGTGGCAGACTATATTCGCGGCCACTACGCCAACAGCGAGGCAAATCGCAACTAGTGCGCGAGACCATGCGTTTACTAAACATAAACCATAATCTGATGCCGCATCCGATGTCGCAAAAATCTCGCACAGCTTCGTTTCTGGAGTCGCAATTGCGTCACATCTTCTCCATATAGGCAGCCATGAGCCGCCGTAACGGGGGCGTATGATGACGGCAACGCAAATCGCCGCCATCGCGCCCTTATAATAGCCGCCCATTCCTGCCAAATACCGGGTCCAAACCGGTATCGGAATGGTCCGGTCGCGCCAAGGCTGCTCCGTGTGACATGGCAAAAACGCATGGAGTGACAAATGTCTGTTTTCGCAAACTTTTTCCGAGTCGGTGTTTTCACAGCGGCATCCCCTATCAACGGTCGCAATCTGACCACCAACATTGAACGTGACCGTTTGGCGCGCGCGATGCCCGGCGAATATGGCGCCCGGTTTGGCTCACGCTTTGGCTTGATGCTTTAATCAAGGATTTTGGCTAGTCGCTAGAACTGCCCGCCGCGTGCAAGTTGACGCGGCGGGCACTTTGGTGTGCCGTACCTTGATGATCAAAGCAGCCCTTTTTGACGTGTTTGGTACATGCGTCGACTGGCGATCCGGCGTAGCGGATTATGTGCGTCCGCTATTGGTGAACCACGATCTTGATCCCGGATTGGCGGAGCAAATCGCTGACGATTGGCGGCGGCTTTATGATCCTTCAATGGCGCGTGTGCGTGATGGGGAAAGGCCCTATGTCGCCCTGGAGGTTATCCAACGCGAGAACCTCGATCGCGTGCTGGATGGCCTTGCTATCGCGCATCGGCTCAAAGATGATGCCCGTGATCAGCTCAACCGGGCTTGGGAACATCTGCCCGCATGGCCGGACACGATCGACGCACTGGAGCGGCTGAAAGAAAAAATCCCTATTGCTGCCTGTTCGAATGGATCAAAATCCATGATGGAACGCTTGGCCGCCCGGACGAATTTGCCATGGAGCATGATACTCGGCGCAGCGACCGGTCAAAATTTCAAACCGCACCGTGACGTCTATCTTAAATCCTGCGCAGCGCTTAGCACCAAACCGGCTGAAACCCTCATGGTTGCCTGCCACCCCGATGATCTGGATGCCGCCGCTTCGCTTGGCCTGAAGACGGCCTACTTCCCTCGGGCGCACGAATGGGGCGATGTGCCATTTGAAGCTGATCCGAACGCGAAACGCTTTACTCTTTCGGCTCCCACAATTTCAGCCTTGGTCGATGAGATTGTGAAGGCTGCATGACGAATTTGCTTGCAGCTCCATTCGATCGCTGATTGGGTCTGGCATCAACGCGATGCAACACGGAAGTTTTGCCTTGGGAGGCCGGATTGAAGTTCGCTGATCAACCGCTCAGAGCGGTGGTATTCCACCTGGTGCCGGAATTCACCATGATAGCTTTTGCATCGGCGGTGGAAGCCATGCGTTCCGCCAATCGCATGCTCGGCTATGAGGCTTATGTCTGGCGCACATCGAGCGCGGACGGATCACCCGTCGAGGCTTCCAGCGGCATTAGCGTGGCGGCGCAAACATCCATCGACGACGAACGTCGGATGATCAACGGCGCGGATCGTCCGACGCTGTATGTGGTTTGTGGTGGCACCAATATCGAAACGCACATCACCAAACAGCTAACGGGCATTGTGCGCGAGGAACATATGCGCGGCATTGCCGTGGGTGGCCTTTGTACGGGAGCGTTTGTCGTTGCGGCGGCAGGACTTTTAAGCGGCAAACGCTGCGCGATCCATTGGGAGAACTTGCCTGGCTTTCAGGAGCGTTTCCCCAAGGCGGAAGTTTACGCCGACTTATTTGAGATTGATGGCAGCATTCACACATGCGCGGGTGGCACGGCTGCGATGGATATGATGCTGTCGCTGATTGCGGAAGATTTTGACGACGATATCGTCAACCGCATTTGCGAGCAAATGCTGACAGATCGCGTCCGCTCATCGACCGACCGCCAACGTTTGCCGTTGCGCGCGCGCCTTGGTGTTCAAAATGGCCGCGTCTTGGAAATCATCGAGTTGATGGAAGCCCACCTGTCCGAGCCGCTGTCTCTGTTGGAAATCGCCGACCATATCGGCATCTCACGACGCCAGATCGAACGGCTGTTTCGGCAGGAAATGGGGCGCTCACCAGCACGCTACTATCTGGAGGTACGCCTCGACCGCGCCCGTCATTTGTTGATCCAGTCTTCTCTGCCAGTGGTGGAAGTGGCGATCGCCTGCGGGTTTATTTCCGCATCGCACTTCTCCAAATGCTATCGCGAACTCTACCAAAAATCGCCGCAGCAAGAACGCGCCGAGCACAAGCAATTGCTGGGCGCGTAAGAACGGGCCGTAAAAGATGCTTTTCCGTTTAGTTGTGTTTCTCATTGCGCTTAGTGCTGCTTCGCCTGCAATGTCCGATGGCGAACGCTTCGTACTGGCGACCACGACATCTACTGAAAATTCCGGGCTCCTGGAGGTACTCACACAACAGTTTCATGCCGCGACGGGTGTAACGGCAGATGTGGTCGCCGTGGGAACAGGCCAGGCACTAGCGCTCGGCAGGCGCGGCGATGCGGCCGCTCTTTTAACCCATGACCGCGAAGGTGAGCAGACATTCGTCGACAATGAATATGGCACCGACCGACGCTCAGTCATGTATAATGATTTTGTTCTCATTGGCCCAAGCGATGACCCGGCACAGATTGTCGGCGCGAAAAACGTGACACAAGCCATGAAGCGCATCGCGGAATCCAACGCCACTTTCCTGTCCCGTGGGGATGACAGTGGTACGCACCGCAAAGAACTGCGGCTTTGGAAAGACACATCGCTCGACAAAGCCAACTTTGGCACTTGGTACAGAGAGACCGGCGCGGGAATGGGCCAAACGCTGCTTACCGCCACCGAAATGGACGCCTATACGCTGACGGACCGGGGCACTTGGATCGGTTTTGCCAAAAAACGGGGATTGAAAATCCTGGTCCAAGAAGAACCACCCCTATTGAACCCCTATTCCAGCATCATCGTCACGCACTCCGCATTGACGGCGCAAGAAAAGCGGGCTGCAACCATGTGGCATGAATGGTTGACGGGCCCGCAGGGGCGAAAAGCGATCAACGGTTATCAGGTTTCCGGCGTACAACTCTTTTTTGCCCCGGATGGAGAGAACTAGAGTTTCTCGCCCCGTCCACGCGCGATCGCCCATGTTGCCAGCGTGACAAGAAAAGATATGGCCAAAAGGATAAGGCCAAGCGCAACCGCGAACGAAAAATTCCCCTGCCTTGTTTCTAGCGTGATCGCTGTTGTCATCACACGCGTGGCGCCGCGTATGTTACCGCCAACAATCATCACCGCCCCCACCTCCGACACCGCCCGCCCAAAGGCGACGAGAAACGCCATTACGATACCGGCCCGCGCCATGCGTAGAAGATGCCAACCCTGCTTCCAGCGTTCGCGAATGTCGAGCCTAAGCGCCTCGCCATAATCCGCCCATGGCTCGGCGCAAGCGCGATAGGCGAAGACCGTGACCACAGGCAGTGTTATAAGTGCTTGTGCGAAGATGATCGCCGTCGGTGTGAACAGAAGTTCCAATGCGCCCAACGGCCCGGACCGCGACAAAAGCATGTAAACCAGCAAACCCACGACAACCGTCGGCACCGCAAGGAGCGTAGAAAAAACGGCAAGCCATATACGCTGACGTGTCTTTGAAAGCATACAAATCCACGCACCCGCAGGGGCTCCAAAGGCTAAGCCAATAAATGCAGCAATGAGACTTACCTTGAGCGACAGCCAGACAACGCCAACTATTTCAGCATCCAAAATCATGGCAAACGCTTATCGCAGGATTGAGTAAACCGCATCTTCAAACTTCACGGAGTTGCACGGCTAACGGTCACCGCGCTCACGTTCACGGCGTCGCTTTTCACCGATCAGGCAATCCATATTGACGGAAGGCAATTCAAGAAATTGAGCGCGCTGAACCCATGATTCCAACGGCATTGGTCCTGCTAGTTCAAGGACAAGCTTCCGGCGCACGGCATCGGGAAATTCTTCCCAGTTTTTGACAGCAATGACAAAAGACCCCGGACCGCCAATCACGCAGGCTCGAAAATAGCGGTCAAGATCACCGGATTCGCCGAAAATCAATTGCTCTCGCCAAGGTTCGGTCACCAATGGCAAACCATTGATGATCACGCCGCGGGCGACTGCTTCATCGCGTGCCAACGTCACCAACCCACCTTGATTATTCGGTCCGTCGCCGGAAATGTCTAGAACGCGGCGCGAACCGTCAAATGAATTGGTGTCGAGCTGTTCAACCCCATAATTTATAGCGCCCGTGATCGATGTATTGCGCATATTGCCAAGCTCGGCTGCCTCCAACCGGCCGGCAAAGGAAAGCGCATCAGCAGGTGTCTCAAGTAGGGTCCAAGGGACGATCACGCGCTTTAAATCATTGCGCGCCCATTCCACATACATCACGGCAACAGCGCCAAGCAGACCCTTGGAGATGGCCTCATGCACCTCCGGCGACCGGAAGGCCTCAACATAACCACGTCTTTGGATTTGCAGTTCGCCATAATCCATCGAACCCGAAACATCGACAGCAATGACGAGCTCAACGTCAACCGCCCGGGTCTGCGCGTGGGCGCAAAACGGTAGGACAAACAGGCAAAGTGAAAGAACAATCAGGCGAATACTCATGAACCCATCAAGTGCAGCAAATGTGCACTTGATCAAGCCCAATCTATGTTGGAAGGCCAAGCACCTTCTCACCAATGCCGCAATCCACAAAGGGTGGCGAGATGTCAAGAAACTGTGCCCTGACAACCGGCAACGCGCTATTGTCACGCGGCGGCGTAATGGAGGCTACCTCCATAATAATTTTGCGGCGAACCGCATCGGCAAAGCCGTTCCAGCTGGTGACCGGGATGAGAAATGAACCCGGACCGCCGATCACGCACGACTGGTAATAGGCATCAAGACTGACCTCCTGCCCGGCAAACCGGAAGTTGAACGGGTCGGTCATCAGCGGCAGGCCGTTGATGATGATACCTTTGGCGACGGCCTCATCACGCGCAAATGAAGCAAGTCCGCCCTGATTGTTCAACCCATCGCCGGACACATCAATCACCTGCCGCATGCCATCAAACCGGTTGTTGTCCATGCTGACCACCGCTGTGCGGATCGCACTTGAGATCGAGGTATAGTTCATGTTCCCGCGCGGCGCTGCCACCAACTGATCGGCAAAAGCGTTCGCGTCCTCGGCATTCTCGATCTTCGTCCAAGGGATGACATGTCTTTGCAGATCTTTGCCAGCCCACTCGACATAAGTGACGGCGATGGCACCAATCAAACCGGCTTCAATGGCATCGATCACCTGTTTTGATCGAAAAGCCTCAGTGTAACCTTGACGCTGAATACGCAGTTCACGCGAACTCATCGATCCCGAAACATCGACGGCAAGAACCAATTCAACATCCACTTGTTCGGTTGCCTGTGCCGGACTTCCAGCCAAGACCTCCGAAAACGCGACTGCGACACCTCCCACTAGCAGCGCGATCTTTTTCAGAAAGCGCGTCATAATATGATTATGGTCGTTGCGAAGCCCGCGATTGACAAGTTGAAAGATTGTGCACCGCAACAAAACTCTCGGAAACCGTCTTTCCAACTGGAAAATCTACAGGCAGTGATCGGTTTGAAGCGCTGTGATTTCCGCTGTCCAACGGACAAGCGGATGAAAACTTATGCAGCGGTGATCGAAGAATAATCACAAATAAGGCCGCAATGGCGATTCGATCTCGGCCCAGACCGGTGACATCCCCGACACAAGCTTGTCGTAGCCAGAACAGAGCTTAATGTCCCATTTCGCAATATGTCCAGGTTGACTAAGAAAGCGGTACCGCAGACGTAAAACAGCGAGTGGAAACCATGGCAGCATTTCCGGACAAAGCCAAAGTCGTCATCATTGGTGTGGGTGGTATCGTCGGTGCATCAGTGACGCATCATTTGATCGCGCGTGGCTGGGATGACATCGTCGCCATCGACAAGTCTGCCGTACCAACCGACATCGGTTCAACAAGTCACGCTTCTGACTTTTGTTACACAACCTCCCATGACTTCCTGTCTTGTTGGACAACGCGTTACTCCATCGATTTTTTTGAAAAGCGAGGACGCTACGATAAGGTGGGTGGGTTGGAAGTCGCCCGGGTTGGCGATGATAACCGAATGGCGGAAATCCATCGCAAGATCGCATCCGGCAAGGCATTTGGTACGCCCGTGCGCTATGTTGACCCCAAGGAGATCAAAGAGATCTTCCCGCTCATTGAAGAGGATCAGGTTCAAGGCGGCATGTATGATCCGGATGCGGGTCTGGTCGCGCCGCGTTCCCAAGCTGTTGCCGGTGAACTGATTGATGAAGCGATCGCCACGGGCAAACTGAACCTCTTTGCGAACACGCCATGCGAAGACCTCATTGTGGAGGATGGCCGCATCAAAGGGGTCAAAACCCATCGCGGCACGATCCATGCGGATCATGTGATCGTTTGCGCAGGCCTTTGGGGTCGCCTGATTGCCAATATGATAGGCGAAGACTTGCCTGTCATGCCCATCGACCACCCGCTTACGTTTTTTGGGCCCTACAATGAATTTGAAGGCACCGGCAAGGACATCGGCTATCCGTTGCTGCGCGATCAGGGCAATTCGGCCTACATGCGCGATACCGGCGATCCCTCCACGCCCGAAGGCGGTCAGATCGAGTGGGGATATTATGAGGAAAAGAACCCTCGCCTTTGCCACCCGCGCGATATCTTGGAAAAAGAAGAGGCCCGCCTCTCTCCCTCCCAGCGCGACTTGCCCATTGAGCAGATCATGGAGCCGCTTGAACGCGCCATGGAACTGACACCGATCCTCGGCGAACTCGGCTACAATGAGGCCTACTCGTTCAACGGTCTGTTGCAGGTCACAACCGATGGCGGCCCGTCCATTGGTCAATCCCTGAAGGCCAAGGGCCTTTGGTATTGTATCGCCATCTGGGTCAAGGACGGCCCGGGCATGGCGAAGTTACTGGTGGATTGGATAACGGACGGCAAGACGGAAATCGACCACCACGCGATCGATTATGCCCGCTTCTACAATCACCAAAAAGAAGATCAGCATATCTGGGATCGCTGCACCGAAACTGCGATGAAAGTTTACAACCCGGCCGTCCATCCGCGCGAACCCTTCTCCAAAGGACGCAATGTGCGCCGCTCGCCATTTTATGAACGCGAAGTTGAGCTGGGAGGCTACTTCATGGAACTGGGCGGATGGGAACGCGCGCATGGCTATGCCGCCAACGAACACTTGCTGGAGAAGTGGGGAAACAAGGTTCCGGTGCGCGAAAATGAATGGGACAACCGCCACTTTTGGCGTGTCTCGAACGCTGAGCACCTCGAAATGAGCGAAACCGTGGGCATCGTCAACCTATCCCACTTCGCCATCTATGACGTGTCCGGCCCAGACCACGTCGCATTCCTCGAACATCTTTGCGTGGCCAAGATCAGCGGCGAGCGGAACATCAATCGCGGTATCTACACGCACTTCCTGCAGGACGATGGCGGCGTGCGCGCCGACCTTACGATCCTGCGTTTTGAAGAGAAATGCCTCGTCGTTGATGGCGCAGATGCCGGCCCCCGCGATCTGGTCTACATGCGCCAAAAAGCGGAAGAACTTGGCATGGATGTGTCAATTGTCGACAAGACCGAGGAACACATCACCATCGGCATCTGGGGCCCGAACGCGCGTGAAAGCCTGAGCAAGTTGCTTGATGAGCCTGAGGGGCTCTCGCATGAGAATTTCCCATTTGCCACGATGAAATCTCTTTCCATCGCCGGGAAACACGTCACCGCCTTGCGCATCTCCTATGTCGGCGAACAGGGCTTTGAATTGCATATGGCTTATGAAGATGGGCTCGCCGTTTGGGACGCGCTGCGCGCACTCAACATCATGGCATTCGGCGTCGAGACCTACGCCAACACGCGACGCATGGAAAAATCGCTTCGCCTGCAAAATGCCGACCTGTTGACGGAATATAACTTGCTGGAAGCAGATCTGGCCCGACCCAAAGTCAAGGATGCGGACTTTGTCGGCAAAGCCGCTTATCTGGAGCATCGCGCGCGCAACCAGCAAACCGCAACCTTGTGCACGCTGGTGGTCACCGACAATATCGATTCAAGAGGTGTGGCGCGTTACCCCGTGGGAACCTGCCCCGTCATGGATCACAAGAGCGGCGAAGTGTTGGTAGATGAACTCGGACGCAGATCGTTCACCACGTCCATCGCCTACGGCCCGTCTGTCGGCAAAAACATCGCCCTTGCCTATCTGCCGCACGACAAGGCGATCAAAGGTAATGGCTTGATGATCGAATATTTCGGAGAACACTTTCCCGTAGAAGTCGCCGGTATCGGTTACGAACCACTTTATGATCCGGAAAACATCAACCCGCGCTCATAGACATACAATCTCCGTTTTTATCGTCCTGACATACCGCGCATTGGCCGGATTGGTCGTCAGGAGATATTTTTATGCGGCGTTTTGTTTATTCCCTTTTTGCGTTGTGTGCTTTGAGCACAACAGCCATGGCAGAAATTAATACATCACTTTCAGAAGGCTTTAACATGGGCGCAGGCCGTTGGCAGTGCGGCAAGGTCATTGAGATCGCAGAAAAGCGGCCGCCGGCCGAATTTGGTCAAGTCGTCGGTTGGGTCCTCGGCTCATGGAGCATGGCGACGGCCGTGCGCGAGGAGAGCTTTGTCGGCATTGTTGAAACGGTCGGCGCTACCAAAATTTTTGAGGCAACCATTGGCGAGTGTCGCAAAGTGCCACCGGAAATAATGCTTTTCCGGGTCGTCAATACGATGATTGAGCGGACCAAAGCCCCTTAAATGGTCAGCGTACAAACCTTGGTTTGATGATCAGGGCGGCGCTGATCGCCATACCGGCAATGAAAATAAAGTAAAACCGGTCATCGGGTAGCGGGAAGCTGACAAATTTCCCGCCCAGCCCCAAAAGGCATGCGGCAAAGACAGCTTCCGCGCGCCGGTCACCCATGAGGCCACAGGATAGCGCCACCAGACGCGCACCAACCAATAACGCCGCAAGCCAGACCCATTCGGAGTGTTGGAACGCCACCGACATACCACGTACATAACCAGTGATAAGTGTTTTGACGGAAAATTCAGGATTAAAGCCTGTCACGATCGCCTGCAGTTCGACCGTAGAGAACACAAAATGGGGCCACCAACCAATATGATCGTAGGTGGAAGCAATCAGTTTCACCACCACCAGACCCGACACAAATGCGAGCACAACCGGCAGTAGCCGGATCCCGAAAAATGGGGCAACAAGCAGAACTGCAAATGTTAAAATGATGCTGTCGGGCCGAACCATACATGCCATTACCAAAAGAGCCGCCGCAGCCCAATCACGCCCCTTCCAAAGCATGAATAACGCCGGCAGCGCGATCATCGCATGCAGCATGTCGGGCACCACATGGGTGGCCATATGAAAATAGTCACCCATCACAAAGACCGGCACGACAAAGGGTATCGATTGCGCCTGACCCGCACGGGCCATCCACCAGAGCGTGAAAAAACCGACGGCCAAACCTGGCAGCCAACTGGCGGCAATCGCGGCATGCCCTATGCCCTGAAGTGGCTCCAGCGCTTGAATGAACCACACATAAAGCGGTTTGACGTGGAACATCACCAATTGAGACTGAAGTGCCGCCGGATTTTCATAATTGGCGACATTATAGGGATTTGCCGCTGTCAAATCCTGCCATTGAACGGGATTGGCGCCTTCGCGCATCACTGACCAGGCTTCGTCATGCAGCGTCTCTGCCGTTTCATGCCGACCATCGAGGGCAGCAGCGACGTAAGCGAGCATATCCCAATTGTAGGCGGGCCGTAAAATCCCAAAAGCCGCAATTGCAAGAACCAGCAGAACGCCAAGTGTAACACAAACCCGATCCGCCAAGGCCGGTGAGACAGTCGATATCGCGCGTCGTCCCAGACGCATCATACCGTTGGTAGCCGGTGCACTCACAACGCTGCCCTTTCACCGATGACAGATGGCTTGAGCAGCGCGCCGAGTCGCAAACCTGCTTCAGCAAACAAGATCAGCGCAGCGGGGAATAGCAAGGCAATGTAAAAACGTGTGTCGTGGATCGGAAAAACAACATATTTTGCGACAGCGCCCATCAAAAGAGCCGCCATCAAGGTCGTTCGGCGCGTACTCATCAGCAAGCCGGAACGCTGCATCAAACCCCAACCCATGGCGATCAACGCAATAATGCCCAACCATTCATTTTCCAGTGCTCCGCGCACCAGGTTCCAGACAAAACCCGTCACATAGACAATAACCGAAAAGCCGGGATCGAACCCTTCAAGCGTGTGCTCATAGCGATAGGTGGAAAACCATACATGGACCCACCAACCAGGATGAGTCCCCGCATTTTTGATCACAAGATAAACCAGGAGAGAGACGCCGAAAGCGATGGCCGTCTTGACGAAAAAACGATCGGCAAAGAACCAGGTCATCGCCATCAGAACGCCGAGAAAGGCTATCGTGTCAGGACGAACCAGAACGGCCAGACACAGGCTCAAAAGGCCCGCAAGCTCGTGCTTTTGGTCGAGCAACAGCACACCGGAAACGATGAGCGCGAAAGCCAGAAAGTCGGGAATATCAGCTGTACCGAACCCGACCACATTGCTGATCATCATCAGTGCCGGCGCGACAAACGCCAAAGGAAGAAGCTCATTTTTGGTAAACCACCAGATCAGCGATGTCGCCAAAATAGTGGCAGCGAGCGCATTAATGACGAACCCGGCTTCATAGGCTCCAACAAGCGGTCCCAACAGTGCCAGCAAGGCCACATATCCCCATTTGACATCATACATGCCCAGCATGGAATTAAACGCCGCAGGATCGTTGAACTGGCGCAGGCGATAGTCGTCCATCTGTATCAGTTCGGCATATGCTTCGGGCGACACAGCCGCTCTGACGGTATCGTAGGCATAGGCATGGATCGCTTGCGGGTCAGCCATGCCTAGCCAGTCGCGGGCAACGACACCAAGATAAGCTAGCGTGTCCCAATTGTGGATGGGCCTCAGCCAATCGATCATCAGCATCACGGCAAGAAACCCGACAATCGACAAGGCGGCCACAATGGGCGCCACCACATCCCATACCCGGCAAATCAGCTTGAAGGCAAAGGCAACAAGTGCACGGACAAGCGCGCGCAGGCTAAACGATTTGACCTCCGGGATATTTGTCACATCAGCCATGGCCGCGGCTCCCCGCTTTCGGGAGAAACTCAAAGTCGCGCATGGCACCGATCAAGACCATGCCGAAAACGATCAGGTAAGGAAACCAGAAGCGGGTTTCATGCAACGGGAAGACAAACAGCTTTGCACCAATTGCCAAGACGGTCGACACGAGAATACAAGTGTCACGATTTGAAAGACGAACCCCGCGAAGCACCATTTGCCACCACGCAAAGCAGCCTATGATCATCACTGCAAGCCACGTCTCTTCAACCAGCGAACGCACCAAAACGCGAACCTGGCTCTTCAAATAGGTCACAATGGAAAAGTCAGGATCAAACCCGGTCAGCGTGGGCACAAATTCCACATGCGTGAAGTAAAAGTGAACCCACCAACCGGGATGTCCGCCCGCTTTCGTTATCGGCACATACAAAGCTAGCGATACGAAAAAGGCGGCAATCGTGCCCCATGATCGCTGACCCAATATAAGCGAAACGACCATCAGGACACCGACATAGGCAAGATGATCAGGGCGCGCCAGGAAGGTTAGAACAAGAAGCCCAAAGACCAGCCCTTCCCGACGCGCCAAAAACGCGAAGATGGCAGCGATAAAGGTGAAGGAAGAAATCGCATCTGGCGTGCCTTCGCGCGAAATGTCGCCAAACAAAGCCGCGATCAGCAGCGCAATCGCCAAGGGTGCCAAGTGCAAAGCCCGTTCTGTTGCGAGCCACAGCGTAACGATGAAGCCGATGAGAAGGCTCGGCACAACCGACAAAATCTTCAGCGCCGTGTAGCCGTCCACGAAACCGGAAAGCCAGGCTGCGGTTTGAACATAAAAGAGTTTTACGCGGTAAAAGCCAAGCATGGTGCTGAACGCAGTAGGGTCAGCGTACTGGCGGATGCGGTATTCACGATCCTGCGTGAGAACCGTAAAGTCTCCCTGTGAGATATTGGCACGCATCGTTTCATAGGCGTAAGCGTGCAGCGCTACTGGATCGGTCACTCCAGTGGCTTCATGCGCAGACGCCAGATAGGCCAGCATGTCCCAATTGTTGATGGGAAAAAACCAGCCAGCTGCCGCTACTGTCAGCGTAAAGGCGACAAGCAGGCAAAAGCCGATCAGCGCCGCAAAAGAACCCAGCCGACGCAGCAACCATTCGCCGATAGCCAACGAGTAGACATTGATCTCTTCAACAAGTGCGGCGACCATCAGGGCTCCTACTTCACTTGTGAAGCGATAAAGTCTTTGACGATCGCGATAACACCGCGGCCCAAAAGATCATCCATCGCACTAGTAAGTTGATCGACATGTTCGCGCTGTACGATCAGCGGTGGTAAAAGCCGAACAACATTGCGGTTATACTCCGTAAACGCGACCAACACGTCATAATCACGCAGCAACAACGCACCGATAAAGCCGGAAAGCGAACCCTTGAGCTTGTCATCAAGCACCGCAACGGCGGGGCGCAAAACTGCCGGAAGCGTTTGCGAAAAGTCTTGGAACTCCAACCCGATCATGCAGCCCTGCCCACGCACATCCTTGATGATGGTCGGGTATTTTTCCTGCAGCCGCTTCAACTCAGATTTCAGATAAGCACCAGTCTCGGCCGCGTTGTTGATCAGGTCTTCATCGTAAAGTGTGTCGATGGTCTCAATGGCCGTGATGCATCCTTCGCCGATGCCACCGAATGTCGCCGCCGCGTGGATCAAAGCAGTCTTCGGCGTGCCATAGGCTTTCATGTAAATGTCGCGCTTGGCAATCATCGCTGCCATCGCCGCCTTTCCACCACCGAGCGACTTGGCAACAGCGGTCACATCCGGCACCACCCCATAATGTTCAAAGGCATAGAAGCGACCCGTGCGGCCCACACCACACTGCACTTCGTCGGCAACCCAGATTACGTCGTGCTCGTCGCAAAGCGCGCGCAGCTTTTGCCAAAATTCCGTAGATGCCGTGTTAATGCCGCCTCCGCCTTGAATGGTCTCAAAACAAACCACGCCAATTTCCGGATGCGCCTTAAAGGCTTTTTCAACCGCTTCGATATCGCCAAACGGCACCTTAACGCCATTGTCCAACAGGGCGAATTCACCTTGATAAAGCGGGCCGTCGGTGATGGAGAGAACACCCTTGGTTTTGCCGTGAAACGAGTTCTCGGCATACATCACCATCGGCCGTTTGGCTCCGGCCACACGTTCGGCAACTTTTAGGGCTGCTTCCATTGCTTCTGAGCCGGAAGAACCGATAAAAACCATGTCGAGATCGCCAGGCGAAACCTGTGCCAGATTATGCGCAAGCGCAGTCGCATACTGGCTCATGAAAGCCATCGCAATTTCGTGGCGCTGCTCATCTTGAAATTTTTTGCGCGCTTGAGTGATACGCGGATGATTGTGACCGAGGGCCAGCGAACCAAAGCCGCCAAAAAAGTCCAAAATCTTGCGACCTTTCTGGTCGATATAGTGCATGCCTTCAGCGCGCTCGACTTTGATTTTGTCGAAACCCAATAGCTTCATGAAGTGAAGTTGACCGGGATTGTAGTGGTCGGAAAACAGCTTCTTGATGGTGGAGACATCCAACGCCTTGGCATCTTCCACCGAAATCAATTCGGGCTTCTCAACACGTTCCGGCAGCGCATCCAGCGTTGCGCTTTGGGGCATCGTCATGGCGGGCGCGTCAGCCAATTGTTGGCGTTTTTTGCGTGTTAAAAAGTCCAGCATCCGTCTCATCTCATCCTTGGCGGTTATTCGGCCGCAACGACCGTTGAATTGCCGACATCAACACCGGCATCTTTTGCTTTGCGGTACTCGGCATAGGCTTCGCGGAGCATGTCCTCGTCGCGAAACTTCGGAGACCAGCCAAAGTCAGTCTTGGCGGCCGTCGTATCGCGCACACAGAACTCGTCGGCGATCATGTACTGTTCCGGGTCCATGATCGGCACGTTCAGACAGTCGAGGGCGCCCAAAGTCCATTTGACAGCAAAACCGGGGGTCGGCACCAAAATGGATTTCGACCCTGCGGATTTGATCAGATCGCCAAGCAGCTTCTTCACCGGGGGCGGATTGTCAGAACCCAGATTATATTCCTTGTTCGGGCAGCCATTTTCCCAAGCCAGACGCGCAACCTCGGCGCAGTCAAAGACTGAAATGAACTGATACGGGTTCTTTCCGGCACCGATCATCGGCACGGGCAAATTCATGTCGATGAGCTTGAACAATTTGCCCAAAATACCGAGACGGCCCGGGCCGATAATCAGCCGCGGACGCACAATGGTTATGTTCATGCCTCGATCGCGCCAACTTTGGGCGACATCCTCGGTCTGGGCTTTGGACCCGCCATAATGACCGATTGGCTTGATTGGGTGGGCTTCATCCTGTGGTGATTGCACTGTGTGGCCGTAGACCATATCGGTCGTGTACTGCACCATTTTGGATGCACCACTGGCAGCCGCACGCGCCATGATGTTAGCAGCGCCAAATGTGTTGACCGGATAGAAAAACGGATAGCGGTTGATGCGCGTCTGGATCGGCGACAGCATCATCGCTGACAGATTGTAGACCATGTCCTGGGCCTCAACATCAACGCCGGCAACAGATGCCGAGTTGGTGACATCGCAATGAACATGTTTCGCCTTGGCGTAGTGCGGCAGCGGTGACTTGCGGACATCTGCAACCAGCACATCATGACCGCGCTCGACCAAATCCTGCGCCAGATAGCGGCCGACAAAGCCATCGCCACCAAAGATGACATGTTTCATGATTGCACCTCAGATGGTGTGGCTTGAGAAGGAGCTGCAAGGTCGCCGCCTTGTTGCTTTGAGAGAGGCGAACCGGACTGCGCAATCAGCGCAGTGCCGATGCAAATAAAGGCGATGCCTGCAATTTTGTAGCCGCCGAGCTCTTCACCAAAGAGCTGCCAAGCGAGTAACGCGACCGCCACATAGGCGAGCGACAAAAACGGGAACGCAAACGACAGATCAACTTTCGATAGGACAAACATGTGGCTCGCCATTGAAATCACGAAGGTGAAAAGTCCGAAGAAGACCCACGGCGAGAACACGATGAAAAGCAACTTCAGGAAGATGTTGTTTTGCGCTAGAATCGATGGCGCAAGCGTCATCATGCCCTGTTTGAGCATGAGTTGCGCGGCAGCATTGGTTAAAACCGTAAACAGGATGAACGGTAGATATTTCATCACCAACCCTTTGTTTCCCTGTATTTCGCTTAGGAAACCTCTGTTAGGGATTGCTTAACTTTTTCGTTCAAATGCGATCTATTCCCGCTTCTGGACACTTGTTCTTCGTCGCTATGGTTAAGAACTGTGCGACGCCAAAAGTCCGACATGATCACCGGGTCACGCAGCGCTTCGAGCGTCACCCATTGCGGGAAACCCCGCTTAAAAGTGTTAGCTGCCATTCGCGCATCCTTATAGGGATTGATGCGCCCGCCCGCGCCGAGAGTGATCGCGTCCAGACGGTCAAGCAGCGCCAGCGTGGATGCGCCGCGATTGGGAAAATCGAGTGTTAGCGTATAGCCAGGCGTCGGAAAGCTCAGCAAGCCCGGGGATTCCACCGCGCCGAAACGCTTCAGGACTGTGAGGAAAGACGCCTCGCCTGCCGCACGTGACGCCTGCAAGAGCGCGGGTACAGCCTCTTCAGCGGCGTCAAACGGGATCACCGATTGGTGCTGAAACAGCCCGCGCGGCCCATAGAGACGGTTCCAGTTTCCAACGGCATCAAGTGGATAAAAATAGCTTTGCCAGCTGGCACGTTGCGGCTTGCCGGCACCGCGGGACTTGGCCGCAAAAAAGAGCGAGTTGAACGCGCGAAGGCTCCAGCCATTGAGTGCATTAAACGGCAAATCAAAAGGCACCGATATTTTCGGCTTATGAGCGCAAGGTGTGAATTCACCTCCGTCAGCCTGGTTAGCACTCATCAACACACCGCGCTCTCCGTTTAGTTGATCAAGCCATGCGACAGCATATTCATTGGCCTCATCCTCAGCTTCGGCGCGCTCGAAATATTGAGAAAGGCTGGTGAATGGCATCCGTGTCTCAATGACATCGGGCGATCCGACCCGCATCAGTTTCAGCCGTGCATGCGTGATGATGCCAGTTAAACCCATGCCGCCGATTGTCGCTGAAAACAGGTCTGCATTTTCGGCCGCCGACAGGTGAAATACACCCGTTGAACGCAACAGCGTAATCGCCTCGACATGACATCCCAAGGTGCCTTGTCGATGATGGTTTTTGCCGTGCACATCATTGGCGATCGCGCCGCCCAAGGTCACAAAACGCGTTCCGGGCGTAACCGGCAGAAACCATCCATGGGGAGCAACCAGGTCAATAATCGTGTGCAACATGACGCCCGGCTCAACATCAATAATCCCGGTGTTGGGGTCAAAACCTAATATGCGGTTCATCGACGCCATATCGGCGAGAACACCTTGATTGTTGTGACAACTGTCTCCGTAGGACTTGCCGTTGCCATAGGGCAGCAAGGCGTTTTCCGGGTTGCTGGCAAGGTCGCTGATCGCTTCGCGCCCCGCGACCGCAGAACGCACCACGCGCGTCAGCCGTCCAAAACTGTCATAGTTGCAGGAATCGGTCATCTCACGAAACCGGGGGGTAGAAACCGGCGATCAACATGAGCAACGCGCCAAAACCGACCATCATCTGGCTACGCCAATCGGTGGAGATAAAGACCACCGGATCATCGTTGAATTCCTTGCGCTTGGCCAAAATCCACACGCGCATGATGATGTAAAGAACCAGCGGACATAGCGGCCAAATCATCCAGGGATGTGCGTAGAGCTGGTATATGGCCTCACTATCCAGATAAAGCGCCAGAACCACGATGGACGCAAAGGCAGACGCCATGCCAGCTTGCATGATGACTTCCTTGTCCTCAGGCCTGTAACCCCGCCCGGACAGTCTCTCTTTTTCTCCGATCGTTGAGTGATCAAGTTCGACATAGCGCTTGACCAAGGCGAGCGACAAAAAGAAGAAGGTGGAAAAGGCAAGCAGCCAGAAGGACGGTGCCGCCGCTACAACCGCAATACCGGCAATCACACGAACCGTGTAGAGGCCTGCCAAGGTGAGCACATCTAGCAGGAGCCAGCGCTTCAGTTTGAGCGAATAGGCGGTTGTAATCACAAAGTAGCCAGCCAGCACAGCGCCAAAAAGTGGCGGCAGGAATAAGCTGATCGTTGCCGCGGCAACAATCAACCCAAGCGCGATTTTGACACCGGTCACAGGCATGATACGACCCGCAGGCAACGGGCGTTTGCTCTTTGTCGGATGCTTTCGATCCATCGCAAGATCAAACAAATCATTGAAGATGTAGACAGACGACGCCAGGAAGCTGAACGCGAAAAACGCCCCGGCAATCGCCAGCAGGCTGCCAAACTGGAAAAATTGGTGGTCAAGGATCGCCGGAACCGCAATCAGCAAATTCTTTGCCCACTGGTGAACCCGAAGCATCTTGATGACGTCTTTAAGGCTCGTGCGATCGGCTGCCACCATCGGTGTAATGTCATGCGCGACTGCCCACTTTTGCGCAGCTTGATCTGGCGCAACCACAATGGCACGGCGCGCCGCATCAAACAGAACCACATCATCGGCGCTGTTGCCGGCATAGTCGAAACCACCATCGCCGTACTTTTCGACAAGCAAAGCGAGCTTTGCCTTCGATTTCAAATTGGTCGTGCGATCCGAACCTGCAACGTCCGCAAAGAGCCCCAGATGATCAGCAATTTGCTGCGCTTTTTGCGCGCAAGACGCAGTTGCCAAAATATTGGAACGCCCGGCGGCCTTTTCACCTTCGAGCCATTCGATCACATCAGCACGATAGGCCAACGCGTCCGGCTCCAGCTCAACGCGCGAGAAAATCTCGTCTTTGAAAACGGATTTGCCTTTCGCGAGCCAGAACGGAAATGCGAAGACAAGCCAAGGCGCCTTGCGCAAAAGCACAAAGACTGCCTCCCAGAGCAGATCACCTGCTATCAATGTTCCATCCAAATCGACCGCCAGCGGAATAGCCCGGTCGCTGACACGCGTATCCATGGCCAGCCTCCACACTAGCCCATTCAAAGCACGCTAAACGCTGAAAGTCGGTTTATGAGATTGGTATACGCGCCACGTTCAGGCGACAGCGTTAATCAACGATGAATAAATTCGCTCGGTTTTTATTCATTATTCGATGATCGCGCGGCCATTGGAAATCGAAACGCTTTCGCCACCGGAAAGCACGACACGGTCCCCATTTGGTAGCGTTACAAAACAGCCGGACGGGCAAATGGACTGGGTCTGGCCGACGGCCAGAACCACCTCGGAACGCTCACCCTTTTCTGTCACGACGAGCGTAAGTGCATCAGCTTCGCCGTTTGTGATGCTGGCACCGGATGCTGCAGATATCGTCACGATCACCGACGCACCAACCAGTAATGCCTTTAAAAGACGCATAATTTCGCCTCCTGTCTTTGCCGGAACTTACGAAATCCATCTGAACAGGGTCTGAACGGATTAGTCTTCGTCGATCTGGCGCGTTTTTGCCGTGTCAATCACACCGAAATCGCTAACAGGGTCAACTGTTGTTGTCGCGGCCTCGACCTGCGGCTGCTTGATGTTGATATCGCGTTGCGGGAACGGAATTTCAATGCCAGCAGCCCTGAAGCGTTCCAAGATGGCCATGCGCAACTCGGTTCTGACCGTCAAACCAAAGCCGATATCCGCCAGATAGGCGTACAACACAAAGTCGAGCGAAGAATCCCCGAAATTATCAAAGGCGACAAAGGGTTCAGGGTTCGACAATACACGCGGGTGATCATTGGCGATCTCGACCAACATATCGTGCACCAATTTGGCATCGCTGTCATAGGAGACACCAACTGGGATCTGCACCCGACCCAGGGTAGATTTGTGAATCCAGTTTGTGACGGTCCCGTTGATCAACTCCGAGTTGGGCAGGATCAGCGTTTTACGATCGAAAGTCGTTATTTCAGTGGCGCGCACATTCACCTTGTTGACCGTGCCGGTAAAGCCGCCAGCCTCGATGATATCTCCGGATTTGAACGGACGTTCTGCCAGAAGAATAAGGCCTGACACGAAATTGTTGACGATATTTTGCAAACCAAAACCAATACCCAGCGATAGCGCACCGGCGACAAACGCCAATTGTGTGAGGTCTATGCCAGCGGCAGAAACAGCAAACAGCCCAGCGAGCGCGACACCGGCATAGCCGACAGCGGTGCGAATGGAATTGCGCGCGCCGATCTCGACACCGCTTCGCTCCAAAACCGTGCCATCAAGCCATTTTTGAAAGATGCGGGTGATCCAAAGACCAAATACAAACAGAACCAATGCCGCCAATATTCCGGTCAGAGAAATGGAGATCGACCCGATGGAAATTTCGGTGATCAGCCCGCGGGCAAACGCGGCAATCTCCGGCCACCGGAAACCCCATGCGCGCGCCACAATCGGTGCACCAATTACCAGAACCGCCAGATAGAGCAGACCACTGGCAACCAGCCCGAACTGATCAACTCGCCGTTCAGTAAACTGATAACGCGAGCGCAGTGTCTCGCCAATCCCGGTTTGCGCCAGCGCGTTGGGCTCCCCGATCGCACTGGCCGCACGGTAACCAAGATACATGGTCGACAATATCGCGCCCGTGATCACAATTTGCTGGGACGCAAAACGCGCAAAGCCCAAAAAGCCCAGCAAAGCAGTCAAGATAAGCGCGATACCGGAGATTGTCAGGGCCGCACGCACCCAGTCAGACCAACTCGTGCCCGCCTCTTCAGCTTCGGTCTTTTCTGTCTTGACGCGTCCCATGGCAATCAAAACGGTGCCAACCGCGAGGCTGGTCAGCAGACTAAGGGCGACGGTGATCGGAAAAGACACGCCCAAAACAAGGTTGAAGCGCGAGACAATGGCATCGGCCACCACAACCAATGCCATCAAGATCGTAAGCGAATGAAGCAGTACAGCGGAACGTTGCGGCACATTGATGAGCCGCCAATTGGGAACGTAAGGTGCAAACACCGCCCCGGACAATTGCACGACCAAAAACAAAATGGCGAGGCCGGCAAATAAAATCTGTGCCAACTCAGCAATATCAGGACGCAAGACATTGAGCCCATCAAAGGCACCGTAGGTTGCAGCAAGCCACAGCCAAAAGGTGAAGGTCGGCAAGAGTGTGAACCAAAAGCCGACTGTCAGGCGCGCAAAAAAAGTGGGCGCATTATGAACACGATCACGCTTCAGCCATCCGGCAAAAACCCATCGCGAAACGTAGAGCGCCAGCATGCCGAAAATGACTGAAAGGAAGATGGCCATCAGCGCAGTGGTCGGTTTGGTCCGGAAGGTGAAACTGATCCAGGACGTCACACGCCGGTTGAGGCGTGACGAGCGATCTTGAATATCCGTCCACAAATCTCCGGCAAAGGCAGCCCTGATGTCATAGCGTTGGGAAAGCGTTTCAGCGAACAATTGCCGCCGCCGTTCCGCAATATCGTCCAAAAGCTGCGTGGCAAGAATGGTCGCATCTTCAAGCTGACCAATCAGCAAGTTGGCGCTCGCCCGTTCGTCTGCCAGCGCTGTGCGTTCATTGGTGATCAGTTCCGGCTCTGGCGTTTCGCCCTCACCGGGGACAGGTCCAAGTTGATCAAGCCTGGCACGAGCGCTGACCACGATCTCGGTCAGCTCGACGCCAAACTCGAGGGCTTCTCGCTGCATCGTAACCAGATCACTGGCCAGATTGACCAAACCATCTTCGCGATCAAGATTTTCCTGGAAGAGATTTTCGTAAGACTGGACTTCTCGAACCAGCTTTTCGATGTCGATTTCAAGGTCGGATTGGGGCGCCTGTGAAAACGCGGGCACGAAACTGACCAACAAGAAAAATAGGCCGGCAAATAAACGGATCACGAGCATGACGTCCCCATAGCATATCGCTTCCAATCGCAAAGCGTTATCGTCGCATGCAAACAAAAACGCGGCGGGAATTTGGCGTGCATTCACGACTGGTCTGGTTCACACTGCAAAGAAAAATGAACAGGATCATGGCCCGCTATTCTTCGCTCGCCATTTTACGCAACGCGCTGACCGGCAATCGGCATTGGGAGCCTGCATGGCGCAAGGCCAATCCCAAGCCCGGCTATGATGTTATCATTGTAGGCGGCGGCGGGCATGGGTTGGCGACCGCCTACTATCTGGCAAAAGAACACGGCATTACCAATGTCGCGGTCGTTGAAAAAGGCTGGCTTGGTTCAGGAAATATTGGGCGCAACACGACGATTGTGCGTTCGAATTATCTGCTCCGCGCCAACACCCCCTTCTACGAGCATTCGATGAAGCTGTGGGAAGGCCTGTCGCATGAACTCAATTACAATGTGATGTTCTCGCAGCGCTCGATCATCAATTTGTTCCACACGCCCGCACAAGAAGATGATCATGCAAGACGCGGCAATTCAATGCTGTTGCAAGGCGTGGACGCACGTTTTGTGCGCCCGCCGGAACTGAAAAGACGCATGCCGGGCTTGAACGTGGACGGGCCATCAAGGTTTCCGGTCCTGGGCGGTTTGGAACAACCGCGCGCCGGCACAGCTCGACATGATGCTGTGGCCTGGGGCTACGCGCGCGCCGCCGATCAACGCGGTGTGGACATCATCGAAAACTGTGAGGTGACCGGTTTCATACGTGATGGCGATCAGATCGTCGGTGTCGATACGTCACGCGGCCGCATCCATGCGCGCAAAATCGGTGTCGCCGTCGCCGGATCAACAAGTCATGTCCTGAAGACGGCAGGCATCAACGCACTGCCCATTGAAAGTCATGTGCTCCAAGCCTTTGTGTCGGAAAGTCTGAAACCTTGTCTGAACTGCGTGGTCACCTTTGGCGGCGGTCATCTATACGTCTCGCAATCGGACAAGGGGTCGCTCGTCTTCGGCGGAGATATTGACGGCTACAATTCCTATGCACAGCGCGGCAACCTGCCTGTGGTTGAAGACGTCATGAGCGAGTTGGTTGAACTGTTTCCGGCCTTTGCAAAAGTTCGGCTCTTGCGCTCTTGGGGCGGCATCATGGACATGTCCATGGACGGCTCGCCCATCATCACGACCGGCCCCCTGCCCGGCATGTATCTGAATACCGGTTGGTGCTATGGCGGTTTCAAGGCAACGCCCGCTTCAGGCTGGTGCTTTGCCCACACCATCGCAAAAGACGAGCCGCACCCTTTCAACTCCGCTTACTCTTTGGAGCGATTCTATCGCGGCTATGTCATCGACGAAAAGGGACAGGGCGCAACACCCTGGAAGCATTGAGCCATGCGCATTAACTGCCCTCATTGCGGTCTTCGCGATCTAGCCGAGTTCACGTATCACGGCGATGCTGAACATGCGAAAAAGCGTCCGGAACCTGCTCTGAAAAACAGCGGCGACTGGAACAGCTGGGTCTATGACCGCAGCAACATCGCCGGGCAGCATCGTGAACTGTGGCAGCACACCGGCGGTTGCCGCAGCTTTATGATCGTCACGCGTGACACCGTGAGCCACGTGATTAACAACATTGAAAAGATCAGCCCATGAGCGGCTACCGCCTTTCCAAAGACGGCTCGGCGGTTGACCGCTCCGAGACCATCGGCTTCACCGTCGACGGCCGCCAATATTTCGGCTTTAAGGGCGACAGTTTGGCGTCGGCGTTGATGGCCAATGGCGTCACTATCGTCGGACGCTCGTTCAAATATCACCGCCCGCGCGGTCTTTTTGCGGCGGGAAATGAGGAGCCAAATGCGCTGTTTACTGTTGTGCGCAGCCGGTCACGCGAGCCCAATATACGCGCCACCGACATTGATATTTTCGAAGGTTTGGCCGTCGAAAGTCAGAACCGCTGGCCATCGCTGAATTTCGACCTGATGGCGGTCAACCAGCTTGCTGGCAAAGCACTGGCAGCTGGCTTTTACTACAAGACCTTTATGGGTCCGGTGATCGGCCCGCTCAAAGGCACGCGCTTTTGGATGTTTTGCGAGCATTTCATACGCCGTGCGGCCGGTTTGGGCAGAGCCGGCACGCAACCCGACAAGAGCCGATACGAGCGCATGAATGCGTTTTGTGATGAACTTGTCGTTGGGGGCGGTGCTGCGGGCGTGGCCAAGGCTCTGGCGGCCGCACAAACAGGCAAACGTGTCATTTTGTGCGAACAGTCCGCTAATGCGCTGTCGGAGAAACGGCGTGAAAAGCTCCAGAACGCTGGCGTTGTGGTGCTTAATCGGACCACTGTTTGGGGTTGGTACGACGGCAATGTTTTGGCTGCGGTGGAGCGGGTAACCGACCACACGCCTCGCGCGAACATCGATCTTCCGCGCCATCGCTATTGGATCATTCGCGCAGATCATGTTGCGCTGTGCACCGGAGCCTACGAACGACCTATCGTTTTCCCAGGCAACGACCGGCCTGGCGTCATGCTCGCATCCGCTGCGGCGTCATACGGCGAGAATTATGGCTGCATACCGGGCCGCAAGATCGCACTTTTCACCAACAATGACAGCGCGTATGCGGTGGCGGCAAAGCTGAAGAAACTTGGCGCTCACCTGGTGGCTGTCATCGATGTGCGCACGCAGGTAGGCGAAAAACCCGAGGCGCTTGCCGCTCGCGCCGGCACAAAAATTTGGGCGGGACATGCGGTCATCAAAACCGATGGCAATCGACGGCTAAGATCGGTCAACGTCGCGCGGATGCATGACAAAACAAACACGCCGACCGGTGCATCAGAACAGATCGCATGCGACACGCTACTCGTATCGGGCGGTTGGTCGCCGGTTGTTCATCTGGCCTCGCAAAAAGGTGCCAAGCCCTTCTGGGATGAAGCCTTGCAGGCCTTTCGCGCCCCGATGGTAGGCGGCGGTTGGTCCATCCACGGCGCCGCGGCAGGCGACATGGATTTTGGTGATGGCCTTGCCAAAGAGCCGGCACCCGTTCTCCAAGTCAATCATCCGGGCAAGGCGTTTGTGGATTTCCAGCATGATGTGACAGCCGATGACGTACGCCTGGCGCACCGCGAGGGCTTTATGTCGGTGGAGCAATTGAAACGCTATACGACGCTCGGCATGGCAACAGATCAGGGCAAAACATCAAACGTGCCCGGCCTGTCCATCATGGCCGATGCCTTGGGCAAGCCGATCCCGGATGTGGGAACTACGCGGTTCCGCGCGCCATTTACCGCAGTTTCAATCGGCTCTATTGCAAGCGAACGCTTCGGCGATCTCCTGCCCGAGCGGCTGACACCGATGCACGAAAATCATGTTCAATTGGGCGCACGCATGTATGAGGCAGGCCTTTGGATGCGCCCCGAAAGCTACAATCAACCCGGCGAAACCGTAGAGCAGGCCTATGTCCGCGAGGCGCGCGCGGTACGCACTCAAGTTGGTATGGTCGACGTTTCGACGCTCGGCAAAATCGACATTCAAGGACCCGACTGCGCCGAGTTACTCAACCGGGTTTACACAAACGGGTTTGCAAAACTCCCTGTTGGCAAAGCGCGTTACGGCTTGATGCTGCGCGAAGACGGTTTTGCGATGGATGACGGGACAACTTGGCGCTTGGGCGAAAACCATTTTCTGATGACGACAACTACCGCTAACGCGGGACCGGTGATGCAGCACCTGGAGAAGATGCTTGCGGTGCATTGGTCAGATTTGCGGGTTCATCTTACCTCCGTGACGGATCACTGGGCAGGCATTGCCATTGCCGGACCAAGGTCGCGCGATGTGTTGGCGTCTTGCGTGAACGGTACGGCGGTGGACAATGGAGCTCTGCCGTTCATGGGCATTGTTCAAGGAGACATTGACGGCGTCCCGGTGATGATCTGCCGCTTATCCTTTTCCGGCGAGCTGGCCTTCGAGGTCTATTGTGGCGCGCACCATGGTGAAACGATGTGGGACGCTTTGGTGAAGGCCGGTCAACCTTGGGGCATAACGCCCTATGGTTTGGAAGCGCTGGGCACGCTGCGTATCGAAAAGGGACATGTGACCGGCGCGGAAATCGACGGTCGGACAACCGCGCGTGATCTTCATTTGAACTGGATGTTGTCAACGAAAAAACCTTTTGTGGGTTCCGCCATGATGGACCGGGAAGGTTTGATTGACGAAAACCGTTGGACGCTTGTGGGCGTCAAGTCGATCAACGGGTCAAAACTCCAAGGCGGCAGCCATCTTGTATCAAGCGACAACCCGGCTGATCCAGGCCGATCACTTGGCCACCTGACGGCCGTGTGCTACTCGTCAGAGATGAAGAATTATATTGCACTTGCGTTGCTGGAAAACGGCAAGTCCCATATCGGTAAGCGCCTGTTTACAACAGACCCTGTGCGCACAGGTTCCCACCTGCCGGTTGAAATTGTTTCCCACCATATGATCGACCCTGACGGAACGCGCATGCATGTCTGACGTATTTGATTTTTCGCCCATCATAGCGGGCAAAGCAAAATCCCCACTTCTATCCGTGTCGAACAGGGGAACCTATCCAACAACCGACGGCGCGATCGGCGTTACAGTGAGGGAAATATTTGGCCGAGCCATATGTGAGGTTGCCGCTTGGCCGGATCAAGTTGAAACAGTTCGCGCGCTGATCCCGCATAAGGCGATTGCCTTCGAGTATGCCCCGGCACGCTGGGTCGTGGTCAGCGATGACGACAAGATGCCCAAAACCGTGGAACGTGGTGTCGACGATCATGGCAGTGTTGTCGACCTATCACACGGCCGCACCGTGCTGCGCATACGCGGCAAGAAGGTGGTTTGGGTGCTGTCAAAACTATTTGCTATCGATTTTCCCATAATGGGGGAAAAATCCGGCCTTGCGACCAGCCATCATGGCATCACCGCCCAGATTTGGCGCGAAGATGAAAACACGTTTGACATCATCATCTTCCGGTCTTTTGCCAAATCATTCTGGCACACGCTAACGAAAGCGTGCGCTGACGTGGGTTATACCGTCGAGTGATGGAGCCGGTGATCAGCAGCCGTTCTTGACATAAGCGTCCGGCACTGCCTCACGCCACGCAATTGATTGCGCTTCGCCTTGCGTAAAATACGGCCCATCGACAACACAATACCAGCCATTACGGAAATTCGGGTACTCATTTGTGTTGGCAACTTTCAGCCCCGCCCCGCCGCCAGCGAACGGGCCACCCAGGCGGTTCATGGTCTGCGTACTGCCGTTAAAATTCTGGCTGCAACCCAGAACCACATACCAACCGCACCCGGCAAAAGCGACATCGTAGGCGCCGGCAATACCGGTAATGCTCTCAGAATTTGCCGGTACAATACCGAACGAAGATACAATCAAACCCGCTGCAAGAATTCGTTTTCGCATGTGTTTCATTTCGTCAGCTCCCAAATCACAATCCTGACCAAGTGTGGCACAATCGCAGTGCAAGCCAAAGTACCCATTTGCTGGTTTTAAGCGACAATTTTCGCAGCGCGCCCACCGATATAGGTTTGATGGATCGCGCGATCGTCACCCATGGTTTGAAGAACAAACAACTCTTGCGCCAATGTCTCTATGCGTTCCATGCGCAACGCCATTGCGTCGGTCGCGCGCGCGTCAAGCACGATGAAGTCGGCTTCAAAACCGGCCGCCAACGAGCCGATCTTCTCGCCCATCCCGATCGCCTGCGCGTTACCGCATGTCGCCTGCGCAAAAGTGGCAAATGGATGCCAGCGCTGTCCCTGACTGTTGAGGACTTTGTATCCCTCGTCGAGTGTGCGCAATAGCGACCAGGAGGTGCCGCCGCCAATATCGGTAGCGATGGCCGTTCGTACACCGGCAGCTACAATGCGCTGACGGTCGAACAATCCGCTGCCCAAGAACAAATTGGAGGTCGGACAGAAAACGGCGACCGCACCAGCTTCCGCAAGGCATTGAACCTCACGGTCATTCAAATGAATGCAATGCCCCATCAGGCTCTTTGGCGTCAGCAAACCATAGTGGGCGTAGATGTCAGCATAGTCTTTCGCCCACGCAAAGAGCGATGTCGCCATATTAATTTCGGCTTGATTTTCAGACAGGTGCGTTTGGATCAAACACTGTGGAAACTCAGACGCCAAGCGGCCTGAGACTTCCATTTGCGCCTCGGTTGATGTCAGCGCAAAACGGGGCGTGATGGCGACTTCCAAGCGGTTACGACCATGCCACGTTTCAATCAGCGCCTTTGTATCATCATACCCCGATTGCGGCGTATCGCGAAGCGCGTCAGGCGCATTGCGATCCATCATCACCTTGCCGGTCACCACCCGCATGTTGCGTTTTTCGGCAGCAGTGAAGAGCATTTCCGCCGACGTCTTGTGTACCGAAGCAAAAGCGACACAACTCGTTGTCCCATGCGCGATCAGTTGGTCCAGGAAACGATCCGCCATTTGTGCCGCAAACGTTGCGTCGCCAAAACGCTGTTCCTCAACAAATGTGTAAGTATTCAGCCATTCCAGGAGCGAACCCGCATAGCTGCCAACAATCTGCAATTGTGGGAAGTGGATGTGTGGGTCGACAAACCCCGGCATGATCAAAAAAGGCCGGTGATCCACATAATCGACACCTCGTGTATCATCAGGCCTGTCTTCCCAGGCACCGGACCATACGATCTTTCCTGCACGCACAAGCAGGCCCCCATCCTCAAAATAGATGGGTTCCATGTCATTGTCATGAATTTCGGGTCCCCGGTTAAACCAGCACAGGCGCGCCCGAAAAAGCTCTAAGGCGCCAGCCATTGCCCCCTCCAATCGTCCTCTTTGAGGTAAAGTGCACGATAATGCCGATCCGGCGCGAGGCAGAGCGTTTCCACACTGTGGAGACCGAGCATCACGACGCCAAATCGGGTTCGCTCTGGCGCAGGTTCGAAATCAGTTGGATCATCAATCGGCGCGCCTGGCAGATGCGTGCCACCATAAGCATGGCGCGAAACCTCAGGGACACGCTGCCACACATCATCAACATCCGCCCCCGCCTGAAGCTCTGCGGTCGCGCCGATGCGCATCTGAAGCTTTCGCTTGGGATTCCAAATATGGATTGCACAACGGGGGTCCGTTTCCAGCTCGCTTATCTTGGCTGATCTAAGGTCGGTGTGGCAATCGAGCCGGGTCTCTGCGCGGTCAACGGCGCGCAAAACCACTGTGCGCAATTGCGGCGATCCATCAAGGCCAGTGGTTGCAAGTGTTGGGTGGCGTTCGGGAGCATAGCGGTCTGCGACACCGCGTACCAGCAACTGCCAGATCATGTCCCATGTAGCATCCAGCGAACCGGAAAAGTCAAAAGGTTTGCCGTCAACATTAAGCACGAATACGCCCTTGAGCGACTTGTACCGCGTGGCCGCCAACACGGATGCTATGCATGTTTTGCGCGCGCATGGACACTTCAAGACGAATTCGAGACGACCGCCCCATTTCAACGCCCTGTTCAATCCAGAAAACATTGGGACCGTCGGCAAGCCCATCAAAACGTTCGATCACGCCGGAAAAACTGACTGCGGCCGATCCAGTCGCCGGGTCTTCAGCAATACCCATGTGCGGTGCAAACATGCGGGCATGCCATTTGCAATTGTGGTCGACCGTCTCCCGGCAATAGACGTAAACCTCGGCGGGCTCACCATCAATGGAAGGAGCCAATACCCTGATCGCAGCGCTGTCGACGGCAATGCGCTGCATGGCTTCCAAGCCTTTGACAGGTACAAAGACGAACACATTGCCGGTGGCAAACAAAGTCAGTTCATGATTGTCGAGATAAAGGTCATCCTTTGACAGGCCAAGCGCCAAGGCAAAAGCCTCGCGGTCCAATGGCGCTTCAATCGCGCGCGGCAATGCGGGCGCATCCAACTCTGCAAACCACTCGACATCATGCTTGAGCGCACAGCGGACCAATCCTAACTTTTCTTCAAAAGTGACAAGCTGATCAACATGGGTATCAACATCATTGCGTACCGCATGAGCGATCGCGCTACCCACCGTGGGATGACCGGCAAAGGGCAGTTCTTTCTTGGGCGTGAATATGCGCAAACTTGCCGAATGGATCGGGTTCTCAGGCCTGCAAACAAAGGCGGTTTCCGATAGGTTGAACTCACCCGCAATCGTTTGCATGCGCTCGGTAGATAAATCGTCCGCACCAAAAACCACGGCAAGCGGGTTGCCTGCAAACGCTTCGCGCGTGAAGACGTCAAATATCGCGTAGTCCAACTCCATCACGCGGCCTCTTTTGTAGCCAAATTATCAAAGTGCCATAGCGCCAGCATCTTTGCGTAAAGTTTGAGCTTTTGCGCATCATTGCGATTGTAAATACCTACAACCTCATCGGTTTCATCGTCACCGGTCGCACGCTGATGGTTGGCTATCACGTCGCGGGCCTGGTTGAGCGTCAGCGGCAAACGAAACCGGCGAGCAATGTGCCAGGCACCGCGATCAATAGCGACCACATACGGCTCCTCGTTGAAATTAGGGGGCGCACATATCCCGGTTTCTTCCAGCAATTCGCGTGATACGTTCCGGTCGATCGAAACCTGATTGTCGACCACATCATTGTCATCAAGTGACCCTGCAGGGAAGTAATACTCACCTGGATTAGCCGTATGTCGCGCCATGCGGATCGTCAAAAGCGCGTCATCAATGGTCACCGGCAGTGTCGTACCTGCGATATGGATAGGCATGGGCCCCTCACGCTCACGATGATGTCGCCAATAAAGGAAAGTGGCAAAATCGGTCCGACAGCCCGTGCCTTTAAGTACCTTTTCTTCGACCCGCACATCTTCAAAAAGGAACTGGACCCCATTCCAAAGGCGGGGATTGTCCCGGACGGCAGCGTTCCAATAGGCGTCAATGTCGGCTCGGTTTTCGGTCTCAAAGTGAGACCGATCGGAAACGACCGGCAAATCAATGGCATCGACTTGAAACGTCATGAGTAGAGCCAAAACGGCACTGGCAGGCGATGTCAACCGGTTTGGAACTATTGGCGCCACAAATGGTGCATGACAAACCGCCTAACCAAAAAAAGAGCCGCCGCAATGCGCGACGGCTTTTGTGAGACTGTCGGGAACGTTTAGTTCTTTTCTTTGTCAACCAACGCGTTGGATTTGATCCAAGGCATCATGCCGCGCAATTTTTCGCCCACCTCTTCAATCTGGTGCGCGTCATTAACGCGGCGAATACCTTTGAAGCGGGCGGCACCAGAGCGGTATTCCTGCATCCACTCCGATGTGAATTTACCAGTCTGGATATCTTCCAGAACGCGCTTCATCTCGGCCTTCGTTTCTGACGTCACGATGCGCGGGCCGGTCACATATTCACCCCACTCAGCCGTATTGGAGATAGAGTAGTTCATGTTGGCAATGCCGCCTTCGTAAATCAGGTCAACGATAAGCTTTACTTCATGCAAGCACTCAAAATAAGCCATCTCAGGCGCATAACCGCCTTCAACCAGTGTCTCGAAACCAGCACGGATCAGTTCGACGAGGCCACCACAAAGAACAGCCTGCTCACCAAACAGGTCAGTCTCGCACTCTTCCTTAAAGTTGGTTTCAATGATGCCAGAACGGCCGCCGCCAACGCCACATGCATAGGAAAGTGCAAGATCGTGAGCATTGCCCGACGCATCATGGTGGATCGCAATCAAGCAAGGCACGCCGCCGCCCTTCATATATTCGCCGCGCACCGTGTGACCCGGCCCCTTGGGCGCGATCATGACAACATCGACCGTATTTTTCGGCTCGATAAGACCAAAGTGAACGTTTAACCCGTGCGCAAATGCAATCGCTGCGCCATCATTGATGTTGCCTGCAATGTGTTCTTTGTAGATGTCGGCCTGCAATTCATCCGGCGTTGCCATCATGAGCAACTCGGCCCAAGCAGCACCATCTGCAACGTTCATCACAGTGAATCCGTCGGCTTCTGCCTTAAGCGCCGTCGTTGAGCCTTCGCGCAGCGCGATGCGCACACTCTCAGCACCGGAGTCCTTCAGGTTCATGGCGTGTGCACGCCCCTGCGAACCATAGCCCACAATGAGGACCCTCTTGCCTTTGATCAGATTGAGATCCGCATCGCGGTCATAATACACACGCATGGTTTTGTTCCTTCCCGTTGTGTCCGAATTATTTTTGATTAGAGCTTTGCAAACTCGGCCCCATAGAGCCGGTAGAAATGATCAACCGCGCGCTCGACCTTTCTGGACTGGTCGAGGGGCAAACCAAGCGACGTCTGTTTTTCACCGAGCAACATGCGGACATGCATATCGCGGATCAGCAGGCCGTAAAGCGTCCCAAAAGCTTCTTCCGTGTCATCAAAACGCAAATGCCCGGCACGCCGCGCGGCTTCCAAAAGGGCTTTTGCCCGCGCCCCGATCGCGGAACGACCCCGCTTGATGAGTAGGTCACCCAAAGGCGCGCCGTCTGCGCTGGCTTGCCCAATCGCCAAACGGTTAAGCGCAATGGATGTCGAGCCGGAAAGCACTGACAGGAGATCATTGCCGAACGCCTCAAAATCCGAACGAAACTCTTGCGCACTGCGGTTGGCGCTGGCAGCAGCTGCCGGCACACGAACCTTCGATGCCTGATAGGCGATCATGGCTGACAAAACGCCTTCGCGGTCACCAAACCACTTATAGAGGCTCTCCTTTGAGCAATTGGCGGCGCGCGCTAATCCGGCCGTGGTGATCGCCTTCTCACCGCCCGCAACAAGCAAAGCCAGACCGGCTTCAAGCACCTGCGCCTGGCGGTCTGTAAATTCACTCTCTTCCAGTTTTGATTGGTAATTCATGCCACTGTCCAACGCTTGAGGGTGCGACGTACCGTACGGTACGGTTCGACGTCAAGTAGATATTTCCAAGGCCATTCAAATCCTGTCGGACATTTGGATTTGATTTTTTCGTGCCCAGAACTCATTAGACGCATCAGGGTACAATGAAATCGCACATTAGGAGCCGGGGCAAAAGCCGGTGAAAATCCAAGTCATAAATCTGGACAGGCGAACCGACCGTTGGGCGCGCATAAGCGAACGTCTCGATGAAGTCGGCATGCCCTATGAACGCCTCTCGGCAACAACACCGAAAAACCTGCCGGATGAAGCGCGGGCAGGGTTGAAAGCGATGCGCGATGGTTTGCGTATTAGCGAGGTCGAATTGGCCTGCTTTTGCAGCCATATCCGTGCTATCGGGCAAATTGCATCCGGTACAGATCCTGTTGGCATTGTTTTGGAAGATGATGCTGTACCGGCCCCCTCTTTCAAGCCGGTGATCGAGCAATTATCCAACCGCATGGAAGCCAGCGATTTGGTCCGGCTGGAGCGGGTTAACCCACGTATGCGCCTCCAAATACCAGCGATGGATATTTCTCCAACGTTCAGCACCTTTGGCCTTGACCGGTTTGACCCGGGATGCGGCGCCTATTTGGTCGGCTATGAAGCAGCCAAGCGTATCGTCGCCGATCCTTTCAAACACCCCATGCCTATTGATATTTGGCTGTTCGATCTGCAATTTCCCAAACCGGAGGGCGTGCAATGTCGGCAGCTTGTGCCTTCCATTTCAATCCAAAAGCACCTGTTGGAAGGGGTCGCACTGGCGGATTCCGATAGTGACATTCATCACGCCCGTGTCGACCGGGTGGACGATTTCACGGTTCCCGGTCCCGAGGACGACATGTCATATCTTGAGCGAGAATGGGCTCGCTTCATCCGGCGGCTGAAAATGATGTCCCGTCGATACCGGTCCGGCAATCCGGTATTCTACCGCAGCCGAAAGATTTACGTCCCCTATTCTGGTGATCTATAGGAAATCTTGGCGCGAAAGCATCGCGTGCGGCAATCAACATGCAAATCTACGTCATCAACCTAGATAAAAAAACGGATCGCTGGGCCATCATGACCAGGCAAGCCAAGGATCTGGGGCTCACCTTTCAACGCGTGTCCGCCGTTACCCCCGATAGTTTGAGCGCGGTTGAAATCGCAAACTGGGAAAGGCTCAACGACAAGAAGCGCATATCCATCACTGAATATGCATGCGCTTTGAGCCACAAAAAAGTCTGGCAACAGGCTTCCGACGATCCAACCAACCACAACGCGCTGATTTTGGAAGATGATGTGGTTTTGTCGAAGAAATTGCCAGATGTTTTGTCAGATATCGGCAGCCAGGCTGACTGGGAGGTTCTACGGCTGGAAACCTACAACAAGGAATTCAAAGTCGGGCGGCGAAAACCATTGAAAACACGGCATGTCGGTTTCTATTCGCTCGCTGCCGGGGATTTTGGGGCCGCTGCCTACATCCTATCGCCCAAAACCGCCCGCTTACTGGCCAAAGCGCCAACGCGCATTGATGTGCCGGTTGACACATGGCTGTTCGACCGGCGTTGCTCCGATCCGCCCCCTGTCAAAATCTTTCAGAGCGCTCCCGCACTAGCGGTCCAGCGGCACCGGCTCCATGCGATTGAACACACGATTGATGAAACGAGCAGTCTTGAAAGCACGCGCGCGTTTGTCCATCCCTACCGAAACAACAATTTCATGTGCCCACTGCCAAGCCCCAAAATTGTCCGCGAGTTGTCGCGCCCCCTTTTCCAAGTCGAGAGTTTAATCTATCAGTATATCCGAACGCCCATTGGTGAACCGTGCGAATATTCTGGCGGTGCTTTCGTCGAGTTTTTGGACAATATTGAATGAACTTGATCTTACGAAAATTCCAGGAACATGGCATGGGCGTAAAAGGCAAACTTTTGCCGCCGCGTTTCATGTTCATGGAAGTCAACAAGCGCTGCAACTTGAAGTGCACCCATTGTGATTTTTGGATGCGCGATGATGACGACCGCGCCAATTATCTGTCGCTGACGCAAAAAGAAAATATCATCGGTGAATTCGCGCATATGAGCCCGCATGGATCGCTCGTTATCTGCGGTGGCGAACCCATGCTCGATCTGGAAGAATACTTCGGTATGTGCGCGGTCGCGCGCAGCAAAGGCATTCGCATACTTTCTGTCGTCAACGGCACCCGCATCCGCAACAGCGACATGGCCGACCGCATGGTGCGCGAAGGACCGCATGAGATTTCGATCTCACTCAACAGCCACGACCCGGCCGTTCATGACAAGACACGCGGTGTAAACGGTGCTTTCGACAAGGCGGTACGTGCTTTGCGCTTGCTTGTTGAAGCCCGCGACAGGCACCCGCAGGCCAACGCGCGCATCATCGTCATGGGTCTGATCTTCAAGTCGAACTACAAATTGATCGAACAATTCTACGACTTCGTTCTCAATGATATCGGCGCTGACCATCTGAAACTGAACTTCCTGCAACCAAGCTTCGGCGCATTGGGCGATGTGGATCGCTTTTTTGAAGATGAAGGCGAAATCGACCAGGATGAGATGATGGAAATCATCAACCGCTGCGACAAGCGCTTCAACCTGCAACTCAATCCGGCCTGGAAACAGGATGTTTCCATGTACTTCGATTCATTGAGCGAAGTTAATGACCGCATCAATGGCTGGCAATCAAGCGGGCGCACCAAGGCCCACATTTGCAACACCTATGACCGCAACATCATGGTCAATCACTACGGTGTGGCGCGCTTATGCTTTGCCAACGGCTTTGAAGGCAAGCCATTGGACAAACCAGGCGATCTGACCGATTTTTGGTACGGCGCGGAAAACATTCGCAAAAAAATGCGGAGCTGTAATGCCTTCTGCGGCATCAGCCACTCGGTCCGAAAAGAATCCAGTACTATTGAAGGCCGCCGGTCCATGGACGATTTCGCCGCTGCCAATGCTTCAAGGCGCGGCAAACGACCAACGCCCTTTCAAGGCAACTAATAGTTAGCCTCGAGCGCGGTCAAAAACCGCTTCACAGCGCCCGCATATCCAAACTCGAGCGCATCAGCGGTCAGGCCATGACCGATAGAGACTTCGGCCAGTTGCGGCACGGCCTCGGCGAGCGGATTGAGGTTTTCGACCGTTAAATCGTGCCCGGCGTTAACGCCAAGTCCGACCGCTTCTGCATGGCACGCCGTTGACAAAAGCGTTTCCAATTGCCGCGCCGCTTCGGCAGGATCATCATATGTGCCGCCATAAGGGCCGGTATAGAGTTCGATCCGATCCGCACCGGTTGCTTTGGCGCGTGCCATCATTTCGGGCCCGGCGTCCGGATCGCAAAAGAGTGACACGCGAAAGCCCGAGGACTTCAAGCGCTGCACGTGGTCACGCAAATAGTTTTCCTTGCCGACAAAATCCCAACCATGATCCGATGTTGCCTGAGCCGGATCATCTGGGACGAGCGTGACCTGCTCAGGCTCGTTAGCCTCCACCAGATCAAGAAATTCTTCGCTGGGGTAGCCTTCAATATTGAACTCCGCATCGGGAAATTCATCATCGATCAATGCACGCAAATCAGGCAAATCCGTAAACCGGATATGGCGCTGATCGGGCCTTGGATGAACCGTCAAACCATGGGCGCCAGCTTGCAGGGCAATGCGCCCCAGATGGACAACATCAGGCCACGGCAAATCCCGTCTGTTACGCAGCAGCGCGACGGCATTCATGTTCACCGACAATTTCGCTGGCATGATTTTGGTCCCTGAAAAGCGCCCGCTTATAGCGATCAAAGGCGTTAATCACCACATAAATGTGAGCGGAAAAGGAGGTTTCCATGATTGAAGTTGAATCCATTGACGAGGGGCAGCTTTTGCTGCGCGTAACAGGCAAATTGGAACGCAATGATATCGACCGTGCGACCAGGGAACTGAACGCGGCGGCGACAGACAACGAAGCGCTGAACCTGCTGATCGACCTGTCAAAATTTGAGGGCATGACGATCGAGGCGGTCATTTCCGATGCGCGCTATGGCTTGATCCACCTGTCAGATCTCAAACGCTACCAACGCATCGCAGTTCTTACCAACGCCGATTGGTTGAAATCCATTGTCTGGATTGAAAACCAGTTGTTTGGCGGGATCGACATGCGAACATTTGCTACCGACGATGAAGACCTCGCCAGAGGTTTCGTCGCCGGTGAAGACATACCCGAGCCAGAATATGAACCGTCAGTGGTTAGGCTTGCAAGTAATCAGCCCAATCTGGTCGTTTTCGAAATCCGAGACAAAATCCGGGCCGGCGACGCAGGCGCCATGTTCGGCTTCCTTGGCGATGCCTACAAACAACATGGTAAGGTCAATCTCATGGTGATCGTGCGCGAATATGAAGGATTTGAACTGGGGATGCTGTTTGACACCGACACCTGGAAGTCCAAGACCGGAAGCATTTCTCAGATCGACCAGTATGCCATTGTTGGTGGACCGCCATTCTTGGCAGCGACAGCCCAGTTTGTCGGATCGTTTCTGCCGATCACCATCAAGACCTTCAAGCTCGATGAGCTTGATGAAGCCTGGGCATGGCTGGGCGCGCGGGCGCTTTTGACGTGACGGTGTCAAACTGGTGACATGTTGGCGTATGATTGAGCCAGCATGACGACCTTGTCCATCCTTGATTCCATCACCCTGCCCGGCTCAAAACACAAAGCCAATGAAGATCAAATGGGTCACACGGCCCATTGTGCCTTTGTGATCGACGGCGCAACCGGCATTGGCGAGGACTTCATCGTTTCGCGTCACGATAGCGATGCAGCTTGGCTCGCAACCTTCGCCAAAGTGCATTTTGAAGAAATGCTAAGGCCAGGGCGCGCGATGACCGACATCGTCCGGCAAACCAATACGCTCGCGCGCAAAATCGTTTCCTTTGCATCGCGTGGTGATCATATCCCCGATTGGAACCTTCCCGTGGCCGGTTTTCAGGCACTGCGCATGGAAGGCGATGATCTTTACGCCTACGGTTTGGGCGATTGCGTGCTCTATCTGGTAAGCGCGGATGGTCATTTGGAGCAGGCGACCGGCTTTGTCGGTGGCGACCGTTCCGAAACCAAACGCGCCTCTGAAGCGATCAAGCGTATGGGCGGATTAAAATCCGATCAAAACGCGTTGGCCGACGCAGACACACTGGCAAAAGACCGCGCCATTCGTGCCACCTACAACAAACCCGATGGCCTTGTGTGGACGTTGGGCGTGCAACCAAAAGCAGCCGACCACCTCACAACAAAACGCTTAAACGCCAATCTTCCGGCGACTGGCATACTGGCAACGGACGGATTTTCCGCACTTGTCGGCAAATACGGATGTTATACGCCAACCGAATTGATCGAAATCGCCAAGAAAAAGAGCTTGTCCGATCTGGCGGCAGAACTGCGATATATTGAAGAAGTGGAAGATCCCGGCGGTCTAAAATTTCCGAGAATGAAGCAGTCAGACGACGCGACCGCAATTCTGTTTGAAATCACTTAACAATTGTCAACCGCTCGGCCGCACGCGTCACCGCCGTATAAAGCCAACGCTGACGCATATCGCGGAATGCGTAGCTCTCATCAAACAGAACCACATTGTCCCACTGTGAGCCCTGCGCCTTGTGCACGGTCAACGCGTAGCCAAAGTCAAAATCGTCATAACGTTTCTTGAGCTGCCAAGCGATTTCTTCATCCGGGGCTTCAAAAGCCTGTTTGAGCAGTTTGATCTTGGCCGCACCGCGATCATTGTCGCCATCATCAGGCGCCACCAAAAGGTTGATACCTGGTTTTGCGGTCTGTTTCGATGATGTCATCACCTGCCAAAGCGAGCCGTTCAGCAGGCCCTTCTTCGGGTCATTGCGCAGGCAAACCAGCTTGTCACCGGACTGCGGATAGGGCGTATCGAACCCCCGTAACTCACGCAGGCGCTGATTGAAACGGCGACGCGTGCGGTTGATACCCACCAGAACCTGATCAGCATCTTGCACTTCTTCGGTTTGAAGATCTTGCTTGGAGATGATTTTGGCCTCACCATAGTCGCCATAGATCAGCTCGTTGCCCTCACGCACGTCCATCGCCATGCGCGTGATGGGGTTTTCTGCCGCCTGTCGGTGAATTTCAGTCAGGAGAAAATCGGGCTCTGCATCGGTGAAAAACCCACCTCCCGATATGGGTGGCAATTGCTCCGGATCACCCAACACCAAAACAGGCATCCCGAAACCCAACAGATCACGTCCCAACTGCTCATCCACCATGGAGCATTCATCGACCACGATGAGCTTGGCTTTGGTGACGTCTGATTGCCGGTTGATCGCAAATGTGGGCGCCATGCCCTTTTTGCCGGACACGGCGTCCTCAACCTCTTCTTCGCCGCGGGGACGGTAGATGAGGGAATGAATGGTCTTTGCATTGGAGGCGCCTTTGGCGCGCATTACCTGCGCAGCTTTGCCGGTAAACGCAGCAAACTGCACATCGCCGTCAACACCCTCCGCGAAATGCTTGGCAAGCGTCGTCTTGCCTGTACCCGCATAGCCAAAAAGGCGGAACACCTGCGTGTGCCCACTCTTCATCCATGTGGAGACGGCGATCAGCGCATCATCTTGTTGAGGTGAAAATTGCATCACGGCCCTGGTTGCAAAAAATTTGGGAGATGAACCCGGTTGGAGTGTCAGCCCACCTCCGGTCCGCGCGCCATCGCAGCAACGCCGGAGCGACACACCTCAACAAGGCCAAGCGGTGCCATGATCGCGATAAATTGCTCGACCTTGTTGGTGCGACCGGTCAGCTCAAAAACGAAATGCTCAGTGGTCGCGTCGATCACCTTGGCCTCAAACGCCTCGGCAAGGCGCATCGACTCCAACCGGTTTGCGCCGCGCCCCGCTACTTTGATCATGGCAATTTCGCGCTCCAGCGGTTTTTCATAGCCATGCTGACGCGCCACCACGGTCAGGTCAGTGACCCGGTGAACCGGCACGATGCGCTCCAGTTGCGACTTGATCTGCTCCAAAACCTGCGGTGTTCCACCGGTAACGATGGTAATGCGGGAAAGATGTTTCTCATGCTCGGTCTCAGAAACCGTCAAGCTCTCAATGTTATAGCCACGCCCGGAAAACAGGCCGATGACCCGCGCCAGAACGCCGGGTTCATTGTCCACAACCACCGACAGTGTGTGCGGCTCAACGACTTCTTTTTCCTCGGTGATGAAATAAGCCGAAGCGGGTGCATTCATGGTTCTCAACTTTCCTTACGCTTAAAGGGCGCCAAGCCCGACAAGTTCAACCGCGCCACAACAACGCCGCTGACAATAATAACCAAGGCCGTCAGTGCATTCCAACCCGGACGCTCGCCGAGAAACAAAGTGCCCAGCAAAACACCAGCCACAGGAACAAGCAGGTTGATTTGACCGAAAAATGAGGCACCTTGGCGATTTATTATGGCAAACATGAAAAAAGCACCGATCGTGTAGGCAACGATTCCCAGTGCCACCATAGCCACAGTCTGCGCGGGTGTGGGATGGATTGCCAGCGGGTTTTCAAAAACAAAACTCATGGGCAACAGGAAAGCCAATGTCCCAAGGCCGATATAGACCAACAGCACCAGTGGCGGCCAGTGGGTTAAACGGCGCAGCACAAGGGCGTTGATCGCGTAGCAGGTAGCAGCTCCTATCAGCGCAAATTTCCGCCAAGCGACATCCAGCCCGATGGTAAGCGTCGGCCAAAACAGAACGCAAAGCCCGGCCAAACCCATCAAGACGCCAATGAGCTTGGCCACCGATAGTTTGTCATCATGGGTAAAAAGATGGGCCAGAACGATCGTCAAGAGTGGCATGAAACCCATCAGGATGGCAGCCAAACCACTGTCGACGCGCTCTACCCCCCAATTGATGAGCGTAAACGGCAAAACCGAGCCAAAGACCGAACAAATGGCGATCAACAGCCACTCGTTTGACGTTGGTCGAAGCCAGTCACGCCGCAGCGCCGCAAAAAGCGCCAACAGGCAAAAAACGGCAACCAATTGACGGCAGAGGGTCAGCGTCAAAGGCGGGTAACCTTGAACGGCGACCTTGGAGAGCGGAAAGGCCATGCCCCACAAAACGGCAAGGCCGAGCAACAGCGTGTAATCGGCGGCACCGGGCGGTGCGCGGTGCGTGAGCATGGTCAAATGCGCGCTTGCTTGTATGCGGGCAAAGCAACCCGGTTGAGGAACAAGCCGAAATTGTTAAACTCCGCTTGGCCCATGCCCTTAAGCTCCATCAAAGCGCCGATACGTTGTGGCGCACGCTCAGCAATGATCAATTGTTGGTCCCGCTGCCCACCAGCTTCCTGCCTGCCGCGACTGATAACAAAATCCTGAGTAGCACACTCCTTGGCAACCACCACCGGCGCTTCGCGGCTCTTGGCCCGCTCATAACAGGCAAGAACGCTGCGGAAAGCGGCATCACGGCCCTGTTCCTTTTCCAGGCCAGCGATCTGAACGACCGCCGTGCGCAGGCGGTCACTTTCGCTTTGCGCGGAAGGTTCTACGACCGCAGGTTCGGCGCCTGCGGCCACCGGAACCGCCTCGTCATTTGCCGAAACACCGCCATCAACGGCTTCATCATTGCCTTCAATGGCGGGCGGGGCAGCTTCAACGACCGCCGCGCTCTCCAATGCTGGGATGGCTGACGTTGTCTCGCCAGTGTTCGCGCTCTGACAGGCAACCAAAAAAACGGTAACGGCAGCAACGGTGCCCAACCGCAAACACGCATGGCTATCAGGCAACGAAACCCTCATCACACGAGTTGCTTTCCTTCGGCACCGATGGCGTTGGCAACTACTTCATCGGTCGCTTCATCGGGCAGTAGCATCTCATTGTGCGCCTTTCCAGAAGGGATCATCGGGAAACAGTTTGCCAGCTGCGCAACGCAACAATCGAAAATGACGGGTCGGTCAATCGCAATCATCTCACGGATCGCATCATCCAAATCGCCGGGTTTCTCGCAACGAATACCATGACCACCATAGGCTTCCGCCAGCTTCACAAAGTCGGGCATCGCTTCTGTGTAGGAATGTGAGCGCCTGTTACCATGCAGCAATTGCTGCCATTGGCGCACCATCCCCATATATTGGTTGTTCAGGATGAAAATCTTGATCGGTGCATTGTACTGAATGGCCGCCGACATTTCCTGAATACACATCTGGATTGATGCGTCGCCGGCAATATCAACCACCAAAGCGTCTGGGTGAGCAATTTGCACACCAAACGCCGCAGGTAGACCGTAGCCCATGGTGCCAAGGCCGCCCGATGTCATCCAACGGTTTGGCTTTTCAAAGCCAAAATACTGCGCGGCCCACATTTGGTGCTGGCCTACTTCGGTCGTGATGAACGTGTCCTTGCCGCTTTCAAGGCACATGTCGGAAAGGCACTCAATCGCAAATTGCGGCATGATGACACTATCATTTTTGGTGTAGGCCAGCGAATTACGCGCCCTCCATTTGGAGATTTCCTCCCACCAAACAGCCAACGCCTCTTTCTCAGGTGCAACCGCCATTTCTTTCCAAGCCTCGATCATGGCTTCGAGCACATGAGCAACATCGCCGACAATACCAACATCGGTATGGACAACCTTGTTGATGGACGATGGGTCGATGTCGATGTGTATCTTTTTGGAGTTCGGCGAGAACGCATCTACCCGACCGGTAATGCGGTCATCAAAGCGCGCCCCAATGTTAATCATCAGGTCGCAATCATGCATCGACATGTTGGCCTCGTAGGTGCCGTGCATGCCCAACATACCGAGCCAATGCTCACCTGATGCCGGATAGCAACCCAACCCCATGAGCGTAGAAGTGATCGGGAAACCGGTCTGGCTGACCAGCTCACGCAACAATTCGGTGGCGCGATCGCCGGAATTGATCACACCGCCGCCTGAATAAATGACCGGCTTCCTGGCTTTGACCATCAGCTCGACCGCCTGACGGATAGCGTCCCGGTCACCGTCCATTTTCGGCTGGTAGCTGACGCGCTCCTGCGCAACCTCGGGGCCGCGGTAAAGGCCCGTCGCAAACTGGACATCCTTGGGAATATCAACGACGACCGGCCCCGGTCGGCCCGTTTGCGCAATGCGAAAAGCCTCATGCAAAATACGCGGCAGATCATCAACTGATTTGACCAGCCAGTTATGCTTGGTGCATGGGCGCGTGATACCGACCGTATCGCACTCCTGAAATGCATCCGAACCGATAAGGCTTGTCGGCACCTGCCCGGTGATACAAACCAGCGGCACTGAGTCCATCAGCGCATCTTGCAGCGGCGTGACGGCGTTGGTCGCACCGGGTCCGGATGTGACCAGCAAAACCCCGACCTTGCCGGTCGAACGCGCATAGCCCTCAGCTGCGTGTCCTGCCCCCTGCTCATGGCGAACAAGAATGTGCTCAATGTCATCCTGCTGGTAGATTTCGTCATAGATCGGCAGAACCGCGCCACCCGGGTAGCCGAAAATATGCTCCACGCCATTATCGCGCAAAGCTTGCAGGACCATTTCCGCACCCGTCATTTCGCGCGGTTCATTAGTTGTGTTGATGGCATCCATGATTTTTATCCGTCGTGACAGCCGTGGCTTTTTGCTTCTTCATTGTATCGTTGGCAATAAAAAAGGCTCCCGAGGAGCCCTGTGTTTTCCGCGTATGGGTGGCAGTGCCTGGCGATTACATCGCCTTGCCCATACGCAATCCCACCACAAGAATGTTTAGCAAACTGTTCATCACGATTGATAGTAATCGCCCCGGAACGCGCCGTCAACCGCATCTGATCGGTGTTGGAAGGGCAGCGTTAACGATGGATGCGGCACGTTGGAGGCCAAAAAAGTGTGGCGGACATGTTCAACGATCCAGGTGCAATTGCGCCCGACAACAATGAGGCGGAGGAAGTTATCCGCAAGCGCAATAGAACCGAAGGCTATGTCATAGGTTGCGATGGCACCTACGCCACCGTGGTCGCCGACGTGTATAAGGATAATGGCGCGTCTGATGACTATTGGACTGTCGGTCAGATGATATCCATCCGCGTGGGCGATGTGCGTATTGTCGGCATGCTCGCCGAAACGGACACCCAAACAAAAAACTGGGAAGTTGATGGGATCAATCGGCTGCAAATGGAAGTGGCACTGATCGGTGAAGTCATCGAAAAGGATGGAAAACCGAAGTTCAGCGGTGGTATTTCTGCCTATCCCTACCCCGGTGCCGTCGCCCACCGCGTACGGTCGGTCGATCTGCAAGCGATTTTCGCCAGCTCTGATCCCTCAGCGGTGCGCGTCGGCGCACTGTCGCAAGCCCGCGATCTGGACGCGATGATTTCCGTCAACACCATGGTTGAGCGCCACTTTGCCGTGGTGGGGACAACCGGCGCAGGTAAATCGACCTCTGTCTCCCTGCTTGTGCGCGACATTGTGAAAGTCCAGCCCGACACAACGGTGCTCATCCTCGATCCGCACAATGAATATGCGCAAGTCTTTCAGGGCCTCTCCGAAGAGATCAACGAACACAATCTGGACCTGCCTTTCTGGCTGTTCAAATTGGAAGAGTTTGTGCAGGTTCTTTTCCGCGGCCGCGATCCTGTCCCCGAAGAAGTGGATATCCTTCGCGACTTGATCCCTTTGGCAAAAGCCAAGTTCCGCGGCGACGGAGAAGGTATCATCCTGCGCAAGTCAGAACGTAGCAAAAGTGGTGGCCTGACGTCTGACACGCCAATCCCTTACCGCATTTCGGATCTGACCGGGCTGATCGATGAACGTCTCGGAAAGTTGGACAAGCGCGACGAACGCTCCGCGCTCAAAGCGCTGATGAACCGGATCAGTGCGGCCGTGAACGATCCGCGCTACCGGTTCATGTTCGCCAGCAAAACGATCGCTGACAATCTTACCGATGTATTGTCGACCATCTACCGTATTCCCACCAATGGCAAACCGATCACGACATTGCAGTTGAACGGGATACCATCGGAAGTCGTCAACGCGGTTGTATCGGTTCTTTGCCGCATCGCCTTTGATCTCGGCGTGTGGAGCGAGGGGCAATTTAAGACCGTTGTCTTGTGCGAAGAGGCACACCGCTACATACCGGCAAACCGTGAAGAAAATTTCGGTCCAACGCGAGCGGCGATTGCACGAATCGCCAAGGAAGGCCGAAAATATGGCGTGACCCTTGGCCTGATCACCCAGCGTCCAAGTGAACTCGACCCAACCATTTTGTCCCAGTGCTCAACAATTTTCTCGATGCGCCTGGGCAACGACCAGGACCAAGAGATCATGCGCAAGGCAATTTCCGGCGCATCGCGGTCTTACATCAACTTCCTGCCTTCGCTGGCCAACCGTGAAGCCATCGCGTTTGGCCAAGGCGTATCAACACCGATGCGGATGATATTCCGTGAAGCGCAACCGCACGAGTTGCCGGGCAAGTTTGAAAAAGCTGATGCCATTTCCGCCGATGCCGGCGCTGACTTGGCGTCGATCATCGAAACGATACGAAATCCCAAAGTTCGCGCAGATGTCGATGAACTGTCGGATAAAATGTTCAGCGAAGCGCCTCTGGAGGAACCCCGCTTTGACAGCGAAGAAGCGCTCATCGCCGTTGACATCCCCCAAGAGCCGCCAATCGAGACGCGCGCCAAAAGATCTGCGTTGCTGAAGGATGGTGCGCTGGAGGCGCTGGCACAAACCGAGCAACGACAACCGTCTTTGCGCCGGGAGGCCCCAGCGCCAGCACAAACGCTGGTACCGGCACCGCAACCCATGGCAAGAACGTCGGCCGCGCCTGCGCCTCGCGAACGCACGCCCCAGCGTGATGAAGCCGAGCGGCGCTCAGCACGCGACCTCATTAGCCGGTTTCGTAGTTAAGTTGACCGACATAGCAGCCCTGGTCCCAGTTTAAAGCTTTGCTAAAAACCAAGACCAACGGCGAAAGCAGACACTAACGAAGCTTGCAAGCGCAACGCACAGCCGCGCCGTTTTCTGGTAAACGAATTTACTTGTGATTTAACTTAAGCCGACGCCCGCTGGCGACGGGGACCGGTTCGGAAGTTCGCGTTTTCGGACATGACGACTTGGTTCCGACCATTGTTTTTGGCCGCATAAAGGTGCTTGTCAGCGCGCTTGACCAGCGAGCTCATATTTTCCATGCGGTCCCACAAAGCGCCACCGATACTGGCGCTAATCGCAACCCGCTCACCATCGAGCACAAGGTGTATCTGTTCGATTGCAGAGCGAACCCGTTCTGCCAATTGTGCCAAAGAGAACTCATCGACATTGGGGAATACAATGGCAAACTCCTCGCCCCCCAAACGCGCCAAAATATCATGACCACGCACCTGCTGTTGCAAGCAGATTGAAACAGCCCGCAGCACCAAATCACCATTGTCATGGCCGTAGGTGTCATTGATACGCTTGAAAAAATCGAGGTCGACAATGATGATGCCGATCGGCTTTCCGATTGCCGCGAACTCACGCATATATTCTTTTAACGTGTCGTCGAAATAGCGTCGGTTTTGTAAGCCGGTTAGGGAGTCTGTCAGCGCCGCATTGCGGAACGTCTCACTTTTTGCGGCATACTCAACCTTTTCTTCCGAAAACCGGCGAACCATCGGGTAAATCGTAAAGGCCGCAAAACCGGCACATCCCATGGCAAGCAAAACGATGATGCTCAAAAGATACGTGACGCCGAGGCTGACGGCAGGGTTGGCCATCAAAGTCAACAAGGCGCTGACAGCCAGCAGTGAGGTTAATGCCAGACACCCAATAAAACCAACAATGAGAACGTCTGTACGCTTCAAGTTTCGCCTACCCCCACTATAGGCATTCATACCAACTGCAACTTACGGTTTGGTTTATCGCGGATAGCAAATCAGCCCACCGCGTTAGGGGATTGGTAAATTCAATTTGGCTCCACGCAGCGCCACTTTTCGTCGAACTGGTTCCGAAACCAAGTCCGTTGCCGTTTTGCATATTGCGCGGTTTCTGTCGTCCCGCGTTCAAGTGCTGTTTCAAAGTCAATTCGACCCTCGATCAGGGCGCGGCAAACATCAACGCCGATGGCCTTCATCGCGGGCAAAGAAGGATCAAGCTCACGCTGTAATAGCAACTCCACTTCTTCTACCCCGCCGCCCCGAAGTATTTCTTCGAAGCGGACTTTTATTCTGGCCCGCGTAATATCCTTGTCAGGCATGATGACGATTTTATCGACTTCGTCGCCATCGCGCAAAACGGGGCGACGATTGCCCTGCCAAAAAGTAAGCGGCTTGCCCGTTGCTTCCAAAACTTCCAATGCGCGCACAATACGTTGCCCGTCATTGGGTTTGATTCGCAGGGCGACGTTTGGATCTTGCGCTCGTAGCAATCGATGCAACTTGGACGCACCATCTTCCGACAAACGATATCGCCATCGCTCCCGAACCGCATCAGGCACCGTCGGCATCTGTGAAATTCCTGCCAACAAAGCCTTGAAATAAAGCCCGGTCCCGCCGACAAAAATCAACGGCTGCTCGGGCGGCAAATCCGCCATACTAGCTTGAACGGCGGCAGTCCATTTAGCGGTTGAATATGCCTTTGCCGGGTCGACATTGCCGTACAGCAAATGCGTTGCCAGCGCTTCGTCACGTTGCGACGGCCGCGCTGTGATCAATCGCAATTGCGCATAAACCTGCATACTATCCGCATTGACGATCACCGCTCCGTGTTCGTCGGCCAAATCAAGCGCCAAAGCCGACTTGCCGCTGGCGGTCGGCCCCGCTATGAGCCAGATCTTGCGTTGATTGCTTCCCATGGGAGCGTTCTACGCCATGCCTTCTCGTCTTTACAGGACCATAAAGTGTCAACGTCCCAGATCGTTACCCTTATCGCGCCACGCGCCTCAGACCTTTTCAACCAAGAGCGCGCCATGCGCATGTCAGCGGCATTGGATGCCAAGAGCATGAATATATTGGCGCCAGGTTTTGCCGTCGAACTTGTTACAGAGCACCCTGACCCCGCAACCTACCTTAAGGACAAACTCGAAAAGCCGGACTCAGTCGATATTGCCGTACAACCATGGCATGAAAATCGCCGAAAGGCGTTACTTTTGGCCGACATGGATTCGACCATGATCCAGCAAGAGTGCATCGATGAACTGGCAGCAGAAGTGGGCGTCAAAGACCGTGTAGCCGCCATCACACGACGCGCCATGAACGGCGAAATTGAATTCGAAGCGGCATTGCGCGAACGGGTGGCGTTGCTGGAAGGTTTGCCGGTTTCGGTGATCGACCAAGTGGTGGCAACACGAATAGAACTCATGCCAGGTGGTCCGGAATTGGTACGCACCATGCGCAATAATGGTGCTTATTGCGCGCTTGTTTCAGGGGGCTTTACCGACTTCACAAGCCGAATTGCAGAGATCATCGGCTTTCAGGAAAACCGCGCAAACCGTTTGGAACAACAAGGTGGTCGACTGAAAGGTACCGTTGTCGAGCCAATATTGGGCAAGCAGGCGAAGCTGGACGCCATGAACGAGCTCTGCGAGCGGCTTAACCTCACACACAGTGACGTGCTGGCTGTTGGTGATGGCGCCAATGATCTGGCTATGATCAAAGCCGCAGGAATCGGCGTCGCATTGCACGCCAAACCGAGTGTGGCAGCACAGGCCGATGTGCGCATCGACAACGGCGACCTCACCGCCCTGCTCTATTTGCAGGGCTACCGCGAGGAAGAGTTCGTCAGATAGGACAATCAGTCGATGCGCACTGTGATAAAGCGCAGCGATCCATCCGTACTGGCGAGCATGAGGAGGGCATTCCTTCGATTTTGTTCACGCAGATTTTCGATGGCTTCCACAACTTCTGCGGGCGTGTCGATGGTCTCTTGCGCAATCTCTACGATGACATCTCCGGCGACAATTCCCTTTGTGGAAGCCGGCGAACCGTCTTCAACATCGGTGATGATAACGCCGCCATCAACCGCGTCCTTTTCAATACCAAACAGACCGCGTTTCTCATCGTCGAGTGTCGCAAGCGTCATGCCAAGCAGTTCGATTGGTGCTGGCGCGTCATCATCTTCTTCAGTGGCATCATCGCCACTTTCAGACGCCAAGATCGTTTCGCTGTCTTCAAGGCGGCCAAGCGTGACCTGAACGGTTTGCTCTTTGCCATCACGGATGACCACCACATCAACCGACGCACCAACCGGGGCGTCGGCGACAATGCGCTGCAGTTCACGCGTGTCTGTGACCTCTTGTCCGTCAAAAGTGACAATCACATCGCCCGGCAAAATGGATCCGTCTGAGACCGGCCCGCCTTCGATGACGCCGGAAATCAAAGCGCCTTTTGCTTCGTCCATCCCAAGGCTCTCGGCGATATCATCGGTCACGATTTGAATTCTGACCCCCAGCCAGCCACGTCTTGTTTCGCCGAACTCACGCAGCTGCGCAATGACGCTCTGGGCCAGGTCAGCTGGTATCGAAAATCCGATACCAATAGAGCCGCCCGATGGCGATATGATCGCCGTGTTTATGCCGATGACTTCACCGCTCATGTTGAAAAGCGGCCCCCCGGAATTGCCCCGGTTAATCGCTGCGTCAGTCTGGATAAAATTATCGTACGGACCCGCATTGATGTCGCGACCAAAGGCAGAAACGATCCCCACCGAGACCGATCCACCAAGCCCGAACGGATTGCCAATAGCCAAAACCCAGTCACCCACACGCGTTGTATCAACATCGCCGAACGGCACCGCTTTCAGTTCTTTTTCGGATGGATCAACTTTGAGAACCGCAATGTCCGTCTTTGGATCCCGCCCGATGATTTTGGCGTCCAAAGCCGAACCATCATTAAAGTTGGCCACAACCAAATCGGCATCTGCGATCACATGATTGTTGGTGATGATAATGCCTTCTTTGGCATCAACCACAAAACCTGAACCGAGCGAGTTGACCTCGCGACCGGGATTGCCGGGACTGCCGCCTCCGGGCGGTGATTCAAAAAAATCGTCAAAAAACTCCTGAAATGGCGATCCATCGGGCACATCAGGCGCTGGCACGTTTCGCTCGCCGCCGGAAACGGTCTGGGTGGTTGAGATGTTGACCACAGAGTCGATCAAACGATCTGAAAGATCAGCAAGCGACCGCGGCCCATCCTGCGCAAATGCGGGGTTACTCATGCCTGCAAAAGGTGGGGCAATAGACGCTGCAACGCTCACCGTTAGTGAAAGGACAATCCGCGCTGCAATTTGCCCGACCTTTAATAATCGCATGAAGCATACTCCTGCTGTTTGCGTACCAGTGTGTCTCGACCCGTTGGAAACTAAGTCGCAAGGTCGCCCACGACAATGGCCAGTTTATGCCAAGTGGCAATTATCACACAGACTTGACGATATAGGGAAAGCAGACATCAGCTGCGCACCAGCCAAATGATACCCACGCCGAATATGGCGCTGCATATGCCACCGATGCGCAACACGTCATCAGAAGCGGTCAAAAGGAAATGTCCGATCTGGCGAGCAAAGTGAGGGAAGGCGCCGTAAACGATGCCTTCAAACACAAGCATGAGACCCAATGCAGTGAGAAAATCACCCATTGAGGCGCGTGCCCCGCGCTATTGCGCGGGGACCGGGGCCGGACGCTCGGGGGCGTTCGGGTTTTGGAAGTATCGGAAAAAGGCACTGTCGGGCGAAAGAACCAGGGTCGTCGACCCATCTTCCATCGCCTTCCGATAGGCGGCCATGGAGCGGTAGAATTCAAAGAACTCGGAATCGCGCGAAAACGCCTCGGCAAATATTCGGTTCCTTTCAGCATCGCCTTGACCGCGCAAAATCTCAGACTCGCGGTTCGCTTCGGACAAAATTTCCACCACCTGCCTGTCCGCGACCGCACGAATACGTTGGGCATTCTCGCGACCTCGTGCACGAAGCCGTTCAGCTTCCGCCAAACGCTCCGCACTCATGCGATCAAAAGTTTGCTGCGAGACCTGCTGTGTCAGGTCGGTACGCACAATGCGCACGTCCTGTATGGTCAAGCCGAGCTGAGAGGCGGCCGGACGAAGCGCATCACGAACCTCCGCCATCATTTCAGCACGCTCTTCGGAAAGCGCCGCTTCAAATCCGCGCAGACCGTAAACCTGACGTAGAGCCGCATCAAAGCGGGTGCGCAGACGCTGGTTTGCATCGTCCAAATTACCGGAAACCTGGCTGAAGAACAGACGGGCATCGGTAATCTGATAGATCAGAAAGGCGTCTACCTCGTAGAACCGGCCACCAGACACCTGCACCGGTGGCTGATCAACAAGATCCAGACGCAGGAAACGGTCCTCAATGATCTGAACCGTGTCAGCACCGAGAAAGCTGAACGGCAGCTTGAAGTACAGACCGGGTTCATCATGTACCGATTGGATTTCACCAAAACGTAACACAATACCCTGCTGTCGCTCATTGACGACAAAGACCGACGCGTAAATCAAAAACAGGATGAAGGCGAGAATACCGCCAATCAACGGGATACGGTTAGCCATTACTGAGCTCCTCCTTGTTGAGATGACCGGCGGTTTTGCACTTCAGGCAGCGGCAGGTAGGGAACCACACCGGAGCCTTCGCCTTCATCTTCAAGCAAGATCTTGTTCGACCGGCCCAGTACATCTTCCATTGTTTCAAGGAACAGACGCTGGCGCGTAACATCCGGCGCCAAGCGATACTGATCATAAATGGAGATGAAACGCGCGGCTTCACCTTCCGCTTCCTGCACCACTCGGGTGGCGTAAGCGGAGGCATCCTCACGAACTTGAGCGGCCTCACCGCGGGCGCGACCCAATTGCTGGTTGGAATATTGATTGGCTTCCTCACGGAAACGATCTTCATCCTGTTCCGCCCGCTGAACTTCCTCAAACGCGTCGGCAACTTGAGGCGGCGGCGCAGCGTCTTCCAGACCGACACGGTTGACCTGTATGCCCGCGCCATACACATCTAGTGTCCGCTGCATGGAAGCCTGCACTTCCGTTTCTATGATCGCACGATTGTCACGGAACACATCCTGAGCCGGACGACGACCCACAATCTCGCGCATGGCACTTTCCGCCACCTGACGAACCGTATTGTCCGGACCGGCAACATTGAAGAGGTATGCCGCAGGATCCGTGACAGAATAAAGAACGGAGAATTGAACATCAACAATGTTTTGGTCACCCGACAGCATAAGACCGTTGGAACCGTTGCGAGAGCTACCGGCGCCGATCTGAATTTGTTTTTCGGCGATGTTGACCTTCTCGACCGTCTCAACCGGCCAAAGAATAAAGTGAAGGCCGGGCTGGGAGATTTCCGTCTTCGGTTTTCCGAAACGCAATTCCACAGCGCGTTCATCGGTTTCAACCTGATAGGCAGCTTGCATAACGTAGAGGATGAGTGCGATCACCGCCAACCCACCAAGCAACAAATTGTTGTTTGCGCCCCCCCCACCTGGCAAGGCGCGCTTCAGCCGATCCTGCCCCTGGCGTATCAGATCTTCAATATCCGGCGGCTGATTACCACCGCCACCGCTCGGTCGTTGCGGGCCACCGCGGGAAGGTCGACCCCATGGGCCGTCATCATTGCCGCCGCCGCCCCATGGACCACCGCCATTGCCGCCGCCATTTTGGCCGCCGCCGTTCTGATTGCTCCAAGGCATTGAGTTCCTCTCAGAAAAAAGTTGTTCAACACAATTTGCATTGCTCGAAGCTGGTTATAGGAACGCGCAGTGCCCGTTTCAACGTAAACACCATGAAAACTCCAACGCGTTCACTCCAATAGCCTTAACCGGCCCGATGGCAAAATGTCGCCACCTTGCTGCTTGGCGTCAGCACAGATACATAGTGATCCCGCTTGACTTGGGAGGAGACATGTCAAAGCGCAATGCCATTCTGGTTTCCGTTTTGGCGCTTACCTTGCTAGGTGGCATCGCAATGATCGCGATGCGCGTGGTAACCGAGCGCGCCGATGTTCAGATGCACGATCGTCTCACCCTGGCGCGCAGCACCGTAGTGAGCCATTTGCGCACATATGAGCAGCTCCCGTCCGTATTGGCACTCGACAGCCGTGTCATCAGACTTCTCAACCCGTTGGCGACGGCTGAAGAAGCGCTGTCAGTCAGCCAATATTTGGAGGTGGTACGCGCCAAAACGGCGGCAAGCGAGATCTTCCTGATGAACCAGGATGGCCTGACACTGGCAGCCAGCAACCATGACAACACACTGTCGTTCGTAGGACGCAACTATCAGTTTCGACCCTATTTCATCAACGCGCTTCAAACCGGGCGGGGAGGCATGTTTGCCATAGGTGCGACCACTGGTGTCCCGGGATATTTTATGGCTCAGCGGATTCGCACAACCGGTTATCGCGAAGGTGTCATTGTCGTCAAAATCGACTTGGAACCAATCGTCGAACGATGGCGCTCGGCGCGCGAAGAGTTTTTTGTCAGCGACAATGACAACATCATTTTTCTCGCCACTCGACCCGATGATCTTTATCGACCGTTGCGTTTGTTGGAACATGCCGCGTTATTCCGGCTACAAGCCAGTCGATCATACGAACGAGTATCCGCAAACTTCAAAAGCCCGCTCATATCCACGGCAAACGGTGCCGACAGTCAAAGCTACACCTCAGGAGATGGCCGACTTATCGGTGCATTGCCAATCGGGATCAACGGTTGGACGATCCATACAACAACATCGCGTCGAGATTTGATAATCGGCGCAGCCAGCCTGACACTGTCGGTTGCGTTCTCTTTTGCGCTTTTTGTCGCAGCGCTTGTGATCGCACGCCAACGACGCCGGTACCACCAACTGCAGCAGGCCCAAAACCGCGACCTTGAAACAAAGGTCACCATCCGCACACGGGAACTGCGCACCGAAATCGACGAGCGCAAACGCGCCGAAGAAAATTTGCACCAAACCCAAGCCCAACTCATCCAAGCGGCCAAACTTGCAGCGTTGGGCAAGATGTCGGCCACCATTGCCCACGAAGTCAGCCAGCCACTGGCTGCACTCCAGACAACGTTGGCAAGCGCCAACCACATGGCAAACGGAGCCCATGAAGGTCCCGTTCGCGAGAAGTTGAAAACCGCCATCGACATGACCGGGCGGCTTAATCGGATGCTCAAACACTTAAAAACGTTTGCACGCCAAGGCACGCCGCGTACCCAAGACGTCAGCCTTGCTCATACGGTCAACGCAGCCCTTGCCGTACTCGACCCCAAAACACGGCACGTCGGCGTCAAAATAAAGAACAAACTGCAGTCCGCATTGCGCGTTAAGGCAGACGATATTCAGTTGCAGCAGGTCATCGTCAACATTGTTTCAAACGCCATTGATGCGGTTGCAAACTGTAATCGCAAAGAGATCATGATTTCTTCGGTACAAATTGACGAGACGGTTGCGCTCAGCGTTCGCGATACCGGTGAAGGCTTTGTGAATATGCAACCAAGCGAGGCCATCGAGCCATTTGCCAGCTCAAAAATTACCGGAGAAGGTCTCGGCCTGGGCCTTGCGATCACACGCGAAATAGTCGAACGACATGGCGGACGGATCGAGTTGGCAGATCACCGGGATGGTGGTGCGCTGGTGACGGTGACATTACCGGCAGCGCCGCCAAACGTCATGCCGCCAAGTGACCAAGTTGCTGAACCGGCACAGTGATCAGAAAAAAATGACCCAAGTTCTAATTGTCGATGACGAACTGGATGTCGCGCGGGCAACGGCGGACTGGTTGTCGCTTCACAATTACAAAACCCAAATCGCCGGGTCAGCGGTTCAAGCGTTGGCTGTCAGCCGAGAAGTCCCCATCGACATCGTTATTTCCGACCTTAGCATGCCGGGTCACGACGGGCGATGGCTGCTCAAGAGCTTTCAAAACGAAGAATATTGTCCGGCCTTCATTATACTGACGGGTCATGGCGATGTACCGGCTGCGGTGGAGACCATGCAATTGGGAGCCGAAGACTTTCTCGAAAAACCCTATGAGCCCGACCATTTGCTCAATGTGGTGCGACGTGTCGAAGAAAAAAATCGTATGCGCACCGAGCTTGAACGCCTGAAACGTCAGCTGGCGGCGCAATCCCCCCTGCGGCGCTTCTTTCCCGGCGACGGCGAACGCAACATCGAGATCGTCGAACAACTTTCTCGGCTTTCACAATTGTATTCACCGCTCTTGCTCGTAGGTGAACGCGGAACTTCCAGAGCAGAGCTGGCAAAAGCGATCCATCACACAAGCGAAGAGCGCATAGGCGCCGCTATTTCCTTGAGAGGCTCCCTGTTGGGCAATGAGGGATCCGCAACCTCGGCCCTTTTTGGCGGCAATCGATTTGCTGACGCCAAAGGCGCTCTACGCGCCACTGAAAACGGCACGCTCATCATCGCAGAACCTGAAAAAATACCGCGAAACGTTCTTCAAATGCTGGCAACTGCTGTACGCGAAGGACAGGTACAACCGCCCGGCTTCGACTCTCCTTTTGTCGTCAACTCCCGTCTCATTTTGTGGACCCGGCCCGAAAAGGCAAAGACGGTTCAGTCTGCATTTGGCGACCATCTATCGGTCACGCCAATTCCGTTGGCCCCACTGCGAGATCGGCTTGATGACTTACCAGCACTTTTTGCATTTATGGTCGCCAAACACGCACCCTCGGAAAGTGAAGTCCCGGCCATTACGCCAAATCTGATCAATTGTCTGTTGGAGCATGATTGGCCCGGCAATATGCGCGAACTGGAACAAGTGGCCATCGCGCATGTTGCAGGCTTGGACTTGGCAATCGGCGATAGTACGCGAGAAGAGCTCGACTTGGACCTGCGCGCCAAAGTGCACCAGTTTGAGAGCCAATTGATACGCGCCACGCTGGCATCGACGGGCGGCAACCAATCGCAAGCTGCCAAATTGCTTAAAATTCCACGGCGTACGTTGGGCGAACGGATGAAGCGTTTGGGTATCTCTTGAATCAACCGGCGGTTTTTCGCCGCCATATTGCAGCGCACAAAAGCATATCGTTTTTTTGCCCTTTCAAATCTTTAGTGTGACGTTGGGAGTGAAAACCAAAAATAGACGATCTATTTTCATTTAAGCTGATGAGCATCAGCATCTCATTTGGGAGGAAGACATGAACTTTATGAAACGCAGAACATTGCTATCCGGCGTACTTGCCGCAGGAGTAGCGCTGGCCGCGATGGGAACTGCCGTCGCGCAGGAAGCACGCAACTACATTCTGGCGACCGCCTCAACGGGCGGCACCTATTATCCGGTGGGTGTGGCGATTTCCACGCTGACCAAAGTCAAGTTGGAGCCACGCCAAAAGATCGGCATGAGCGCAATTTCATCGGCAGGCTCTGGCGAAAATGTCAAACTGATCCGCGATGGCGAAGCACAATTTGCGATCCTTCAAGGTCTGTTTGGTTATTATGCAGCGACAGGGACAGGCCCGGTTGAAGCAGATGGCCCACAAGAGCATCTGCGTTCAGTCTCCATGCTTTGGCAAAATGTCGAGCACTTCGTGATCGCATCTGATCGCGCGGAAACCGGCACGGTCAGCGATCTAGTCGGCTTGAAAGGCGAAGCGATGGCGTTGGGTCGCCAAAACTCTGGCACCATCGGCTCCAACCGCACCATCCTTTCCGGCTTCGGCGTAAGCCTGGATGAAGACTACGAACTCGTCTTCGGCGGCTATGGCCCGTCGGCAGAAGCTGTGCAGAACGGCCAAGCTGTCGGTATGGGCACACCGGCCGGCGTTCCTGTTTCTGCGGTGACACAATTGCTGTCAGCAGCGGGCGACCGCGTAACACTGCTCAGCTTCACAGAAGAGCAATCGGCAACAGCCGATGGTGGTCGCGGTCTGTGGACAGAATATGTGATCCCAGGTGGCACATATCCTGGCATCGACGAAGATATTACAACGATCGCGCAACCGAACTTCTTGGCAACACACAAAGACCTGCCCGAAGAAGATGTCTATCAGATCACCAAAACCATGTACGAAAACCTGCCATTCCTGCAGGCCATCCACCCAGCAACAAAAGCCATGGCGGTTGAAAAGGCCATTGCAGGTCTCCCAGTACCGCTGCATCCCGGTGCAGCACGCTTCTACAAGGAAGCAGGTTTGGATGTTCCAGACAGTCTGATGGCTGCTGAGTAAGCAATCCTCCCGCGCGGCGGTCCCTGTGCCCCGGGGGTCGCCGCTTCTTAACTGATCGGAAAAAACGATGCGCGCTGAAACTATGACGCAGAACGCGTCGCCTTCCCTTTTGGAGCGGCGCGGCGTAGAACTTGTCATCCTCATACTGGGCGTGATTATCGCCGTCACCCACATCTGGATGAATTCATTCGGCAATGTATCGACGCTTTTCCAAAACGGCTTTCACTTTGCGGGCTTTGCGCTCCTGTGCGCGCTGGTAACGCCGGTCGCCACCGCAAACTGGGCCAAAAACACGACCGTGCGTACACTCGATATCGCTTTTGGTATCGCCGTCGCTGCCGCAGCACTTTATATTGTTCTTGCTGAGTCAGCGGTTTACGACCGAGGCGTGCGGTTAATATGGACTGACCGGCTGGCCGCCGGACTATGTATCTTGGGGGCACTGGAGTTTACCCGTCGCACGACGGGCCTGATCATACCCTTTCTCATCCTCGCAGCGCTCACCTACATCGCCTTTTGGGGCCAGTATGTGCCAGGTGTCTTCCGCTTTGCAGGTCTCTCGCTCGAGACAATTACTTTCCGCGCCATGTACGGCGATGATGCCATGTTCGGCACGATCGCACGCATCTCATCGACCTTCGTTTTCATGTTTATCTTGTTCGGCGCCTTTTTGCTGAAGTCCGGTGCAGGTGATTTCATCGTGAACATAAGCCGCATTGTTGCGGGTCGCTTTATCGGCGGCCCTGGCTTTGTAGCCGTGCTGGCGTCGGGCCTGACGGGAACAATCTCCGGCTCGGCCGTCGCCAATACAGCCTCAACCGGCGTGATCACCATTCCCCTCATGAAACGTGCCGGATTTCCCAAGCACTTTGCCGGCGGTGTTGAAGCTGCTTCCTCTACGGGAGGTCAATTGATGCCGCCCATTATGGGTGCTGGCGCTTTCGTCATGGCAAGCTTTACCCAAATCCCCTACACAACCATCGTCACCGTCTCGATCCTACCCGCCATTTTGTATTTTGCCACGGTCGGATTTTTCGTTCGCATCGAAGCGAAACGTTCCAACGCCGTCGCCCTTGCCGATGAGGACGGGCCCGGCCTTTGGGAGGTGTTCAAAAGCGGTGGGCCGAGTTTCCTACTTCCGGTTGGCCTGCTCATCAGTCTGCTCGTTTACGGCTACACGCCAACCTATGCGGCAGGCTACGCCATTCTGACCTGCATCGCAGCCTCCTGGTTGACGCCAAATCGTATGGGCCCAAAGCGCATAATTGAAGCGCTGGAATTGGGCTCGCGCAACATGATCATGACGGGCGTCCTGCTCTGTGCCGTTGGGCTTATCGTCAACGTCATCACCACCGCCGGTATCGGCAATACATTCTCGCTGATGATCTCGACGTGGTCGAATGGATCGCTCATGATCGCGCTTGTGTTGGTCGCACTCGCCTCACTTGTGCTCGGCATGGGCCTACCAGTGACCGCAGCCTACATCGTACTGGGCACGCTTTCCGCTCCGGCATTGAACCAGCTGATACTACAAGGCCAGCTGGTCGATTTAATAGCTGCCGGTCAATTGCCCGAAACAGCCAAGGCCGTCTTCATGCTCGCTGTTCCGGACCAAATCGCCGCCCTTTCCGCCCCGATGAGTGTGGCGCAGGCACGCGAGTTTATTGCCGCTGTGCCACCGGAAAGCCTGACGCTCGTCACCGGCCAGGCTTTTGACGCAGCAACGATAGCCTTGTCGCTTTTATCCGCGCATATGATCATTTTCTGGCTGAGCCAGGATTCAAACGTCACGCCGCCTGTCTGTTTGGCAGCCTTCACAGCCGCGGCGATTGCCGAAAGCCCGCCGATGAAAACCGGTATCGCGGCGTGGAAGGTTGCCAAGGGTCTTTACTTTGTACCGCTACTTTTCGCCTATACGCCGCTTTTAAGCGGTAATTGGCCGGAAATGCTGCAGATTTTTGCCTTCGCCCTCCCCGGCCTATGGGCTGTCGCCGCGGCCATACAGGGCCATTGGGAAAACCAAATGAACCCGATTGAGCGGCTCTTGGTATTGGCGATTGGCGCAACCCTGATGTGGCCGATCGGAGGAATGGTGCATGTGATTGCGCTTGCGTTTTTTGTGGTGTTGTTTGTCTGGAATATAAAAAAACCGACCGCAGCGACCCAATGACAACTACCACAGACTTACCTGCCCTCAAGCCGCCCACATTCGCCGAGATTGAAGAAGCCGCCGAAGCGATCAAAGCCGTCGCGATCCGCACGCCACTCCTGGAGAACGCCGAAATCAGTGAGCGCATGGGTGGGCGTCTTTTCATCAAGGCAGAGAACCTGCAGCGCACAGGCGCTTTCAAAATCCGAGGCGCTTACAACCGCATCCGCCAATTGAACGATGATGAACGCCATCGCGGCGTTATCGCCTACTCGTCCGGCAACCATGCGCAGGCGGTCGCCACTGCCGCCACGATTTTTGAGACGTCAGCGGTCATTGTAATGCCTGCCGATGCACCCGAAACAAAAATCAACCGCACGCGTCAATTGGGTGCTGAAGTCATCACCTATGATCGCAACAAGGAGACGCGCGAAGCCGTTGCCGAGCACATAAAGGCCGAGCGCAACATGGTGCTGGTACCCCCCGGCGAAGATGGACGCGTTCTGGCAGGAGGCGCGACTGTCTCGCGCGAGATATTTGAAGATACCAACGCCATGGGCGTCATGCTTGATACGATCCTTACCCCTTGCGGGGGCGGTGGGCTTACATCGACCACAGCGATCAACGCCGGTGAATGGTCCCCCGATACGCAAATCTACGGCGTCGAACCGGAGCTGTTTGATGACACCAAGCGATCGCTGGAAGCAGGCCGCCCGGTGCCCAACCCGAAGGGCCGCAAAACCATCTGCGATTCCATCATGACCGATAAGCCAGGCCCCCTCACCTTCTCTATCAACCAGAAGCATTTGAATGGCGTGCTGACGGTCACCGATGACGAAGTGCGCATGGCGATGAAGGTCGGATTTGATGCCTTCAAAATGGTGATTGAACCGGGCGCGGCAGTCGGCCTCGCCGCTGTTCTGGCCGGTAAGATCGAGACGAAGGGCAAGGCCATCGCTGTAGTGGCCACCGGGGGCAATGTGGACGCTGCCTTCTTTTGCGAGTGCTATCGGTTGGCGCAACCGACACGATGGACACAATGACACATGTCAGAGAACGCGGAAAAATCAAGGTTCCACCGGTGGCAGCCACGTTAGCGATGAGTGATGCAAAGAGATCAGTACGCGGCCATCCAGTTTGTGATACGCAAATGTGTAGTCCGCCCGGGTGGCGTTACCCTCACCATCGATAAAGGTGTAATGCCCCATGTCTTTGTAGCCGAGCCCGCCCGCCTTCAAGATCGGCCCGGCTGCGCTTTGGAACTCGACACGTTTCCATCCGCGGTTGAGAAACCCAAAGTCATGCGGGTAGTCCGGATTACCACCCACGAAATATGAACGTGTGCCGGCACGGTCGAGACGTACGACATCGGCCAACGTCGGCTTGAACAAAAGCGGCTCATCCGGCGTACCGAAATCGTAGAGATTGAGGAGGTTCTCAACGTCTTGCTCGGTGACATATTTGGCCCACAAACGCTGTGCGGCGATGACTTCAGCCTTTGAGATCGGCTCAAAACTACGGTCGGAGATTGGTCTAACTCCCATCTGAATAGCGCCCGAGACTGCCGGAGGATAGCAATTTCGTCCAGTTGCAAATGGAATCGACTTTGGCTGAGGCGCTGACTTTTACGGCTTTGCGTTCTGGTGTTTTGCAACTTTAGTTGCGCGGATCGCGCATTAACCGTGCGTCAAACAACCATCGAATGTGCGGCTGATCGGGTAGGATTTTGAACAAATGAACCAGGATTGTGCGCAATGACACGGTAGTCTCGCTTCAACCGTTTCTAACGTCGAGTGGGCCCACGTAAGTCTATTTGGAGGCATTATTCAGTTGGATTTTTTCGGGGGAGGCTGCCAGATATTTACAGACAGATGTTGGGAAACCGGTTTTCCGGTTGTCTCGGCCACCAGAATTCCGACCCAATTGTTCTCTCCATTGGAATAGTTGAAAACTTCGCCGGGCGGATGCGCGCGTGGCAGGCGCTTTATATAGCCCACCAGTGCTGCTTCACCGGGCTCCTGCTCGGGTTCATTGAATATGCCGCAGGACTTTTATAAGCATAATCCTCGCTCCAACGCACGCCTGACGTCATGGTCAAAAGCTGGTCCCGCGTTCATAGCGTGTCTGGTTCAGCCCGTAATGCTCCAGCCGGATTTCACCATTGTGCTGCAATCTTTCCAAAGCGCCGTGTTTACTCCTCCCCAAGTTCATTTGCCAAGTGCAGCCCGGACGACGAATTCGGGGCGTTCGGCAATGTCAGGTTACATGTCATCCGAACAGCTACAGCGCGGCGGTAGAAATGTGCAGTCCGCTTTTATGCCGACCTTGAGGGCTAGATTGCCGCTCGCAAACGGTTGACGAGTAGATCATTATCCAGGATTTCGTCCTTGCGCGCAGTCAGCTCATTAACGTCCCATGTCGCGCTCAGGTACCGGCCCTTGGCCCAATCCGCCTGGCCCGAACATAGCCATACCGCAAATCCGGCCGCCAGACTCGGTTCGTCATCCAAATAGGCATGAAAAGCCTCCGGCATGCTCAGGCCGAGCTTTGTGGCGACGCCACCTGGGTGGATGGCAAAACACTTAATGCCGTCCTCATCATGGTCTTCTTGGATGAACTCACAAAGGCGATTGATCGCATGTTTCGAGGTTTGATAGTCCGACGCCCCTGGCATCAGCAGTTGCGCCCCTACCGATGAAAGCAAGATGAGGTGGCCGCCACTTCCGCCATTGGCGGCGTGTTTCTTGGCGCTCTCAATAAGGTAGGGAAGCGTGAAGCGGACGACATGATAGGTCCCACGCACATTAACTTCCCAATTGAGCCACCAGCTTTCGGGGTCAGACTCGCCGATCTTTGTCCAAGGCCCAATGTAACCGGCATTGGCATCCGCCATATCGATCCCGCCAAACTTCGCCACACAATCGGCCACAGCGGCTTCCATTTCCGCTGCGATCGCCACATCGGCGATGCTGTAGGCGCACTGCGTTTCCGCATTGGCTTCACTGATCAAAGCACACGTTTCCTCAAGCGCACTTTCCGAACGGGCTGTCAGGTAAACAGCTTTCGCGCCAGCCTGCGCAAATGCAACGGCCGTTGCCTGGCCAATGCCGCGGGAAGCACCAGCAATGAACGCAACCTTATCCGTCGCGCTACTTTTCAGGGTGAGGAGCGGGTCAATCGCTTCATATTTCGCATGATGGGTCGTGATATCGAGAGACTGACTTTGATGAGATGACATGGGCACACACCTTCCAAGTACGTGGATTGCTCAGCAAACAGGCCGGGCCACATCTTAGACCGAGCGCGCGACGATTGCATGTCAAGGGTTAGGACGGTTCTTCCCGCCGCTCCCAGATAACAAACCGCGTTGCATGGCTGTCTTTTTCACCTTCCGACACGTCTTCCCAATGGGTCGGCTCAAACAGTTCTTCATCGATCTCCGGAAAGCGTGTGTCGCCATCGATCTCGGCTAGAACCTGGGTCACATAAAGCGCGTCGGCATAGTCCATAGCCTGCGTGTAAATCTGCCCACCACCAATGATGAAAATCTCTTTGGGCAATTCGTCGGGATCGGTGTCCTCGTCCGCCTGCTCGTGGATGCTCTCCAGATGGGCGGTGGCCAAATCAATCGCCGCACCCAATGACGAGACCCGCATCGTGCCATCCACGGCCCAATCCATGTCGCGCGAGATGACGATGTTCAGCCTGTCGGGCAACGGCTTACCGATGCTCTCAAATGTCTTTCGCCCCATGATCACCGGGTGCCCGAGCGTCAGCGCCTTGAAGCGTTTCAGGTCAGATGAAAGACGCCACGGCATGTCGCCGTCACGACCGATGATGCCATTTTCGCTGACAGCGGCGATGATCGAAATGACCGGTTCAAAAACGCTCACACCGCCACCGGCGCTTTGATATGTGGATGCGGCTCGTACCCAACAATCTCGAAATCTTCGAAAACATAGTCAAAGATTGTGTCCGGCGTACGCAGAATGTGCAGTGTCGGCAATGGCCGGAAGTCGCGCTCCAGCTGCGTTTCCACCTGCTCAAAATGATTGTGATAGATGTGCGCATCGCCGAAGGAGTGGACAAAGTCGCCCACTTGCATATCCGTCACTTCAGCAATCATGTGCGTTAAAAGCGCATAGGATGCGATGTTGAATGGCACGCCCAAAAATATATCCGCGGACCGTTGGTAGAGCTGACAAGACAGCTTCCCGTCGGCCACATAGAACTGAAACAGGCAGTGGCACGGCGGCAAAGCCATTTCGTCGACAAGGGCCGGGTTCCAGGCCGACACGATATGTCGGCGTGAGTTCGGGTTGTTTGCAATGCCATCAACGAGCTTGGAAATCTGATCGACGCTTTCTCCGCTGGGCGTTGGCCATGATCGCCACTGGTAACCATAAACGGGCCCCAAATCCCCCTTTTCATCGGCCCATTCATCCCAGATGGAGACGCCATTTTCCTTCAAATAGGCGACGTTGGTATCGCCTTTCAGGAACCAGAGGAGCTCATGGATGATCGAGCGCAGATGCAGCTTTTTGGTCGTGACCATAGGAAAGCCGTCGCTCAAATCAAACCGCATCTGATGGCCGAAAACCGAGCGGGTACCCGTTCCGGTCCGGTCGCCGCGATCCGTGCCGTGATCCATCACATGGCGCATCAGGTCATGATATTGTTTCATGGGCTCTACCTATCTCGATTCTGGGCAGGCGTCTTCCAGTCACACCATTTGCCCAAAGAAAATGCCCTCCGGTTGAGCCCGAAGGGCATATCTATCAATCGTCAAAAGCTACCGGTTAGAGATCGCTGAGTTTGCCTACATGTTTGGCAACGAGATAGTAGAAAGTCACGCGCTGTTTCATGCGGTCTTCTTTCATCTCTTCACAGACCTTGGCCACCACTTCATCGCTGGCTGCCTTGTCTGTCATACCCAGCTTTTTCATGCACCATTTTTCAACGACGCGATCCAGCTCGGATGGATCGGAACAGGACACCAGTGATGCGTCTTTCGAACGCAGCGCGATGCCCAGATGTTTAACAATTTTTTCAACAATCGCAGCGTCAGCGCCCGAATCGTAGCGCTGAACGTCAGCAAGATAGTCGCTCATGGAATACTCCCCTTGAAGTCATTTGATTTGCAGGCGGACCAGTTCCCTGCTTCCTCCCCGCGCCGACATTCCGCAACAGGCGGCTTAAAGTCAACAATTTGATGAAAATCCCGGACGTTGGATGGCGATTGCGCACATTCAAATACTTTGAAATTGCCACAATATCCCCCTATATTAGCAGTGCTGGTTCGCCAGCTATGGCAATAAATGGGCGTTGCAATAAGCCTTTCGGACCCGGGGGCGGTACCCGGCGCCTCCACCAAAATCGTTTGATGGCAAACGATTTTGATGGGGGCGAAATAGGATCGACGAGGGTGTAAAGAGCGTACTTTTGCTCGGCATGATACCGCCGTTATCGGGTCAATTGTATAGTTGCAAACGACAACTACGCGGAAGCACGTCTCGCTGCCTAATGCAGTGCGACAGCTTCACATCAACTCCTAGCTGTTCGCACGGCTAGGCGGGGTTCGCAGGCACCTGGCAACAGAAGCCTGCACTTCCATTGTCGGGCACACCCTTGACGCGACAAACACACCGTCGCACACCTACCACCGAGGAAATCGGCGCAGACCCATGGCAGAAGACATTATTCGATACGACATTTTGGTGCAAAACGCATTGCGCGGCGTCATCCGTAAGGTTTTGTCAGAAGTTGAGAAGACCGGGTTGCCGGGCAACCACCATTTTTTCATCACTTTCGGAACCGGCCTTCCAGGCGTTCGGGCCTCTAACCGGGTGCGCGAGCAATATCCCGACCAGATGACGATCGTGCTCCAGCATCAATTTTGGGATCTCGAAGTGGGTGAAACCGGTTTTGGCATCGGCTTGTCTTTCTCCGATGTGCCCGAAAAGCTCTACGTGCCTTATTCAGCGGTACGCGGCTTTTACGATCCGTCGGTGAATTTCGAATTGGAATTTGACCCCGACGAGGTGGAAGAAGAAGCGCAACTTGACGCCCTTCCCGCCCCGGCACCGGTTCAGGCTTTGTCATCGGCGGCCAACAGCCAAGACAATGAGGCAGATAGCGAAGCGGTAAACGACAGCGCCGATGACGAGACATCTGACGCCGAAAGCGCTGGCGACAGTGAAAGTGCCGAAGTCGTTTCGCTGGATGCGTTTCGCAACAAGAAATAAGGCAAAGAGCCGTGCCAGTGCGCAAACGCTCGGTCGTCATTAGCGGGCACGCAACGAGCTATTCTGTAGAAGACGCGTTTTTTCAAGCCCTGCAGGGGTTGGCAATCCAAAATGGTGTCTCGTTGGCGTCTATGGTGGACCGCATCGACCAAGCCCGAGACCGGGAAACAAACCTGTCATCTGCTATCCGGCTCTTTGTGTTTCAGGCTGCGTGTCGCGGCGATCTTCGGTACTTCACTGATCAAGCGGCGCAACAATCACATCAGGATTGAGGAGATCAAAGTTTAGAACGGGTTGTTGCCGCTCTGTGGGTTGGGCTGGCGGCGGCTCCTGTTCCAAAACCGGTCGATCGGGGGTGATTTCAATTTCGGGCAATGGTTCGCGCGTAACCTCTTGCCCGGAACCTTCCAGCTCCAATTGCCTTATACGTTCAAGCTCCGCCTGCCGCTCAAGTTCGGCTTGGCGTTCCAACTCGGCTTGGCGCGCGGCTTCGGCTTCCGCCTCGGCTTTGGCCCTTGCTTCTTCTTCAGCACGCAAGCGTGCTTCTTCCTCTTCTTTCGCCCGCCGCGCCGCAGCTTCTTCCTCTGCTCGCTGCACGGCTGCCAAGCGCGCCCGCTCTATGCGCAAGACACGACGAAGCCGCTGACGATCCAAAAGACGCGCCTGCAAGGCCTCGATGCGACGCTGCTCGTTTTCGATCGCGCGTTGCCGAACACTCGTCACCAGGATCGCGTGGTCTTTGATGGCCCATATGGGAGACATATTGGCATCAAAGGTGCCACTGATCTCAACTTCGGTCGGCAGGAGGTCTTCGAAATTTTCAGGTGTGACAAATTTCAAGCTGCCATTTGTTGTCATGCGGCGAGCAAACGGATCAACGCTTCCACTGAGCGTAATGTCAGCTTCCGGCCATGAAAGGCGCGTATTCGAAAAACGTCCAAGCCCGTTATCTAAGAGAAACGGCGTTTCCACTCTCGCTATGATTTGCCGCCCTTGCGGGTCGATGATCAGCTGATCGGCAATTGCCCGGATGGCGTCCTCGTCGATCTCAAAACCAGCCGCATCCGACCGTGCGATGATTTGCGGAAGCGCCCCTAGGTTCAATCCGTTCAGCGGCATGTCGCGTACCATGGCAGTGCCCGAACCCCGCGCTTCAGCAAACGCATCTTGCCAGCTTGTTCCGGTACCGGAGGCCGTCATGGAGATGTCTGCCGTTGTCGAAGGCGAAAAAACACCAAACAGACCGTTCAGTGCAGCGTCGCTTGCACCGCCATTGACGGAAAACTGGACCCCGCCGTCAGCGGACAGTTGGGTTTGCAGACGAAAACGCGTTTCGCCACCCGCGGACAGTCCGGCCTTGTCGATAATCCAATTGCCAAAGAAGGTGTCTGAGACGACAGAGGCAGACAATTCTCCGGTCGCTGCCAGCAGGACAGGAAGGCCGCCAATAGAAATGCTGTCAGCTGTATAGGCGAGATCGATGGAGGGAGCCGCCCATCCGGCGAAAATGGATTGAAGGCTTGCACCGTCAAGCAGATATGCCGGTATGTCGACCCTGCTGACATCCAAATCAGCTTTGATCCCGTCACCTGCAGAAAACCTGTATTCGCGCAGCGAAAACTCGCTACTTCCCATTTGTCCGGTGATACCGGAGAAAATCATGGCATCGGCATCAATATCAAACTGACCATTTGCAGCGACAGCGGCACCCTCCAACAGCGCCAATGGCAAAATGGGCAGAGCGCCATCATAAAGGGCAGGATCGTCGACAGACACCTCAAATGAACCGGACACCAGACGTTGGAAGCCCTCCACCGTGGCGGCTTGCGATGCGGAAGCGTCAAAGCTGATGCTGTCCGCGCCGAGCGTGATGGCAACTTCGGTATCCAGACTGTCGGCAAGGCTGCCCGACATCTGAAGTTCGGCAGTGCCGTTTGCCGCAACATCCAGAGCGCTTAAAGGCGAACCGGTCAGCCATAACAAAATGTCACCGGCCTGGTTCTCACCGCCCACGGTCAGCGAACTTTCAAAACTGACCATATCGAAGTCAGAATTAGTGGTTGCGGTCCCGGACACATCCAAAAGGTTTACCCGGCCACTCGCATTGACCTCATAAGCCTCAATTTTCTCTCCGGCGATTTGCAAATTACCGGTGAGGTTGAGCGTTACATCATTGAGCAATTCCGGCACCAAAGCCGAACGGTCAGCAACGAAATTGATCGCGTCATTAGTAGCCAGCCGCTGAGCCAGAAACTCGACAGCTTGGGATGCATCGGCGCTGGACACATCCATATCAAAATCCAACGACTGGCGCCCTTCCCGCCCGACGCCCAGGGTGCCAGTTGCTGCCAACGAGACACCTTTGACGTCGGTGGCCAGAAACTTGTCAATCTCCACACCGCGCTCACGTGGTCTTAGCGACAGTTCGACAATCTCCGGCGTAACTCCCCACATGGTCGGTTGTGTCAGCCTTAGGTCAGCTTCGATTTGATGCGTGCCCAGCCAGCTACCATTGGTCTCAGCCGCAAATATTTCGGCCAAGGCAGCCAAGCTCTGGAAGGAAACATCGTCGCCAACAAGGTCTCCCAAAAGGACCGGTGCGCCGATATTGGGCGACCGCCGCTCCAAAACCCCACTCATGACGGAAGTCCCGATACGCAGTTCGCTAATGTCAAACTTTTGCCGCTCGATCGTGGCGTCAACATTGGCTTCCACGCCAACGCGCGGCAAAGCCCGCACCCGGTCACCCGTGTCACCGGCGATCCAGCGGGCAAGGCCGGTCGGCTGGCGCGATGCAAGCAACACATTGCCGTTAAACGCGCCACTCGCCAGCGGTTCGCCTTTCAGCGGCAAGCGCAATTTTCCCCGAAGCTCTAGTGCAGTTCGACCCGGCAGCTCCGCCGTCAGTCGACGAATGTCCCAACCGGCATTTGCATCGGGTCGCGCATCAAGCAAAAGGTCGCGGACAATCGTACCTCCTAACACAATAGCGGGCAGGTCCAGCTTGACTGTGCCGGGCATATTGGCGGGTAACGGCAGTGAGCGCAGCGCATCGACAATACGCACAACACGCGCGCTGGGCCCGGCAGTTGGAGCGGCGGGCGCACCCTCGCCGGACGCCCCGGATACCCCGAATTGGTTGCCGGTCACCTCGATGGCGTAGGAAGGGGTAGCACCACCCACAATTTCGGCACTGCCACGAACCACATAAGGGTTTTCCATATCACCAAAATTGCCGGTCAGCGTGTCCACAATCAGACGATCGGAAAAGACGTCAATGTCACCGTCAACACGGTATGTGGTAGCAAGTTCGCCCGTCGGTGTGAGCGTAAATGTACCATCATAGAATTGCCCGCTTCGCGTAAGGTCAACGGCACCCTCAAGGCGTAATCGTGTTTGCTCATCTACAAATAGCAAATCGCCAAAAAGCGAGACGCGCTCTGCTCCGGTTTCAATCTGACCAACAGTAAAATTGGCATCGACTTGTCGCGCTTGCACAATTGTTGAAGCATTTACCCGCCACGGGCCGGCAAGCGAGTTGGCCGACACATCAGCGCGGGTCACCTCGACCGTCCAACTTTGCTCGTTAACTGCATCCCGGATGAGAACCCGGCCATTGGAAATAGTGGCGTTTTCCAGTTCCACCTCAACCCCGACCGGCAATCCAGGAAATTCGATGGCGCTGTTGGGCGACCAGCCTTCAGTCAATTCCAACCGCAAGACGGGATCGTTCAATTGGGCGTCGAAAATGCGCACCTGTCCCGAAAGGAACGGTGCCAATTCCGCAAAGAGTGACAGACTGGACGCCTGCATGCGAGGTGCCTCCCCCTCGCCAACCTGCACTTCATTTAAAGTGATGGCGGGAAACGGGATCAATTGCGCGGAGATGTGCCCGTTAACGGAAACCGGCTGGCCCAGGATCCGACTGGCTTCGGCTTCAAATCGAGCGCGGTAATCGTCAAAATTCACAAACAAAGGCGCCGCCAGCGCTGCAACCAGCACCAAAACGATCAAACCACCCAATGTTGCAAACCAACGCAATGCTTATCAGCCTTTCGTCAAAAGCGGGACAACACCAACACGACAGTTAGGCAGGTGACTGGTCATCAAACCCGGACAACTTTGCCCGGGTTCATAATATTACCGGGATCAAGCGCATGTTTAATGGATCGCATCACATCGACCGCGCCACCAAGTTCAAGTTCCAAAAAGGCCATCTTGCCTTGACCAATACCATGTTCGCCGGTGCACGTACCACCCATGGCAAGCGCACGAGTGTTCAATCTTTCCACAAATGCTTCAGCGGCCGCGATCTCGGACGGCTCATTTTCATCAAGCAGAAGCAAAGTGTGAAAATTACCATCTCCCGCATGGCCCACAATCGGTGCGATCAATCCATGTTCTTCAATGTCCGCCTCGGTCTGTGCGATACAGTCTGCAAGGCTTGAAATCGGCACGCAGACATCCGTTGATATGCCCTTGGCACCCGGTCTCAACCCCAGGGCAGCCCAATAGGCGTTGTGGCGCGCTTTCCACAGTGTGCTTCGCTCCTCCTGTTTCGCAGACCAAATAAAAGGTCCACCACCCAAGTCGCCGGCAATGTCCGCAAAAGCCTGCGCCTGTTCTGCAACGCTGGCATCGGTACCGTGGAACTCCAAAAACAGGCACGGGCTTTCAGGATAGTCCAGTTTTGAATAGGCATTCATCGCCCGCATTTGCAACGCGTTCACGAGCTCGATGCGGGCCACCGGCAGTCCCATTTGGATCGTCAGGATCACGGCGTGAACGGCGGCATCCAGCGTCGGGAATGGGCAAACGCCCGCCGTAATTGCTTGCGGCAAACCGTGTAGTCGCAGCGTCAATTCCGTGATGATCCCCAAGGTTCCCTCCGATCCGACCATCAACCGTGTTAGATCATAACCAGCCGATGACTTGCGCGCGCGCTGGGCGGTGGTGATTTTCCGCCCATTGGCAAGCACAACTTCAAGCGCAAGCACATTTTCTCGCATGGTCCCATAGCGAACGGCATTGGTGCCCGATGCCCGTGTCGCCGCCATGCCACCCAAGGACGCATTGGCACCTGGATCTATGGGAAAGAAAAGACCTGTATCGCGCAAATACGCGTTCAGCGCTTCACGCGTCACACCCGGCTGGATCACACAATCAAGATCTTGTGCATTGACCGACAAAATCTTGTCCATCTGGCTGACGTCGATGGAAATGCCGCCACCGGGAGCGTTGACCCCGCCTTCAAGCGAGGTGCCGGTTCCAAAAGGAATGATGGGCACATTGTATTCTGCGCAGACTTCCACAGCAGATTGCACATCATTGGACGAACGCGCAAAGACAACGCCGTCAGGCAGCTGTGACGGAATATAGGTCGTTGTGTGCGCGTGTTGTGTACGTAGTGATTCGCTGGTGGAAAAATGCTCCCCAAAGAGCTGCTTGAGGACGCCCAGCGCGGCACCAATGCCTTCTTCATTGCGCGCAACAGCTGCAATATCGTTCAATGCCATAGCCGGGCCTTTCTCTTGCGGATATTATGCGCAGGTGCTGTTTCGGGTCTTGCTGCATGCTTCCCAATTCGTAATGTGCTCTAAGCAGCTGAGCAACAAGGCTTTGCAAAGAAGAATGAACCCGCAGCGTGCGCCATTTGTCGCAAATGAGTTGATCATCCATCCCGAATGGATTGATTTCAACGGGCATCTTAACATGGCCTATTATATGGTTCTGTTCGATACCGCCTCAGATGAAGCCTTTTGCGCCATGGGTATGCCACCCGAATATAAGAGTAGTCGTGGACTAACATTGTACACCGCTGAAGCACACATACGCTATGTGCGCGAGGTACACCTCACTTACCCGATGGTCTGCACGTTTCAACTGGTCGCCCATGATGAAAAACGCCTGCACTCTTGGCAAGAGTTGCGGCACCGCGATGATGGCTGGCTGGCAGCAACATGTGAGATGATGACCCTTCACATTGATGCATCCGGCCCAAAAGTAGCGCCGATGCCCGACGATGTTGTTATGCTGGTGGGGAACATGCAAACCGCGCATGAACCATTGCCAACGCCGGATAAACTCAGTGGCTCGATGCACGTACCGAGGCACCCCTACCCATGATGAATGCCCCGCCCGCAAGAACATGGTTTACCATCCTCTTGCGCTGGGTGCGCCCAAACTGGCGCAATTTTATGGATTCCGGTTCGCTCAAAATTTGGTTTCTGTCATTGATGATCGGCGCAGTTGTTGGCGTTGCCGCCATCATGTTTCGCGAAGCTATCGGGCTGGTTCAATATTGGTGGCTTCGCAACAACACGGAAAACACGCTGACCGCCGCGCAAAATGTGGACTGGTACTGGATTTTGGCGGCACCAATTGTCGGCGGCATCATTGTCGGCCAGTTGCTCTCGCGTCTCTCAGCGCGGCGCGTCGGCAATGTAGCCGACGTCATCGAAGCGCGTGCGCTCACCGGTCGCCCCCTTGATTTGAAGGATGGCATATGGTCGGCCATCATTACCATCATATCTCTTGGAAGCGGTGCAAGTGCGGGCCGTGAAGGCCCTGTCGTCCACCTGGGCGCCACGCTGGCCTCGGTTTTCGCCCACCGCCGCAAACTACCGGAATGGTGTGCCCGAACGTTGCTTGCCGCGGGCGTTGCCGCAGCTATTTCCGCCTCGTTTAACGCGCCGATCGCCGGCGTCTTGTTTGCGCATGAAGTGATTCTGCAGCACTATGCCATGCGCTCCTTTGTGCCGATCGTAATTGCCTCGACCATCGGCTCCGTGCTGTCGCGTCTTTGGTTTGATGAGGCGACCGCGTTCATCATTCCGGCCTATCAAATTACATCCTATTGGGAGTTTCCTGCCTTTGCGCTCCTTGGCGTGGTCGCAGCCATCGTGGCAGTTCTGTTCCAGTTTGCCCTCTTTAGCGCCGACTATTTGTCCCGCGGCGTTGCCATCCCCTTGTGGGCGCGGCCAATAATCGGCGGGATCATCATCGGTTGCCTGGGCGTATTTTACCCACACATCTTGGGCGTAGGCTATGAAGTGACCGACAAGGTGCTGTGGAACCAGCTTCCACTGACATTACTGCTGACGCTGATCATCCTGAAAACACTGGCAACAGCCATTACACTGGCCTCCCGTTTCGGCGGCGGCATATTCTCACCGGCTCTTTACCTCGGTGCGTTGACTGGCGGGGCCTATGGCCTCATGGCAGCAACTGCCTTCCCCGATCTTGCGTCATCACAGGGGCTCTATGCGATTTTAGGTATGGGCGCCGTTGCCGGCGCGGTGCTTGGCGCCCCCATCTCCACAACAGTCATCGTGTTTGAATTGACCGGTGGCTATTCGCTTTCCATCGCGCTTTTGTTGTCGGTTGCGATCGCCCATGGCGTGAACCAGGCGGTGCACGGACACTCCTATTTCCACTGGCAGTTGGAGATGCGTGGTCTATTCGACCATGAAGGGCCCCACCGACAGTTGATGCGCACCAAAATGGTGATGGATTTTATGGATCTACCCGAAGGGGGCCGGGAAGGCGAACGCTTGGAAGAAGAACGCGAAACCCCGATTCTAAAGCCCAATGACAGCTTGGGAAAAGCTTTGCGCCTGTTTGATGCCGGCGGTCATCAACGTCTGCCGGTAATCGATCCACGCGATGAGACACTCATTATCGCTTGGGCCACGCAGATGCGGGCGCTGCAATATTTCAACAAGGCGCTAATCGCGGCCAGCGTCGAAGAACATAAATAGGTCGGTGCTCAGTCGTCGAACGAGATGCCGAGTTTTTCGGCCTGGCAGTCCGCGTCACATTTTTCAATATTGAGCGGAGCCGGTGTTTGTGGTGCACTCAAGCCAGTCGATCCGGTGATAATCGGATCAAGTTCGGGCACAATCGTGCCTTCGGCGAAAACCACACCAACCGGAGGAACATCGGCGTTTTTCTGCGCAAACGCGAAGTTTGTGCCGAGCACCAAAAACGCTAATATGTGAAAAAATGGCTTACCCATACCCTTATCTTGCCCCGGCCACGTTTACAGTTGGTTAAGGCAAGCCTCGCTTCACAGCGCGTTCGCATTATATTCTCTTTTTGACTGCAAACGAATCAGAGTTCCATGAGCAACCCGTTCGACGACATTCCGTTCGATCCCGGACCACCCCCCCAAACACCTGCCAACAAGGGCGGAAGTGGCTTGGCAGCGCGAGCTATGGGTGCGCGCAACGCACCCGACTATCTGGAGGGTTTGAACGATGAACAGCGCCGCGCTGTTGAAACAACTGAAGGGGCTGTCCTTGTGTTGGCTGGCGCGGGCACCGGCAAGACGCGGGTTTTGACAACGCGTATCGCCCACATTTTGGCGCAAGGGCGGGCGTGGCCTTCGCAAATTCTCGCCGTGACGTTTACCAACAAAGCCGCGCGCGAGATGAAAGAGCGGATCGGCATGTTGGTGGGCGGCGCTGTTGAAGGCATGCCGTGGCTCGGTACCTTCCACTCCATCGGCGTTAAAATGCTGCGCAAGCATGCTGAACTGGCCGGGCTGAAGTCCGACTTTTCAATTTTGGATACCGACGATCAAATCAGACTGATCAAGCAGCTCATCCAAGCCGATGGTATTGACGACAAAAGATGGCCGGCCCGCACCTTTGCTAACATGATGGACGGGTGGAAAAACAAGGGCCTTGCGCCCGACGACATTCCTGAGGGCGATGCGCGAGCATTCGCCAATGGAAAGGGACGTGAGCTTTATAGGGCCTATCAAAACCGCCTGAAAACACTGAACGCATGCGATTTCGGTGATTTGCTCATTCACCCGATCCGCATCATGCGAACCCACGCTGATGTGCTGGCGGAGTATCACGGCAGGTTCAAATACATATTGGTGGACGAGTACCAGGATACGAACACCGCGCAATATATGTGGCTGCGACTGTTGGCCCAGCCGCGCGACGGCCAAGAGGTCTCCAACATCTGCTGTGTCGGCGATGACGACCAATCCATCTATGGCTGGCGCGGGGCCGAGGTCGACAATATCCTGCGGTTCGAAAAAGACTTCCGAAACGCAGCCGTCATCCGTCTTGAGCGCAATTATCGTTCCACGGCGCATATTCTGGGCGCTGCCTCCCATCTGATCAGCCACAATGAAGACCGGCTCGGTAAAACACTCTTTACCGATGCGGCTGACCCCGATGACCCAAAAGTCAACGTTCACGCAGCTTGGGACTCAGAGGAAGAAGCACGCGCCATTGGTGAGGAAATTGAAACCTACCATCGCCAACAGCACAATCTGAACGACATGGCGATCCTCGTGCGCGCTTCATTCCAGATGCGCGAGTTTGAAGATCGCTTCGTGACGCTTGGCCTCAACTACCGTGTCATTGGCGGCCCGCGCTTTTATGAGCGTATGGAGATACGCGACGCGATGGCCTATTTCCGGGTCGTTTGCCAGCCGGCAGACGATCTGGCTTTCGAGCGCATCGTCAACACGCCCAAGCGCGGATTGGGCGATGCATCGGTGCGTCTGGTGCATGACTATGCGCGCCGCAAAAACATCCCCATGCTGCAAGCCGCCACCGAAATGGTTGAGGGTGAGGAGCTAAAGCCCAAACCTCGTGCGGCATTGCGCGGCGTGACCGAGAATTTCAAACGTTGGGCCGAGGGATTGGATCGCACCCCGCATGGCGAATTGGCCGAAACAATCCTGGAAGAAAGCGGCTACACAGACATGTGGAAAGCCAGCCGCGATGCCGACGCGCCGGGGCGGCTTGAAAACCTCAAAGAACTCATCCGCTCAATGGAGGAGTTCGAATCCATGCGCTCATTCTTGGAACATGTATCGCTCGTGATGGACGCCGAGCAAAATGAGGATTTGGATGCTGTTTCCATCATGACGCTCCATGCCGCCAAAGGCCTGGAGTTCAAGACCATATTCTTACCCGGTTGGGAGGAAGGCCTCTTCCCTCACCAGCGTTCGCTCGATGAAGGAGGCAAGACTGGTTTGGAGGAAGAACGCCGCCTCGCCTATGTCGGCATCACCCGCGCCAAGCGCCATTGCCATATCTGGTTTGTCTCCAACCGGCGCATTCACGGCTTGTGGCAATCAACGATCCCGTCACGCTTCCTTGATGAGTTGCCAACAGCGCACGCCGATGTTGCCGAGCCTCCCAGCCAGTACGGCGGCGGTGGCTATGGCACATCGCGATTTGACCGGATGGAGCCCTTCGGTTCATCGCGCTCATCGCCCGGCTGGCAACGCGCTCAGGCGAACCAAAACAGCGCGACACGGGAAAATTGGGGCTCTCGGTCGGGCATGGGTGTGGAACGAATCGGTTATGGAGAAACTGATTCAGGCTTTGGCGCCGGCAAAGGCTCGGTGAAATCCCGCACCATTGAAGGTGAACTGGTCGCCAAATCCGTAGCGGATCAACCGTCCCACTTCACCACCGGCGACCGCGTCTTTCACCTCAAATTCGGCAATGGCAACATTGTTGCCGTCGAGGGCAACAAGCTGACGGTGAACTTTGACAAGGCGGGGCAGAAGAAAGTGCTCGACGGGTTTGTGCAAAAGGTTTGAGTGCAACCATCAAAAAAGCTAACCATTCCTCATGAGCCAAATTCAAACCACAACATCCGCACCTACCCCAAAGGCGGCGCTGATCATCTCAGCGGTGATCGTGGGCATCGGCGCGTTGGGTTTTGTCGGCTGGTCGAGCGAAGGCACCAACCTCTTCTTCTCGTTGATCCAGGCCGGTCTCGCCTGGTGCCTTTAAGCCCTTTTAAAACTTGAACCTGCCGCAATTGTCCAATTGCACCGGCTAATCGGCATGCCTATTTGGCTGTCAGACTGGAGTTGCCATGCGATACGTTTTTGCCGGATTGATCATTACCATCGCCGCCATCATTTTTGTTGCCGTGGGCATGCGCGGCGATATTCGCAATGAACAGGAAGCTGCGGCGGCCTACGGCGTGCCGTTCGAACTGATCGACCATAATGGACAGCCGATTACAGAGGCTGCATTTCGCGGCCAGCCAACAGCACTATTCTTTGGCTTTACGCATTGTCCGGAGGTCTGCCCTACCACGGTCTATGAGCTGAACGGATGGTTCGAAAAACTCGGTGACGAAGGCCGCAAGATCAACGCGTTCTTCGTGACCATCGATCCGGACCGCGACACCGCGGAGATGCTTGGGCTCTATCTGGAATCACAATCGGATCGCATTACAGGGATTACGGGCGACCCCGAAAAGGTTCGTGCCATGGCGCGCGGTTTCAACATCTATTTCAAAAAGTTCGATGAAGACGAAAACGGCTACAACATGGATCACACGGCATCCATTTTGCTGCTCGATTCCAATGGCGCGTTTCGGAAAACCATTTCTTATGGCGAAAATCCGGATACAGCGCTGCAAAAACTGCGTGATCTGGCCGACACGTAGCGCGCAATGGTTGCCTTAAGGCCCTGAACGCGCATATCTCGCGCAAGGGCAAAAATCGAAAAGGCCAACTCATTTGGAACATATAGCGATAAAACTCGCCTTCATTGGCGGGGCAGGTATTGCCGCGCAATGGCTGGCCTGGCGTTTTCGGTTGCCAGCCATTGTGTTGCTGCTGGCAGCCGGTTTTGCCGCCGGACCGGTAACAGGCTTTATCGATCCGGTGCGCGATTTCGGCGACATTTACAAACCAGTTGTGGGTCTTGCGGTCGCCATCATCCTTTTTGAGGGCGGCCTAACCCTCAATTTCAAGGAAATCCAGGAGACCTCCAAGGCCGTCCGCCGGGTCATTTTTGTCGGCGGCCCGCTGGTTTGGGCGGGCGGCACGCTGGCAGCGCATTATGTTGGCGGGCTCGCCTGGCCGGTCGCGATCACTTTGGGCGCGGTTTTTGTGATCACCGGCCCCACCGTTATCATGCCTTTGCTGCGCACCGCCAAACTTCAGTCGCGACCCGCTTCGGTTTTGAGGTGGGAGGCCATTGTCAATGATGCCTTGGGCGCCCTCATGGCCGTCATCGCGTTTGAATTGTTTCTGGTTTTCTCCGGCCTCCACGCCGCCAGAAATGTGTTTGCCTCATTTGTATCTGGCTTTTTCTTTGCCGGTCTGGCTGGCTACGGTGCGGGCAAGTTTTTGATCTGGGCGTTCATTCGCGGTCATATCCCTGACTATCTAAAGGCACCCATCCTGTTTGCAGTGGTTCTGAGCCTCTTTGCGATCTCAAACGAGTTGCTGGAGGAATCCGGCCTTCTAACCGTGACCATCATGGGCATCACCATGGCCAACTCGCGGATCGCATCGCTGACGGAAATGCGTCGCTTCAAAGAGACCGTCACGGTGTTGCTGGTGTCTGGCCTGTTTATCCTGCTTACCGCTGCGCTCGACTGGGAGACCATCGCCTTGATCGATTGGCGTGCAATCGCCTTTGTCTTTGTCCTGCTCTTTATCGTTCGCCCCATCGCGATTGCCATTGCCACCATGGGCACGGAACTGACCTGGCGGGAGCGCCTTTTGGTGGGATGGATCGCGCCACGCGGGATCGTTGCAGTGGCGGTGACGGGCATCTTCGGCGCGGCCCTTGCCGACATGGGGGTTGATGACGGGTCAAAAATGATCGCCTTCACGTTTGCCGTTGTTGTCGGTTCAATTTTGCTACACGGCTTCTCCCTGCTGCCAATGGCGGCAGCGCTCGGTCTGCGCTCCACGCAAAAACCCGGAATCTTGATCGTTGGCGGCTCGAGATGGGCGACAGCTTTTGCCAAAAAGCTCACAGACATGGATATCGTCGTGTCCATCTCAGATGCAAACTGGAACCATATTTCCGATGCGCGTTTGGCCAATCTCCATGTCCACTATGGGGAAATTCTATCTGAGCATGCGCACCATCATCTCGACCTGAACCGATACGCCACGCTGATCGCGGCAACCGACAATGACGCCTACAACGCGCTCGTTTGCACCGATTTCGGGCCGGAAATCGGGCGTGGCAACGTTTATCAATTGGGCGATGACAGCACCAAGACGGCACGTCAGTCGCTCAGCTTTACCCTGGGCGGAATCCAGCTTTTCAAGCCCGGTTTGACGCTGCGTGATCTGCAAGGTCAAATTCGCGATAGGTGGGTATTCCAGTCCACGCGCCTGACCGATGAATATACCTATGATCAGTTCACTGAAGCGCGTGCGCCTGACTCGCGCATGATTTTATGGCGCAAGCCGGACGGGCGACTGATTTTTGCCAACAATTGTGCCGGCGCCAAACCGCAGAAAAATGACGTGATCCTGCAATTCACGCCGCCAAAAGCCGAAAAGCAGGACGGCGCCCGCCACAAAAGCAATGTCGACCCCATACAGTCCACCGCCGCTCCCTTACCCTAGGAACCCCACTTTGGACGCATCACAACAAAAGCGCCTTTACGCCCAACTGCCCAAGAACGAGGCCCATCAGCTTTTCGAAGCGCTTGATGTCGCACTCGAAGATGACGGACACGCTGTCTCCGTTTTCGAAACGCATGAGGATTCAGGGGTTTTTGAAGTGTCTGTGTATGTCGATATCCAAGACAACGACGCCATCAACGAGGTTATCAGCAACAAGCTTGCAGACCTTGGATTGACCGTGGACGTCGCCGAAGAGGCTTTGCCGGATGAAGACTGGGTCGCCAAATCGCTTGAAGGGCTAAAGCCGGTACGTGTCGATCGCTTTGTTGTGCATGGCAGCCACGACAGGGAGATGGTTGGTGCCGCCGACATCGGCATCGAGATCGAAGCCGGCCAGGCATTTGGAACCGGCCACCATGGCACGACCGCTGGCTGCCTCGATATGATGGCGCAACTGTTCCGCCGCAAAGTGCCCAACCTGATGTTGGATGTCGGAACCGGCAGCGCCGTTCTAGCGATCGCTGCGGCCAAACGTTGGAAAATTCCGGTGATCGCTACGGATATCGACCCGGTTGCAACAAAGGTTGCGAAAATCAATGCCGCGCTCAATGGTGTGGCTGGGCTTGTGCATTGTCGAACCGCGCCCGGTTTTGCCACTGCTGCCGTCCGGGAAAACGCACCCTATCCTGTCATTGTTGCGAACATTCTCGCAAAGCCGTTGATGAAACTGGCTCCCGATTTTGCGGCAAACATTGCAGGCGATGGCGATATTGTCTTGTCGGGAATTTTGGCGGATCAACGTCAAAAGGTGTTGGCGGCATTCCGCCAACAGGGTCTCTACCACCAGAAAACGATCTGGCTGGAAGGATGGGTCACCCTGCACCTGCGCGGGGATAGCCCATCTTGATCATCAAAATGGCTGGCGGCCTTTCAACAAATCCTGGCGGTTCAGCCCACGCGCTCTCAGGCTCTCATCATCAAGCATCAAAAGCGCGCCTGTGACATATTTGGATGCTTCGCGGCCACGGGCTTCGACCATGGCATCGATCATGCTGCGGAAGATATTTGTACGGTTTGCCATAATTGGCTCCAATTCATTGCTGTGGGTAAGAGATGGCGCACACCGGCTCAATCGGCTACGCCTAAAGGCGCAAATCAGCCATGCGCGTTTGCATGGCAAAACATGGCGTATTTTGGCGAATTCTTTAGAATTAGGCTGTCGGCACTGTTGGAAGGAAATCCATGTTTCAGTCGTTCAAAGTTAAAAGCGATGGGGCACAAGGCCCGGCGCGCGTCGCCAGGCTACGCGCCTTGATGGATGATACGGGGATTGATGCATTCATCGTGCCCCATAGCGACCCGCACCAAAATGAATATTTGCCGGAGCGCGACGAAAGGTTGGCTTGGCTCACCGGTTTTACAGGCTCTGCCGGCACTGCCATGATCACCCATGACAAAGCCGTGATTTTGGTGGACGGACGCTACACACTGCAGGCTCGAGAACAGGTTGATGACGAAACGTTTGAAATCAGCGATCTGGTGAACCTTGGCGTTGCGGGCTGGATCAAAGAGCAACTGCCAAAGAAAACGCGGCTCGCCTATGACCCATGGATGCACACGCAAAATGGGGTCGCGCGTCTCACCCATCTGGCCAACAATTTAGGGATCGACCTCATAGCGCTTGATCAAAATCCAATTGATCAAATATGGTCAGATCAGCCGACGTTACCACAAGGCGACATTGTCATTCAGCGCAAAGAGCTGGCGGGAGTGACCGTCAAACGCAAACTGCGCGATTTGCAAAAGGTGTTGCGTGCACAAAATGCCGATGCCGTCATCCTGACCGACCCCACATCGACGAGTTGGCTTTTCAACATCCGCGGTAACCAAATCGCTCATACCCCCCTGGTCTTGTCTTGGACGATCGTCCCTCGGCGCGGCATGGCCCAACTCTTTGCCGACACGAGCAACGCCGATATCGAGACCCAAGCCTATCTCACCCAATTGGCCGATCTTCATCCCTATGGCGATTTCGCTGAGGCCGTCGATGCTTTGGGCCAAAAAGCCAAGTCCATCATGGTGGATCCGACGCGCGTGGCGAACGCCATCTTCACCAGCCTCGAAGCAGGTGGCGCGTCTTTGATCAAGGCGGCCGATCCGTGCGCCCTACCCCGCGCCTGCAAAAATCGCACCGAACTTAAAGGCGCCGCCAATGCCCATGAGCGCGATGGCGTGGCGATGGTGCACTTTTTGGCTTGGCTTGATGCACAAGAAGCCGACGATCTCGATGAGATCAGCGTGGTACAAAAGCTGGAAGCCTGCCGGTCACAAACGGGGACGCGGCTCGACGTGCCACTCCGTGACATATCGTTTGATACCATTTGCGGCTCCGGTCCCAATGGAGCCATTGTCCATTATCGCGTCACCGAGCAAAGCAATCGCCAGATGAAACGAGATGAACTGCTTCTTGTTGATTCTGGCGCGCAATATGAGGACGGGACGACCGATATCACCCGAGTGATACCGTTGGGCGATCCGAGAGCCGAGCACAAAAAGCATTTTACACTTGTGCTTAAAGGCATGATCGCGATCAGCATGGCCAAATTCCCCTGCGGTACACGAGGCTCAGATCTCGACCCGCTGGCACGCCGTGCCCTGTGGGATCAGGGATTGGACTATGGCCACGGCACCGGTCACGGAATTGGTTCTTATTTGGCGGTTCACGAAGGACCGCAATCAATTTCCAAACGCGGCGCTGCACCGCTGGAAACCGGCATGATCCTGTCCAACGAGCCCGGCTACTACAAGACCGGCAGCTACGGCATCCGGATAGAAAACCTTGTCTATGTCAAACCAGCGAAAGTCCCGACTGATGGCGAGGTTCCTGTTCATTCATTTCAAACACTGACACTGTGCCCGATTGATCGTCGCCTTGTTGAAGGCAAGCTCTTGTCAAAAGAGGAGCGCCAGTGGCTCAACCGATATCACGCGCGCGTACGCCGCATGTTGTCACCGCTGATCGAAGATCAGTCGGTGCGCTTGTGGCTAGATCAGGCAACCGCACGGATTTGATCAACCAAGCAGCGCGCGAAAACCAAGCACAGCAACCCAGCCCACGGCAAACATTCCAAGCGGCGGCAGATAGAGTGCCGCTATACCGGCCACAACCAACGCCGCGCGGTCAGCCATCGAACCGAAGGCCAGTGAAGGCACGACGATGGTGGTCAACACTGCGGCAGGCACCGCGTTGAGCGCAGCCTCCACGCGCGGCGGGATTTCTGAAAATCGCGACAGAACCAAATGCCCCGCCGCCCGTGTTGCATAGGTTGCGACCGCAGCACCGATAATGATCCACAGCGTCACTGACATTTTATACCACCATCCGGTGGTTTTTCGGCAGGCCCAACATGGCGGCAACCAAAACGCCGCTCAGACCACCCAGCGACACGTGCCATGGCGAGCCGATAAAGTGAAAGGCAAGGATCGAGACGATGGCGCTCGCGGCAACAACGGGCAGCCAGTTCGCCCGCTTTCGAAACGCCAACACCAACGACAGAAAATAGATCGGTAACAACATGTCGACCCCATACTGTTCCGGATTTTCAATGAGACCGCCAAACAGCGCACCCAAAAACGTGACCAAGACCCAAAGAAACCACCAGGCGAGCCCGCCTCCCAGAAACCAAGCAAACGTGATCGGCTTGCCGCCCTCGGCGCGTTTCTCGCTTTCTGCAAAGTGAGGATCGACAAGAAAATAAAAAGACGCATAGCGTTGCCAAGGTTGGAAATCGGCCATGCGCCGCCCCGTCACAGCCGAATAAAGGACGTGCCGAAAGTTCACGGCAAAGATCGAAAAAACGATCAGCCAAGGCGAGATCTGCTCGCCGAAAAGTTCGATGCCAACCATCTGGCTGGCCCCGGCAAAAACGATCGCACTCATCAGCGTCGCTTCAAAAACACTCATGCCATTGTCGACAGCCAACGCACCAAACAAGGCACCGAAGGGCGCGGCCGCCAAGATTGGCGCTCCGGCGCTCAAAACCCCTTCAGTAAATTCAGACCTGCGCTGCGCCATTGGAAAAACCTCCGGCGCTCCTGCTAGCGGGACGGTTCCAAACTGTCACGCCAAAAGCATTGATGGGCGGGTCATGATTTTTGATCTAGTCGATCTGTTGTCGTAAGCGGCGCTGAATGCTGTGCGTCCGCGTCACTCTTGCACTTGTCCGGCGTTTACGTCGACGAATTCGGTCAAAAGCTGTGCTGCGGCTTCCTTGTTGCCGTCGAGCCGAAGTCGGAGCGCTTCGATTTGCACTTCTTCATGCTTCACAACGAACGCAAAGAAGTCGCGGTCTTCGGCGGGAGCGACACGATAGAGCTCTTTGAGCTTCTCAAGATACTTGATCGTGTCCTGCAACACGATTTTTGTCATCATGCTGTCGGTAAGGACACCCATGCCAAATCGTGCCAGACCGACCTGGATATTCGCACCCGTTCGGGGGGATTGCGACAGCCCATATTTGCGTGCCGCGGGCGCATAGGCACGCTGAAGGAAGTTCTCAAAAGCGACCCAAGCTGTATAGAACGCCTTGTCGCCGTCGCTCACCGCTGTTTCGCCAAGATCCTTGTTGACCTTCAACGCGAAGGCCCGGTTTTGGACTTCCATGTCAAAGAGTTCCATGAATCGCTCTTCGCGTGCAGCTGTGGGCCCAAACGGAAGGACGGACGGATCGCGCTTAAGGACAAAGAAATAAGGGACCGGGTTGCCCTTCATGTCCATAACGCCTAGGACCCGCTCCTCGTCAATCTTGACGAAGGCGTCGATGATCGGCCGGTCGTCATAGAGCATGCAGGACGTCACGCGACCGCGGTATTCCTGCATCCGCAGGCGCGCCTTGCTTTCCTTTGTCTCCAGGACGAAACGCGCGGTGTTGATCACAGAACCGATGATTTCTTCCTTTGGCAGGTCGACGGTCAACGGGATCAGGCTTGGGTTGGCGGCATAGATCTCTGTTTTGTCCGTGGTGATAAAGACCAGCGGATGAACATCCTCTTCACTGTCGAAGATTTTGCCATAGAGACCGCCAGGCTCCAGCAATCCATCGAGCGGATGGCCGGTGATGACCTCATGCAATGTCCAGCGGCCGAGCATGAATTCATTCGACACCGTAGGCAGCGCATCAAACGCCGCAAATGCCTGGTCTGGGGTGGTCTCGGCGCCCTCGAGATCTGTGAGCACTAGGTCTTCCATGTCTTCCTCCTGAACATCGCCGCGGTCCTTGGTTGGTCTGTTCCAGCCGGGGCTTTCGGTTTAGAAGTGCAAGTCCGGCAGCATGACGCCACATATTATAAAATAATGGTTATATAATGCAAGACCAAAAATAAGGCGCTATAAGTGCACGCTAAAACAGGAGGATAGATGCCAAAGGTCGTCGACCACGAAGAACGCCGGAACAGCATCGCCCGCGCTGCCATGCTGGAAATCGCCGATAAAGGGATCGAGGACTTGCGCCTGAAGGATGTCGCAGCGCGCGCAGGTTGGACGACCGGCGTCCTGACGCACTATTTCAGGAGCAAGGAGGAGTTGCTGTCAGAAGCGCTGAAAGTGACGTTTCGGGAGATTGTCGGCGAGGCTGTGGCTGATGCCCGGGATGACGGTCAAAGTGGTTACGAACTCATGCGCCGATGGTTGCCCTCATATCCCGGACGCCTCATGGTATCGAAGGCTTGGATCGCCTTTGTCGGCAGTGCTCAGTTTTCGTCCGCCAGCAGGGAGCTTTTTGAGGAGTACTATCGACTTATGACACAACAGGGGCGTCGACGTTTGGAGGGCGTACCCCTTGCCATGGACGTTGAGACCGCGGTGGACATGTCGCTAGCCTTTTTCGACGGGCTCTGCACCAGAGTGATCATGGAGCCCGACGCCTGGCCTCCCGAGCGGCAAGAAGCCCTTCTCGAGAAATTCATAAATCGCGTGCTCCAAGGCTCAAACGACTGAGCTTGAGCAGCATCGGGTTTCCCGCTTGCAGTCAATGGCATGTTCAAAAGACGGCCAAGACGCATCCCGCCCAATGGATGAAAGGTAGAACTAGACCGATCTTGCCAAAGCCAAAGTCTACTTCCGGCCCAAACCGGACATTCGCCACGACATTTCGGAGTATCTGATTGCGGACATTCGCTGCCCTTGCAAAGGTCAATGCAGCCGAAGGTCGGCAATGTGGACAAAGCACTATTTTAACTTACCTAATTCGTTGTCCGCTCTGGGCAACAATAGGATCAAAATTTCTGGTAAATCTGATACATGATGGCACCAAGATACGTTTCGGACAGTAAGTTTTCGCTGCTAACCAAGTTTGCACATCAAAGCTGTTCTTACATCCAGCACCAGAACTTCTCCGCTGTCTCTGATCTGGACAGAGTATCTGTCTCTATATGAAATTTTCTGAATTTTTCAGCTGGTAGTCTGAATTCAGAGAACCGATTGTTATAGGCGTCCAAGAGGATGCGATGAGTATCTTCGCCAACTAACCCATTTGGATTTTTCCCTCTAGAAATGGCGACGTCGTGGTTGGATGTGAGCAAAATCAAGACATAGTCAATATTTTTGTATAATGTTGGAGATGATGTGAATCTCTCAGAAACTAATCTCTCCTTTGCTGACATTGAGCGATCGTTTACAAATCGATCCAACCAACAGATTTGATCAAAAATGCCTCGGTCCAGAATTGTAACTTTTTCATCATCTTTAAATCCAGTTTCCAACAAGAGTTGCGCGAGTTCGCAACTCTGCCAGATGTCATACTGATAAATAGTTTTGGGTATGATTGTGGGCGTCGAGTCCATACCAGCTATGGAAACGTGCATACTTATTTCTGTTTCCCTGAGGCGCCGAGCTATATAATTGCAAAGAGAAGTTTTGCCAGACGAGGGGGTGCCGGCAATTTCAATTATTTGTTGCATCTTACGATTCACTACCAATCATGTGAATCTTATCCCTTATTGAATCCAAAACCTTGGGATCTTCTATCGAGTTGTAGATCTTTGCCATGTAGATGTAATTTTCGTCTTTGCTTTTTTCACCAACTTCCACGGTCTGGCCACCAGAACGTAGTCGCCTATCGGTCACAAATAGCATGCCGTTTTCGAAGTCGTTTGGATCAATGAACATGCCCCGAAGCGTACTTTCATAACGGACAGCTTCGCAAACAGCTCCCAGTTCGCGCAGATGGTCCGCATTTCTTTGTACGGTGAATGCGTCACTGTTTTTGTGAAGAACTTTGACCACTTTTCCTTGGTCCGTAATTGATCGGATCGTTGAAGCGTAGTCATCGATCCAAGTCATATCTCCGGCGAACATGACAACTTTGTCCTTAGTTCCGCGCATCAAACTAACACCAGTGTTGATGATGGCCTTGCGCGTGGCGATCTGCATTCTATAACGACGGCGCAGTGCCCAACCCACCAAAACTGTCGCAACGGAAAAAAAAACAAAACCTACCGTTATCTCGACAAGATACTCGCTTTCTTGAAGCAATAATGCACATATCCCAGCCACGCTGCATGTTGAAGCAAGAAAATTGAAGTATATCCAAAGCTTTTGGTTTGAAATCATGAATTTTTTGATCTTTCTTGAAAGCGTGTATCCATTTTCACTTCTGATTCGGCTTTTAAGTGAAGCTTGTTCGCGCATAAAATGTAGAATTCATTCCACCATTGTCTCACGTCATCGTCGTCGTGTTTGTAACCAAGAATCTGACTGCAGTGGATGAGGTGTGAATGAAAGTGGAATGGTAAACTGTCGACTGACTCAAGGTATTGCCTTCCCACTTTGTTCATCGTCAGATGCCAATCACCTTCAGATGGAATATTTATGGATGGCCCCATGTAAGAGCCACTTACTCCCTCTGTATTGTCGTATGGGATTAACACCGCATCGCTACCATCGACAGGCTTTAAGACACATCTGCGATACCAGTTCACAATGCGCTTAGCGATGTGGTTTCTATCGACTCCATCAGGTCCCCTGATGCAAGAAAGAACTATCGATTGTGCGATTAATTCTTGTTTATGAAACCACGGCTGAAAAATTGAATTCAATTCATTCTCCCCAAAAAAGTGTTTCTGTATCACAAACTGGATGGAAGTCATTTTGATTCCGGGTACGCAGAATATTACTTTATTCTCAACACAAATTAATAACGGAATGCGAATGAATTTGGGTTTGCAAATAGTCTGGTTATACCTGCTCGAAAGAAGACATTAGTTTATGGCGCAGCATCCTGCAGTTTGGGCTCTTTGCGGGCTTCCGCTGCAACGCGGTATCGATGGACCGAGCTTGGCATTCTCGGCCCATACCGGCCATTCGTCGAATCGAGCGCTGCTACAGTGCAGCATTAACGTTGCAGACATTCGCACAGAGCGCAGCATTTCAACACGGTAAGGTCTAAGTCGCGGACATTCTCGTACGCGCCGGTGCGCCTTCACCGGACAGTCACGCTAGAGGAGAGTTTGCAGCCGTTTGAGCTGTTCGACCGTCCTCGCGCGGCTCATGTCGATGGAAACTATGGCGCGTCGGGTTTTGTCGCCTGCCTTTTCCGCCAAGAGCAGGCTTTGCCCGTCGGCTGCAAAGACCGGCATCCCAGCGGCCTGGGGGGAGATATCGAGGACAGTCTCGCCCAGATCGGCCTGCCAAAGTGCGCAGCGCCAGGTCCTCTCCTCCTTTGTCACAAAGTGATCCGTGGTGGGAGACGCGACAAGGCCAAAGAGCGGCGTATCCAGCAAGACATCATGCACCGGCTCCGGGTCGCCAGGCTTCCATATCAGCAGCCGCCGATCACCACTGGCCACGATCCAGCCGGTCGCGCCAGTCACCACAACGAATCTGAGCGTTGTATACGGCAGGCGCCACCGCACCGCGCGCGGCAGAGGCTGTTGATAGACCAGTGTCACTTGCGGCGGGCCGTGATCCAACGCCAACTCCGCGACATTGCCCGAGCGCAAGCCAAAATAGGCGGTCTGGCCATTGGACCCGAAGGCAAAGCCATTGGCGGGCCAGTCCCGTTTATCCTCGCCAAAGCTATGCCTGGCTGACCACGTGCCGTCAGCCCGATCGAAGACATGCAAGGTTTGCTCCTGGGTATGAGCCAAGAGCAAGAAGCGGTTGTTCGGGCTGTAGCCAAAGAACGGCGTCTCCCGCGAATGGGGATGAAACCACGCACGCCCCGACCCGCAGGTATGTTGATGCAGTGTTGCTGGGCCCTCGGCAGGGAACGCAACGCGCATCACCTCGCCGTTTTTTGCAAGAAACGCCACCTCTGCACCGTCGGACGCGGGGGCGATGGTGATAACGTCTTCATTGTCGTAACTCGGAATGCCGCAGGTGCGGGTCTCGACCCCAGCTTCCGTCAAGCGATGGCGGCAAACTTCGACCTTCCGTGTGTTGATATTCGAGTCGTGCCGCACCCGCACCGCGAACGTCGCCGGTGCTTGGCTGGCCAGGGCGCTTTGGCTTAAAATCTCCCACGGATGGTCATCGAAGCACTCTGAACTCGGCTCCACATCTGGACCCAGAGCGAACCCGCCCTCCGCGCCAAGCTCGAGCCGGAATGGGCGTTGGCCGCCCAGTATCCAAGGTTCTTCGAGCACCAATTGGCCCGCCTTGGGCTCCACATAGACCTCCCCCTGCGCGATAAGGTCGGCAATACGAAAATGCGCGCGCACCGCGGGAAGGGTCACCGGCGCGCGATCATCGTTGGAAAACGCATCCCACAGCACCAAACCGCCATCGGCATTCAGCGTCAGCAGTTTTGCGCTTTCATCGATCAGCTGCGCCTGCACGATGGCCGCATCCGGATCGCAGAAATAGGTGACGCGCTCACCCATGACGACTGCGGCTAGCCCCGCCTCACTGATCGCGACAAAATCTTCACTGTAGGGCTCGGGCGCGGCATCTAGTTGCTTGACGGCATCGGGAAACAGCGCCCGACTGTCGAACTTGTGCTCGTTTCTGAGGTCGGCTGTGACGATTTCGACCTCGCCGTTGCGGTAGCCCAGCACCATTGCGTGGATATCATCGCTGTTGTCCGCCACAACCGTGGCATCAGTGATACTCGTGCCCGGTGGAGAGTAAACTTGGAACTCCACGTCCCGCGTGTGGAGGTCGACCCAAGCGACCTCCTTGCTGGCGATGTACAGGAACCCGCAGCAACTGAACCGATCGAAGGACTTGAGACCCAAGGCCCGACCGGCCAGGCGCCCATGCCGGTACGTCATCAGTGGTTGCCAGCCTTCGCGCTTACCAAGATCACTGCCCGAAACTCCAAAGTGTCCTGCGCGCGTGATCCAAGCAAGTGCGCGTGCGACAGGCGTGCTTTTGACGCCTATGTCTCTGCCTGTGACGCTTTCTGCCACCAGATCGAGGAGCGCTTCTTGGTCCGGATCAAAGAGGTCCGGTACCGTTTCGCCGTCTAGCGTGACATCGCCCCCCGTGACAGTAACTCGGGGGTTAGACTTCGGCACTTCATCTAGCTGGTGAGGGCGGATCACAGTGTCAGTGAATTGCTTGCCCCGTTGGATCACGCGCAACATCTGCGAACTTAGCGAGTGCCCCTTGACACGGGTCGCCCAGTGGCCCGGCCTGGGTGGGCAAGCCTGAAACGAAGGCGTGTCGAGGGAAAAGGCCAGGCCGTCTTTGTGAAAGTGGAACGCGTACGGTTTGCTGAAAGGCTCGGCTAGGTTATCGACGTGCCGGTCGGTGCGCAGGCGCTGCAGCGTGATGGCACCATCTTCGCGGACCAAGGAAAGGACCCAACTGGCCGAGTACTCTGTGTGGAAGACGACCGCTTTGGCTCCAGAAGGTGTCGCCGTGGCCAGGGGCGCGGTGCAAACCCTTCGAAACAGCGCTCGGGCTGAGCGGTTCCATACGACGGCAAGTTCCGGGTCCAACCCTTCGCCTTCGGCCGTAAGCAAGGTGTGCGCATGGGTGCGGGGTAAGTGGCTTTCCGCCCGTTCCAGCGATTGCTCCGTCAGGACTATCCTGCGGTAGTGTTCGGGATAGAACTGCAGCAACACCATCTGGTGCCGCGCGATGAGCGAGACGAGATCGGGCCAGAACAGAACCCGCACCGGAAACTGGCCGCGCACGGCACGCGCGTCTTGGAGCGCTCGCAGGTCCCGTTCCGTCGGCGCGTCCCGCGGCAGCGTACAGGCGATGACCAGGTCGGACAGGGGCGGCTCGAACGTTTCCGCCTTCTGCACAATCTCGGGGATTGCGTTTCTGAACCTCGCCTGATCGATCCAGTTCTTGCACTCCACGCCGCGCCAGGGGCGCAAGGACGAACAGATATCGACGCCATATTGGCGCTGCCCATCGCGCCCGTGCCGTGTGGTCAGCGGGTCTTGCCAGATCTCGCGGAAAAGCGCCTCGCACAGATCCTCGAACGGTTTGTCGTCACGGGGCGGGTCAAGATGGAAGGACTGAATCATTCTGTCAGGACACCATCCCCGCCCGCTAAGATCAACAGGGGTCACTGTCGGCCAGACGTTAAAATAGAGTTGTGAGAACCTGATGCTTACGTCTTCACCCGGTTCCATGGCGGACTCGGGAAGCTCCCTGTACAGAAGGAATGTGGCGACTAAGGGCTCGCATCTGCGGCGTGGGGGAAGTCCATTTTTTGCGCTGTTTGGACTCTGTATTTTCTGTTCGTGAGTTTTCGGAAGTGGCGCAAGGCGGCTGACCGCTTGAATTGACGCTGCGCCGATCTTTGGGGGATTAGCAGACGGCCCTTAGCTGCCGTTCAGTCATCACATTTCGGAGTATCCGATTGCGGACGTTCGCTAATCCACAAATTCACATTCGTACCCACTGGAATTCGACGCGACCTACGGGATGTCTAGGTTAAAAAAGAGCCGTTAGCTGGAAGCCAAAGGTTCTAATAGAGATAAATATGAGTGCCGGCTGTTGACGTATGGCGGCTTGCCTATTGAGTGCCGGATGGGCAAAATTGACCGCCAATAACTGATATCCAATGAAACTTGAGATGCCGCGTGTTAGAGCAAAAGAACATTCGATTGAAACCATCACCGTCACAGCGCGCTCTCTTGATTGATGCGCTGCCCGAGCGTGCGCAACTGTTTGAGTCCGTTATGTCAGACCGTGGTTATCCGGTGACATTGAAACTTGCGTCGATTCAGGCGGCGTTGAAGGGCGCCGATGGGATTGATGATGTCAGTATCATTGTTTTCTACACAACTGATCTGTCAGAGGAGGACAAGCAAGGTATTGCGCAACTTTCGACTGCTTACCCGAAGCCACTCTTGGTGATAACCGAAAGCGCCGATCCCACTGCGGTATCTGATGCCATCGCAGCTGGCGCATCATTTTGCCAACCGCTTGGGGTCAGTGCTGACCGGCTGCAAGCGGGGGTGATGGGCGCTGTGGAGATACACAGGCGGCTTGGTCAGGTGCAAAGCGAACGTGACAAAGCTTTGGCCGCTCTTGCGGATCGGCGTTTGATCGATCGAGCAAAATCGATCCTGATGGTCACCCGCAATTACACTGAGTCTGATGCCTTCTCGCACATTCAAAAGCTGTCAATGAGCCGTAACGAGCCGATTGGTGATATCGCCAAATCAATCATTGAGGCAAAAGAGCTTCTTGGTTGAGTTAGTTTTTGTAATCTCTGGTATCAATACCCAGTTTCTTCAGCCGCGAATATAGTGTTGTCGGCTTCATGCCGAGCCGTTCCGCAGCACCATCCTCTCCTGATACTTTGCCACGTGAAGCCATTAGCGCGTTCTTTATCGTTTCAAATTCCAGCAACTTGAGATCTGATTGATTGGAGATAGTTGATGAAGCAATTGCGGCCCCACGCTCGACCCCCTCAGATTGGAAGGATCCTTGATCCATTGAGGGTTCGCGGCTGTATGTCGATGTCTGTGGCAAATTGAACCGAAGCTTTCCACCGCGCGATAGGATGACTGCGCGCTCGATTACATTCTCTAGTTCACGAATATTGCCGGGCCAATCATAGGCTTGAAGTTGGTGAATGTCGGATACGGTTAAATGGGGAAGAGTGTTGCGGTTTAGTTTTTCAATGGTGCGTTGAAGAAAAAGGGCGGCCAATGGCGGAATGTCTTCGCGTCTGTCGCGCAGTGGCGCTGAGTGAATAGGAAACACTGCGAGCCTGAAGTAGAAATCTTCGCGAAAACGTTTCTCCATGATGCTGTGTCGTAATTCACGGTTGGTAGCAGCGATGACACGGACGTCAACGTTGATAGTCTTAGTACCGCCTACTTGCTCAAACTGTTGCTCTTGTAAAACCCGCAACAGCTTACCTTGTTGCTCCATTGGCAACTCACCAACTTCATCGAGAAAAAGCGTTCCGCCATCGGCAATCTCAAATCGACCGGCGCGTTCTGTCGATGCGCCGGTGAACGCGCCTTTGACGTGTCCGAAAAATTCGCTCTCAAACAGCTCCGCGGGTATTGCCGCGCAATTGACCCTTATCAAAGGCCTGTTTTTGCGTGCGCTCGTATTGTGAATTGCCCGCGCGATCAGCTCTTTGCCCGTTCCGGATTCGCCTGTGATCAGAACTGTGGCGTCGGTTGGTGCAACAAGGTCGATTTGTTCAATTATCTGACAAACTGCGGGGCTGGAGCCCACCAATTTGTGGCGGTTGTGGCGCTCATCCAGTTCATCGAGAAGATATGCTTTTTCCATCTCGAGCCGTGTGCGTAGTTGTTCATTTTCTGCCAAGGCAGTTCTGAGTTGGTTTTCTTGTTGCTGCTGCTTGGATACATCACGAAACACGACAACAGCACCGACCAGTTTGTTGTCATCTTCGATCGGCGTTGACGTGTACTCGACGGGGAAGCTGCTGCCGTCCTTGCGCCAAAAGACTTCACCGCGCACCTCATGAATTTGACCATCTTGAAACGCTTGATAAATGGGGCAGTCGTGAACCGGATAATCACTCCCGCACGCCTGCGTGTGATGCATTACATCGTGGGCAATCTTGCCGACAATCTCTTCTGATTTCCAACCCAGCATGCGCTCGGCTGCCGGGTTCACAAAAGTTGTTTCACCTGCTTTGTTGACGCCGTAAATGCCTTCGCCTGCAGCGTCTAAAATCAAGCGGTTGCCACGTTGCATGTCGCGAAACAACTGATCTGCCTTGTCCAGTTCAAACGGCTCACCGCGGTAGAGTGCTTCATAGTCTGAGCGCGCTGCATGTCTTCGCTGCTTTCCCGCATCAAACAAGAGCAGAGTGATGTATGAAGCATCGCCGAATCTGGAATGCGATGCATGGCACGTCAGCTCATGAGTCCGGCCTCTTGGCGTGATGATTGATAATTCCGTTTGCCAGTTACCGGGCCCAACAAGGCAAGCCTCGGTTAGCACGTGCAGTTCGCCTAGTGCGTCTTTGAACAAATGACTGGGACGACCGGTTATGATCTCATTAACTGTCCGTCCAAGAAACCGTTCGCACAGCTTGGATACAGAAAGAATGCGATCAGCCACAGGGTCGATTGTCAGCGCCCCAAGGGCTGCTTGATCAAAGAGCACACTCATCAAGCCAAATGTATCGGCTTGGGTGGGGAGCGAGAAAGAAGTCATGGCCATTCGCCTACGCAAAACAGTGGAGCAGTCGACTTGGAGCCTAATGCAAACTTGGCGTTTTCGTAAATAAGTTTTCCGACATTTCGTAATTCACGATTTTTCGTATAGATTTGGGTTTCCTAGTTGGCGCCCCAAGCCTTTGGAATCCAATGACAATGCCGAGAAAATACAGTTTGGCACGCACCATGCTTCAAAGACAATACAAGCGCATCATCGGCTGATGGCGGCCAAATCTTGAAGCGCTTTCACCGCAAAACCGGGCTGATGGTGGCTTGGCGACGCAAAGCCGATGGTGGCTGACCGAGGTGCGGCACAGTTTTTTCAACGCTGAGCTAAGCCAACTTCTCGAAGGACTGAAAGCATGAGTGCTTTAAGCAACCCATTTGACCCCAATGAAATCTTATGGACAGGCTGTCCATGCGGTATGCATGCCACGATGTATGAGCATCAGGCGGCAATGTCCCAGGCGGCGCAAGGTTCGCGCTTTTATCAAGCGGAAACGACGGGCGCTGAAACTGCCGAACAAGCCTACAACCAGCAGCAACAAGCGTTGAGCGCTGACGGCAAAATGGCTGAAGAGATTGCAGACAGCGATCCAGACGTTAACTGGAATGATCAGGAAGCCGTCTTGGCACGGTGTGTTGAATCAGCGGTCATGAAGGGCATTTTTGGCACAGACACCAACCGACGTAATTTTCTCAAAGGCGTTGGCAGCGCAACCGCTCTTGCCGCGATCTCACAATTCATCCCACTTCAAGAACTCAAAGCGGCGATTGTCGAAGCCAAAGGCCCACTTGAAAAAACCGATCTCAATGTTGGCTTCGTGCCGATCACGTGCGCAACACCGATCATCATGGCCAAGCCACTTGGCTTTTACGAGCGCTATGGTTTGAATGTGGAAGTCATCAAGACTGCGGGCTGGGCTGTGTCACGCGACAAGTCCCTTTCAGGCGAATATGATGCTGCGCATATGCTGACGCCGATGCCGCTTGCGATCACGGTTGGTTCGGGTTCGACGGCCGTTCCGTGGACGATGCCTGCGGTTGAAAACATCAATGGTCAGGCAATCACCCTCGCCAACAAGCACCTCGATAAGCAAGACCCCAAAATGTGGAAAGGGTTCACTTTTGGTGTGCCGTTCGAATATTCCATGCATAACTTCCTGCTGCGTTACTATGTTGCTGAAGCAGGTCTTGACCCAGATAAAGACATTCAGATCCGCGTGGTTCCGCCACCGGAGATGGTGGCAAACCTGTCGGCGGGCAATCTGGACGGCTATCTGTCACCTGATCCGTTTAACCAGCGCGCGGTCTTTGATGGTGTTGGTTTCATCTACAAGTTGACCAAAGAGATTTGGGACGGGCACCCATGTTGTGCCTTTGCCGCAAGTCAACAATTCATTGATGAGACACCCAACACATTTCTAGCTTTGTTCAAGTCGATCCTCGACGCCACGGCGTATTCCCAGGACCTGTCCAACCGCCCAGAGATCGCCGAGGCGATTTCACCGCGCAACTATCTCAACCAGCCAACAACCGTTGTGGAGCAAGTTCTGACTGGCCGGTTTGCTGATGGTCTCGGCAAGGTTCGCAATGAACCAACCCGTATCGACTTCGATCCGTTCCCCTATCACTCGTTTTCGGTCTGGATTCTGACCCAGATGAAGCGTTGGGGTTACATTGAAGGCGATGTGAACTTCAAAGATATCTCCGAGCAGGTCTATCTCGCGACCGACGCCCAAGCTGTCATGCGTGATTTGGGCCAGACGCCTCCCGATATCACCTATAAATCCCACACGATCATGGGCAAAACCTTCGACCCGGCAGAGCCTGAAGCTTATATCGATAGTTTTGCGATCAAGCGGGGTTAACACCAAACGGGCGGCGAGCACACAAAAGCTCGCCGCCCGATCTATTTCGAATCTTAAAAAAGCAGCGTTGGAATGACAAAAGACACACTTTTCAAGGTCAAGGCCGGCTTCCTCTCATTGGTTATTTTGGCCATCTTTCTGGTTGCATGGCACAGCTTTGTTGTGGCTCAGCAAGGACCGGCTGCAGAAGGCCTTGATCCGGAATATGCAGCGCTTCTTGGCAAACAAGCGACAGACGGCGACAGTGCACTTCCGAAGCCCCATCAAGTAGGCGCCGAACTTTGGCGCCATGTATCTGATCCGTTTTATGATGCGGGGCCAAATGACAAGGGCATCGGCATTCAGCTTGCCTATTCGGTTTTTCGGGTCCTCGCCGGCTTTGGACTGGCTGTGCTGGTTGCGATACCGCTTGGTTTTCTTATCGGGATGAGCCCGCTAATGTATAGTGCACTCAACCCGTTTATTCAGCTTTTAAAGCCGGTCTCGCCGCTCGCTTGGATGCCACTGGCACTCTACACAATCCAGGATTCCAGCCTTTCGGCGATCTTTGTCATTTTCATTTGCTCGATCTGGCCCATGCTCATTAACACCTCATTTGGTGTGGCCTCAGTGCGCAAAGAGTGGCTAAACGTTGCAAAGACGCTGGAAGTCAAACCATTGCGTACGGCCTTTCGCGTGATCCTGCCAGCAGCGGCACCAACCATTCTTACGGGCATGCGCATCTCCATCGGCATTGCCTGGCTCGTGATTGTCGCCGCTGAAATGCTCGTGGGCGGTACAGGCATCGGTTACTTCGTTTGGAATGAGTGGAACAACCTTTCCATCACAGGCGTTGTCTCAGCCATCGTGTTCATCGGTCTTGTCGGCATGGTGCTCGACATGATGCTGGCGCAAGCGGCCAAGTTTGTTGCCTATGCGGAGTGATGACCAGCCATGCTTGAAAAGACGCCGCCGCAACTCATCAAAACACCTCTTCCCCAAGGAGCCGATATGGCTGAAACCGCCGCGGTCGCACCCCGTAAAATGATCGAAGTTGATGGTCTTGAGCGGTGTTTCCCCGACCCGACAGGCAACGGCATTACGCAAATTTTTGGAGATGTCGGCTTTCACGTTGCCGAGGGCGAGTTTGTATGCCTGATCGGACATTCCGGGTGTGGCAAGACAACACTTCTCAACATTCTTGCTGGCCTGGATGAGCCGACCAGTGGCCATGTGATTGTCGATGGCAAAGAGATCTCAGGTACTAGTCTCGACCGCGCGGTTGTCTTCCAAGGTCACGCGCTCATGCCATGGATGTCCGCCATGACGAACATCGCATTTGCCGTTGAGTCTCGCTGGCCGCAATGGGATAGTGCCAAAGTGCGCCAGCAATGCCAGCAATATATCGACATGGTGCACTTGACCGGCTCTGAGGACAAGAAGCCTGCACAACTCTCGGGCGGGATGAAACAGCGTGTTGGCATCGCCCGTGCATTCTCAATTGAGCCGAAAATCTTGCTGATGGACGAGCCTTTCTCGGCGCTTGATGCGCTCACGCGGGGCAGCCTGCAAGATGAACTGGTCACGATCTGCAAGGCGACCAACCAAACCTCGTTCATGATCACCCACGACATTGACGAGGCCATTCTACTGGCTGACCGTATCGTGCTGATGACCAATGGCCCGGAGGCTCGGGTTTGCGAAATTGTGGAGAACACGCTGCCGAAGGATCGCACGCGCTCCGACATGCACACGCACGAAAACTACTACCCCATGCGTAACCATCTGATCGAGTTTCTGGTCAACCGTTCCAAGAATTTCGCGGCTGAGATTTCCGCCGAAGATTTCGATCCGCGCAATCCGCCGATTGCGCGCCCGGCGGCCACCACCGAACCAATCAAAAGCAAAAAGACTGCGACATCCAAGGAGAGAGAAGCGTCATGATTACGAGAGAACAGCTGACAGAAAAGATCGTCGCGTACAAAACACTCAACGGGAAGAAATGGTGTGACATAGCCGAGGCCGTTGGTCAGTCTAAAGAATGGACGACCGCTGCACTCCTCGGTCAAATTACCCTGACCAAGGAGCAAGCCGAGGCTGCGGGTGCCGCCATCGGCATAAATTTTTCCGAAGAGGAAATCGCGCAGTTGATGACTGTGCCTTATCGCGGCTCACTGCCAAGTTCAGTGCCCACCGATCCTTTGATCTACCGCCTGTATGAGATCGTCATGATTTACGGCACGACCATGAAAAGCCTGATCGAAGAAGAATTTGGCGATGGCATCATGTCAGCCATTGATTTCGACATGGATATCAGTCGGGTCCCCGATCCTAAGGGTGACCGTGTGAAGGTCACTATGTCCGGCAAGTTCCTGCCTTACAAAACATACTAAGCCGAAACAGCGTTCAGGGAGTTCAAACAGATGACAGAGATTCTCAATGAAACCGGTGGTTCAGCGTGCGCTGAAGATGTATGCCAAGACGATGCGCGCACCGTGCCGCAAATGTCTACTGATGGCAAAACACCTGTCACCATTCTGACCGGTTATCTTGGTGCGGGCAAAACCACCTTGCTCAACCGTATTCTGACTGAGAACCATGGCAAGCGCTATGCGGTTGTCGTCAACGAGTTTGGCGAAACGGGTATCGACAACGAGCTTGTTCTGGACGCGGAAGAAGAAATCTTTGAGATGAATAATGGGTGCATCTGTTGCACTGTTCGGGGCGATCTCATTCGCATACTTTCGGGGTTGATGGATCGTGCGGATGACTTTGACGGTATCCTTGTTGAGACCACTGGTCTTGCTGACCCCGGACCTGTCGTGCAGACATTCTTTGTCGATGATGATCTGCGCGACCGGGTGAAGCTCGATACAGTTGTCACACTCATCGATGCCAAACACTTCCTCGGTAAGGTGGATGAACAGCATGAGGCAGAAGAGCAAGTGGCTTTTGCTGATGTGCTGATCATCAACAAGCAGGACTTGGTTTCCGACGGTGAACTAGGGACAGTGAAAGCGAAAGTCCGCCAGATCAATCCGCATGCCCGTCTTTTCACAACGACCAATTCCGGCGTGGACTTGGGCGAAATTCTAGATCAAGGCAGTTTTGACCTACAAACGCTCCTTGAGCTTGAACCCGGCTTTCTGGAAGAAGATCCGGAAGATCACGAGCATGATGACAGCATCACTTCGGTATCATTGACCTGCGGTGAACCCATTGATGCCCGGCGCTTTTCGGAGTGGATGCGGATGCTGATTCGCGAGCAGGGCACGGATATTTTCCGTAGCAAGGGTATTCTCAAGATCAACGGCGATGATCGCCGCTACGTTTTCCAAGGCGTCCATATGGTCATGGATTCCGAATGGGGCGTTGACTGGGATACACCTGCACCGGTCAGCCGTTTGGTGTTTATCGGGCGCAATCTGGACGAGGAAGCTTTGGCTTCCTCGTTCGCAGCCTGTGCTGCCATCAAGGCGGCCGCGTGATGGAGACTGATGTCTGGAACACGGATATGCCAGCCCCGTCGCCCGGGGCAATTGATCAGGGCACAACGCGCCTCGCACCAGGCATTACGACGATCAACACCCGCGCTCAAGCCAACGTAACGCGGGTAAAGGGCTTAAGCGGATCCGTAGAAGGATGCGGCGTTGCGGTAGGGTTGGGCAATGGTGAGATCGGCGTGTTTTCCTCTGCAGGTGATCTTGGTCCGCATTTGAAGCCTCACGATGCGGCGGTAACCGGGCTTGCAGATCAAGGCGACACGCTGTTTTCCATCGCCCAAGATGGCAGGCTCTCTGCGCATGACCTTAAAAATGGCAATCGCAACACACTGTTCACATCACCTGGCGAATGGTTGTCGTCATTGGTAGTGGCACCCAAAACCGGCATGGTGGCGTTTGCGGTCGGCAAGAAAGCCATCGTGCTGCCGACAGCGCAAAGTGAAAGCGGCGCTCAAGATTTTGAGTTCGACAATCATCCAAGCAGTGTTTCCGGTCTGGCCTTTTCACCTGACGGCAAGCGTTTGGCCGTGAGCCACTATGATGGCGTAACTCTCTGGTCGCTCGATGGGTCAGACGAGGGCGTAACTCTCTGCTGGAAAGGGTTTCATATCGCTGTGTCGTGGTCACCAGATGGACGCTTTGTCGTTTCAGCGACACAGGAGCGGGAATTGCATGTTTGGGATCTGGTCACCGACAAGGATTTCCGTCTGGGAGGCTACCCGGCAAAGCCGCATATGCTGGATTGGACAACACCTGAGACTGGGCCTGTGCAGCTAGTGTGTTCCGGCGCAGATGTTGTGACCGCGTGGCCCTTTGGAGATGTTGGACCCGGGCGTCTGCCTCCAGTCGAAATTGGTTATGTCTACACCGGGCGCGTGACCGCTGTGGCTCCTCATCCAACCCGTCCACTGGTCGCGGGCGGCTACACCACTGGCACGGTCCTGATCGGTGGCTTGCAAAAGGGCGAGGCAGCATTCGCCCGGATTGCCGACGATGAAACGATATCCGGCTTGGACTGGGTGGGAGCCAGTTCCAATGTGCTGGCGGTGGGAACGAGGGGCGGCAGTTTGGACTTTATCACGATAGGTGAACTGCGCCTGCAATAACGCTGGCAAGGTAAGACAACGGAGGCATCAACCCATTCCCAAATCGCTAGCGGCAACTGAGTAAGCGTATTGAAGTAGGAGAAACGGCCACGTGACTGCAACGCCAATTCATCAAATTGTAATTTGCACAAGCTGCAGAGAGCCGAAGCAAGCAAGACGGAATAGTCGCGGTGGTGCAGCCTATTCGCCTGGCTCACGCCTCATGACACGGTTGATGCAAGCGTTGGAAAATTCGCTACCTGTCCCGCAATTTGAGCTGAAGGCTGCGGATTGCATGGCTGGTTGTTCACGCCCGTGTACGGTCGCTTTTCAAAGTGACCGTAAAGCCTGTTACTTGTTTGGCGACATCGATCCGGATGGACCATTGGAACCATTGATTGTTTTTGCTGAGTACTATGCATCCTTGGATGATGGGTGGTGCAGCTCAAGGGATCGTCCATCAGCACTCGCCAACAAAACGCTCGCACGCATCCCGGCACCGCCAAGAACGACCACTGGTCAAGTTGAGGTAGTTTCATGAACGTCTGCCTACCCATCAAGCCGGTTGTCGAATTGAATAGCGCTTCGTTGCACACCAAGCGCTCTTCGCTTGGCAAAGACATCTGGCTGGTGGATCGGGTTTCCCTTTCGGTCGGGAACGGGCAGGTGCTTGCTTTGGTTGGTCGAAACGGGGCGGGCAAGACCAGCCTTATTCGTATGCTGGCCGGCTTGGTCAAATCCGATGCCGGCACGGTCAATCTCAATGGCGCGCCAATGGAAAGCTACAGCTGTCGCGAGCGGGCGCGCCACATTGCCTATGTTGGCCAGTCCAGTACGCCGGATGGGCGCCTGAGTGTCGCAGAATATGTAGCTTTGGGACTTATGCCCCGTGGTCTATCGCGACCCGCAGAGTACAAAGACAATGTTCATGAAGCATTGGAAATTGTCGGGCTTGGCCCGCTAGCAAATCGACGGCTGCAGAGCCTATCCGGTGGAGAACGCCAACGGACCATGATCGCCCGCGCTGTGTGCCAAGAGCCTTCCCTTTTGATTTTGGATGAGCCAACCAATCACCTCGACCCAAGCGCACGTGGTGAATTGCTCAGTCTTGTCACCTCGCTGGGCATTGCAGTTGTGGCGTCACTGCACGATCTCACATTGGTAGATGATTTTGCCGATGAGGTCGCAGTGCTTGAAGACGGGCGTCTGATTGCATGTGGACCCCCCATTGAAGCGCTGACATCACAGCGTGTACGCGAAACATTTGATGTCGACATGCACCGTCTTGCCCATCCAATCGACGGGCATTCAATCTCGGTTTTGGATGTTCCGATCGTACGCAAGTTGCGCGAGACCGGTCAACAAAACGAACCAACAGCACAGGCTCAAACTGAAAAGAAAGGTACTCTGTTATGAAGAGATCAAGTTTGACGTTCTCACTCTGCCTATTTGCGTCTTCTGCATTGGCCGCCCCGGTCACAGTGGATAATTGCGGCACGGAACTGACGCTTGCGGAGACACCCGAACGGGTCGTTGTGCACGACATAAACATGTCCGAGATGGCCTTTTCCTTAGGCTTGCAAGACAAAATGGTGGGTGTGACCGGCATTAGCGGCTGGTACAAGACCAGCCCGGAATTTGAAGCCATGCGCGGCGACATTCCCGAACTGGCACCGAAGTATCCAACGATGGAAAATCTCGTTGCCGTCTCGCCTGATCTCTTTATCGCGGGTTGGTACTACGGCATGCGTCCCGGTGGTGAGGTTACGCCTGACACATTGGCAGCTCAGGACATTCAAACGCTGGTTTTGACCGAGAGCTGTGTGCATTTGCATGACGACCGCCCGGCTGCCTCAATGGATCTGTTGTTTGATGACGTACTGCGTTTGGGCACAGTCTTTGACAGGCAAGATAAAGCGCAAGCACTTGTAGACAGCTGGAAAGCCGAGTTGGCCACGATCCAGCAAAACGTGCCCAACGAGAACAAGCTGCGTGTCTTCCTGTATGACTCCGGGACGGACAAGCCCTTTACCGCAGGAAAATACGCCATCACGAACGCCATGATCGAAGCGGCAGGCGGTACCAACGTCATGGCCGAGATGGAAACCAGCTGGGGCACGACATCTTGGGAAGCCGTCGCTGCTGCCAACCCTCAATTTCTGGTGCTGCTTGACTACCAAGGCGGTTCTGGCGCGGCTGGCTTAATGCAGTTCCTGAAAGAACACCCCGTGATGTCGCTGACAGATGCAGTTCAGAACGAGCGCTATGTGCCACTGCGTTACGAAGAGTTGACACCCGGACCATCTAACATTGATGCCATCTCCAAAATGTCTGAGGCGATGTATCCTGGCAATTCATGATTATAACACCGCGCCTGCGGACCATGACGTACAAGGCTCAAGGAGAGTTTTAAAACCAGCATTGATTGTAACGGCTGGTTTGATCCTCTTGGGCGCACTGGCATTGATAGCGATATCAATTGGCTCTGTTCGATTCACCATCCCCATGGTCGTGGACGCCCTTGGCGATGCTGCATTCGGTCAGAACGTTCAGGGCAGCGTTTCGCCGATGGACAGGATCGTTGTCGACCTGCGGTTGCCCCGTGCGGTGCTCGCAATTTTGGTAGGCGGCGGCCTCGGTGTAGTTGGCTGCCTTTTACAGACTGTGACGCGCAATGATTTAGCCGATCCGTTTCTGTTTGGTCTTTCATCTGGCGCGGCCGCGGGTGCCGTTCTGGTAATTACTGTAACCGGTGATGTTCTTGGATTTTGGACACTGCCGCTGGCCGCTTTTGCCGGTGGTATGTTGGCCTCTATCATCGTACTCGCATTGGTCAGCAAGTTGATGGAGCAAGGGCCGGAGCGGCTAATCTTGGCGGGATTGGCCGTCTCCTTCTTCTTTATGGCGGTGACAAACTATCTTGTGTTTGCGGGTGACCAGCGCGCTGCACATTCGGTATTGTTTTGGTCGCTTGGCGGGCTCGGCCTTGCACGCTGGAATGTCCTTCCTATTGCACTTGTTGGGTTTGTCGTCGTGTTTGCTTTTGCCCTCTCTCGCCATAGACAGTTCGACGCCTTTTTGGCGGGGGATGAGACCGCAATGACCTTGGGCGTCGATGTGGAATGGCTGCGCCGTGCAACGTTTCTAGTGTGTGCGTTTTCAACGGCTGCCTTTGTATCTGTGACCGGAGTTATCGGTTTCGTCGGCTTGATGGTGCCGCATCTCGCACGCGCTCTCACAGGCCCGATCCACGCCAACTTGCTTTTGGTGTCTGCTTTTTTTGGAGCAGCGATATTGCTTGTTAGCGACACGTTTGCACGCACCATTCTCAGTCCGCAGGAATTGCCGATTGGTATCGTCACGACATCTATTGGCGCTCTGTTTGTGTTGGGTCTTATTCGTCGTTTTTGAAGAACCTAGGAACCAGACTATGAGCCGACCACCATTTCCCCCGTTTGTTGAAGAGACCGCCAAAGCGAAAATCCGCGCAGCTGAAGACGGTTGGAACGGCCGCGATCCGGCAAAGGTGTCGCAGGCGTATACATCCGATAGCCGTTGGCGAAACCGATCCGAGTTTCCCAAAGGGCGGGACGAGATTGAAGCCTTTCTGACACGCAAATGGGCAATGGAGCATGAGTATCGGTTGATCAAGGAATTGTGGGCGTTTACAGACAACCGCATTGCCGTGCGTTTTGCCTATGAGTGGCATGATGATGACGGTCGTTGGTTCCGCTCTTACGGCAATGAAAACTGGGAGTTTGATGAAGAAGGCTACATGGCGGTACGCCACGCCAGTATCAATGATGTTCCCATCACCGAAGAAGACCGCAAATTCCGCTGGCCCCAAGGCCGCCGCCCGGACGATCACCCAGGCCTGAGTGAGCTTGGATTGTAACAAATTGAGAATAGTGGTGGGCAAGGCTTATAGGAATATTCAAGCGGGTCGTTCTAAGTGTAGTATTTAGATTGGTCTGGCGCTGTATGCATAATCAAAGCGAGCATGCCTGCCCACAAAGAGCGAGAGTATGTTAGATGCGAATGTCCGCTTCCCGCCCTTTGCTGCCGTTCGCCATCATCTTTCGGAGTATCAGATTGCGGACATTCGCTGCGCTTGCGAAGGCCTTATGCATCCGGAGGTCGGCAATGCCTACTAACTTGCCAATTCCGCCCCTGAAACCACACGTTCGAAACGCGCCGCACACAAATTGCACCGCTGTGGCATGGAAGGCGTTGTGCGAAGTTACCTGTCGGTCAGAACCTCCAAGGGCGCATAAAACAGTCTTCCTGCCGCCGCGTCTGTCTTGTCCCGCATACTCGTAGTTTTCCGGTGTCTCAAGGCGCAGTTTTTGGGACCATGTATTACAAAGACTTGACACGCATCGGGGCGGTCCAGCCCCTTGAGAGCGAAGACAGACGAGCGGCGGTGATTGTCTGAGGCAACGTTTCAAACACCTCAGCTCAAGCGGGGATGATCGAGAGAAACGAAAAAACCGCAGCGAAAGCTAGGTTACCTCAGTATGGAAACGTCCTTGCGACGACAAAACACAGCGTTGACGTGCTCTGCGGGCAACCCGTCAACCCGTCCAAGACGAACAAGACGATCAAGATCGTCTATTGGCAACATTTTGCACCTTAAACGACAGATGTCTTTGACGATGTTTTCGCCGTAGCATGCCGTATTCCCGGTTGCGGTCTCATACGAATTGCTTCTTGGTCGGGATGAGCCAGAAACCCGCTGTGATCAAATCAACCTGGGCTGGCCCACGAGCGCTGACTTCAGTCAGGTCGTTCATCAAACGCAGACGAGCACTTTGAAGCGTGCAGCGATCAAGAACACGCACAGCGCCGTGTTTTTGATATTTGAACCGCGACGGGTTTGCGACCGTCGAAGAACAGGCTGCCACGGGCTAAGGCAGTGCGCTATTTTTTCAGCAGATTGGACCCTTTGATGGCCGCGATCACGGCCTCTGTCACCTCGCGGGTGGTGGCTGTCCCGCCTACGTCCGGAGTGACGATGCCTTCGGAACAAACACGTTCCACAGCTGCCATCAGCAGTGACGCCGCATCACTTTCGCCAAGGTGATCAAGCATCTGCGAAGCGGTCCAGAAGGTTGCGACCGGATTGGCGATGCCCTTGCCGGTGATGTCGAAGGCCGAGCCGTGAATCGGCTCGAACATCGACGGGAAACGGCGTTGCGGGTCGATATTGGCGGTCGGCGCTACGCCAAGGCTGCCGGCCAGCGCGCCTGCAAGGTCCGACAGGATGTCAGCGTGCAGGTTGGTTGCAACGATCGTGTCGAGGCTTTGCGGGTCCTTCACCATGCGGACGGTCATTGCATCCACCAGCATCTTGTCCCAAGTCACATCGGGAAACTCCTTTGAGACTTCCGCAGCGATCTCGTCCCACATGACCATACCATGGCGTTGGGCATTTGACTTTGTGACAACGGTCAGCAGCTTGCGCGGACGCGATTGTGCGAGTTCAAAAGCATAGCGCATGATGCGGGCGACGCCAACGCGGGTAAAGATCGCCACTTCGGTGCCGACCTCTTCGGGCAGGCCACGATGCGCCCTGCCCCCGTGGCCGGAATACTCCCCTTCGGAGTTTTCTCGCACGATGACCCAATCCAGATCGCCTACATCCACGTCCCGCAGCGGCGAGGTCACACCCGGAATGATCTTGGTCGGGCGCACATTCGCATATTGGTCAAAACCCTGGCAGATCGGTAAGCGCAGCCCCCAGAGCGTGATGTGGTCGGGCACATCGGGAGCGCCCACAGCGCCAAAGAAAATCGCGTCGAACGGTTTGAGCGTTTCAAGCCCGTCCTCGGGCATCATGACGCCGTGTTGCTTGTAGTAATCCGATCCCCAATCGAAGGTGGTCACCTTGTAGTCAACATTGCCCTGCCGCTCAGCAAGCGCGGCAAGCACCGCCGTGCCGGCATCAATCACTTCGGGGCCAATTCCATCGGCCGGAATCGCTGCGATCTTGAAGGTCTTCATGGCGTGGCCTTTCGCGCTATGCAGTACATCGACCGTCGGGCCGGAATTCACCTTTTATGGAGCCTCAAAGGCGCTTGCTGCAATCATCGTGATATTATATAAAATTGTTGTCTAATTGGCGGCCATCATGGAACTTCTTCAATTGCGCTGCCTGATCGCCGTTTCGGAAACCCTGCACTTCGGGCGGGCCGCGCAATCCATGGACATGCTTCCCGCATCATTTGGACGCCACATCCGCTTGTTGGAAGAAAGCCTGGGTCAACGGCTTTTGGTACGGACAACGCGCAGCGTATATCTCACACCGGAAGGAAAGCGATTTGTCGAGGGCGCGCGCGATGTCGTCGAACGCGCAGACAAGCTGAGAGCCAGCTTTTTGGAAACCGACCTAAAAAAGGTTCAGACCTTGCGCGTTGGTGCAATCGATAGTGCTGCTGCGGGGCTGATGCCCCAACTTTTGCCACATCTTCGCGAAGCTGTCCCTGATCTCGACGTAGAGATGATCGAACAAAAGACGATCCGGTTGCTGCCGAGAATATTGTCTGGGAGCCTGGACATGGCGATCGTCAGACCGCCCAAGACCCAAGACCCACGGCTGGAGTTTCAAAATCTGTTTCGCGAAACCGCTGTCGTTGCCGTGCCCGATGGCCATCACCTGGCAAAACATGACCGAATTTGTGTGCAGGATATGGCCGAAGAACCCTTGATCGTGCCCGATCGCAGATCGAGACCACATAGCCACGACCTGACAATGAAGCTTTTCCTCGAATCAGGGCTCACGGCACGGGTCGCACAAATCGCGGAAGAAAAACAGACTATCGTCAGCCTTGTCGGCTCTGGGGCCGGTTTGGCAATCGTCCCGAAGTGGGTCTCCCGACTCGCGGTTGGTGGTGTCAGTTTTGTCGATCTTGAGCTGCCAAACGGGCAAGCGCCACGCGAGTTGGCGCTCTCACTGGTTTGGTTGCGCGACACCAGAAATCCTGCACGCGATGCCTTTATGAAGGTCCTGCACATCCATGTTGAGAGACTGAGCGCAACAGCATGACGTTAATTACATGACATTTTTATATAATTGGAAAAAGAGCCAAATACCCTATTTCATGTTGCGCCGTATCGGGGGTGGCGCGTAGCTTGCTTCGATATGGTTGAATGATGCCGCCAAACGGCCTTAAATAATACCAATAGAATACAGAGAATAAGGGAGGAATACAAACATGTTCGCATACAACAAAGTCGCTGCAATCGCGACCATATTCATGCTTGCAACTACGTCTGCATATGCCGAAAGCCACGTCGATCGCACCGGCTGGCCGGACAGTTTCACGGTCGGCACAGGCTCGCAGGGCGGCACATACTTCGGCTACGGCTCGGGCTGGGCCGGTATCGTATCCGAAGAACTTGGTGTGACTGGCGGTGCGGAAGTGACCGGCGGCCCAATGCAAAACATGGCCCTGGTACATACTGGAGACCTGCCGTTCGGCATGACCACCATGGGACCGGCGGCGGAATCCATTGCCGGCAATAACCCCATCGCGCCTGGTCTTCCGATGACCAACGCCTGCGCGATGTTCCCGATGTATCAGACGCCGTTCTCTATTACTGCCCTGGCCTCTTCGGGCATCACATCAGTTGCGGATATCCCAGCTGGGGCGCGGATCGGCTTCGGCCCGGCAGGCTCCACGTCGGATACCTACTTCCCGCGCATGATGGAAGAACTGGGTGTCGAATTCGATCGTCGCAACGGCGGCTGGTCCGATCTGGGCGGCCAGCTTCAGGACGGCCTGCTGGACGTGATCGCATTTGCAGCGGGTGTGCCGGTACCGGCCGTGTCGCAGCTTGAAGTGCAGACCGATATCAACATCATCGAGTTCACCGAGGCAGAACAGGCGCAGATCGCCGCGGCCTTCCCGGTTGCGAACTTCGACATCGCGGCAGACACCTATACGACGCTGGACGCGCCGGCGCGCTCTGTATCTATGTGGAATTTCGCCATAGCCAATTGCGACCTGCCCGAAAGCTTCGTGTTCGGTATAGTTGACGCAGTGATGTCCGACAATGAGCGCATGGTGAACACGCACCGCGCGGCACGCTCGACCCTGCCTGAGTTCTGGGACCGCAACACCGTCATGAAATGGCATCCCGGTGCTGCACGTTGGTTCGCGGAGAACACTGGTGCGGATATTGCAGCGGACATGATCCACGGCGACATGTAAGCGGCCGAACGCGCGCGCGTTCTGCATGTACTGGGATCGCCCGTGCTTCTTTGGGAGTGCGGGCGATTGCGCACAAGACTAGGGAACCGGAGAGCAGTGTCCGGACTGGGGGGACCAATGGCTCAGAACAAAAACAGCCCGAACGGGGAGGAGGTCGATGGTGTCGTTCTGGCCGAGGGAGTTGACGGAGACGCAGTGGAATCCAACCGCCGGATATTTTCCGGCAGGGCCTATTTGCTGATTGCCGTGCTTTCGACTTGCTATGCGGCCTTTCACATGATCGCGTTGAACGGCCTGTCCATCTCTGACTGGACCGGCATCGAAATTCCCTTTTTGCCGCAGTTTCCAGTGGAGACCTGGAATTTCCGTATCGTTCACATCGCGGGCGCATTGTCGCTTGGATTCCTGCTGTTCTCGGCCCACACCTTTCATCAGGACAGGCTGCACAAATCCACGAAGTTCATATCAATTGCAGCCTTTGCCCTCGCAATTCCGGCGCTCATCGCCGGAGTAACGGCAATCGGCTTTGCGAATACCATCGCTTCGGGAACGCTGCCCGAAATGGGGGGGCTGACGACATGGGCGGCCTTTCCTGGCACCGACATCTATAACGCCGAAGTATGGCGGTTCGGTTTGCCATTGTTGATCGCGACATTCGGCGCCATCGTGGCAGGGTGGTTCGAACGGCGCAACCGCGAGCTATTTGCGGCGTCCGACATCGTGCTCGCCCTGTGCAGTGTTATCGTTGCGATCTATCTGACGTCCATATACGGGACCGCCGCCCGGAATTCTGTGGGGACTCCCTTCGTCCCCATCGGGGTTGCCTTTGCCGCAACCGCCGGGGCCGCCATGATTATGGAGCTGACCCGCCGCGTGGCCGGGATGGCGCTTGTCGTGATCACCGGTGTCTTTCTGGTTTACACCTTCACCGCGCATCTGCTGCCCGGCATCCTTGCGGTCAGCAATGCCTACAGCTGGCAGCGCTTTTTCGGCCATGTGTATTCGGATGCAGGGATCATCGGCCCGACCACGGCTGTCAGCTCAACTTACATCATTCTCTTCATCATCTTCGCGGCCTTTCTTCAGGCCTCAAAGGTAGGCGACTACTTCGTGAACTTCGCCTTTGCGACCGCCGGTCGCGCACGTGGCGGACCGGCCAAAGTGGCGATCTTTGCCTCGGGCTTGATGGGGATGATCAATGGCACGTCGGCGGGCAACGTAGTGGCCACTGGGTCGCTGACCATCCCGCTGATGAAGAAGGTTGGCTATCACAAAAAAACCGCCGGCGCTGTTGAGGCCGCCGCCTCCACCGGGGGGCAAATTATGCCACCGATCATGGGCGCGGGCGCCTTCATCATGGCCGAGATCACCGGCATACCTTACCAGGAAATCGCCATCGCCGCGATCATCCCCGCGATCCTTTATTTCACCTCGATCTACTTCATGGTGGATTTCGAGGCGGCCAAGCTGAACATGCGCGGCATGCGCGAGGATGAACTGCCCAAATTCGCGGCCCTGGCGCGGCAAGCCTATCTCTTCGTGCCCATCGTGATCCTGATCGTCGCGCTTTTCTTGGGCTACTCGGTGATCCGGGCCGGAACGCTTGCCACAGTAGCGGCCGCCGTCGTTTCGTGGCTGACGCCGCACCGAATGGGCCTGCGCTCAATCCTCAAGGCGTTCGAACTCGCAGGCGTCATGTCGATCCAGATCATCGCGGTCTGTGCCTGCGCGGGCATCATCGTGGGTGTGATCAGCCTGACCGGTGTCGGTGCGCGCTTTTCCGCCGTGTTGCTGGATCTGGCGGGCGCGTCGAACCTTCTGGCGCTGATCTTTGCTATGGGAATCGCCATCCTTTTGGGCATGGGCATGCCTACGACCGCCGCCTACGCGGTCGCGGCTTCGGTGGTCGCCCCCGGTCTGGTGGGCCTATTCGTTGAAAACGGCATGGTTCAGGGCACGGCAACCATCACAGCGCATTTCTTCGTGTTCTACTTCGCCGTGGTCTCGGCCATCACGCCGCCGGTGGCGCTGGCAAGCTACGCAGCGGCGGGTATTTCCGGTGCCAATCCGATGGCCACATCAGTCACAAGCTTCAAGATCGGCATCGCGGCCTTCATTGTGCCGTTCATGTTTTTCTACAACAGCGCGATCTTGATGGAGGGCAGCACTTTCGAGGTGATCCGCGCCGCGATCACCGCCGTGGCTGGTATATTCCTGCTGTCGTCGGGCGTGCAGGGCTGGTTTGTCGGGGACCGTGCCGCGTGGTTCATTCGCGCGGGCCTGATCATAGCGGCGGTGCTGTTGATCAAGGGCGGCTGGCTGACCGACGGTCTGGGTATTGCGGGGGCATTGGGCCTTTACCTTGTGCAAAAGGTCCTGCGGCCGAACCCGGAAGCGAGCATACCCGTGCGCGGCGCGGACTGACAAGGAATGCCGTTCACAAGGTCCGCCTTGCGGCCAACGCCCGGGCCTACAGGGTACCGGCCAACCACGACCGCATACCTTCAGGTGGCCCGACGCGAGCATGTCGGGTCTGCTATTTAACTAGCTAAAAAACCTGTTTGACCGATCAAGTCCCCTTTTCGGTCGGTCGTTTGAACTGCAGCGAACTTCCGCTTTCCGCCCTCTGTGACCTATGGATAGAGTGCCGTGGTGGCAGTTTGGTACATCTAGCTGTTCTTCGCGGACTACAACATCAAAGCCAGAACAACCATTTCCAAAGCCATGTCGCGTTTGGGACGGGACATTTTAAAGAACCTGTCCTAGTTCGCGGGCATGACGCACCAACTCAACATGTCAAAACTCTCGCAGGACGTTGATATTTACTATCTGCTGCGGGAGTTTGATGTGGCCTATCGCTACGCCTCATATGGCGGCAGCGCTGCCATCCGTGCGCATATGCGCCGCGTGCGTGATCGCATCAGCAAGTTGCTCAAGTCAGACCCACAGGTACAATACACTGTACCATCGCGCGTGCCCGCCAACGCCCATTTGGCGCGTGCGCTCGATAATGGAGAACAAGATGCGGCAGAGAGCTTTGTGCGCGCGGTGACCAAGGTCGCAGACCGTTTCATGTGGCAATATGGCTATGAAAAACTGCCGGCCTCGCTGGCGCAAAAATATGGCTATGCCGATATTGTCGGCCCCGGCGGCCTCATTCAGGCTGACGATCTCGCGCTCGGTTTTGTCCTGTTTGCACCAAACTGCGTTTATCCATCGCACAAGCATGATGGCATTATGGAAAGCTACATCGTGCTCAGCGGCGCGTGCTCACAAAATGACATCGGCGTGTTTCGCGCCCCATCGCTGATCTTTAATGCGCCAGGCACCACCCACACGATCCGCACGCCATCAACAGAGCCTGTTTTGCTGGCTTACGCCTGGACGGCAGAACCAGAAGATTTGGCGGCTCACAAGATGAAGTTCACCAAGCGGCGCAAGCCCAGAATTTAAGCGCCTTCAACGCGGCGGAACCATTCATCTTCATCAATGGTCTCAATGCCCAGTTCCTGCGCCTTTTTCAGCTTGGAACCGGCACCGGGCCCTGCCACCAGCAAATCGGTTTTCTTCGAAACAGAACCCGCCGCTTTCGCGCCCAAGCGCAGCGCCATGTCCTTGGCCTCATCGCGGCTCATGCGTTGGAGAGAACCGGTAAAAACAATCGTCTTGCCGACAAACGGACTATCGGCGACGAATTGCTCTGCGTTTACAATATCGAGTTGCGCGACGAGCCCGCCAACCATTTCCCGGTTATGCGACTGTGAAAAGAAGCGGCCTGTCGCATCGATCACCGCAGGGCCGATATCATCCAGCTCTTCCATCTCCGCGCGCGCGATCATATCGCCCGCAGCGATCTTTTGTGCAGCTGCCTCAAATGTCGCCCACGAGCCATAGGCACGGGCCAACGTCTTGGCGGTCGTCTCACCGACATGGCGGATACCAAGCCCGAAGATCAGCCGTTCCAGTGGGATCGTGCGGCGCGCTTCAATGGCCGCAAACAGGTTTTGCGCTGAGGTCTCGCCATAGCCGTCACGGTTTTTCAGCTTCTTCAGGTCATTGGCATCATCACGGGCTTTGAGCGTGAAAATGTCGGCGGGCTGGCGGATCGGCAGGTCCGGGTCATCGTAGAAATACTCGATCTGCTTTTCACCAAGTCCGTCAATATCAAAAGCCTTGCGCGAGACAAAAAGCTTCAAATGCTCTTTTCGCTGAAACGGACAGGCAAATTCCCCTGAACAACGCCGCACCACACCCTCACCGCCGGTCGCCCGATCCTCACGCACCAACGGGGTGTGCAAATCGCACGGGCAATGTGCCGGAAAGGCATAAGGCTCAGAGTTATCGGGTCGTTTTTCCAGCACAAATCCGAGCACTTGCGGGATCACATCGCCAGCGCGCTGCACCGTCACCGTATCGCCAACACGTATGCCCAGACGCTCGATTTCCTCCGCGTTGTGCAACGTTGCGTTGGTGACCACCACGCCGCCGACGGTCACCGGCTCAAGCCGAGCAACGGGCGTGATTGCACCGGTGCGCCCCACCTGGATATCGATGCCTTTGAGAACCGTCATCGCTTTTTCGGCGGGAAATTTGTGCGCAATAGCCCAGCGCGGCGAACGCGAGACAAAGCCGAGCCGCTGCTGCAGCGCTAGCTCGTCCACTTTATAGACCACTCCATCAATGTCGTAGGGCAGGTCCACCCGTTCCGTTTCAATGCCATGATAGTGCGCCAGCAGCGCGTTGATATCGTCAAATCGCGCCATTAGCGGATTGGTCTGAAACCCATAGGCCTTCAGCTGTTCCACCATGCCAGATTGCGTGTCCGAGGGCATGTCGGACACATCACCCCAAGCGTACGCAAAGAACTTCAATGGACGTAACGCGGTAATCGAAGAATCCAGTTGGCGCAAAGAACCGGCAGCCGTGTTACGCGGATTGACGTAGGTCTGTTTGCCTGCCGCTTCTTGCCGCCTGTTCAGTTCGGCAAAATCGTCCTTCGTCATGTAGGCCTCGCCGCGTACCTCAATCACCGCCGGTGGGTTACCCGCCAGCCTCTCTGGCACATCAGCAATCGTTCGCGCGTTCGCGGTTACATTTTCCCCCACCTGCCCGTTACCGCGCGTCGCCGCGTAAACCAACTGACCTTGCTCGTAACGCAAGGCCAATGAGAGCCCATCGATCTTGGGCTCCGCCGTGAGCGCCAACGGCGCATCAGCATCCATTTTCAAAAATCGGCGCACGCGGGCTGCAAAGTCGCGCACATCGTCATCGTTGAACGCATTGTCGAGCGAAAGCATAGCGACCCGGTGCGTAATCTTCTCAAACTTTTCAGAAACCGCCGAGCCCACTTTATCGGAGGGCGAATCCGCGCGCTTCAAATCCGGAAAGCGGGCCTCAATTTCGAGGTTACGCCGCTTGAGCGCATCATAGTCCGCATCGGAAATGACCGGCGCATCATTGCGGTGATAGGCTTCGTCATGGCGCGCTATTTCTGCAGCCAAGCGCGCCAACTCAGCGACAGCTTCCGCCTCTGTCAGATTTTCAACGGGAATTTCGCCCACAACAATCCCCCAACATTCAACCAGCCAGCAATTGCGCGGCGGCGGCGCGCGCTTCGTCCGTGATCTGAGCGCCCGATAGCATGCGCGCCAACTCCTCAAGGCGTGCCTGGTCGTCCATTTTGGAAACGCTGGTTACAACGGATTCGCCATTGTCCCCCGCTTTCGCGATCAGGAAGTGATGACCCGCGCGTGCTGCGACCTGAGGGGCATGCGTCACCGACAAAACCTGAACCCCTTTGGCCAAACGCGAAAGGCGCGATCCAATGGCGTCGGCAACGGCGCCACCAACGCCCGTATCAATTTCGTCAAACACCAGTGTCGGCGTCGACCCTCTGTCAGCAAGCGCCACCTTCAAAGCCAACAAAAAGCGCGACAGTTCACCGCCAGACGCGACCTTCATGATCGGACCGGCACGCGTCCCCGGATTGGTTTGGACATGGAACGCAACGCTATCGATACCGTTCGCGCTGCGCTGGTCAGCGTCTCGCGCCAGATCGACGATAAAGCGCGCCTTTTCCAGCTTCAGCGCCGGCAATTCCACCATCACCGAAGCTTCCAACTCTCGGGCAGCGGCAGCGCGCGCATCCGAAAGATCAGCGGCAGCCCGATCATAAACATCAAGCGCATCCTTGGCCGCTGCCTCCAACTGCCCCAGCTCCACCTCCCCGGCATCGAGCGCGGCCAGCTGGTCTTGCATTTGCACGGCAAGCGCTGGCAAATCATCGACCGCCACGTTGAACTTGCGGGCAGCCGCACGCAAGGAGAACAAGCGCTCTTCCGTTCGCTCCAGCGCGTCGCCGTAAAACTCAGAGTCATGGATCGCGCGGGTGATCAGATTTTGCGCTTCAGCCAGACTATCCAGGGCCTTGGCCAGGTTCTCATTGGTTTCGTCCAGCAATCCGGGCAACTCGGATGCCTTGCGCTCCAAGCGGCGTAACAGTCCGGCAATTTCCGGCACCGGTGACTTGGGCCCGCTCAGCACTGTGTCGGCATCGGCCAAATCGCTGGCCACCTTTTCGGCCTTCATCATGTCTGACCGGCTTTCAGCAAGGTCCCGCTCCTCACCGGGTTCGGGCGCCAACGCGTTTAACTCCTCTGCCGAGGCGCGCAGATAATCGGCTTCACGTGCTGCATCGTCGATCGCATTGCGATGTGCTTTCAATGCGCGTTCGGCTTTTCGCCAATGGTCATGACATTGACGAACATGTTCGCAATCGCTCCGTAAATGCCCGAAAGCATCCAACAACTGCCGGTGGGTTTCAGGATCGACCAGTGCCCGACCATCATGTTGTCCATGAATTTCAACAAGCGCGGCGCCCAGTGAGGCGAGCAGCGAAGCGCTGACCGATTGGTCGTTGACAAAAGCGCGTGTGCGGCCGTCGGTTTTTTGAACTCTGCGCAAAATGAGCGGTTCAACCGCGTCAACCATAACATCGGAATCATTGAGGAGGTCACGAACGGGGTGGGTTGCGGCCACATCGAAAACAGCGGTGACCTGCCCCTGCTCAGCGCCGCTACGGACCAAACCCGCATCCCCGCGCGCGCCAAGCGCGAGCGACAGGGAATCGAGCAGAATTGATTTCCCCGCCCCTGTCTCACCAGTCAGCACCGAAAGACCGTTGTCAAACCGGATGGTAAGCCGATCGATCAAAACAATGTCGGAAATGGTCATTTCAACAAGCATACACGCCACCTCCCGGCGATGCGTGCATTATGTACGGCGGAATAGCCGGGAGAGCCATGACCCTTCATTCTCGCGCGGCTGCAATCCACCGGATTGAAGCAGGGCAAAGCTGTCGGCATACCATTCGCTGTCCGGGAAGTTGTGGCCGAGAACAGCAGCTGCATTTTGCGCCTCTGAGGCAAGGCCCATCGCAAAATAAGTCTCCGTCAGGCGCGCCAGCGCTTCCTCGACATGGCGGGTTTTCGAATAACGCTCGACAACACCACGGAAGCGGGTCACCGCACCGGCATATTCGCGGCGCTCAAGATAATAACGGCCCACTTGCATTTCCTTGCCTGCAAGCTGATCGCGCGCAATGCGCAGTCGCTTTTTCGCGTCTTCTTCGTAGATCGATCCCGGATAACGTTCGAGCAACTCGTTAAAGTTCTGAACCGCCAAACGCGTATCACGCTGATCGCGTGTCACTTCCGGCATTTGTTTAAAGTAGGACAGACCAACAATGTATTGCGCATATGCAGCATCTTCATGCGAAGGATAAAGATTGATGAAACGACGGCTCGCCGTCACGGCATCATCGAAATTGCCCAAACGGTACGACACATAGGCCGCCATAACATTGGCTTTTCGTGCAAAGTCGGAATAGGGGTGCTGCCGATCAACCGCCGCAAACTTGCGGGCGGCCTCACGCAGATTGCCGCCATTAAGGTTCGCCAAGCCCTGATTGTAAAGCACATCCGCGGGCTCGATCGTCGAGACATAGTTCTGCAGATCCACCGTCTCATTGTTGCGCGAACACGCTGCCAGCGCACCAAGACACACAACAAGAAACGCCTTGACGGCCATATTTTTCGATACGTTGATCAGCATGCTTCCCAGCTCTCAGCGATAAAAATAGTCGCGATGACGGCGTTTTTACAACTCAAAGTGCTTCGACGCAATCGTACCACGCGCTGATTGGACGACAATATGGCGCAAAGATGAACAGCGAGGATCAAATGATCCAGGGTGCATGGGCCGCTTGGGCCGCCACGGCAACAAATTCACCGGCAAAGGCACGGCGGCGCGGCTCCGGCGTCTCAACAATTTCATAGGCCGATGGTGTTGAAAGAAGCTCTTTCAAAGCTGTAGCGTTCAAACGATGACCACCGCGATAGGATGCAAAACAGCCGATAAATTGCGCACCAGCCAAAGCCAGGTCACCCACAGCGTCCAACGTCTTGTGGCGAACAAACTCGTCACTAAAGCGCAGACCGCCTGCGTTGATCACCTTATTGTCGTCGCCGATAACAACCGAATTCTCAAGCGACGAACCAAGCGCATACCCGGCAGCCCAAAGACGCTCGACGTCCTTCATAAAGCCAAATGTGCGCGCCGCAGCCAACTGATTGCGAAACACATCGCCATTGACTTCGGCTTTGAATTCCTGCCGGCCTATCGCCGCACTGTCAAAATCGATGACTACTTCAAAACGCGTTCCCTCATGCGGTCTGAACTCGGCCCAAGATCCGCCTATTTCCGCTCTGACGGTCCGCTTCACCCGAATATAGCGCCGCTTGACGGGGTGGTGAACGATGCCGACACGATCAATCGCATCAATAAAGACACGGGCGCTACCATCCATTATCGGCACTTCGGCATTATCAATTTGAATGATGACGTTGTCGATGCCCATCGCGTGAAGCGCTGCCATCAAATGTTCAATGGTCGCCACATGGTGGCCGCGCGGATCACCGAGAATCGTACAAAGATCGGTTGCGCCAACCTGCGATGCGACGGCACGAAATTCGCAAATCTCGCCTGATGGCATCATACGGTGAAAGACAATTCCGGTATTTGGTTCAGCGGGAAGAAGGCTAATGGAAACTTCAGTACCGCTGTGGACACCCACGCCTGACAGATGAATGCTATCGCGAAGCGAAGCTTGGCACGCGTTCAAATCTGTCCCCATAACCACCGTATCCTTGTTAAGCGTCAGCTACTCAACCGACACGTGCTCCCCGCAACTAACTAGCCGCGAGTCCCCCGCCGAACCAAATCACGGTTTTTAACCAAGTGTTACGTTTCGACCCGGCAGAAAAAGCACGTACAAACAACTAGTTACACGCGCTAATTGTGACGCGCGAGGAACATGTTGTTTCACACTGTTAACGGATGGCACACTTAACGCGCCTGACGTCTGAGAAAGGCAGGGATTTCCATCTGATCTTCCGTATGGTCAACTGAACCGGGATTGAGGCGTCCCTGGTTGTCCAATTGGCCACGGCGCGGCGCGTAAAGGCTTGCCTCCTGCGACAATTCCCGGCGGGGTTGCGCCGGTGCGGACGGTTCTGCCGAACGAACAGCAGACGCAGCCGGCTCACCTTCAGCTTTGCCAAATCCGGTGGCGAGGCGCTTGAGCAGCCCGAGTGGCCCGCGCTCGTCTTCCTGCGGCAAGGCTGAAGAAGGTGTCCGTGCCTGGTTTGCCACCTCGGCTTGAACCATCGGCGGAAAATCTTCGACACGCGGCATCCGAGGCTGCGCAGGCTGAGCTTTGGCCTGCGTCGCATGTTGAGCGGCAGGAGCCGCTTGCGTGGCGGGCCGAGCGCGCATGGTCTGTGCAGGTGCGGCAAACAACGTGCTCGCAGGCTGGAAGTCGGCTTCCTGCGCCTTCGGCATCGGAGCCGTCGGTGCGGCAGTCTGCTCAAAGGCCTCCATGTCACGACGTGTTTCGTCGAACACAGCTTTGCTGCGTGACGCTTCAGCAGCAGATGGCGCGGCTGCAGCGGGTCTGGCTGGCGGGTGCGCGGCGGCTGGTTTTGGCGCAGCAACCGGCGTTTGTGCTTCGGCAGGCGCAGGTTGAACCTGCGGCTTTGCGGTCACGCCCGTGACAGCGCGTGGAACAGTTACGGTCGCGCTATTCTTTGCGTTTTCGGCCGCCTCGGCGGCAGCCCGCTCGATACCGGTTGCCACAACAGAAACGCGGATCAACCCTTCAAGCGACTCATCAAATGTGGCGCCAAGAATGATATTGGCGTCCTGATCGACTTCTTCGCGAATCCGCGTTGCGGCCTCATCAACCTCAAACAGGGTCATGTCGCGCCCGCCGGTAATCGAGATCAAAAGGCCTTTGGCACCTTTCATGGATGTTTCATCGAGAAGCGGGTTGGCAATGGCTGCTTCAGCCGCCGTGATCGCACGTCCTTCCCCGGACGCTTCACCCGTCCCCATCATCGCTTTGCCCATGTCACGCATCACGGAACGTACATCGGCAAAATCGAGATTGATAAGACCTTCCTTGACCATCAGGTCAGTGATGCAGGCAACACCGGAGTAGAGAACCTGATCAGCCATGCCAAAGGCATCGGCAAATGTTGTCTTGTCATTGGCGATTCGGAAAAGGTTCTGGTTCGGGATCACGATCAGTGTGTCCACATTGGCCTGAAGCTCTTCTATCCCCTGATCGGCGGTGCGCATACGGCGTTGGCCTTCGAAGTGGAATGGCTTCGTCACGACCCCAACGGTCAGGATACCGCGCTCACGCGCCGCCCGGGCAACAACCGGTGCAGCGCCAGTGCCCGTACCACCACCCATGCCAGCGGTGACAAAGCACATATGTGTGCCATTTAAGTGATCATTGATCTCATCGATACACTCTTCCGCTGCGGCGCAGCCCACTTCCGGCATGGAACCCGCGCCCAGCCCTTCGGTCGTGCCGATACCCATTTGAATAACGCGCTCGGCCTTGTTCATGGTCAGGGCCTGCGCATCCGTGTTGGCAACAACGAAGTCGACACCATCCAGACCACCGGTGATCATGTTATTGACGGCATTACCGCCACCGCCGCCAACACCGAAGACGGTAATGCGTGGCTTTAGTTCCGTAATGTCCGGTTTTTTCAGATTGATGGTCATTTTGTCTTCCCCTAGTGCCACCGATTGACGGTCCGGGCTCGCTTTTGATTGTTGTGATTGTTGGTTGTTTTGCTGCTGCGCGCCCGGATCGTCCGGCGGGCCTAAAAGCTCTGTTTGATCCATTGCGTCACGCGCCCGATCGGGCCCTCTGTTCCAGTTGCTAAAGCCCCGTGCATATGCCGGTAGCTGTTCATTGATTGGTCGCGGTCGTTGGACTGCGGGTAGACCAGAAGCCCGACTGCCGTGGCAAAAGCCGGCCCTTTGGTCGACGTCGGCAATCCTTTGACGCCCAGCGGGCGACCGATGCGAACGTTGCGACCAAGGATACGGCGGGCCAGATCGCCCAACCCGGTCATCTGGGATGCACCGCCCGTCAAAACGACGCGTTTGCCAACGATGGATGAATGACCGGACGTGTTGATACGGTCACGAAGCATTTCAAGCGTTTCCTCAACGCGCGCGGCGATCACGCGATTAACGAGCGCACGTGAGACTTGCTGCCCACTGGCCACATCTCCGTGACCAATCGCAGCCAACTGAATCATGTCTCCATCATCAACGCTGGTCGCGATCACAGAACCATGCATGGTCTTGAGGCGCTCGGCCTCATCAATACCGCAGGAAAGCCCGCGCGCCAGATCAAGGGTGACGTGATGGCCACCGATGGGAATGTAGTCAGCGTGAATAAAACGCCCCTCATTGAAGACGGCAAGCGAGGTCGTACCAGCGCCCATGTCCACAACGGCGCAACCCAGTTCAAGCTCATCGTTGACGAGCGTCGCAAGTCCGCTGGCATAAGGTGTTGAAACTATGGTCTCCACGCTCAAATGCGCGCGGTTGATCGCAAGTTCGATGTTGCGAACCGGCGCAGCATCTACGGTCAGTTGGTGCATGTTCAATGTCAGCGCCTCGCCGACCATACCACGCGGGTCTTTGATCCCGCGCACGCCGTCCAAAGCGTGATCGACAGGCAGAAGATGGATGGTATGCCGATCTGCGCGCTGCCCCTGCGCCACCGCTTCACGCATGACCCGCTGAACATCGCGCCGTTCGATCGGTTTTGCATCCAGATTGATCGTCGCCGCACATTCCGCACTCTGAGGACGGCCGGCGGAGATGTTGATGATTATGGAATCGACGGTGAGCCCGGCCATGCGTTCGGCATGTTCAACGGCCAGACGGATGGAGCGCTCCGCTGCATCCAGATCCACCAACATGCCAGACTTGATGCCCATGGAACGGGTGTGGCCAAGTCCGATGACTTCCGGCTGGTGGGTGCGCCCGTTAAGATAGCGACCTGGCTCACCCGGGCACATCTTTGCAATGATACAAACGGTCTTTGCCGACCCGATATCAAGGATCGTCAGAACTGGTGACTTGCGAGCGCTATCCGGGGAACGTTTGACCATCAGATGCTGCCCCGCTTCTTGATCAGCTCAATTTGCTGGGCTCGCTCTTCAACGAAAGCGGCCCGTTCGGCGGCGGCATTTTCGGTCAGTGCAAAAACAGTTCGATCTCCGAGCCGCAAGTCGATGGCGGCGAGATCTCGTGCCAGAACGCCGTACGTCACGTCCAGCAACTCCAACCGGGCGATGGCATCGTTCAACTTGTTTTCAGGCAGTCGGATGGTCATGCCATTGCGAAGGCGCAAATCCCATCGACGATCACCGACACGAATGGCTGCATGAACCTGCCCGATCAACCAGGGCGTTTCGCCGAGTTGGGCAAAAAACTGATCCGCATGATCGGGGGCCCCGGTACCCACAACAAGTGGCAATGCCGCAATGCGCGGATCGGCAGCAAACGGTCCGATCGGTGATCCGTCTCGCTCGATAACGGTAACAGCGTCACCCATTTGCCAAAGCGCAAAGGGAACACGCTCAGATAGCGTCACGGCCAGAGTTCCAGGATAGATTTTTTGCAACTTTGCTTCTTCGACCCAGGGAAGCGCCTCGATGGCATCACGCGCAGCAACCGCATTGAGCGTTAAAAGAGACCGGCGACCGTCAAGGGCCAGCGCCCGGTAGACATCGTCGATACGTGTATGGGTGTTTCCCGAGACTTCGACCTGTGTGACACCCAGCCCGACGCCAATGGCCAGACGTTCAACGCCCGATGATAGCTGCCCGCCAAGGGCAGCGCCGTATAGAGCGCAAAAACCGACAAAGCCACCCAGAAGAGCAGCCTCAATATATCTTGGAATTTTAAGGTCGCCATTGACAATGCGTTGGCCAACACGGGCGGGTCGGCGCATCCACCGGGGAAGAACCCCGGCTTCACGGACCGCTGCACTGCCTTGTGCGCGGCCAGAACCCGTTCCTTTTCCCGTCAACGCATGCAACTGGCGTCCTCCACCATCCACTGAACCAACTCGGCGAAACTATGCCCTGCTTCCTGGGCCAGCTCCGGTACGAGCGACGTTTCCGTCATTCCCGGCTGGGTATTAATTTCCAGCCAAATCAATTCGCCATCTGGAGAGAACCTGTCGTCGTAACGAAAATCTGAACGTGTCACGCCACGGCAGCCAAACGCCTGATGAGCTTTAAGCGCCAGTGTCGTTATCTTTTGGTAAATATTTGGTGAAATTTCTGCAGGACACACATGTTTTGAGCCGCCAAGTTTATACTTTGAATCATAGTCGTAGAACTGATGACCCTGCGGAATTACCTCGGTCACGCCCAGCGCCACGTCACCCATGACGGCACATGTCAACTCGCGCCCATGGATATATCGCTCGACCATGACACGGTCGCCATAAACCCACTCATCAGAAGTGATGATCTGCGGCGGATGATGTTGGTCACCCTGAACTATAACCACGCCGAAGCTTGACCCCTCGGCCACGGGCTTCACAACATAGGGCGGCTGCATCGGGTGCGTTGAGCCAAATTCCATGCGGTCCATGACCTTGGATTCGGCCACCGGAATACCGTGTGTTCGCGCCAATCGTTTTGACATTTCCTTGTCCATGGCAACCGACGTCGCCAAAACACCTGAGTGCGTGTAGGGGATCTCAAGAAATTCAAGCACACCTTGAATTTTGCCGTCTTCGCCAAAAGGGCCATGCAGTGCGTTAAAGACAATATCGGGTTTGACAGACTGCAACTGACTGCCAACATCGCGCGTCACATCAATCCGGCTGACCTTGTGCCCCAAATGCTCAAGAGCACCGGCGCATGCTTCACCCGATGCAAGACTAACCGGTCGCTCCGATGAGAAGCCACCCATCAAAACAGCCACGTGCTTGGTTTCAGTCGCACTCATATTCATCCCCCATGCCAAGGCGAGAAGCATCTGCCGTTAACGCACCGACTCTTACGCTGATTGAAAGCTGGAGAGCCAAACAACAATAAGCTCCCGAATCATCTGCAGTGAATCAGACAGGTATTGGACTGGCAAGAACCCGGGCACCCGCTCAAGTTGTTAAAGCGATGTGCCAAATTGGAGGCACCACTTAACCGCGTACTAACAGCGCCCTGCTAACATGCCTGGGTTTCGAAGAGGGAGAACCGGATGGAAAAGCAAGCGACACTGAAGGCACTGGCGGCAGCCTTGGCTTTGAACGGCTCGGCTGTCTCGGCGGCGCAGGCGGTTGACATGCCATTTACCGCCACTGTGACAAGCACCTGCACCATGGTCGTTATACGTGATGGTCAGCTGACAATGACAAACGGTGACACTGTCCTCCGTTCGAACACGGGCGGCGGCAACGCCCGCGTTAACGTCTTCACCAATGTTAGTGGCTTTGAACTTTCAGTCGACGGCCCGACTGTCTTTGACCAAGAACCGGCAACCGATGTCGGCTCTCCGGAGACATTCCAAACAGAAGTGCGTGGCCGTCGCGACACTGTTTTTGGCTGGACTACCGGTCCGGCCACACTCAATCAGGGCGAAACGCGTGCACGGGTGCGAATGATTATCCGTAAAACCGGCAGTGACACATTCGCAGCCGGCGATTACCGCGCTATAGCAACGCTACGCTGCGAATAGCCGCCGGTCGCGCGTCAGAAGATAAAAACGCCAGTTTAGTAAAACCGCTGCAACCGCCAGGCCCAGGGCCAAGCCGGTCCATACGCCCAACCCGCCCAAGCCAGACCAAAAAGCCAGAACAAATGCGGATGTGAGCCCGATGGGCCAATAGGCAATTATCGCAATGAACATCGGAATTTTCGTATCTTGAATACCGCGCAAGTTTGCCGCGCCGATCGCTTGGGCCGTATCGGTCAATTGAAAACAAGCGGCCACAAAAAGGAGCGGCGTCGCAAACAAGAGCACCTGAAGCGCATCTGTTTTTGTCTCATCCAGGAACAGGGATATGAGAGATTCAGGGATCAGCAAAAACACGCAGGCCGCAAACGTGGCAAAGCCCATGCACAAGGCCAGAACAGCATAAGCGGCCCGGACCACATTGGCGTGATGCTTACGACCATAATAAGTGCCAACGCGTGCGGTTGCGACCTGCGCCATGCCCATCGGCACCATAAAGGCCAACGAGGCGATCTGCAGCACAATCCCGTGCGCGGCCAAGGCCACAACGCCCAGCCAGCCCATAAAGATTGACGCGAATATGAACATGCCGGTTTCGGCCGTTATCATCGCACCGATCGGCAATCCAAGCCTGCAGACACGGTTGAAAGCGTCCCAATCAGGCCGCCAAAAACGCACAAAAATTTCATACCGAAGTGCCCGAGGCTCAAATAGACAAAAGAAACAAATCGCGCCGAATATCACGATATTGGTACCAAGCGTTGCGATGGCTGCACCACGGATGCCCAACTCGGGCATGCCGCCATTCCCGAATATGAAAAGCCAGTTCAAGCCGACATTGACGATCACGCCCAAAAGGGTGACCCAGAAAACAAACTGGGTGCGCTCGATCGCGGTCAAAAAACCGCGCAGTGCCCACCAAAGCAAGACGGTGACCATCGCCCATTGCGAAATGCGCATATACTGACCGCCAAGTTTCGCTACGACCGGGTCCTGCCCAAGCGCCAGAAATATCGCCTCGGAAAACCATAAAAGCGGCATCACCAGCGCTACATAGGCGGCACAAACCCAAAGGCCCATGCGCACCGAGCGGCGGACCTGTCGAACATCGCCCTGTCCCTCTGCCTCCGCCGCCATGGGAACAACCGCATAGGCAAACCCGGCACCAAACATCATGACCGTGAACCAGAATTGCGTCGCAAGCGCACCGGCGGCCAATTCTTCAATACCGTACCAACCCAGCATGACGGTGTCGGTCGTGTTCATCAGCATACCGCCGAGCTGTGACCCGACAAGCGGCACGCCCACAAGGAGCGCGGCCTTTGCGTGCGCAACCAGCGGGAGCCCTTCGGGCGATGGCGGCAATTGAGTGGTCGGCGATGCGGACATGAAGCCTCCATCTGCCCATTTTTCAGCCAGGTCAACTGGACGCCATGATGGCTGCTCAAAATATCAGCTAATTGCGATCCGTTCGCATCTAGACATTTAGCCGGTGAACTATTATATGAAGATCAAGCAGACAAACAAAGGAAGACCAATATGTTGAATTATATGACAATTTGGTCTGGATGGATCGCTCCGGCGATCACGAAAGACCGCGAAAAAAACGGATTTACTAGATCCGAGTTCGCCACATTTGAACGCATGGTGCTGAAGGCAGAGAAAGGCGTCACTGCGCCTACCCCCAACACGCACTAACGCGCGGCGTTACGAATAAGCACCAAAGCCCGTCGACGCACCACGTTGGCGGGTTTTTTGTGGCAAGAAGCGCCACCTGCTTCTTAAAAAAGGTGTGAGGGTGCCAAATTTGGCATTCATGGCAGGAGCTTGGGATCAAACGGGTGCTTCGTCAGATTTTCATACCCGTCTTTGGTAATGAGTACCTGATCTTCCAGCTTTACACCTTCACGACCGTCGACCTTGCCCGCGTAGCACTCAACGCACAGCGTCATGCCCGGCTCAAGTGGATAGTCCATCGCGCCTTCACGGAAATCCTCGGGATAGGTCACACAGGGGAATTCATCACAAAGCCCCACCCCGTGGAAACAGCAGGAATAGCGTTGGTGACGATAGGCTTCGGGCAAAGGTTTGGCCAAGTGCGTGAGTTCAGAAAAGAGCACGCCCGGCTTCAACAACTCCATATTCGTCATGATATGATCGTAAGCAACCTCAAACACATCTCGTTGCTCTGCGCTCGGCTCGCCATCACCCACATAAATCGTGCGGCTCAAATCCGCGCACATGCCATAGGGACCAATAAGGTCGGTATCATAAGCGAGCAGATCACCATCCTGCAGCTTGCGCGGCCCCGCCTCTTGAAACCAAGGGTTGGTGCGTGGGCCCGACGCTAATATCCGTGTTTCGATCCACTCGCCGCCGCGGGCGATATTCTCTCTGTGCAAGATCGCCCAAAGCTCTGTTTCTGCGATATCCCTAACGGCTGCTTCTTCCATTTCAGCCATGGCGATCTCACAAGTCGCCATGGCGCAGCGCATCGCATTGATCTCGTCCGGACCCTTGATCAGCCGTGCATGCTCCATCAGCTCTTGGCCCGAAACCACGTCAAGTCCGGCATTTTCCAGCGCCTCCGCTCCATGCAACTCCATTTTGTCGACAGCAATACACTTTTCGCCACCACCGTGGTTGGCCACCACATCAGCGATCTCAGCGGCAAACTCGCGGGCCTTGTCCCATTGCGCATCGCCGGCAGAAAAATAAAATAGCGCCTTGCACTGGCGTACTTCTTTGATGAGCGGCAGATGCGCATTCAAAAACTGGCAATTGTTGTAGTCCCACACAATCATGTGCCCGTCGGCGCCGACGAAACAGGCACGGGCAGGATTGTGCAAAATCCACACATGCATATTGGAGGAATCGCTCGCATAGCGCAGGTTGAGAGGGTCATAGAGCAACACACCAGCCAGCCCACGCCGGTTGATTTCGGCGACAACCCGTGCATGGCGATATGCGCGCATGAGCGGCACATTTGGTGGCGTGAGGCCAAGGCCTTCCCATTCTGCAAATGCAGCATCCGTGGGACCAATTTCGACCCGATCCGGATCCAGCGGCGTCCCGTCTACTTTCAATAGGTGAGAGGCGCGTCGGCGTGCCGGATCGATCTTTCGGTTCGATGATTGAAGCCCCGGCTGAAAATTCATGACACACCTCCAGGTCACCTGAACCAAACAAGGCGCTTATCATCAGATTGTCGATTTCAGTTTGCGAAGTGGCAGGTCGGAATTACAGCATCCGGCCGTTAAACGGCTGCACCGGCTCTTCATTGGGCGCAAATTCACCGATGCGCTTGATTTCCCATTCCAGACGTATGCCCGAATGATCCAACACACGTTCGCGTACAGTCTCGCCCAACAATTCCAGCGCATGGCTGGTGGCAGCGCCCGTGTTTATCATGAAGTTGCAGTGCATCGGCGACATCTGCGCGCCACCGATCGTCAAACCGCGGCATCCCGCTTTGTCGACCTCTTTCCACGCCGATGTCCCTTCCGGGTTCTTGAACGTCGAACCGCCGGTCTTCTCTTTGATGGGCTGAACCGTTTCGCGATGATGCTGCACCTCATCCATAAGCTTTTGGATCACAGCTGGCAGTTCGGCAAAACCTTCAAGAACTGCATGTGTGAAAATCAAATCTGAGGGCGCCGATGAATGGCGGTAGCGATAACCCATATCTTCATTGGTCAGGATTTTCTTGGCACCTTGGCGATCAAGACCATGTACTTCGACAACACGCTCACCGGTCTCAAAACCATTGGCACCGGCGTTCATGCGCAGCGCCCCGCCCAGTGCCCCGGGTATCCCGTGGTAAAAGTGAAGCCCCCCGATACCAGCATCACGTGCGCGTGCCGCCAGCATCTTGTCGGGAACGGCCGTGCCCACATCCAACCGATGCTCACCCAATGGCTCGATGCCCCCAAAGCCGCGTGCTGAAAGCCGGATGACAACACCTTTTATGCCGCCATCGCGCACCATCAAATTGGAGCCAACACCAACAACCAATACCGGCACATCGTCGGGCAAAGCAGAAAGAAACGCCGCCAGATCCTCTTCATCTGCGGGTTGAAAAAGCACTTCAGCCGGACCACCGGTTCGAAACCAGGTCACCGCACTCATCGGCGCGTTGGGGGTCAGGCGTCCCTTAACCTCCCCAACAACAGGGCGGAGACGATCAAGCAGCGCATCACCGTCAACCCGTGCCATCAATGTCCACCCCTCAGCTGTTCGGGCAGGGCGTAAGCCCACTGTGTGATGTTCCCGGCACCAAGGTAAATCACATAGTCACCCGCCTTTGCTTCAGCCTTGATAGTGGGTACGACATCATCAGAACCGGCTATCAATCGCGCGTCACGGTGCCCGCTAGCGCGCATCCGGCTCACCAATTCCTCGGAGTGAACACCATCCATTGGCGCTTCACCGGCTGCATAGACTGGCGCAATGAGCGCAATATCCGCCTCGTTGAAACATGCCGCAAAGTCATCAAACAGATCGTTCAATCGAGAGAAGCGATGCGGCTGCATGACCGCAAAAACGCGGGCTTCTCCCGCCGCTTGGCGCGCAGCGTGCAACACCGCTTTGATCTCAACTGGATGATGCGCATAATCGTCAAAGATGCGCACACCTTCCCAATCGCCAGTATGCGTAAAACGACGTTTGACACCGCTGAAAGATGCCAGGCCGGCTTTGATCTGGGCTGGCGTCAAGCCAAGCTCGTGTGCCACGGCGATAGCCGCGGTTGCGTTCGACACATTATGAAGACCGGGCATTGGCAGCGCCAAGCCATCCAAGGCGATCGGTTCGCCTGACTTGCGATCCCTGATCTCGACGTCAAACAACGAGGTCGAACCGTCCATCCCGGTTGGGGTAAAACGCACGTCAGCCTGCGGGTTGGTGCCATAGGTGATCAGACGACGGTCCGTAATGCGGCTGACCAGCGCCTGCACCTCTGGATGGTCAATGCACGCGACCCCAAAGCCATAAAAGGGGACGTTTTCCACAAACTGCCGGAAAGCCTCGCGCACCGCGTCAAACGAGCCATAATGGTCAAGATGCTCCGGATCGATGTTGGTGATCACAGCCACATCAGCAGGAAGTTTGAGAAATGTGCCGTCGCTTTCATCTGCCTCAACAACCATCCACTCACCCTCGCCCATGCGCGCATTGGTGCCGTAGGCATTGATGATCCCCCCATTGATGACGGTGGGATCCATGTCGCCGGCCTCGAGCAGACTGGCCACCATGGATGTCGTTGTTGTCTTGCCGTGCGTGCCACCAATGGCAATGCAATTGCGGAACCGCATCACCTCGGCGAGCATTTCGGCGCGGCGCACAACCGGCAACACACGCTCTCGCGCTGCGACCAACTCCGGATTGTCTTTCTTGATGGCCGTGGAGACTACAACTACCTCGGCATCACCCAAATTGTCAGGCGAATGGCCGACAAAAACGTCAACACCTTTGGCGCGCAGCCGCTGCACATTCTGCCCGTCAGCCTGATCAGAACCCTGAACCTTGTAACCCAGATTGTGCAACACTTCCGCAATGCCGGACATGCCAATGCCACCAATGCCGACAAAGTGCACCAATCCTATCGTCTGCGGCATTTTCATGGGAACGTTCCGATCGTGAGTTTATGCGTGCGCGCCTTTGAATGACCCGATTGTCTGGCCCTCGGCCATAGCCTCTGCCAGATCGGCAAGCAAGCTGGCCGCATCACGCTTGCCTGCGGCGTGGGCAGCTTTGGCCATCGTCCGGAGTTTGACCGGATCACCCAACAAAGCTTTCAGTTCTATCGTCATCGCCTCAACGCTCAACTCGTGTTCGCCGCGCACCAGCGCACCACCTGCCTCCTTCATCTGCGCGGCATTGGCAGCTTGGTCATGGTCTAGCGCATGCGGATAAGGAACGAATATGGTCGGCCGCCCGATCGCACCGATCTCTGTGACGGTTGAAGCGCCAGATCGTGCGATCACCAGATGCGCCTTCGCAATTCGCGAAGGCAAGTCGGGGAAGAACAATTCCACTTTGGCGTTGATGCCCGCTTCTTCATAAGCGATTTTCGCGCCAACCTCATCTTCGGGGCGCGCCTGATGGGTGACAACCAAACGCTCGCGCAACCCGTGCGGCAAGCCAGCAAAAGCCGACGGCATGATCTGCGAGAAAAAACTTGCGCCTTGGCTGCCGCCGAACACCACTACATTGAGAGCACTATCACCATCGGGGGCATCGTATGGCGCTTTAGCAGCCTCCAAAACGGCAGGCCGCACCGGGTTTCCGGTCACGACAATCTTGTCGGCATGCTCACCTTCTGCTTGCAAGAAACCGCCGGCAATGGCCGTCACACGTTTGGAGAGCAGCTTGTTTGCCCGGCCCATCACAGCATTTTGCTCGTGAATGATCGTCGGACACAAGCCATGGGCTGAAATCAAAGGCGGAACTGTCGGATAACCACCAAAACCAATCACCACCTTCGGCATGATGGATTTCATGAGAGAACGGGACTGGACAAGGCCCTTCAAAATCGAAAACCCGGCGGACATCAGTTTGAACGGATCTTTGCCCGACGGTGTGCCTGACGCGACAACATGCAACTCGGACGCTGGAAACCGGTCAGCGAACCTCGTCGCGCGTTTGTCGGTAAAAAGTTGAACTTCCCAGCCACGCGCAATCAATTCGTGCGCCAGCGATTCAGCGGGGAACAAATGCCCGCCCGTGCCTCCGGCACTGACCACAATCGAACCTTTGGCTTCCATGTCCCTACTCCGCCGGTACAGCGGTTCGTTCATCCGCCGCGTGAAAACGAATTTGCCGCGAACGTTGCTCCGCCCTTCTCCGCGTGAGGGACAAAAGAAAGCCTGCCGTCATTGCAACCGCAATCATGGACGAGCCACCATAGGATACAAATGGCAACGTCATGCCTTTGGCAGGCAACAAGTTCAAATTGACCATGATATTGATCATCGATTGCAGCCCTAATAAGACAACAAGGCCACAAACTGCCAGTCGGCGGAACTGATCTTGTTCAGAAGCACCTTTCATCAGGCCGCGCAGAACAATGAAGCCAAATATGGTGACCAGGATCATGCAGGCAACTACACCATATTCTTCACCCAACACGGCGAAAACAAAGTCGGTATGGCTGTCGGGTAATATGCGCTTCACGGTGCCTTCGCCGGGACCCTGGCCAAACCAACCCCCACGTACGATTGCCTCACGGCCGGTATCCACCTGGAATGTATCACCCTGCCCGCTGATGAAGCGGTCAATCCGGCTGGCCACATGCGGAATGGTCAGATAGGCGCCGACAAGCCCGACCGCACCAATGCCGCCTAAGACACCAATCCAAAGCCAGTTCATTCCTGCCAGAAAGAACATGGCACCCCATGTGCCGGCCAGCAAAATCGTCTGACCCAGATCCGGTTGCGCAATCAGCAACGAGCCGGCGATGGCAAACAAGATGCCAGCAAACAGATTGCCCGGGATATCCGGACGGCGGGCATGTTCAGCAAAGAGCCAGGCACACAATATGACAAAGGCCGGCTTTAGAAATTCAGATGGTTGAATGGAAATGCCAGCCAGACGGACCCAGCGCCGCGACCCTTTGACTTCAATGCCGAAGAACAGCGCAAACATCATCAGCGCCAGTGAACCACACAAGACAAGCAAAGCCAGACGTCGCGTCTGGCGATCGTCGAGGAACGACAGCGCGAGCATGACAAAAAGGGCGGGGATCAGAAAGATGGCGTGACGCTCCACGAAATGAAACGTGTCCAACCCAATGCGCTCAGCGACATTGGGACTGGCCGCAAAGGACAGCATCATTCCAAAGCCCATCAGGAGCCCGAATGCAAGCAGGAACCAGCGGTCAACCGTCCACCACCAATCCGCAAATAGTCCTTTGTCACTTCGTCGATACACCCGTCGCCTCCGTTGCCCGCTTGTCTTGCGACAAGACTAGATGAATAGCTTTAACGAACGCTTCACCACGTTTTTCAAAGTTTGAGAACTGGTCGAAACTTGCCGCTGCCGGTGCCAGGAGCACAACGTCACCCGCTTGCGCGTCTCTGGCAGCATGTGCTGCGGCCACCTCCAAATCAGCGGAGATCTCAAATGCCGTATCGTCACCGATGGCCACAGCGAACTTGGCAGCCGCTTCGCCGATCAGGTAGGCTTTGCGCACGCGGCTCAAGTGCGGTCGCAGCGGCTCAATACCTCCTTCTTTGGCCAGACCGCCTGCGATCCAGCGGATATTGTCGAAGCTGGTCAGCGACTTTTCGGCAGCATCCGCATTGGTGGCCTTGGAGTCATTGACAAAAAGAACGCCATCCTTCCCACCAATGATCTGCATCCGATGCGCCAGTCCGGGAAAAGTGCAGAAACCAGCCTCAATCTGATCATCATGCAACCCAAGCTTGCGGCAGACGGCCCTGGCGACAAGCGCGTTTTGCCGATTGTGATCACCGCGCAGAGACGGTGCTTGCGAAAGGTCGAACGAGGGGTCGCTGGAAACGCTGATGGCATCTTGAGAGCCGTCACATCGGGCGGCTATGGCTTGCGTATAGTCATCATCCACACCAATAACGGCATGGCGGGCGCGCGTGACCAAACGCTCCTTAATTGCAGCGTAGTTTTCCATCGTACCGTGGCGGTCCAGATGATCCGGCGTGATGTTCAACAGAACGCCAATATCGGGCGCAAGCGTTGATGCCAAATCAATCTGATAGGAGGAACACTCAATTACAAATACACGGCCCTCAACCGGCAGCTCCAGCTCCAGGACCGGCGTTCCGATATTGCCGCCAATCGCGGTGTCGAAACCGGCATGCTGTAAAATATGCGCGATAAGGGCGGTGGTTGTTGATTTGCCATTGGTGCCCGTTATCGCCACCAATTTTGTGTCCAAACCGCGATAGGAAAGCTCGGAAAAGAAAAGCTCAACGTCACCTATGATCGGAACATCTCCGTCCTTGGCAAGGTTGACCGTCCAATGGGGTTTGGGGTGTGTAAGCGGCACGCCTGGCGACAGCACAAGCATCGACACCGCCGACCAATCAATATCATGCAGATCACCGACAGGCACCCCCGCTTGCCGCGCATGGTCGACACGGTCCGGATTGTCATCCCATGCAACAACATCTGCGCCTCCGGCAGCCAAGGCCTTGGCGGTCATCAATCCGGAACCGCCGAGCCCGAACACCGCAACGCGTTCACCGGACCTGTGAGTGACGGGGATCATAAGCTCACCGCAGTTTCAGCGTGGAGAGGCCGATGAGCGCCAGGATAACGGCGATGATCCAAAAACGAATAACCACCTGGCTTTCCGTCCAGCCCAATTTCTCAAAATGATGGTGGATCGGCGCCATCAAGAACACCCGCTTGCCGGTCATTTTGAAATAGCCGACCTGGATAATCACAGACAGCGCTTCCATGACAAAAAGGCCGCCTATGACAACCATCACCAGTTCGTGCTTGGTCGCCACCGCTACAGTGCCGATAAGGCCGCCAAGCGCCAATGACCCAGTATCGCCCATGAAGATGGCGGCAGGCGGAGCATTGAACCACAAGAAACCAAGACCGGCACCAATCACCGCGCCAAGGACAATGGCAAGTTCACCGGTGCCAGGGACAAAGTGGATTTGCAAATAGTCCGCGAAAATCGCGTTGCCGCACAAATAGGCGATCACGCCAAAAGACGCGGCTGCGATCATGATCGGCACAATGGCCAGTCCATCCAAACCATCCGTTAGGTTGACCGCATTGCCCGCGCCCACAATCACAAACGCGGCAAAGGGGATAAAGAAGATCCATAAATTGATCAGGAAATCCTTGAAAAAGGGAAAGGCCAGTGACGATGAAAAGGGCTGATTGCCGACCTGCATAATCACATAAGCGGCCACGCCCGCGATTAAGAATTCGAGCCCCAAACGGGCCTTGCCCGAAAAGCCCTTGTCGCTTTGCTTGGTGACTTTGAGATAGTCATCGTAATACCCGATGATGCCGAAGCCGAGCGTCACCATGATCACGACCCAAACATAGGGGTTGCCAAGATTACCCCACAATAGGATGGATCCCAGAATTCCACACAAAATCATCAACCCGCCCATGGTGGGCGTACCAGCCTTTTTGAAGTGGGTCTGCGGACCGTCCGCCCGGATAGGCTGCCCTTTACCCTGGCGCACTTTCAGCGCATTGATGATGCGTGGCCCGAACAGGAAAACGATGAAAGCCGAGGTGATCAGTGCCGCGCCCGTTCGGAACGTGATGTAGCGGAACACATTTAAAAATTGAATTTGGTCCGAAAATTCGGTTAGCCAAAACAGCATGTAAAACTCCCCGTCAGCGCGTATTGCGCAGCAAACCGTATGTGCAGGTCAGTCAACCCGTGTTGCTCTCTTCAAAAGCCTTGATCACTTTTGCAAACCCTGTCCCGTTTGACGCTTTGACCAAAACGACATCGCCCGCATGGACGAGCTTGAGCGCCGCGGCAACAACATCGCCGGTGTTCTCATAATGCATGACTGACGGCCCGCCATCTCCAATGGCTTCAGCAAGGGCCTTCATTTCCGGCCCGCCAAGCAACAGCCGGTCAAGGTCGGCGTCGCGCACTACATCAACAAGGCCGGCATGAAGCTTTTGCGCATGATCCCCAAGCTCCAGCATGTCTCCGAGAATTGCGATTCTGCGGCCGCCAGAGCCCGGTTGCATGGTTTTCAAAATATCCAAAGTGGCAGCGACAGAAGCCGGGTTCGCATTGTAGCTCTCATCAATAAGCGTAAACGCCCCGCCATCTGATGCATTGAAACTGTATATCTTGCCACGCCCATCCACCGATTGCAGTGTATCCAACGATGCTGCAGCGCCTTTCACATCACCGCCCAACAAATGCACCGCCCCCAAAACCCCGAGCAGATTTTGCACCACATGGCGCCCGGCGATCGGAACCTCAAACGTGACTTTTTCCCCAAACACATTGGCTTTGACCGAAGATGAGTCAGAACGCAAGTCGACATCGAGCAAGACGACGTCCGACTTCTTTATCTCTCCGTATCCTGCAACGCGGTGCACACCGGCTTCGCCCGCCAATTGGCTAAGCATCTTAAATCGCTTGTCATCCCGGTTGATCAATGCGGTGCCGCCGCGCACAACACCGCGAAATATCTCCGCCTTGGCGTGCGCGATGCCGTCGATGTTCTTAAAATTACCCAGATGGGCGGCCGCGATCAGCGTGATCATCGCCACATGCGGGCGCACCATTTTAACAAGCGGGGTGATCTCGCCGGCATGGTTCATGCCGATTTCAAAGACCGCATATTCCGTGTTTTGTGGCAAGCGTGCCAGCGTCAGCGGCACACCCCAATGATTGTTGAACGATTTGGGCGATGCATGAACGTTGGGCGATTGCCCCTCAAACACATGGCGCAACGCTTCCTTTGTTGTTGTTTTGCCCGCCGAACCGGTAACCGCGACGATCTTGGCTTTTGTGCGGGCCCGTGCCGCCACGCCCAGCCGCTCGAGCGCTTCCAACACATCATGGACAACCATGAGCGGTTTTGTGATGTGGCCCAGTGCCGGCAGTTTTTCTTCAGCGACGACAAGTGCGGAGCAACCGGCAGCCACCGCCTTGGAAGCAAAAGTGTGACCGTCAAAATTATCGCCGGCGATCGCAAAAAAAACATCACCAGGTCGCAAGGTCCGTGTGTCTATGGAAACACCGGTGACGTCGCCGGCCACGCCATTGGCAGGCCGCGCCCCAACAGCATCAATGATGTCCTGACCCGTCCATAGCGGTTCTATTTTTTCCGGCGGCAGAATTTCGGCGGCTTCTACGGCGGCAATCGCCTCTTCATGGTCGGAAAAATGCTTGGTAACACCGCCTGCCGTTTGGCCCGTTTCATGCCCTTTACCAGCTATGACGAGCGTATCGCCGGTTTCAAGATCGCGGACCGCCTTTTGGATCGCTTCACGGCGGTCGCCAATTTCTTCGGCACCGGATACCGCTTTCATGATCGCGGCACGAATGGCCGCGGGATCCTCGGACCGCGGATTGTCATCGGTCACATAGACGCGGTCGGCGAGGCGAGCGGCAATCTCTCCCATAATCGGGCGCTTTCCGGGGTCCCGGTCACCGCCTGCCCCAAAGACGATGCTGACTTTGCCAGTCGTGAAAGGACGAACCGATGAAAGGACCTGCTCCAGCGCCTCAGGTTTATGCGCATAATCCACATAAATCAGTGCCCCGGCCTTGGTATTGGCGACCAATTCCAAACGACCTGGCGCGCCTTCCAGTTCTTCAAGGGCGGCAAAAGCCACCTCCGGTGCAACACCTACCGAAACCGCAAGGCCTGCAGATACTAGTGCATTGGCGATTTGAAAATCGCCGGCCAAGGGGAGCTCGACGCGCCATACATGACCGTCATGGGACAATTCAGCCACCTGACGGTGACGCTCATGCTCGACGCGCTTGAGCGCAATAAAATCCCCACGGCGGCCGACGGTACGCACATCGAGCCCGGCACCCCTGGCCACTTCAACGGCGCGCTCGGACCATTCATCATCGGCATAAATGATCGCGGGCTTGCCTTTAGCCAACAGCGTATCAAACAGGCGCATCTTGCACGCAAAATACTCTTCAACTGTCGCGTGATAGTCCATGTGATCACGCCCGAGGTTGGTAAAGGCTGCCGCCGCCAGTTCAACACCATCCAGACGCCGCTGATCGAGACCGTGGCTGGAGGCTTCCATCGCCGCATGGGTGACACCCTTTTCGGCCAGAACCTTTAAAAGCGAATGCAACTGCACAGGATCAGGTGTCGTCAACGAACCATCTATGGTCAATGGCTGGGAGACCACCCCGGTCGTACCAATTGACGCGGCCACCATGCCCGCATGCTGAAAAATCTGACGGGTAAATGAAGCAACCGATGTCTTGCCTGCCGTTCCGGTCACAGCAACAACATGTTCAGGCTGCAGGTCAGCAAGCGCCGCTGCGATCATCGCGAGCACATAGCGAGGATCAGCAACGCGTATGACCGGCACGTTGAGGCGACCCAAATGGGAGTCCACTGCGGCCACAACTGCAACAGCACCGGCGTCAATAGCAGCCTCGGCGTAGCGTGCGCCATCGGTTTTTGCGCCAGACAAAGCAACAAAGATGTCGCCGGGATTGACAGCACGCGAGTCGGCGGTCACGCCGGTGAAGCCGCCAGCGGGCATGTCAACATCACCCAAAATCGCTTTGAGCTGGCCGAATTCCATCCGTTCGCCGCCGGGCGCAAACACCCGGATCCCTCTTATTGCGCGACCAAAAGCGAATCGCGTCCCATTTTGAAATCAGGCATCACCCCAAGCAAGCCTGCCGTTCTGCGAATAATGTTACCCACAGTTGGAGCAGCATTAAGACCCGCTGTGGCGCTTTTCTGGCCTTCAGCCGGTTTGGGCTCATCAATGATGACCAAAACAACATATTTTGGATCGTTCATTGGAAAGGCTGAAAGGAACGCGTTGAAACGGTGATCACCAGAGTAACGGCCATTGACAACTTTTTCAGCAGTGCCGGTTTTGCCACCGACAAAAAGACCAGGCACGTCAGCTCGCCGTCCTGACCCTTTTTCAACGTTCAAACGGAAAAGATAGCGCATGTCAGCGCTCGTTTTTTCCGAAAGGACACGCTTTGCCAACTGATCCGCCTGCACGCGGCTGCGCGGCAAAAATGTGGGTTGTATGAGCTTGCCGCCATTGACCAAAGCCGCGGCGGCAACCGCTGTTTGCAGCGGCGTGGTTGACATGCCATGGCCAAAGGAGATCGTGATGGAGTTCAGCTTCTTCCACTCCTGTGGCTCTGTGGGACGCGCCACTTCCGGCAACTGGGTTTCCATCTTGTCAATCAAGCCTAGCCGCTTGAGAAAGGCGCGATGCTCATCAATGCCGACAGCGTCCGCCATTTTTGCCGTGCCAATATTGGATGAATAAATGAATATCTCGGGCACTGACAAAACGCGGCCTTTGCCGTGAAAATCATTGATGGTGAAACGTCCAAATCGGATAGGCTTGGACGCGTCGAAACGACTGGCCAATGTTGCGGCACCGGCATCAAGCGCCATAGCTGTTGTAAATGTTTTGAAGGTCGACCCCATTTCATAAACACCGGCTGACATGCGGTTGAGGCGATCCTTGTCTTGCGCGTTGAACGGATTGTTCGGATCATAGTCGGGCAGCGACACCATTGAAACGACTTCGCCGGTATGGGCATCGAGGATGACCGCACCTGCCGCTATGGCATGGTAGCGCTCCATCGCCTGCTGCAACTCGTCATAGACGATGAACTGGATGCCGGCATCGATGGTGAGCTCAACCGGTACGAGGTCCGCTGTGGCGTCCAGACCAAGGTCTTGCAGCGCGCCCACGCCCTGATCATCAACATATTTTTCCATGCCTGCGATGCCGCGATTATCAATATCGACCAGGCCCAGAATATGAGAAGCGGTAGAGCCACCGGGATAAAAGCGCTGTGTTTCACTGCGAAAACCGAGGCCGGGAATACCGAGCGCCATCACGGCGGCTTGCTGGTCGGGACTGATCTCGCGGCGTAGCCAAACAAAACCGGCACCCGACGACAATTTGCGATGCCACTCGGCATAATCAACATCTGGTAAAACGCCCGATAGCGCCTCGACGGCCTCATCGGCATCGATGATACGGCGTGGTTCACCATAGAGCGACGACACGCGAATATCCTTGGCGAGAACCGCACCACGCCGGTCTAAAATATCAGGCCTTGCTGCCAACGTTTCATTGGCCGCAGCAAAATACGTACCCGTATGCACGTCTGAAAATCCATATTGGACAAGCCGCGCACCCATCACCGCATAGGCAGCCAAAAAGCACACAATGGCGACACCAACCCGACCTTTGGCCATCCGCGGGGTCGCGGGCTTGGCCATGCTCGATTTTTTGGTGGCAGATTCAAAGGGCAGATAAGTCATCGCACTACTCCGCCTCGCTCACGCTGCCGGTGGAAACAATGGTGTCAACGTCACCGGCAATGATGTCGCTTATCGCATCGCCGGGAGCAAATGCAGGGCGGTCGGGCAACTCCGATGGCGATATAAGCTGGTCGGTTGTTGTCGCGCTCAAATCAAGCTCATCGGCATAGGTTTCAATAAGCGCTTGCAGCCGCGCCGGATTTGAAAGGTACGCCCATTCAGCCTGAAGCAATTCGATGGTTTGGCGTTCACGGGCAATCTGGCGTTCAAGCTTCTTGATCTCGGCCAGCTTCTCATCGGCTTGATGCTTGACTTGGTAGGTCCACGTGGCCATCGCGATGACCACTGCAATCAAGGCAAAATTTATCAGTCGCAGCATGGCTTACCGGGCTCCATCGGCGAGCGGCGGCTTGATGCTGCGCGCATCAATCCACGGCAGATTGGGCAGTTTGAATATCGAAAAGTCTGCATTACGCGGCACGATGCCGGTGCGGACGGCAGCGCGTAATTTTGCTGAACGCGCACGGGGATTGCGAGATATTTCAGCGTCTCCCGCTGCGATAACCGCTTTTCTCAAAGCCGCATAAAGCGGCGGGCGCGGTTCACTCATCGGCATATGGCGAGACCGAGGTGCATCGCCCATGCGATCGGCGAAATACTGCTTCACGATCCGGTCTTCGAGCGAATGGAAAGAAACGACGACCAATCGGCCGTCTTCTTTCAATATCCGTTCGGCGGCAAAAAGCGCCCGCGCCAATTCACGCAGCTCGTCATTGACGAAAATACGCAAACCCTGAAACGCGCGTGTGGCGGGGTGAATCTTGTCTTTACCGCGTTTGGGCGCTGCGCGTTCAATGGCTGCAACCAGTTCTTTGGTGGTCGTGAACGGCACCTCATTGCGGGCATCGACAATAGCGTGGGCGATGCGCGGCGCGTTGCGATCTTCACCCAAAATCCCGATGATCCTGATGAGATCCGACAAGGTATACTCATTGACCACATCGGCCGCTGTCGGCCCCGACTGCGCCATCCGCATGTCCAAAGGACCGTCGCGCAGAAATGAAAACCCGCGCTCAGCCTGATCAAGTTGCATCGATGAAACGCCGACATCCAGCACCACCGCGTCGACGCTATCAGGCTCAATTACATCAGCCATCAACGAGAATGGCAGCGCGTGAAATCTGAAATTGTGTCCATAATCTTCAACAATCATATGCGCTGCCGCTTGCGCAGATGGGTCGCGGTCAAACGCATCAACCTGGGCTTGACGGGCCAGAAACGCCTGCGTGTAACCACCCGCGCCAAATGTGCCGTCAACAATCCGCTTGCCGGCCAAATCACCGCCGAGTGCCGTCAGCACCTCATCGAGCATGACCGGAATATGGGGATCGCCTCCCATCACGAGGTTTGACCCTGTGACCGCTGGGCCCGCAAGCGCGACCGCACCTCCTCGCGGAACGAAGCGAAGCGATCGGGCGCCCACATTTGGAAAAAATCGCCCCGGCCGACAAAATGCACCTCGTCCTTGATCCTGGTGTGCTCGCGGATGAAATCGCTGATTGTGATCCGGCCACCGGAGTCGAGCTTCAAGAACGCGCCATCGCCGTGGAAATAGAGGGACATATCGTCGGAACCCGCCAAAAAAGGATCGTCCTGCGCCATGCGCGCTTCCATTCGTTCCAAACGGTCCACGCCACCCACATCGACAGCCGGCATATCGAGCGACTGAAGCGCGTAAAGTTCGCTGAGACCCTTGGCGGCAAGCGCGGTGCGAAAATGGGCAGGCACGGAGACGCGACCCTTCGCGTCCACCCGATTGATCCCATTTGACAGAAACCGCTCCACGCACAAACTCCAAGCGCCCCGTCCAGCTTGTGGCCCGTCCCATTTTGAACGCCTTCGCCAAACATATTTGTCCAATAATGGGGTAACATGGGATTGACCCCCACGCAATGGGATTTACTACGACATCCTTAACGTGTGTGGGATGGGGCGGGCGGGCGCCAACAGGAAAAAACCACCGGTTCGGTTTGGAACGCGGTGGTTTTCAAGTTTCACTTTAAAAAGCGTGACGGTGCCGGACCGCTTGGGGACGAGGTCATCAGCGAGGGGAGTTAAGCGATCCAGCCCGTCATTTTCATGCACGTGCTGGCCTTAGCGGCTGTCTGCTGTGCGTGAAGAGTTGAAGTCTGTCAGGAGTGTTTTGTCCCGGATGTCCACTGGGTTGGCGTAAGCGGAGACAGT
>JBCBMZ010000006.1:0-177500 GCA_039822005.1 Pseudomonadota bacterium | reverse complement strand
AGATCGCAAGGTTTGGTGAGCTGCTCGATGTTTCAGGTGGAGACGCAAAAACAAGCCGTCTCATTTCAACAGCAGGCCTCAATCTGGCAACGGAACTGCCCGACCGTCGTAGAATGAGTGTTTCGACTGTTCAGCAAGTCGGTGATGCAAATGTCATCCGTACCAAGCCATTTGAGCATCTCAAGATATCGCTGGCACGTGTTCAAGCTGATGACGCAAACTATCCCGCTTTTAATCCACTAACCATTTTTGCCGAGGGCAATATACCACCAGTCCCTGACAGTGGCGTGACCGGTGCTTTGATCTACGGCGCCAATGTGGAAACAGAAGCAGCGGTGAAAGTTTCTGATTTTGAATTTAACACAGATGTCGACACATCTGAGTTTACGATCACAGCCGATGAGGCTGAGCAAGTTTTGCGGGTTAATGCAATCCTGTTGGCGGGCGGTGAAACGAAGGTTGCGTCGATCAACTATGTGGACCCGTTCCGCTTTGGAATATCTGACCCGGCACTGGCCGCCATTAGCACGCCACAGGTTGCGCGAATCATTCCGCAGAATGTGTCTGTTGCCAAGTCAGGCCATGCATCGGGCGGCACCTCTTATAAAGAAGATCTGGTGGAGGCGCGCAGCGACATTGCCATTAGCGACGCTTTTGCTACCGTTGAGTATCAAGGCTTGGACAATATGGCCGAAGCTATCTCAACCCTGTTGAACAGCGAAGAGCTATCAGGCGGACAGTCCGTTCGACTGGGCCTTGAAAAAGAAAATGGGCAGGATCTTTGGTCCGTCAAACGCGCCTCGGTCTATCGTGGCAGCGAGCACTTGCTAACGATCGCGCTCAATGACAATGGCCAATATGTGCCGGCGCTGGAACCAGTTGATCGCGGCGTCATGACAAATTTCGGCATAGCGAGCGAACAACCTGCCTTGCCGCCGATCAATGCGGCAAGCTTGCCATCCGCCTATGATGCAATCCACCGCGCTGTCGCCTCGCATGACCTGCCGACGTCGATTGCAGATCGGATTATAAAGATGGTCGCAGCCGATGTGGACTTCCGGGCCCGCATTCGCGCTGATGACGGGCTTGAACTGTTTTATTCACTTCCCGAGGACGGCGAGATCAGCCAGGATCTGGAGCGGGACCTTCTCTATGTAAGCGCCACATTCAATGGACAAACCAGCCGGTTCTATAAATTCAAAAAGCCTGACGGTAGCTTCGCATACTATGATGAGGAAGGTCGGAGCGCCCGCCAGTTCTTGCTGCGAAATCCGGTTCCAACAGGAAGATTTACATCGGGCTTTGGTATGCGCGTTCACCCTATCCAACGATATAGGAAAATGCATTGGGGCGTGGATTGGGCCGCACCAATCGGCACTCCGATAATTGCCCCGGGCAACGGCGTTGTTGAAAAAATGGGGTGGTCAGGCGGATATGGTAGACGGCTGGTTATTCGCCACCCGAACGGTTACGAGACGCTCTATGGCCACCTGTCGAGGTACGGCAAAGGAATTGAGCCCGGCGCGAAAGTCAGACAAGGACAAGTGATTGCCAGGGTCGGCAATACTGGTCAGTCGACCGGGCCCCACCTTCATTACGAACTGCAGATTAATGGCAAGCGCGTCGATCCCATGCGGGTTCGATTGCCGGAGGGCAAGTCATTGGATGGTGAAGCACTGCAGGCATTTATTCGCGAACGTGATCGCATTGATGCGCTGTTGGCCAGTGAACCGGAAGCCGATACTCTCGCAGCGCTCTAACTTTCAATTGACTTTGCGTATCATTAGCCAGGCAACCCCGGCGGAAATGAACGACAGCGCAGAGGCGACCAGAACAATGGCTTGGAACGCGATAGTCATCGCTTGACTATGTGCCAAAACATCATCGGCAGCGCTGGATACGCCGTAATCGCCGGGCGTCACCCCGGGCGCCCCATTGTAGACGGTCGCAGCCAACAATCCCATCAGGGCCACCGCAAACAGACCTGCAACCCTCGAAACCGCATTATTGACGCCGGAAGCAGACCCGGTGTTCGCCTCGTCCACAGAGGTCATGACAGCTGTCGACAAGGGCGAAACCACCAGCGCCAAGCCCAGCGCACTGAGTGACAAAAACGGCAAAACCGACAACCAAAAAGACTGCATCGGCGCGGTAAGAGCTAATCCTGCATAAGCAACAGCGACAATCAGCGAGCCAGCCGTCAGCAAGGGTGCTGGCCCTACGCGATCTGCCAAGCGACCGACAAAACCAGACAAGAGACCAATGGCGACCGAGATGGGTAGAAACGACAATGCCACCTGAAGTTGCCCGATGCCCCAGGCATCAATCATCGTGATGGGCAAAAAGAAGAGCACAGCGGAGAGGCCGAAATAGAAGCTGAAGGTCAAGATGTTTGCGCCGGCAAAGGTGGACGAAGCAAAAAGCTGTAGCGGCACCATGGAGGACGGCACGCGGTTCTCCCACCACAAAAACAGGGCGAAAGCGGCAAACGCCGACATGGAGAAACCAAGAATTTGTGTAGAGCTCGGGGCCGAGCTTTCGCCACCCTCCGGTGCCGCCAGCCCATAAGTTAATAGCAAGAGCGCAACGGAGATAAGCAAGGCGCCGAACCAATCGGGCCTTCGGCCGCCGTCGGCGCCATCATTGGGCACCATGCGCCATAGCAGGTACAATGCAATCACCCCGATGGGAAGGTTGATGGCAAAGATCAGCCGCCATGCGGTATCGCCGAGCGCTTGCAGAACCAAGCCGCCGACAAGCGGCCCAAGCGCCGTGGTGACCGCGGACGCGGCTGCCCATATGCCGATGGCAGCACCGCGCTCATCTCTTGGGTAGGCTTTTGCCAAAATTGCCAAGCTACCGGGCACCATAATGGCCGCGCCAACGCCTTGGACAATGCGCGCGACGATCAGGAGTTCAGCGTTGGGTGCGATGGCGCAAAAAGCCGAAGCCACCACAAACAGCAAAATTCCCGCCATAAAGCTACGCCGCTGACCATAAACATCGCCCAGAGCGCCGCCGACCAATACAAGCGCGGAAAGCGGCAGCATGTAACCATTGTTGATCCAGATGCCTTGAGTGATCGCGGCACCCAAATCCGCCATCAAGGATGGCATAGCGATGGAAACAACCGAACCGTCGATGAAAGCCATTGAGCTGGCAAGGATCGCCGCGACCAGAACAAACCGACGCCTGTGCTGTGGGCAAAACGTCTTGCCTCTACGTTCAAGGACCGCGTCAGCCATATTGCTCCCACAAAAAAACCGCCCCCCATAAGGCGGCGGTTTTAACGGTGGCACTTTTTGAAAACGACTTACAGCGCTTTTTCAAGCTCTGGCAGCACATCAAACAAATCCGCAACCAAACCGTAGTCCGCAACTTGGAAAATCGGGGCGTCCTCATCCTTGTTGATGGCCACGATAATCTTGGAATCCTTCATGCCTGCCAAATGCTGAATGGCACCCGAAATTCCAGCGGCAATATAGAGGTCCGGCGCAACAATCTTGCCAGTTTGCCCCACCTGCCAATCGTTGGGCGCATAACCGGCGTCAACCGCCGCACGTGAAGCGCCAACTGCGGCGCCCAACTTGTCAGCGACCGGAAGTACGACTTCCTCGAACTTCTCAGAAGATCCCAGGGCCCGCCCGCCTGAAATGATGATCTTGGCCGACGTCAGCTCCGGACGGTCACCGCCGGACAATTCAGTTGAAACATAGGATGACAAAGCCGGATCGGCGGCCGCAGTGACGCTCTCAATTGCCGCAGAGCCGCCCTCGCCCGTCGCATTAAAGGAAGCCGTGCGCACAGTAATCACACGTTTGGGGTCAGTTGCTTTGACAGTTTGGACCGCGTTGCCGGCATAAATCGGACGTTTGAACGTCACATTATCAACGACTTCCATCACCTCGGAAATCTGCATGACATCGAGCAATGCAGCCACCCGTGGGAGGATGTTTTTACCGTTGGTCGTCGCTGGCGCGATAATGGTGTCATAGTCATCTGCGATAGAGATAACCAGTGCGGCCATGGGTTCAGCGAGCTGCTGTTCAAGCGACGCGTCATCGGCGTGCAAAACTTTGGCGACACCGTCCAATTTTGCGGCCGCGTCCGCCACTGCTCCGGCACTGTTACCAGCAACCAGAATATGGACGTCGCCGCCGATCTGTTTGGCGGCAGTCAGCGTTTTGCTGGTCTGGTCAGAAAGCGCTGCGTTATCATGTTCTGCAATAAGCAAAATAGCCATTTCAAATTCCTCCCAAAACCTCAAATCACGCCAGCTTCGTCACGAAGCTTGCTGACCAGTTCTTCAACCGACCCAACCTTGACGCCAGCTTTACGGCCTTCCGGCTCCTCCGTCTTCAACACCTCCAGGCGCGGTGCGGCATCAACTCCAAAATCAGCGGGCGCCTTCTCGTCAATCGGCTTTTTCTTCGCCTTCATGATATTGGGTAGCGACGCATATCGAGGTTCGTTGAGACGCAAATCGGTTGTCACGATTGCAGGCATCTTGATCTCAATGGTCTGCAATCCGCCGTCTATCTCGCGCGTGACCCTTGCGGTATCGCCATCGATCTCAACATTGGACGCAAATGTGCCTTGGCTCCACCCCAGCAGCGCTGAGAGCATTTGACCTGTTTGGTTTGCATCATCGTCAATGGCTTGCTTGCCCAAAATGACGAGGCCCGGCTCCTCGGCTTCAACCACGCCTTTTAGGATTTTGGCGACCGCCAACGGCTCGATCAGATCGTCATGCTTGACCAGAATGCCTCGGTCGGCACCCATAGCGAGGCCGGTCCGGATCGTTTCCTGCGCTTGCGCCGATCCGATGGATACGACAACGATCTCACTCACTTTACCCGCTTCTTTCAGTCGGATCGCCTCTTCCACCGCGATCTCGTCAAACGGGTTCATGGACATTTTCACGTTCGCCAGCTCTACACCTGACCCGTCAGGCTTGACCCTGATTTTGACATTGTAGTCAACAACGCGTTTGACCGGCACCAAAACTTTCATTCTTCTCTCCCAAAACTGCGTGGTGAAAAGCACACAATTGTCCGCATGGCTATAAAATCAGCGACAGCACGCGTCGACCACGCTCATTGAAGTTTCCTTGCATTATTCTAACGTTTACGTCAACGTAAATGTCTTATTTGCCACGTCCCCATACTTTCGTTTTGTCAGGCGAGCGGGTGTCGGTTTCTGGGCGCGATATATTGCCGTCTCGTTTTACGCCAGGCACCGATTTCACGACAGCCGTCGGCATTTGCATCTGGCGGTCAAAAAGCGGTACTGCACGCCGCTTCAAAACAAAGACCAACAAAGCCCCCGCAAAGAAACCACCGACGTGGGCTGCCCAAGACACCATCTCGTCACCGCCGGTTACAAGCATAAAAATCTGAAACCCAATCCAGCCCAACAGCGGAATCCACGCTGGCAGCGGCAACGGAATGCGCATGAGCACCAACACCCAAACCCGCACACGTGGATGCAACATCAGATAAGCGCCGATAATGCCGGCCACAGCGCCTGAAGCACCAATCAACGGTATGGCCGATGAAGGGTCGACAAGGCCATGCGCAATACCACCGGCGATCGCGCAAAGCAGGTAGAAGACAAGGAAACGAAAGTGCCCCAGCGCATCTTCCACATTGTCACCGAACACCCACAAAAACAGCATGTTGGAGGCTAAATGCAAAAAATCAGCATGTAAAAACGCATAGGAGATCAACGACAATTCTTCCGGGATGATCGCCAGACCCACCGGCAACTCTTGAACGTCATTGACCACCGCCGGAATGTAGCCAAGCTGAATCACAAGCGACTCAGTCGCGGCCGCTCCGCCACTCAGATTGATGCCAACATAGACCAGGCAATTAACCAAAATGAGTGCCAAAGTGACATATTGCAGACGCACATGTTTGAGCTCGTTTCGGTCCTGCAGCGGAATAAACATAAGCCCACCGTTAAAATTTGAGTGATCTGATTAGCGAAACATGCATTTTTTTGCCTCTTTTTGTCCCATTAGCAGGTAAACCCGAGGACAGGCTATGAAAATTCTTATCGGCGTCATTTTCGCGTTAACACTTATAGTCCCTGCACGGGCGGTTAACGAATTCAAAACCTGGCGCATCAATGGTAAAGATATACAGCGTGTCGAGTTGCTCCCGGCCGTCATAAGGCCGCCTGGCACCATGCGTATAATCTTCAAGCCGAGCATGTTGACCCGCACGCCACTTGTCATAGAGTCCGATACGGGCATTGATGAGTGCTATGCTTGGGCACGCACTGCAGTGGGAAACCCCGGATTAGTGTTGGAAATTACCCAATTGGTGACCTCAACAACGATCAATGGTGTCATTGTCACCAGTTGCTTTACCATCGAAACGTAGAATTTAACGGTTTTTCCCGGGAACCCAAAGCACGTCATCTGCTCCGTTGGCGTTGACCACCCTCGCAGCCACGAAGAAAAAATCGCTGATACGATTCATGTACTTTACCGCTTCCGCGTTCACATGCTCGCCGGGCTGTTCCGCCAATTCAACAATCAAACGCTCAGCGCGACGCGCAACCGTGCGCGCCAAATGCAAATTAGCTGACGCAGGACTTCCGCCTGGCAAAATGAACGATTTAAGCGGTGTCAGCCCATCATTGAGTGCATCAATATCCGCTTCAACCCGCTGCACCTGCGACGCAACGATCCGTAACGGCTCATATGCCGGGGGCTCCTCGCTTTCCGGTGTCGCCAAATCTGCTCCCAGATCAAAAAGATCATTTTGAATGCGTGACAACATGCGATCGAGGTCGGGGTCCGATACCGCCGTATGAAGCCGGGCGAGGCCGACACAGGCATTGGTCTCATCGACTGTTCCGTATGCGGAAATCCGCAGGTCAAATTTCAACCGGCGTTCACCGGTTCCAAGGGCTGTGGTCCCGCTATCACCGGTCTTGGTATAAATCTTGTTCAGCGTCACCATTGGCTTCATCCACTCGCTTGACGCGCAATAATCACGCCGATCACAATAATCACCACCGCAACAAACTGCAAAAACACCCGCGCTTGCATCAGCTTGTTTGAGAGATTGACGTCACCTTGTGTCAGCAGGTTCTTCAAACCCATCAGCAGAACGATAGCGACGGCACCCATAGCGACCAACGCGAGAAAGAACATCACTGTCGACATATTTATCCTTGGCCAAAGCCCTCTTTGATTGGGATGGATTTAGGCCATCCGGTTCAAGAGTCGATACAAAATATCTTTCGGCAGAACCCTGTCCAAAGCAATTGCCACCCGAGTCTCCGGTTTTACCGGGTAATGCGGGCGCGGACGCCTTGCACTAAGTGCTTTTCGCAGCGCTGTGTAAACGGGTTCTGCACCCGACAGATCAACCGGCGGCTTTTGTGAAACCAAATCCTCAAAGCGGCGCCGATATTTCTCCTGATGCGGCGACTTATCCAATTGAATATATTTCATCGCATAGCGGGCACCGTTGGCAGCGATATTTGAGGGAATCGACCCTGGTTCAATCAGGCTTGCGTAGATACCGGTTCCTTCCAACTCCATGCGCAGTGTAGTTGTTAGCGCATTAAGCGCGAACTTCGATGAAGTGTAAGCGCCGCGCCAAGGCATCGCGACACGGCCCAAGACAGACGAGCAGTTGACGATCCTCCCAGACCCCTGTTTTCGCATCACTGGCACGGCCCGCAATATGAGTTGATGATACGCGAAAAAATTGACCTCAAACTGCTCTCGCAACGCCTCAATTGGCAAATCCTCAACAGCACCTGGTTGCGCATACCCGGCATTGTTGAAAAGCGCATCGAGCTTGCCGTCGGTCAATTCCATGGCCTGGTCGAAAAACTGTTTGATCGAGCCGGGATCCCGTTTTTCCAAAAAGAGCGCTTCAAATCCCTCCGATTTCAAGCGTGCAATATCCTCTTCTTTTCGGGCGCTGGCGATCACGAGCCATCCATCCTCCCTCAATCTTCGAGCGCAATGAGCGCCAATCCCGGTCGAGCATCCCGTCACGACGATGGTTGGTTTAGCTGCCATATTTTCCTTGTCGCTCTTATGTTGGCTAAATCGGTGGACTATGTCTGAATTGGTTTGTATCGAAATTGAAAGACCAAACAACACAGTATGCTCAGATCATTTATTATAGCGCGCCGTATCCTGTTTGATGCGCTCGGCCATTTTGATTTGGCAGACGGCTGGGCCATGGCAAGCCATGTGGCGCTTTCCACCTTGCTCGCTATTTTTCCCTTTCTCATTTTCGCCACCACGCTCGCAACCTTTCTCGGTGCTGAACAATTTGCTGAAGTCGCCGTACATTTGGTGTTCGACACATGGCCAGAACGCATAGCGGAACCGATCGCCATTGAGGTGAGAAATGTTCTGACAGTACCGCGTGGGGGCCTATTGACGGTGTCCGTATTGGCCGCGGCGTTTTTTGCAACCAATGGCATCGAAGCACTCCGGGTTGCTTTAAACCGTGCTTACCGCGTTAGTGAGACACGCTCACTTGTTTACGTTCGGCTTCAAAGTCTCGGCTTTGTCTTTATTGCAACCATCGGCTTTATGGCGATCAGCTTCCTTCTCGTTTTGGCACCTTTGGCATTTCGCATCTTTGAGCAATATGTGCCCGCTGTAGAAACATTGTCTTTTGAAGTCGGTTTCTGGCGCTATGCAATCGCTGTCACAGTTCTGGTGGCAGGCTTGTTTGTGGTCCACAAATGGCTGCCCGCCGGGCAAAGAAGTTTTGCGTCACTGATCCCCGGTATCATCATAACCATGAGTTTTTGGATCGTAGGTGCATCGGTTTTCGCCGCTTATCTGGAACGCTTTGCAACCTATGTCACGACTTACGCGGGTCTTGCGTCACTGATGATCGCCCTGGTCTTTCTCTATATCGTGGCCGTGATCTTCATCCTTGGTGCGGAAATCAACGCTGCGATCATTCGGTACCAGAGCGCACGATCCTTGGTAGCACCGGCGCGTTAACCACACTTCTCAAGAGCTGATTAACGAACTTTTGATATGGTTCCCCCAGGAGTGATGCCATGATTACCGATTTGACAACACAAGGCTGGCTGTTCATCGGCTTCTTTTTGGCAGCTGGCGGTTTCTTTATCGGTAGCGCCATGGACGGCGTTTTGGGTGTCGATGGCTTTGGCCCACTGGGCAATATGAGCCTTCTGGTCGCGGGTTCCCTGGTCGGCGGGATCGGGATCGAGTACACTGCATACAAGACCAATGACCCGACCGTTCTGGCAGTCATCATGGTCTCTGGAGCGTTCGTGTTGCTGGGCTTGTTCGTCATCACCAAGTTGGGCTTGAACAAATTGGGCGCCTAGCCCGCAACGCCGATCATTCGTTTAATGTCTCGTACCGTTGCGCCAGATGCCCTGAGCGCACGCAAGCTCGTATCCTTTTGGCTTTTGGAGAGTTTTCGACCGTTGCCCGGTTCCATGATGAGGTCGTGGTGGAAGTAAGTTGGTCGAGCGTAACCCAGCAAGTCCTGAAGCAAAGCATGTGCGGCAGTGGCAAAATACAAATCACGGCCGCGAACCACGTCTGTTACCCGTTGAATGTAATCATCCACCACAACGCTCAGATGATAGCTTGTTGGCGTGTCACGCCGCGCCAAGATAAAGTCCCCCCAAAAGGTTGGATCGGCACAAACAGTTCCACTTTCGCCATTGGGACCCGCCCCGGCTTCATCCCAACTGACTTCATTAATCCCCAAATGGTCGAGGGCGGCCTTCACATCTAGACGCCATACGCCGCGAGGATCGTCACCAGTGGCAGGCGTTTGATAGTCGCGCCCCGGAAACAACGGGGCGCCATCAGGATCGCGCGGCCAAGTACCGCCGGTTCTCTCCTTTTCAACCACCATCGCCCGCAGGTCGCCACGGCTGAGCGCCGTGTGGTAAGCCAAACCAGCATCAATCAAAATGTCGAGCGCAGCCCTATAGTCATCAAAATGCTCAGATTGACGCCGGACATGCCCTACCCACTCAAAGCCGATGCAATGCAAATCCTCGATTAATTCGGCTTCAAGTTGCGGCGTGCAGCGGACCGTATCGATATCTTCCAGGCGCAACAGCATGCGACCGCCCATTTCCCGCGCCCGTTGCTGGTTAAGCAGTGCGCTGTAGGCATGGCCGAGATGAAGATATCCGTTTGGTGACGGCGCGAAGCGGAAAATGGGTCGATCATTGATCGCTGACATGGCATGTGCGTGACATGAAACGCACGCCACCTGCAACCATCGAAACGCTCGAAGACATTCACCAAGGCCTGAATTGGCTGTGCGATCATGACAAGACATTGGCCAAGATGGCGGCACTTACCCGTCATGTGCCGCTTAGGCGGAGCAAACCGGGCTTTGCAAGTCTCGTCAAAACCATTGTTGCACAGCAGGTATCGGTTCAAAGCGCGAACGCAATTTGGGGTCGCCTGGAGACACAAATTTCGCCGCTTTCACCGGAGGTGTTTTTACAAAGCGGTGAACAAACCTGGATCGAGGTAGGCTTGTCACGCCCCAAGCAAAAGACACTTTGCGCACTGTGCGATGCCATCGCCAATCAATCACTCCGGCTTGATGAGGTGGCGGAAATGGCTGCCGCGGATGCCATCCATCACATGACGCAGGTTAAAGGTATCGGCCCTTGGACAGCAGAGGTATACCTTCTTTTCGCTGTCGGGCATCCCGACATTTTCCCGGCCGGAGATCTTGCGCTGCAAAATGCAGCCCGCCATGCCTTTGACATGGACGAACGTCCCGATGACAAATTGTTGCGCAAAATGGCCGAATCATGGGCTCCCTGGCGAGGGGTGGCAGCACGCTTGTTTTGGGCCTATTACGCCAAAATGGCTGAACGTGATGTTATGCCCTAGCAACTAAATGCACCGCTAAATGTCTGATAATAATGGGCAATATGCCGCGCCACAATACTGACGTAACAGCTTCACATCCCTGTCACATCAAGCCTAGTATAAGCGCCGTAATGCAAGCAGCGTACAGGGGACAACCTTGACAGTCGCGGTCTCACCAGAGGCACTTCCCGCACTTGTACTTAACGCCGACTATCGGCCGCTAAGTTACTATCCGCTTTCGCTCTGGTCTTGGCAGGATGCGATCAAGGCGGTCTTCCTCGACCGAGTCAACATCGTTGCAGAATATGATACCGAGGTGAACTCGCCCTCTTTTGCCATGCGGGTTCCAAGTGTTGTCAGCCTCAAGGAATACATCAAGCCGGCAATGTACCCGGCCTTTACGCGGTTTAACGTGTTCCTGCGTGATCACTTTGAATGCCAGTACTGCGGCGCTACCGAAGATCTGACATTTGACCATCTGGTGCCACGCCGCTACGGCGGGCAGACAACGTGGCAAAACATTGTGACCGCGTGCTCGCCCTGTAATTTGCGTAAAGGCGGGCGGATGCCCTCTCAGACCGACATGCAACCCCGGCAAATGCCATTCCAGCCGACCGTTCACGAACTGAACAATAATGGGCGAAAATTCCCACCAAACCATCTTCATGAAAGCTGGATGGATTATTTGTACTGGGATACCGAGCTGGAACCTTAGGGTCAGCCTCACAAATACCCCAATTTGCAACATCATCAGCCCTTAAACAGGAATTGCCGGTGTTGCCTCAGCTTATCGTTGGAAAGCTCTATCGTGGGATTATTGATGTCGTAAAGGCCAGTAGTCGGCGCCGGCACCGACAACGGGGCTCTCAAAATCAATGGAAACGGCGGGCAGCGCTAAAGGAAGGCCGGATTTCAGGACCGTGTCACGTGATCGATGGCGACACCATCGTTATTGGCGGGTTGAAAGTAAGGCTTTCCGGTATCGACGCGCCTGAACTGCATCACCCATGGGGACGCAAGGCAAAAGCCGCGCTCGCCGCAATGTGCAAACGACGTAAAATTACAGCCCACACCCACTCGAAGACATCGTATGACCGCATTGTTGCGCGATGCTATCTTCCCGACGGAACCGATCTTTCCGCGGCGATGGTAATCAATGGTTTGGCGCTAGACTGGAGTGCTTATTCCCGAGGTCGGTATCGACACCTGGAGCCCGAGGGCGTCAGGAATAAATTGGCGCTCGTGACTCACCGGCAAAACAAATCGCAATGACGGCGTAAAGGATTTGACATGGCAGTATCAAGGATACTGAAGATGGGTGCGTGGGGATTGACCGTTTTTTGCCTGATTTCGGCGATTGGCCTGGTCTGGATGCAGTTTATACTTTTCATGGAAAGTTGGGACGTCTGCGATACCGGGAGCAAGTCCTTTCATAGCGCCGAATGCAAAGACATTGAAACAATGATCTTTGTACTCGGCCCCGTCACCCTGGCTATGTTGGGTATCGGTGCCGTCATGCCATCAAGTTACTTCATTGCATGGCGCAAGGGACTAATTGCCGACAGCTCAAAGGTCGCAGACTGATCAAGGGCAACCGGTTCTGACACCACAACTCAAGCTTTCACTGTCTGCTCGACGCCTTGGTACGTAATCCGTGAATAAGCCATCCAAGCAGAGCGATGCTCATCAGCACATTCCAGCCCGCCAACGATAGGCCCAATATGCGGAAAGCCGCCTCATCACATGACGGTGGCTGAACACGGTCGAGTGATGAAAGCAGGTTTGCCGCTTCAGTAACGACACCACTGGTTGTTGCAGCGCCACAATTTGCCGGTCCATCCCACCATGCCCACTCAATACCAGCGTGATACGCGCTGAGTACAGCGCCATAAGCCATGAACAATCCAACGATAATCAGCGCGCCTCTGGCAACGCATGCAGGCCAACGCAGCCAAACAGCAAGCCCCGCAAGCAACGCGACCGGGACACCCACATAATACGGCGTGCGCTGCAAGAGGCACAAATAGCATGGCAGATATCCAAGCAAATGTTCAAAAACGAGTGCCGTACCGACGATAACCGCCATCACGAAGGCAACGTTCAGCGATAACGTCATATGGCGGTTGTCGACATTCGCATTGATCATTAACTGGCCCTACCTGCCCTTACCTGTTCAAAATTAGGTCGATAACCAGATAAATCAACGCAGGACCACCGATCAAGAGCGCAACCACCCAAATCAACGCAATTAGCACGCCGCCGATCACAAACAGGCCATCCCGCTCGATCAATCCGGCAGATGCGAGGGCGACGCCAATACCAGGTACCGTGTTGGTCAATGGCAATGGTGTGAGTATCGACAGGCATGGCACAAACAATAACGCACCAACGATACGCGCTGCCAATGTGTTGGTCAGTCCGGCGAAACGGCGATGGGTCAGCCGTTCCAGCCAGCCTCCCCATTTGCGAACGCGCGCCAACACCGAGCGGAAACCCTCGACCGGCAAACGCCGGGACCGCATCGCTTCGGGCAACCAAGGCGATTTGCGTCCCATCGCCATCTGGCCTACCAAAATGGCCATCGGCACAGCCACAATCTGGGGCAACAAATATACAAATGGCAGACAGCAAGGGATGGCGAGGATCAGTAACATAAGCCCGAAAGCCCGCTCTTCCATGGCATCACTGAGTTGACCCAGCGAAATTGTGCCGCCTTCGTCGCGCGGTAAATCGCGCAAAAGCACGTCAACTTGTTCCAGCGCACCATGCTGCCCACGCTCTGTTTCAAAATTGGCACTCATTTTCAGTCAAATCCGTTTGTTTGCATGCCAGATAGCATCAATGTGCAAACATTGCCTTGACGCTTTGGCGGGTCGCACATACACGTTCGTCCACCGTGGCAGGCCCCTGTGGCGGAATTGGTAGACGCGACGGATTCAAAATCCGTTTTCTTCGGAAGTGCCCGTTCGAGTCGGGCCAGGGGCACCATAAAAGCAAATCGAAGATTTGCGTTTAAATTCCGGGTTCCACCCACTAAATGTAGAGACCTGAAACCGCGCAGCCAGCCGCGCAGAGCAACCTACAAGAAGTCTGACCGGGAAATGCTCCCAGAAAATATTGAAAGCTATGCAGCACTGCGCGCATCGTTTCGATGGGACATCCCAAATCGCTTTAATTTGGCAGAGGTTTGTGTAAGCCGCCATGCGCAGGAAAACCCGAACGGTACTGCGCTCATCATCGATCACCCAAAAGAGCGTGAAGCAACAAGGGTCTCATGGCGTCAGCTGGATTTGCGTTGCAAATTGGTAGCCGGGGCTTTGCAGCAATTGGGCGTGCACAGGGGCGACCGGGTCGCCATCCAGCTGCCGCAGGGGTGGGAAGCGGTTGCCACACATCTTGCAATTTATCATCTGGGCGCAATAGCGGTGCCCTTGGCCACACAGTTTGGCCCCCAAGCCATCGCCTACAGGATCGAAAAGGCGCGGCCGAAAATATTCGTTGCAACCCGCCAAGCGGTCGAACGTTGGCGCGACGGGAGTAACGGTTCGGCCGCGCAAACAACAGCGCTCATCGTTGGCGCAAACGCTTGTGATGAACTGAACTTTGAAGACGCGCTTGAGGCGGCAGCTCCTGTCGAAGACATCGCCGACACGGGCCCGGATGATGCAGCGATGATGCTCTTTACGTCGGGAACGACGGGGCAGCCCAAAGGGGTTTTGCATGCACATCGCGTACTCCTTGGCCACCTGCCGGGAATTCAACTCGCTCAAGAACTGTTGCCCCATGGAGGTGACGTGTTTTGGACACCATCTGACTGGGCTTGGGCCGGCGGGCTCTTAAACGCGCTCCTTCCCGCCTTATATTTCGGCGTGCCAGTCGTTGCCGCTAACGCACCACGGTTTTCATCTGATTGGGCCCTTTCCATCCTGTCGACCCACAAGGTGACAAACGCATTTCTTCCACCGACAGCCATTCGCATATTGGCAAATCATGACGGGGAAATTCCTCAACTGCATTTGCGCGCAGTTGGCGCTGCTGGTGAGCAATTGGGGCCACACACACACAGGGCCGCGCGGCGAATTTTCAATGCGCCGGTCAATGAGTTTTACGGCCAGACTGAATGCAACACGGTTATCGGCTCAAGCCATTCAATCGGTGTGAGCAATCCGGCCTCCATGGGCAAAGTAACACCGGGGCACGATGTTAGACTTATTAGCGCTGACGGACAGTTCATCAATGAAGGTGACGGTCAGATCGTCATCAACGCCGATACACCGGTCGCGATGCTCGGTTATTTTGAAGATACCGAATCAACGGCTGAGAAAATCATCAATGGCTGGATCCATACCGGCGATATCGCGACTCTTTCCGCCGATGGGTGGTTCACCTTCAAGTCCCGAAACGACGACATTATCACATCAGCGGGCTACCGCATTGGCCCTTTTGAAATTGAAGAATGCCTGCGCGCTCATAGCGATGTTTTGGAGGCTGCAGTTGTCGGCATCTCCGATGAGGAACGCACAGAACAAGTCGCAGCGTTCGTGAAAATAACGCCACAGGCACAATATAAGACCGGGCTTGACGGTGAGTTGAAAGCATGGGTGCGCGATCGCTTGTCGGCCCATCTGTATCCAAGACATGTGGAAATTGTAGACCACATCCCGACGACTGAAAGCGGCAAAATCATCCGCCGCGCCTTTAGAAAACGAACCTAACGCCTACGTTCGAAAATACCGCGCACCTTGTCTGCGACCGTCTTTGCCGTTTCTTTCGTCGAACGGTAGAAATCGATTTGCGAAGCGACTTGACGCACATCCCGATCCTTTGATTGGTCGGTACCGACCACCAACGTCGTTATCGGGCGCGATTGCGTCCAGATGCGGCTCATCACGGGGTGATCGGGAACGGCGCAACTGTCAGCGGACGTGACGTTGGGATCATCCAACAAGGTTTCCGTAACGCGTACCATCAATTGCAGGCCCGGGGACAGTTCACGCAAGGTCTCATCGTAGGTCGTCTTCCATGTCCACGCGCGGCCGCCTTCAATAAAAACGATGAGCGACGCGATCACCTTGCCATCGAGCTTGAGGGTAAAAATTCGCGAGCGGTCGCGTTCAGCAAGAAGATTCACCGCTTCGCGCGCAAAAGCGGCACGGTACCGGTCTGCGGCCAAAGAAGTGCGTTTTCGCCCCTTCCAACCCGCATTTTCCAAAAGAAGGAACTCTTCCATCTGAACCCGCACATGTTCCGGCGCACGCGCAACGTCATACTCCAATGAACCCAACCCCTCCAGCTTGCGCCAAAGACGGCCAAGGTTCCGGCGATGATGCGAGTTCATGGCGTTGCGCAAATAAGCGTCCGCATCAACGGTCGCGTCGAGCCATGGCCGGTTTTGGGGCTTGACGGTTGCCAAAGGCAGGCCCGCTGAAAGAGCCGTCGAACGAATGATCGAGGCCAGCGGGCTGTCGATAAAGATGTCTGGGAAAACAAGAATTTTCGGTAGTTGCACCCCGGGCTGACCAAGCGTCGCAAACAAGTCGTCGATAATCTGGCTCGTGCCGCGTCTCTCGACAAGCGGCAGACCATAGGGACCAAATGGATTAGACCACGCCCTCACAATATCCGGGCCGATTTGAAATCCCGGCTTTTCGACCGTAAAGGGCATCATCAGACACACATTGCCGACCCGCCTGCCACTGGCCACTTCTTCAACTTGGTCATGCAACAGCAAAAGACGCACATCACGGTCATCGAGACGCGACAAGCCCGCAATGGCAAAGCGCGGCGAAAAGAATATATTGGGCTCCAACGCAAAATCGGTGATCCGGTCAATGTCTGGCAGGATGTCGAAGCCCGCTTCCGAAGGAAAAACCACCAGTTTACGTTTTGATTTTTGACCGGGATTGCTTCTTGCATCACCGTCAAAAGCGAGCGGCGGCACCTCCAGCCCAAGATCGGCACTAGTGGAAACGAGCACGTTTTCTTCTAAAACAGGAACCGCTGCCATGGATTTACACCGCTGCCATCTTGCGCGCTGTCAGGATCGACATGCGTACGCCAATACGCCGGTAAACCAGTTGATAAAGCGCAAACACTTCAAACAAAGTGGCAAAAAAAGTGGCCGTAGCCGCTCCATAAAGACCAATCCAGGGGATCAAAACAGCGTTCAACACGATATTGACAACCAACACGCTGCCAAAAACCACTGCACAGGCATTTTGATGACCCGTCATGTTGAGAAGGCTTTCAGCCGGCCCTATCGCGGCACGCACGACAACGCCGGCGACAAGAATAAACAGCAACGGGTAGCCCTGAGGAAATTCGGGCCCGAACATAGAGAGCAAAAGCGGGGCAAAAGCCAAAAGCACCAACCCCATCAATAATGATGGCCAGAAGGTCCAGGTCACGCTGCGCAACGCCATGTCATGAACAGCATGATTTTCTCCATCGGCCAACAGTGCCGCGAACCGGTGGGCAATGCCTGCCTTGACAGCAAAAAAGACAAAATGAACGAGCGCCACAGTCTTCACGGTCGCAAAGTAAATGGCCACGTCGGATGGCGTCATCAAGAGACCAACCATCAATGTATCGGCATTGATGAGCAGGAAAAAGAAACCTTCAACCAAAAAGATCGGCAGCGCGACCTTGGTCCAAAGCCCTAAATCATAGGCGCGGGGTCCATTTGGAAATGTCTTGTCAACGCTTCTGGTGATGAAGAACAATTGCGCAATTGTTGTCAGGAAAGATGCCAAAACGGCGCATTGCAAACCAACGACCGCATCAATTTCGTTACCCGCAAGATAAGCCAGAACCATAAAGACCAATATGAGGGTGGGGCGGGCGAGGTAGCTGGGCGAAAGAGCGCGAATGGTCCATCCTTGCGAGCGGGCAGTCCCATCTAGCGTATCACCTAGCGAAATCATGGGAAGGCTTAAAGCCCCGATCAAAAACGGGGTGATATAGTAAGCCTCAATCCAGCTTCGCCCAAACCATGTGATAGCAATGACCGCGCAGGCTGACAGGGTGGAAGCAAGCAAAACAACCAGCCGACTGGATAGCAAAATGCCCCGCATATGGTCCAAATCACCGGTTTCGCGATATTGCGGAACAAAGCGAATGATTGCCGTCTGAAAGCCAAGACAGGACAGGCTCGCGACAATGACCATCGTGATCCAAACCAGGACAAAGATGCCATAATCATCAATACCCATCATCCGGGCAAAGACGATTTGCGAAACAAAAGCGATCACCGCGCTTATGATGCGGATCGCGAACGCGGCAAGCGAAGCGCGCTGCGTGCGTGCAACATCACCGCCGCCGAGAAGGATCTGGTCCGCTTTTTCTGCAAATGGTCGCACGCGCTGCGATATGCGAGCAGGTAAAAAGGCGTTGGTTGTATCAACAGTTGAAAACCGCAATGAAAAGGCCTCCGGACTACAAATTTAGCAGTCCGGACTTAATTTTTGGTTCGTCGCATATGCATGGATGCCAGCGTCATCTGCGACTTTCCGGTCCATGTTGACCGATACTGTATGGCTATGGCGCGCTAAACGAACGCGCCGTGGCAATGCTTGTATTTCTTGCCTGACCCGCACGGACACAACTCGTTGCGGCCCACCTTTCCCCATGTTGACGGGTCATCCGGGTCGCGGTCTTCGGGCGTAACAAAAGCCACACTGGCAGCACCCACAGATGCAGCAGCACCTTGTGGCGCTTTTGCGGGCTCTGCGCCCTTGGTGCCGGCCGAACTACGTTCTGCCAATTGCACCTGCGGAGCGCTTGGCATGGGTGAATCGGCTGCTTCACGCACCACCTGCACGCGCATAAGCTGCGACGTCACAGCCGAACGAAGATTGGCTAACATGCTCTGGAAGAGCTCAAATGCCTCGCCCTTATATTCCTGCAGTGGGTCGCGCTGCGCATAACCACGGAAACCAATAACCGAACGCAGATGATCCAGCGCCACCAAGTGCTCGCGCCACAAATGATCAATGGTCTGCAAGATCACCGACTTTTCAACATAAGCCATGATCTCATCGCCAAACTCGGTTTTGCGCGATGCAGCTGCCTTTTCAGTCGCCTCTGACAAGCGCTCAAGAATATCATCCTCGGCAATGCCTTCCTCAGCAACCCAGTCGCGAACCGGCACGTCCAGATTCAACAGCGTTCGGGTACCTTCCTCGAGAGCATCGATATCCCATTGCTCTGCATAGGCGTTTTCGGGAACATTCTTTTCAACAAGCTCTTCAACGACATCTTGGCGCATTTCCTTGACGGTTTCGTCGATGTCCTTGCCGTCCATGATGTCTAGGCGTTGTTCGAAGACCACCTTACGCTGATCGTTCATCACGTCATCATATTTGAGCAGGTTCTTGCGGATATCGAAGTTCCGCGCTTCTACCTTTTTCTGTGCCTTTTCCAGCGCCTTGTTAATCCAAGGGTGAACAATCGCTTCACCCTCTCGCAAGCCAAGCTTCTGAAGCATGCTGTCCATCCGGTCGGAGCCGAAAATGCGCATCAGATCATCTTGAAGAGACAGATAGAATTTTGAACGGCCCGGGTCACCTTGTCGACCGGAGCGACCGCGCAGCTGATTGTCAATCCGCCGGCTTTCATGTCGCTCAGTCGCCAAGACATAAAGACCGCCTGCGTCCAGCGCTTGCTGCTTCAGCTTTTCTATTTCAGCGGTAATAGCGGCTTCTTTCGAAGATCGCTCTTCGCCCTCAGGCAAATCGCCAACCTCTTGCGCAACCCGCATTTCGAAGTTACCGCCCAGCTTAATATCGGTACCACGTCCGGCCATGTTCGTCGCAATTGTCACCGCTCCGGGAACACCGGCTTGGGCAACAATGAACGCTTCGCGTTCATGTTGGCGTGCGTTGAGCACTTCATGGGTAACACCGCCAGCGGTGATCGCAACTTCAAGGTCGCCAAGGGACTTTTCCAGATATTCGCGCAGTTCTTTTTCTTTGCCCGGCTTGATTTGTTCCAGCTGACTTTTCAGCTTTGCCGCGAGCGAAGTCAGATATTTTATATCCGAGAGCATTCTGGAGAGAACTTCCGACTTCTCAATCGAAGTCGTACCAACCAACACAGGCTGTTTGCGGATCTGACTGTCGATAATGTCCATCACGACAGCGTCGAATTTTTCCTCAACGGTACGGTAGACCTCATCATCTTCATCTTTACGCTGCACGGGCAAATTTGTCGGAACCTCAACCACCTGCAGGCCGTAGATATTACCAAACTCCTCTGCCTCGGTGGCAGCCGTCCCCGTCATACCCGCCAACTTGTCGTACATCCGGAAATAATTCTGGAAAGTGACTGAGGCCAAAGTCTGGTTTTCAGGCTGGATCGTCACGCCTTCCTTGGCTTCCAGCGCTTGGTGTAGACCTTCCGAGAAACGTCTGCCCTGCATCTGGCGGCCTGTAAACTCATCAATAATGACGATCTGGTCGTCTTTAACGATGTAATCCTTGTCCTTTTGGAAAAGTGCGTGGGCGCGAAGTGCATTGTTGACGTGGTGAACGATGGAAACATTCTCGACATCATAAAGGTTGTCACCCTTCAACTGACCGGCATCTTCAAGCAGGCGCTCGAGTTTTTCCGTACCTTCTTCGGTAAAGGTGGTCGACTTCTGCTTTTCATCTACTTCATAGTCTTCCGGCGAAAGCTGCGGAATGAAAGTATCAATCTGCTTGTAGAGGTCTGACCGATCCTCAAGCGGGCCCGAAATGATAAGCGGCGTGCGCGCTTCGTCGATCAGGATCGAATCCACTTCGTCTACGATCGCAAAAAAGTGGCCGCGCTGCACCATTTGGGCGCGCTCATACTTCATGTTGTCGCGAAGATAGTCAAAGCCCAGCTCATTGTTCGTCGCATAAGTGACGTCGCACTTGTAAGCGTCCTGACGCGCCTGATCATCCATCCCTTGAATGATCACGCCGGTTTTCAAACCGAGAAACGCATAGAGCTTGCCCATCCACTCGGCATCGCGGGTGGCAAGATAGTCGTTGACAGTCACCACATGAACGCCGCGCTCGGCGATGGCGTTCAAATAAACCGGCAGGGTCGCGACAAGAGTTTTACCTTCACCGGTCCGCATTTCTGCAATGGAGCGGTCATGCAGCACCATGCCGCCAATCAGCTGCACGTCAAATGGTCGCATGCCAAGGGCCCGCTTGGAACCCTCTCGGGCAACGGCAAACGCTTCAACAAGTAAATCATCAAGGGTTTCGCCACTCTTGTAGCGCTCGCGAAATTCAAGCGTCTTGCCGCGCAGCTCATCGTCACTGAGCGTTTCCATTTCCGGCTCCAATGCATTGATTGCCGGAACGCGGGCATTGTAGCTCTTCAGTCGACGATCATTGGGTGACCCAAAAACTTTGCGGGCAAGACCCCCGAGGCTGACCATTGCTGATATTCCTTCTCGACGATGTTCCGCTGACCATGGCCCGACAGAATTGCGACCTGAAATCCGTTTCGCTGTCGCGCAACAATCATATGTTACACGCTGGACGCAACGTTGGGCGACAGATAAGAGTGGCCTAAATGGATGTCAACGTCGTCACTGCGTTCGGTTCGCTTTGATGTTGCGCATTGCAAACAACAATAAACAGGGGCAGTCTGGAAATATTATGAAATTGGCAAAGAAATTCCGATCCGTTTGTTTCGTTTCACTTATTGCTTTGGGGGCATCTTTCTCGTCACAAGGCCTTGCGCAAGATGGGTCCACTAGCTTTGACCCAGATGAGCAAGTGGCCGTCGTAGCGGGCAAAGCCATCACCAATCGTGATCTTGAGTTCGCGCTAAACGACCTACAGGACCAGTTGGGTCAGGTACCTCCACAGCAACGCCGCGCGGCAGCACTTTTGGCGTTAATTGACATCCGTCTGCTCGCGATAACTGCAGATCAACAGGGGCTCGACGAAGACGGTGTGTTCCAACAACGACTAGACTTCCTGCGTGATCGGGCGCTTCACAATGAGTATTTCAACCGTCAGGTTGTTCAAGGTGTCACCCAAGAAGAGGTTCGCGCGCGCTATGATGCCGAAATAGCAAACAGGCCTGCCGAAAACGAAGTGAACGCACGTCACATTCTTGTCGCAACCGAACAAGAAGCGCGGGAAATCATCGCTGAGCTGGAGGGCGGCGCCGACTTCGTTTCGTTGGCCCAGGAGCGATCAACGGGCCCGTCAGGACCTCAAGGCGGTGACCTTGGATATTTCACGCGTGGCCGCATGGTGCCGGCATTTGAAAACGCTGCGTTCGCCTTAACCGTTGGTGAATTTACCCGTGAACCAGTTCAGACACAGTTCGGATTTCACATCATCAAGGTGGAAGACTCACGCCCCGTTCAGCCACCGCCCTTTGAACAGGTATCATCACAAATTCAGTCCGGCATTTTCCGCGAGAAGTACGCGCAATTGCTTCAAGACATTCGCGTCGAGACCTCCATCGAGATTTCAGACCCCGACCTGAAAATGGCCTATGAAGCGGCATTGGAACAACCAACCGCCGAATAGGTGCTTAAACGCATGTCTGCTGTCTCACCGCTGGCACCAAGGGAGCCGCCTACACTACCGGCCATTGCAGGTGTCAGCTTGGCCGCAGCTGAGGCGGGCATCAAATACGCCGGTCGCGAAGATCTAATGGTTATGGTCTTCGACAGGTCCGCAGCAGTAGCAGGCGTTTTAACGCAATCCAAATGTCCGTCGGCGCCTGTCGACATTTGCCGTGCTCACCTTCAACAAGGCATGGCGCGAACGCTGGTGGTCAATTCCGGCAACGCGAATGCCTTTACCGGTAAAAAGGGACGCCAAGCAGCAAATGAAACTGTTGCAATGGCGGCAAGCGCGCTCGGATGTGACATCAATGAGGTGTTTGTTTCGTCGACCGGCGTGATTGGTGAGCCGCTCGATTCCAGCAAGTTCGAAAGTGTTTTGGCGCAAACGTTGGCCAATACCAAACCGAATGCTTGGCTTTCGGCGGCCAAGGCCATCATGACCACGGATACATTCCCAAAGTTGAGTACGAGATCGTTCAAGCTCGGTGACAAGGAAATCACGGTCAACGGGATAGCCAAAGGCGCCGGAATGATCGCGCCTGATATGGCCACGATGCTGGCATATATCGTCACCGACGCCGATGTATCGGCAACATGTTTGCAGCAGATATTGTCAGATTCGGTTGGATCAACATTCAATGCGGTTTCTGTTGACACTGACACATCCACTTCCGATACACTTCTGGCGTTCGCAACAGGCGCTGCTGGCAACAACAAAATTACAGCGCCCGCCGATCAGGATTATGGTGCGTTGGAAGAGGCGATCAGCGAGTGCATGCATGATCTGGCCCTACAAATTGTGGGCGACGGTGAGGGCATTTCAAGACGCATTCGCGTCGATGTAACCGGAGCAGTTTCTCATCTGTCCGCCAAAAAAATTGGGCTCTCGATTGCCAACTCACCATTGGTCAAAACAGCAATTGCGGGCGCCGATGCCAATTGGGGTCGCGTGGTCATGGCCGTGGGAAAGGCCGGCGAACCCGCAGACCGTGACAAGCTCTCCATCTGGTTTTGCGGTGCCAGGGTGGCTGTTCAAGGGGAGCGCGATCCGGCTTATAGGGAAACATCGATAGAAGCGGCGATGGCCCAAAGCGATGTTGACATTGCCGTTGATATTGGGCTGGGAAACGGGAAGTTTACGGTTTGGGGTTGCGACCTCACAAAGGAATATGTCGCGATCAATGGCGACTATCGGAGCTGAGATGCCAGGATTGGCTTTTGTAAGACGCCTGGAAGCGGTCGGCTTTCGTTCATGGCCCGCCTCAAGCGTGCATTATGACGGGAGCTGGGCAGTTCGCTTGACGGCGAGCCACCCTTCGCGTCGGCTAAACTCAGTTAATCCGCTGGATCCTGCCGATTATGCGGACATCGAGACACGTATCGAGCGCATCCAAAAACGGTTCCAATCCTATTCAAGGCCCATCGTTTTCCGAATGTCGCCTTTGGCACCGGCTCCTCTCCAATCCTTTTTTGATAGCGCGGGCTGGCCACGCATTGATGAGACTTGCGTTCTAACAGGTGATTTGAACGAAATGGATATTGATGGGGCAATCGACCAACTACCGCTGAAAGACATTGGCCGGTTCGTCGACACCTCCATTCAACTCACCCATGATGACCGCGTGCACAAACCGGGGTTGACCGAAGTACTTGAGGCAATCCGGCCACCGACCGGCATGTTTGTGATGGAAGATGAGGACGGCCCATTGGCATGCGCACTGTGTGTCCACGACAATGATATGGCAGGCCTGTTCGACATCGCGGTTCGTGAAGACAAGCGTTCGCAAGGCTACGGCCGCTCCATCGTTAGAACAGCCTTGCGTTGGGCGCAAACGCAGGGAGCACGCCGCGCCTGGCTCCAGGTTGAAGGCAATAACAGCCCCGCGCGCGATCTCTATGAGCGTTTGGGTTTTCATGAAGCCTACCGCTATGTCTATAGAAGCCCGGCGAACGCAGGGTCATGAGCGCTGACTTGAAGATTGTGCTCGTGGCCGCCTGCGCACTTGTTGATCGGGACAATCGTGTCCTGATCGCACAACGCCCCGAGGGCAAATCGATGGCGGGCCTGTGGGAATTTCCGGGCGGCAAGGTGGAACCGTCGGAAACGCCGGAGGCAGCGCTCATCAGGGAACTTGTCGAAGAACTGGGGGTGACAACATGGCAGTCTTGCCTCGCACCCCTCACTTTCGCCAGCCACTCCTATGAAAAGTTTCATCTGCTGATGCCGCTCTACATTTGCCGCAAATTCGATGGCATTGCACAGGCACGTGAAGGGCAGAAACTCAAATGGGTTCAGCCACGCGATTTGCGCCGGTTTCCCATGCCAGAAGCCGATCTGCCGCTCATCGCCCCACTTGAAGACCTTCTCGGCTGAAAACAGCGTTAATCAGTCGTTTATTTCAAAGCGGTAATCTTAACCATACGACGGGTAAAATACCCGGCTGTCTCAGGCGGTTATAGGGGACGTAGGATGAGTGACTATCAAAAATGGGTCGACGTAATGCCGGACCAAATCAACCAAAAGCCCGTTGACTGGACATCAGGGCCCCTGCGTATCACCCTCCTTTTTGGCGGTTTTGCCATTGCGTTGGCTTTGTTGGCCATCCCGCTTCTCGAGAGCGAGAGATCAACGCGTTTTGTGAACAATCTTACCGGCCCGGGTATCGACTATACGGCGACAGGAACCGCTGGGGTTCGTCGTGATAGTTTTGTGGTACGCCGGTCGGTTCTTCAGCCAACACCGCAATCAACATGCATCATTCATAGCAATGGAAGCCGTTCAGGGGACTGCTAGGCCAATTTCACAAGTTCTTAACGTTATGGTGTAACGATGTGTGATCAGACGCATTGTCTGAATTAAATCCGTTTCGTGTTAACTTTTTACGTTCATGATCTCTCCTGCAGGGAGAAACCTATGTTTGCCAAATTCCTAAATGACACGCGCGGGACAACTGCTGTCGAATATGGACTGATAACAGTCGTGCTTTCTTTGGTGATTGTCAGCGGCGTCAGCTTGGTGATGACGGCTTTGGAGACTGAATATACCGACATCAACTCCGACTTGAACCAGGCCTTGCGGTAAAAAACCTCTCACGACGGCTTGAGCACCTTGGTCAGGCTCACCTGAGCGCTCCCCGGCTTAAGCGGCTGTTGCTGCGTGGGTGACGGGCTCCAACCTGACATCCACACAAATTCAAATATGACTGGTATTTTTGACACGCTGTCGCGATCGTCTTCGATCAACTCTAAAAACCTGGCCCAAACCGAGCGTTTCAGTGCATGTCCCTGTCCTGCTGCCAGCACATTACCCGCAGCAACCGAACGCAAATCGGCAAAAATATCGCCTGCGTTTCGATAATTGACCCGCAATTCGTCACTATCGGTAACCGGCAAAGCGAATCCGGTACGTTGTAAAAGCGATCCCGCAGCACGAACATCAAAAAGGGGCAAAAAGCGCGACGCTAACCCGCCTGTCGTCTCGGCCTCAGCCTGCGTCCAAGCGGCACGAATATTTTCCAGCGATTTGGACCCTGGCACGCAAACGAGCAATAGGCCGTCAGGCCTGAGCTTTCGCCTCAGCTGCAGGAGCATACCGGGGACATCATCGACCAAGTGCAATTGGCCCAGACTAACAATCAGATCAAAGCCGCTATCATCAACCGCCAGCACTTCTTCGTGCATGTGCCGATCATCGAGTTGGTGCATCATCCCTGACACACTTTGTCGGGTGGCATTTGCAATGGCTTCATCGTTCGGTGAAATCAATAGTGCCCGGTCAAATCGACGTTGCACCACGGCAAGCCTCAAAGAAAGGTCATGAGCCAGATAGTCAAGGAGAAAGCCCGCACCGGCAATCGTTTCTAGCCTTTTTCGGGCCCGTTTTTTCGCACGGACAAGCCGTTGCTTTTCAATGATGCGTGGTGGCGTTTGTTGTGTCACAGTGGGCCTCTTATCCAAGGGGCAATTTGGGTGCAATCATTAATCAAAATGACGGCTAGGTCCGTTCGCCACATCCTGTTTCCCGATGCCTGTATGACTTGTGGAAGGCATGTGGGCCACCATGGCGCATTGTGTGCGCAATGCTGGAAGGACGTCGTCCTGATCGACGATCCGGTGTGTGCGCTTACCGGAATGCCTTTTGCGCATGATTTTGGAAAGGGCATAGTGAGCGCCGAGGCTATTGCAGATATGCCTGACTACACAATGGCCAGGGCTGCGGCGGTACATATGGGAACCGCCCGGCAACTGGTCAGCCGATTGAAATATAATGACCATTTGTTGCTCGCACCATTGATGGCACGTTGGATGGTGCGGGCTGGAAGTCCAATGATCGAGGATACAAACATCTTGATGCCAATTCCCTTACATTGGCGGCGCTTTTTAAAAAGGCGTTACAATCAGGCTGCAGAACTTGCGCGAAACATCGGCAAGCTAACAGACTTGGAAATTGATACGACTTCACTCGTGCGCAAACGCGCGACCAGACCACAAGTCGGACTAACCGCCACCGAGCGCGAGGCAAACGTCAGTGGCTCATTCTTGGTTCGTGATGGCCATCAAATCAACGTACAAGGTCGGCGGGTCATGCTGGTAGACGACGTCTATACCACTGGAGCGACGGTAAACGCCGCTGCGCGCGCATTAAAGCGGGCAAAAGCCGACAAAGTCTATGTGCTGACATTCTCACGGGTGGTGCCGGATTTGATTGAACCAATCAAACCACCGAGAAAGGCTTTTCCAGCCTTGCATGAGCGCCTATATCCGCGCACGTAACTGGGAGATTTTGATGGCTGATATTGTCATTTATACCCGCCAATTGTGCGGCTTTTGTACAGCGGCAAAACGCCTGCTGGATGGCAAGGAAGTGTCGTACCGCGAATTTGATGCCACTTTTGATGCGGCATTGAAGAAGGAAATGATACAAAAGGCCAATGGCCGGGCAACCTTTCCGCAAATCTTTATTAACGAAACACATGTCGGCGGCTTTGATGATCTCAATGCGCTTGAGCGCACAGGCAAACTCGACGACCTGCTGACGGGGTAATTGAAATGCGGGTTGCAGCCATCCAAATGCGGTCGACGACAAGTCCGGCGGAAAATGTAGCCGCCATGCGCACTTTGGTTGGTGACGCGTCCGCCGGCGGAGCCCGCTATGTGCAAACGCCGGAGATGACCGGGCTGATCGAGAAGAACCCGAAAGCGCTCTTTGGCGCAATCAAGCCTCAAGAGGATGATCCGGTTTTTGCCGAAGCCGCGCAATTAGCCGAAAAGTACGATCTATGGCTTCATGTCGGCTCAACACCGATTGATCTGGGAAACGGTTTTGCCGCCAATCGGGCGGGGCTTTTTTCACCCAGTGGCGAGCTTACCGCGTCATATGACAAGATACACATGTTCGATGTAGATCTGGATAATGGTGAAAGTTGGCGCGAGAGCGCGACCTATACGCCGGGGTCACAAAGTGTTGTCGCGCCGATCGACGGCGCAATCATGGGCTTCGGTATTTGCTATGATGTGCGATTCCCTCATCTATTCAGAACGCTATCGATACTAGGTGCGCACATATTGACAATTCCGGCAGCCTTCACACGCCAAACAGGCCAAGCACACTGGCACGCCCTGTTGCGCTCACGTGCGATCGAAAACGGGGCTTACGTGGTCGCCAGCGCCCAAGGCGGGCAACATGACGACGGTCGCGAGACCTATGGCCATTCATTGATCATCGATCCGTGGGGCAACATTGTCGCTGAGAAAAATGACGACGCACCCGGCATCATCTTTGCCAATTTGGATATGGACGCCGTCACCCAAGCACGAGCCAAAATACCAAATCTGCAAAATGCCCGCCACTTTGACGGACTTGATCAATCCATGCCAAAAGCCTCGTTATGAAGTTCACTCTGATATGCCGTCAAAACCACGAGTTTGAAGCCTGGTTCCGCTCCAATGACGACTTTGAAACACAGGTAAAACGAGGCTTTGTTGAATGCCCGCTCTGCGCTTCTTCGCACGTTCAAAAAGCACTTATGGCACCTTCTGTTGCAACGGGACGCGCGAAGGATGCCCGCCAACAAACCGTCCTCATGACCGCTGCGCAAATGGCGCAAGCTGAATATATCGGAAAGCTTCGAGAATTAACGACGAAGGTAAAAGAACAAGCCACCGACGTTGGCGAAAAGTTTCCCGAAGAAGCCCGCCAAATGCATTATGGCGAAAAAAACGCTGCACCTATTTACGGTCAGGCAAAGCCGGATGAAGTGGAAGAACTGGTCGAAGAAGGCATCGAAATAATGCCTTTGCCGGACCTGCCCGACCCCGAAGAGTTGAACTGATCGGATTGCCGAAAACCTCTACACACGATTGTGTAGACGTGTGAATTGTACTTTGCCGATCCTCCAATAAATCGGAGGTATTGCAACTCTTCGGCAAATATCATGGAACTGGTTTTTGCATACCTTGCGGGACTTCTGACGCTTATAAATCCCTGCGTCCTTCCGGTATTACCAATCGTATTGATCACGGCATTGAACGCCAGCAGGTATGGTCCCATCGCACTGGCCGCCGGAATGAGTTTTACTTTCATTGTCTTCGGGGTCCTCGTCACGGCCTTTGGCAGCAGTATCGGCCTGACACAGGATCGGCTTGCACAGTTCGGCGCTTTGTTAATGATTGGCTTTGGCACGGTATTGGTCGTGCCGATGTTCGCCAAACGCTTCGAACTGGCCACAGCTGGCATCGCGTCGGGCGCGGATGTTCAGTTGAACAATGTGGATACCGCTTCGTTGCGCGGGCAGTTCGTCGGCGGCATGTTACTCGGCACCGTCTGGTCGCCCTGTATTGGCCCAACACTTGGAGGTGCAATCGCGCTTGCCTCACAAGGCCAAAATCTGGGCTACGTTGCCCTCATTATGGCGTTTTTTGCCCTGGGCGTTTCCACATTTACAATCGGGCTCGGGATAGGCGCAAAAGAAACCATCCGCACCCGCGCACAGACCTTCCGTGGCTTGGCGGAGCGCTCCAAGCCCATCATTGGAGCCGCCTTCATCACCATCGGCCTCATGCTTTTCTTTCAGTTGCATCACATAATCGAAGAATGGCTGCTGAACATCATGCCAATCTGGCTGCAAGACCTCTCTGTCATGTTCTAAAAGGAAACTTCACCATGCAAAGACGTACATTCATCATCGGCACCGCCTCCATAATGCTGGCACCCATCACCGCCAAAGCGGCCGGATTTGTTGACTATAAACCGGGTGCCATCCAGACCGCGTTGAATGCCGGCAAAACCGTATTTGTAGACTATTCGGCAACATGGTGTTCAACATGCGCGCGGCAGGATCGGGTGATCACGGCGCTACGGGAACAAAATCCCGCCTATGATCAGGCGATGACTTTCATCAAGGTTGATTGGGACACCTATAAAGACGAGGACGTCACCAAATCACGCAACATACCGCGCCGATCTACCCTGCTTGTCCTGCGTGGCGATGCAGAGCTGGGGCGTATAGTGGCCGGCACCACCGAAACGCAGATAAAAGCGCTAATGGATTTAGGGCTTTAATAGGTTAGTTAACTCTAACATCTAAACATATCGGTCAGCGTTTACTAACCGATATGTTTAGCCACAACCATATAATTGACGTCCATGTCGGTGCTAAGACGCCATTCATCGGCAAACAAATTATAAAAAACGCCGTCCCGCTTGAATACCACCATACCAGTGTCACGAAGCGCCGCGTCCAGTTCAAAAGGTGTCACCAGCTTCTCATATTGGTGTGTGCCCTTTGGCAACCAACGCAACACGGTTTCCGCCATAAAGAGCGCTAAAAACCTCGCTTTTGATGTCCGGTTGATCGTCGCGATGAACATCAGGCCACCAGGCTTCACCATGGCGGCACATGACTTGATGAAAAGATCGACATCAGCAACATGTTCAACAACCTCCATATTGAGTATGACATCGAACGTTTCGCCAGCCTCTTGCAAGTTCTCGGATGTCGTGGCGCGATAGTCGATATCAAGTTCAGATTGAGCTGCGTGAATTTTCGCCACTTCAATATTTGTCTCCGACGCATCGGCACCCATGACATCCGCGCCAAGTCGAGCCATCGGTTCGCTCAACAAACCGCCGCCACACCCAATATCCAAAATACGCAAACCCTCAAAAGGCTTGCTGATCTTTTGATCCAAACCAAACCGCTCAATGACTGTCTTGCGGATGTATGTCAGCCGAACGGGATTGAATTTGTGCAACGGCTTGAATTTGCCGGTCGGGTTCCACCATTCAGCAGCAAGCTTTGAAAACCGTTCAACTTCGGCGTCATCAATCGTGGTCGATTTTGAAGCTGACATGAAAAACTCCCTTTCTCGTGGGTCGGAAGTCGGGCGCGACACGGAATAAGTCAACCCATAGGGCCAACTTGCAGCGCCGCACCCTTTTGTCTATGGACGCCTGCGAACGCACACGCGTCAACGAAGAACATCAAAGAGCCCATCCAAAATGGCCCGCATCGTCATGAAATTCGGCGGCACTTCCGTCGCCGATCTTAAGCGCATCCACAATGTTGCCCGCCACGTGAAACGCGAAGTTGACAACGGCAATGAAGTCGCAGTCGTCGTATCCGCCATGGCCGGCAAAACCAACGAACTTGTGGGTTGGGTCAATGAGATGCCAAAGGTAACGGGCGCTAATGCATCTTTTTACGACGCCCGGGAGTATGACGCAATCGTCGCATCGGGCGAGCAGGTCACAAGCGGCCTATTAGCAATTGCTCTTCAATCAATTGGCGTTGACGCACGTTCATGGCAGGGTTGGCAGATATCACTGCAGACAGATAATGCCCACGGCGCAGCGCGCATTGAAGAGATTGATGGATCGGAGATCATTCGCCGCATGGGGCTCAACCAGGTCGCTGTGGTAGCGGGATTTCAGGGCATTGGCCCGGACAATCGCATCGCAACATTGGGACGGGGTGGCTCGGACACATCGGCAGTGGCGATCGCTGCGGCAGTCAAGGCCAATCGTTGTGACATCTACACCGACGTGGATGGGGTTTACACCACCGACCCGCGCATAGAACCAAACGCCAGACGCTTGTCTCGGGTTTCGTATGAGGAAATGCTAGAAATGGCGTCCTTGGGCGCAAAGGTGCTGCAGGTCCGATCTGTTGAGATGGCAATGGTGCACAATGTGCGCACTTTTGTCCGCTCCTCATTTGATGAACCCGATGCACCGGGCATGAACGACCCGCAAAACCCGCCCGGCACACTCATTTGTAACGAGGATGAAATCGTGGAAAAGCAGACAGTAACCGGCATCGCCTACACCAAGGATGAAGCGCAGATTTCGTTACGCCGTCTGCAAGACCGACCCGGCATTTCCGCTTCCATCTTCGGTCCATTGGCAGACAATGGCATCAATGTTGACATGATCGTCCAGAATATTTCCGCTGACGGCCAATTCACCGACATGACTTTTACAGTACCCTCTGGCGATGTGGAAAAAGCCGTTTCCGCACTGGATCACGACAAAGAAGCCATCGGCTACGATACCGTACAATCCGAAACCGGCTTGGTAAAAGTCTCGGTGATCGGTATCGGCATGCGCTCACACGCGGGCGTGGCGGCCACCGCATTTCAGGCGCTGGCCGACAAATCGATCAATATCCGCGCCATCACGACATCTGAAATAAAAATTTCGATTTTGATCGATGGGCCATATGCCGAACTTGCGGTTCGTACGTTGCACGGTGTCTATGGCCTCGACAAAGCCGCATAAGGCGCGCATTTTCCCATTTAACTTTTGGGAAGATGACAATAATCCATGAACGCCACACCCGCACGCGACATAAATGCCGGACCAAGGGTCCTTTTGCGCCGCATCCGCGAATTGATGGCGGAACAAATGGAGGCGCAATCCCGTCTTGACCGGATCGTTCAACAAATCGCGCAGTCAATGGTCGCCGAGGTTTGTTCAGTCTATGCTTTGCGCGCAGATGGCGTGCTGGAACTTTATGCAACCGTCGGCCTTAATCCGAAGGCGGTGCACCAATCACAGTTGAAACTCGGACAGGGTCTGGTCGGCACCATCGCCGCATCGTCGCGTATGCTCAAACTCACGGATGCGCAAAACCACCCAGCATTTGAATATTTGCCGGAAACCGGTGAGGAACTTTATCATTCATTTCTCGGCGTGCCTGTTTTGCGCGCCGGACGCACGTTGGGTGTGCTGGTCGTCCAAAACATAGCAGAACGCGCATACACCGAAGACGAAGCCGAAGCACTTGAGACCGTTGCGATGGTAATCGGTGAAATGATCGCATCCGGCGATCTACGCCGCCTTTCTTCTACCGGCATTGACCTTGATTTGAACAAGCCGGTGAGCGCCAGCGGCATCGCCTTGGCTGACGGTATTGGTCTGGGACATGTTGTTCTCCACGAACCACGCGTTGAAATTACGGAAATGCTCTCCGACAATTCCGATGAGGAATTGGTGCGTCTGCAACAGGCGCTTGGTTCGCTTCGCCTTACAATTGATGACATGTTGGCGCGCCGCGAACTCGAATTTGAAGGCGAGCACCGTGAAGTGCTCGAAACTTTCAAAATGTTTGCCCATGACAAGGGCTGGGTGGACCGCATGGAAGAAGCGGTGCGTAATGGGCTCACGGCAGAGGCCGGTGTCGAAAAGGTACAAAGCGACATGCGCGCGCGCATGGCCTCAGTAACGGATCCCTATCTGCGAGAACGCTTCAGCGATTTTGATGATCTGGCCAACCGCCTCTTGCGCCAACTTGTCAGCGGCGATGAAGAAATGCGTAAGTCAACGCTACCCAACGACTCCATCATCGTGGCCAGACATATGGGTGCAGCAGAGTTGCTGGACTATCCCCGCCAAAGACTGCGTGGACTCGTGCTGGAAGAAGGGACCCCGACAAGCCACGTGGTGATTGTCGCCCGGGCGCTTGGCCTTCCTGTCGTTGGCAGTGCAAAAGGCTTTGTCGCCATGGCGGACCATGGTGACGCAATTATCGTCGATGGCATGACGGGCGATGTGCATTTGCGACCTCAACTCGATGTCCAAGCCGCCTACGGTGAAAAGGTGCGCTTTCGGGCAAAGAGGCAGGCAGAATATCGCGGTTTGCGCAATGTGACTTGCAAAACCGTAGACGGAACAGCCTTCAACCTCTTCATGAATGCGGGCCTGATGGTGGACCTGCCGCAAATGGAAGAATCAGGCGCTGCGGGTATAGGTCTCTTCCGTACCGAACTTCAGTTCATGGTCGCGGCAACATTTCCCCGTGCCGAGGAACAACAAAAGCTTTACCGTCAGGTTTTAGATGGCGCTAATGGCAAACCTGTAACGTTCCGCACGCTCGATATCGGCGGAGACAAGGTCTTGCCTTATTTTCGCAATGCACCGGAGGAAGAAAACCCGGCACTTGGCTGGCGCGCTATTCGATTGGCACTGGACCGGACCGGCTTGTACAAGACGCAACTGCGCGCATTGCTCAAAGCTTGCGCGGGAAGGGAACTCCGCATCATGGTTCCCATGGTCACTCAAGTCAGTGAACTGCGGGCAGCACGCCGCTTGATCACCAATGAAGTCCACCATCTGTCGCGATTTGGTCACGGCCTTCCGCTGAAACTGAGCGTCGGCGCAATGCTGGAGGTGCCGTCCCTACTTTTTGACATTGATGCATTGATGGCAGAAGCGGACTTTGTATCGGTCGGCTCCAACGATCTATTCCAGTTCTTCGTCGCCGCCGACCGTGGCAACACCAAGGTTGCCGACAGGTTTGATCCCATTGACCCCGCGTTTTTGCGTGCCCTGAAAATGGTGGCCGAAAAAGCAGAGGAGCACGGCACATCACTGACACTATGCGGGGAAATTGCCGGAAAACCTCTCATGGCGATGACGTTGGTCGCCTTGGGAATTACAAGTCTGTCGATGGCACCGGCGGCCATTGGCCCGGTTAAAGCAGCGCTTTTGAAGACCGACGTCGTGAAATTGCGCACCTTAGTCTCGGACGCTTTGGACAACCATGTGCCTGAGGGCCATCTACGTCCCTTGGTGAGCAGCTACGCAGATAGCGTCAAGATAGGTCTGTAAGCAATGCTTGACATACCATCAGATAAAATCGCGCAAATGATAAAGCGCTTTGAAATGATTGAAGCGCAAATGGCCGCGGGACCGGACAGCGATACTTATGTGAAGCTGGCGGCCGAATATTCCGAGCTGGAAGACATTGTGAAGGCGGCTCGAGACTTGGAAGCTTCCAAGGCGGAGCGCGAGGACCTTGCGCTTCTGCTCGATGATCCGGATACCGATGCGGAAATGCGTTCCTTGGCGCAAGATGAAGCCGCTCAGCTAGACACAAAGCTTGCAGAACAAACCCAGCAAATACAATTATTGCTGCTGCCCAAGGATGCGGCAGACAACAATGATGTCATCTTGGAGATCAGAGCAGGTACCGGCGGATTGGAAGCCGCGCTTTTTGCCGGCGATCTCTTCCGCATGTATGAAAGATACAGTGCAAACCAGGGCTGGAAGGTTGAAATTGTCTCCTCGGCGGAAGGCGATGCCGGTGGATTTAAGGAAATCATCGCGTCTGTTGCCGGAAAAGGCGCGTTCGCCAAGCTGAAATTTGAAAGTGGTGTTCATCGCGTCCAACGAGTGCCAGAGACCGAAGCAGGCGGTCGAATTCACACATCCGCCGCAACGGTAGCTGTCTTGCCCCAAGCCAACGAAGTCGATGTTGAAATCAAAAACGAGGACATACGCATTGACACGATGCGAGCATCCGGCGCGGGCGGCCAGCACGTCAACACTACTGATTCTGCGGTACGCATTACCCATATCCCATCTGGAATTGTTGTGGTTCAGGCCGAAAAGTCCCAACACCGCAACAAAGCCCGCGCGTTGGAAATCCTGCGTGCGCGCCTCTTCGACATGGAACGCCAAAAAGCAGCCGATGAGAGATCGGAGGCCCGCAAAGTCCAGGTAGGCTCCGGTGATCGATCAGAACGGATCAGAACGTATAATTTCCCTCAGGGGCGCGTGACGGACCACCGGATCAACTTGACACTTTACAAGCTCGACCGTGTGATTGAGGGTGAGCTTGAAGAGTTGGTCGACGCATTGATCAAAGACTTTCAAACTAAGCTGCTCACAGGCGAAGAAGATGGTTGATCCAAGTTCGCATCCCAAAGCTTATTCGGCGCATGACCTTTATTCCGATGCTGTTCAACAGCTTCGGGCGGCCGGATTCGACACGCCGGAACTTGATACCAACATTCTGCTCGAGCATTTGGCGGACGTCACCACACTTGTCCGCCTCACCGACCCGCTCACCACGGTCACTTTCGCGCGTGTCAACGCATTTCAGGCAGCCTTGGAACGTCGGCTTAAAGGCGAACCGGTCCACCGGATCATCGGGCAAAGGGAGTTCTACGGTATCCCGTTTTCCATATCCGCCGACACGCTGGTGCCAAGGCCTGATACGGAGACGCTGATCGATCTGATCGGACCTTTTGTCGAGGAAACAGCACAGCGTGAAGGGCATTGTCGTATCCTCGACCTCGGCACCGGAACGGGCATACTGGCGCTGACACTTTTAACACTCGCACAAAATGCCACGGCGGTCGGTGTAGATATTTCCGAAGGTGCGCTGGTAGTCGCCCGTCAAAATGCCAGGGTCTTGGGTCTGGCTGGGCGATTTAGCGCTTTGAAGTCCAACTGGTTTGACGCGGTGAGCGGGGAATTTGATCTGATCATTTCCAACCCACCTTACATCCCACGCCATGAAATTGCCGGATTAGACCGCGATGTTAAGGACTACGATCCCCACTTGGCATTGGATGGTGGGGTTGATGGTTTGAATGCCTACGCGGTCATTGCATCAAGAGCGTTGGGTTTTCTTAAGCCAAACGGGATCATAGCGGTAGAAGTCGGTCACGATCAGGCCGCTCCCGTGAGCGCTATTTTTCAAGCCGCCGGGTTCAGATCTGGGCAAATTGCAAAAGACCTGGTTGGGCGTGACAGAGCTATCTTGTTTAAACCGTAACAAAATAATCATGATATTGATGCGAAAACGCTTGGCAAATGAAAGTCCGGACGCTAACCATTGGTTAGATAATAGCGGTTGCCGGGTAGCAAATCCCGACACGAAGAATGGCGTAAGCCAATCGAACCGTATCAATGGCATGTGCGAGCATGTGTGTTGCAACGACCGGTAAAACCGCCATCGCTCAACAAATTAAGCAGAAGATTTCACACAGGAACGGTTTTTTGCCGTCGATACGACCGAAAGCAAAAACGGGCGACTTATGAGACCACAAAATCACGGACGACGTTCGCGCAATCGCGGCAACAATAACCGCCGCAATCAAAATCCGTTGCAACGTTCATATGAAAGCAATGGACCGGACGTCAAAATCCGGGGCAATGCGCAAGTCATTGCCGACAAATATGCAACTTTGGCGCGCGACGCACAGTCTGCAGGTGACCGGGTTATGGCGGAAAACTACCTGCAACATGCCGAGCACTACAATCGCATTATTTTAGCCGCACAGCCTGAAAAACCGAAAGAGATAGACACCGACGAGTCGATCGAAACGGAAGAAAATGAAGGCGAGGACTCCATTGCTTCACAAAGCAGTAGTAACAAGCTTGAAAAAGCCCAGATAGACGCTGACGGGCCGCAGCCGGAAATCGAAGGTGTACCCGCCGAGGTAGTGGTGGAAACGTCAGATCAGCCGGCCGCAAAGAAGCCCCGCAAGCCACGCCGCAAAAAGGTGGAACCAACCGAAGAAAACGTTGAAGCAACTGCGGAAAAGACAGTGGCCAAGACGCCATCGCCCGAGCCGGTTGCAAGTGGCGAAAGCGATCACCAAGTCGCTGCTGAATAAAAGCTCTTTCAAGCCGCACTTTTGATACCCATATACTTGTCGAAGGGAGTGCCAAACCGGGCTCCCGTCATCGATCAACTTTTTTTTGTCGCCGCGAGCGGGGCAAGAACGGATTGGAGACAAGAGTATGAACTTGGAAAACTACACCGACCGCGTGCGCGGTTTTGTCCAGAGCGCCCAAACCTATGCATTGGGCGAAAACCACCAGCAATTTTCACCTGAACACATTCTCAAAGTCGTCATTGACGACAGTGAAGGCTTGGCAGCCTCGCTCATTGATCGTGCTGGCGGCGACGCAAAAGCAGCGCGCCTTGGCGTGGAAACCTCCCTGAAAGCAATGCCGAAAGTGGAGGGTGGCAACGGCCAACTCTATCTGGCGCAGCCACTCGCCAAAGTGTTCAAAACAGCAGAAGACATAGCCAAAAAAGCGGGCGACTCATATGTGACCGTTGAACGTCTCTTGCTTGCGCTGACCATGGAAAAATCGGCCAAGACAGCCGACATTTTAAAGCGCGCAGGCGTAACGCCCAAAGCCCTCAATGATGTGATCAACGAAGTGCGCAAAGGCCGTACCGCTGACAATGCATCGGCGGAACAGGCCTATGATGCCTTGAAGAAATATGCACGTAACCTGACAGAAGACGCGCGCGAAGGACGGCTTGATCCGGTGATCGGACGCGATGAAGAAATCCGCCGCGCCATCCAGATCCTGTCGCGCCGCACCAAAAACAATCCCGTTCTCATTGGCGAACCGGGCGTGGGCAAGACCGCAATTGCCGAGGGCTTGGCCGCGCGTATCGTCAATGGCGACGTGCCGGAGAGCCTTCGCGACAAGAAGCTGATGGCGCTGGATATGGGCGCGCTGATCGCGGGCGCAAAATATCGCGGTGAATTTGAGGAGCGTCTGAAAGCGGTTCTGGCGGAAGTGGAAGCTGAAGCGGGCGGCATCGTGCTGTTCATTGACGAGATGCACACGCTCGTCGGGGCCGGCAAGACCGATGGCGCGATGGATGCATCCAACCTTCTCAAGCCCGCTCTTGCACGCGGGGAACTTCACTGTATCGGCGCGACTACGCTCGATGAATATCGCAAGCATGTGGAGAAAGACGCCGCGCTGGCACGTCGTTTCCAGCCCGTCTTTGCCGATGAGCCCAATGTCGAGGACACGGTCTCAATCCTGCGTGGTCTGAAAGAGAAATATGAGCAGCACCACAAGGTGCGTGTCTCCGATTCAGCGCTGGTTGCAGCTGCAACGCTTTCCAATCGCTACATCACCGATCGTTTCCTGCCCGACAAGGCGATTGATCTGGTCGATGAAGCGGCATCACGCCTGCGCATGCAGGTGGATTCCAAGCCGGAAGAACTTGATGAGGTGGATCGCCGCGTTATCCAACTGAAAATCGAACGTGAGGCATTAAGAGCGGAAAAAGACGACGCGTCCAAAGATCGCCTCAAGACGCTTGAAAAAGAGCTGGCTGATCTGGAAGAACGATCCAACACGATCACTGTCGCCTGGCAAAAGGAAAAGGAAAAGCTTGGCACTGCCGCTGATCTGAAACGCGAACTGGATGAAGCGCGCAATGAACTGGCCAACGCCCAGCGCAGCGGCGAGTTCCAAAAAGCCGGTGAGCTTGCCTATGGCAAAATTCCTGAACTGGAGGCCAAGCTTGCAGAAGCCGAAAACGCAGGCGAAGCCGCAACATCAAATCTGCTGGAAGAGACGGTAACGCCTGAACATGTCGCGCACATCGTCTCGCGATGGACCGGCATTCCTACCGACAAGATGCTTGAAGGTGAACGCGACAAGCTGCTGCGCATGGAAGATGAACTGGCCAAACGCGTGGTCGGCCAGGGTGAAGCGGTGCAAGCCGTGAGCCGCGCGGTGCGACGCGCCCGTGCAGGCTTGCAAGACATGAACCGGCCGATCGGCTCCTTCATTTTCCTCGGGCCAACCGGTGTCGGCAAAACTGAATTGACCAAGGCGCTCGCCGAGTTTCTGTTCGATGACGATCAGGCCATGGTGCGCATCGATATGTCCGAGTTCATGGAAAAGCACACCGTGTCCCGTCTGATCGGTGCACCACCCGGCTATGTCGGCTACGATGAGGGTGGCGTATTGACCGAAGCGGTACGTCGCCGCCCCTATCAAGTGGTTCTTTTCGACGAGATCGAAAAGGCGCACCCGGATGTCTTTAACGTGCTGCTGCAAGTGCTTGACGATGGCCGTTTGACCGATGGTCAGGGCCGTACTGTCGATTTCAAGAACACGCTGATCATCATGACGTCCAACCTCGGCTCGGAGTTCCTGGTTAATCTGGAAGACGGCACGGACACCGACAGTGTGCGCAATTTGGTAATGGATGCGGTCAAGGCAGCTTTCCGGCCGGAGTTTTTGAACCGGATCGACGAGACTATCCTGTTCCATCGCCTGCGCCGTGAGGATATGGGTCAGATCGTCCAGATCCAGCTGGGTCGTCTTGAAAGCTTGCTGTCTGATCGCAAGATCACACTGGAACTGGAAGAGCAAGCCTATGCTTGGCTCGCTGAGCGGGGTTACGATCCTGCCTATGGTGCAAGGCCGCTCAAGCGTGTCATCCAGCGAGAAATGCAGGACCCGCTGGCCGAACTGATCCTTGGCGGCGAGGTGCCCGACGGCACAAACGTCAAAGTTGTTGCCGGGTCTGATCGGTTGAATTTCAAGGTCAGGCTCGCCGCATCCAACGATGACAAAGCCGCCGCCGCGTGAAGCGAGACGACTATAACCAGTTCTGCGCCGCCCTGCCCGCCACAACACATGTGGTGCAATGGGGCGGCGCTGATGTCTGGAAGATGGGTGGCAAAGTGTTTGCCATTGGCGGCTGGAGCGACGGCGAAACGCCGTATGTCACGTTCAAAGTCTCGCCGCTTGCTTTCGATATTTTAAAGGAACAGGCAGGCTGCCGCCCAGCCCCCTATCTCACATCACGCGCGATGAGGTGGATACAGCGCACGGACGCGACAACGATGACTGATAGCGATCTGAAAGACTATATCCGCGCCAGCCACACCATTGTGGCCAAGGGCCTCAGCAAGAAGAAGCGAGCTGAGTTGGGATTAATCTGACAAAATCTAGTCAACCAACCGTGTCTCGCCAGCCTTTCCTGATAACGCTGAGGGCACAGGCACGTCCGTCGAACCATAGGCGGTATTGAGGACAAGGTTCGGGCCCTTGTCCAAGTTAAGCGTTTTCGCAATGATCGCCGTATAAGCGGATTCGTTGGAGACTGTGCCGCCGGTTGCAACATCCAGGGCACCGTTTGGCAGGTAAATGACGCCGACCATGTTGCGTGCATTTTCAGATGCTATGGTGAAAGTCTCGTGGCCATTGGCCGGATCTTGATAAAACAGCATACCTGCCATGGGACCGCTTTTCGGGCCTTCCAGATCAATGTCAGCACTGCCAAGAAATTCCAAATAGGTCGAAGCGCCGGTAAAGAAAAAGCCCACATTACGACCCACAACAGTTGAGTTCGTTTCAACCGTGAGAACACCGTCCTTGATGATGTAGATACCGGAACCGAACGTTACATTCGAACCGCTCCCTACAGTCAGTCCGCCGCAATAGACGCCTGGCGTCAACGTAACCGTCTGGCCGGTGATCTGACGGTTGTTGTAAGTGCAGCCACCCACTGTTGGTTTGGGACGCGCAATCAGCGGGTCACTGACAGTCGGGCAGTTCGTAACAGTATTGCCAACATAGTTTGCGTTAGGTCCCTGTGTGCCGCCGCTAGAACAAATCAAACCGGCCTCAAGCCTGCCATCGCCGCTGATCCTGATACCGTTGCTGTGATCAGAATTGGAATAGACCGCGCAGGTCGATGCCGTTAATGATGACTTCGTTTTCAAATCAACGGCATACTGGTTTTTGTCTTCAAGGGCAATGACACAAATGTTGTCGCTGCTGGCAGCAGACGTTGCCACGGCATCAACGGTGATTTGCGGGGTCGGGAAGAAACGGGCGGCGAAGTAAGGGTAATGGTCTTGGGTCACCACCACCTTGACCTTGCGGTTTTTCTCGTCCGGCTTTGCCAAGGTGTTGTAAAATGTAGTGCTATCATCGAGTGTCTTGGCAAGATTGGCTTGCACAACAGCGCTTGCAATTGCCTGCGCGGTTTGAGCGTTCCAACCCTTGATGGCCGCTTCGCGCACAGCCGCCAGCGCAGCAGCATCCGCCGCTTCTTGGAGCTGTGACCGGTGGTTGGCGTAGTTCATGAAGTCCAGCGTACCGGCCGCCGCACCAAGCAAGATCGGTAAAAGCACCGACGCCTGCAGCGCAAAGCCGCCTGCTCTGTTACGCCAAAACCTCCCGAGCGTCCGCGCGACTTTCATATCACCCTGCATGTTACCTTTAAGTTCCTCTTGGCTAACCTTACGCGCGCAGGTTTAACGTCGGTTGTATCGGCCGAACTTCTTGCGGTTATTGTTAACAGTCCCTATTGCAGCCACGAAGTAGCGGTGCGATGGGCCCATGATCATGCCACGATATATCCAGCTTTTCCTCAGTCTCTGCGTTATTGCTTGCGCGGGCACATCCGCTTTCGCGCTTCCGCCCACGTCCGATGATTTTGACAAAATAATTGTCGGCGGTAGCCAGTCCTACAAACCCACTGATAGGGCACCGGTAGATCACGCCGCTGGCACGACTTCCATCTCGGTCGCCAGAACACAGATCATCCTGGACCAACGCGGATTTTCGCCAGGTGTCATCGACGGCCGCGACACACCTCGCTTTCGCCAGGCTCTTGCGACCCACAACCGCAAGCGGCCGGACGAGCGGTTGATTGTCGGTTTGAACCATGTCAGCGCAACCCCGCTTTTCGACACCTATGAAATAACAAAGAATGATCTGTCCGGCCCTTTTACGCCCGACATCCCGCCGCTCTATGTTGATCAGGCAAAACTGCCACGCATCGGATTTCGCAACGTGGTCGAAATGCTGGCCGAGCGCTTTCACATGGACGAGGCTTACCTGCGTGCGCTCAACGGGGAAGCTGATTTTGAACAACCCGGCACCATCATTCGGGTCGCCAATATCGGGCGCGATTTGCAAAAGCGGGTGGCGCGCATAGAAGCCGACAAAACGAGATTGCAAGTACGCGCCTATGCGGAAAATGGTGAACTGATCGCCGCCTATCCGGCATCCATCGGCTCTGAAACCACACCCTCCCCATCGGGCACACATCGCGTAAAAAACAAGGCTCAAAACCCGCAATACACCTATGATCCCAACGGTTCCGCCCAGCCGGGCCTGTCCAGCGGCTTGGTGCGGCTCCCTGCAGGTCCCAACAGTCCTGTCGGCAATGCCTGGATCGGTTTGTCAAAACGCACCTACGGCATTCACGGCACACCCGAACCATCTGAGATTGGCATAACGGCGAGCGTCGGCTGTGTGCGCCTGACAAACTGGGATGCTCTGGAACTCGCCCGACTTGTTCGTCGTGGCGTACAAGTGACATTCATCGAATAGTTCCTTTTTCCGGCATGTGTCGCCTAAACACGCATTTACATTGCAGTGCACAAGAGGCAGGCTCGGAGAAAACGGTTTGGATGGGATCAATAAAATGGCAATTGATATCAAAACTATCGGCGTCATCGGTGCCGGACAGATGGGCGCAGGCATTGCGCAGGTTTCTGCCGCAGCCGGCTATCAAGTCGTCCTGACTGATGTCTCGGTCGAAAACGCCACCGCAGCCATCGATAAAATCAACGCGACAGCTGAAAAACTCGTTGCGCGAGAAAAGATGTCAGCCGAGGTGCAATCAGCAATTGCAAACAATCTTCGAGCCGCCGGAGACTTGAGTGCGCTCAGCCAGTGTGACCTGGCGATCGAAGCGGCCAGTGAAAATGAAAACGTCAAGAACTCGATTTTCGCCGAGCTTTGCCCGATTTTGAAACCTGACGCGATCATCGCGACCAACACATCCTCCCTCTCGATTACTCGTCTGGCACAAAAGACCGACAGAGCGGAGAAGTTCATGGGTATTCACTTCATGAATCCGGTTCCCGTGATGAAATTGGTCGAACTCGTTCGGGGCATCGCGACCGAAGATGAAACCTATCAGGCCGGAAAAAACTATGTCGATACACTCGGCAAAACCGCAACTGTATCGGAAGACTTCCCGGCATTTATTGTCAACCGGATCCTGATCCCGATGATTAACGAAGCGATCTATACGCTTTATGAGGGGGTCGGGAACGTACAATCCATAGACCAGTCCATGAAACTGGGGGCCAATCATCCCATGGGGCCGTTGGAGCTTGCCGACTTCATCGGATTGGATACATGCTTGGCGATCATGCAGGTGCTGCATGACGGATTGGCAGATACCAAATACCGGCCCTGCCCGCTTCTGGTAAAATATGTTGAAGCCGGGTGGCTGGGACGCAAAACCGGCCGTGGTTTCTACGATTACCGCGGCGACACGCCCACCCCAACCCGGTAAAACTCCGCAAAAACCGACGCGGTCAAAACAAGGGACTGACACTTCCCCTTGCCAGTGGCGGGCGCAGTGGTGCCGAGGCGCGCAAAATGTGCGACGTATGGCGCACATTGCATACCCGTTCGGGGAATGCGGCAAACAAGGGTCGGCGCAACCGTACCGGTTGGGCTCTCAACCCGGGAAAGATGATGACATTTGTCATGTCATAGGCCGAATCGCTCATCTCGGTTCGCGTAGCAATAGTCATATTAAACCCCTGTGGTCTTCTAATCATCCCCGTGCGCGCACTAACATGGGAGTATGACAACTGTGCGCCGCACAATGAAACGCGCCCGCAATTGTACCGATTATTGACGAAACGGGCTTTGCCCATTACATGCACGTCCTTGTGGTGATTTGGCCGGTCGGCTTGCAGCCACGTTAAACAACTCGCTAAAGGGCCGCGTCTCACAGACTGTGTTCCCTGTAGCGCAAGCAAGAGTGAGACCAAAAATTGCCCATTCGTATTCCATCGTCCCTGCCCGCCCGCCGCACACTTCGCAAGGAAGGTGTGATGGTGATGGACGAGGATATGGCGGCCCGGCAGGACATTCGTCCGCTGCGCATCGGCCTTCTCAATTTGATGCCGGACAAAATCCGAACCGAGACACAAATCGCTAGGCTGGTGGGCTCAACACCACTTCAGGTAGATCTTTCATTGTTGCGAATCGGCAGCCACAAGTCAAAAAACACGCCCGAGGAACATCTCATTGCGTTTTACAAAACCTGGGAAGAGGTTCGCGATGAGAAATTTGACGGCTTCATCATCACGGGCGCGCCAATCGAAACCATGCCGTTTGAGGATGTGACCTATTGGACCGAGATGACCGAGATTTTGGACTGGACAACAACCAATGTTCACTCATCCTTTTTCATCTGTTGGGGTGCAATGGCAGCCGCCTACCGTTTTCACAAAATCCCCAAACACACTTTACCGCAGAAGGCGTTTGGCGTTTACCGGCACATCAATCAGAACCCCAGCTCGCCTTATCTGGCAGGCTTTTCAGACGATTTCCAAATCTCGGTTTCGCGCTGGACTGAGGTGCGCAAAAACGAGTTTCCATCCGAGGCCAGTCTCGACGTTCTGATGGAGAGCCACGCGACCGGCGTTTGCTTACTTCACGAGGCCTTTGCCAACCGTCTCTACATTTTCAATCACATTGAATATGACAGCCAGTCATTGGCAAACGAGTATTTCCGCGACCTTGAAAACGGCACACCGATATCAATCCCGCAAAACTATTTCCCTGACGACGATCCGGATAAGGAACCAAAAAATCGCTGGCGTAGCCATGCGTTTCTGCTTTTTGGCAATTGGATCAACCAAGTCTATCAAACAACACCTTATGATGTGGCCGATATTGGAAAGGATCGCATGTGATCGAGATACGCAGCGCCCGACCTGGCGATCGTAACGTGTGGCGGGACCTGTGGACACAGTATCTGGAGTTTTACGAAACAAGTGTCTCGGAGGAAGTGTATTCCACCACGTGGAACCGGCTTTTCATTGATCGACCCGATGAACCGTCATGCCTGTTGGCATGGGATGACAGCAAAACTGTTAGTTTAGTGCATTACTTCTTTCACCGGCACACATGGAAGGTGGAAAAGGTTTGTTATCTACAGGACCTTTTCACCGCACCAGATGCACGCGGGAAGGGTGTTGGTCGCGCACTCATTGAAGCGGTTTACGTAAAAGCAGATCAAGAGAAAGCGCCAACCGTCTATTGGACAACCCAGCATTTCAACGAGACCGCGCGCCGACTTTATGACGATGTGGGCAACTTGACGCCGTTTATAAAGTATCAGCGTTGATCGAGCCCAGCACCAAGATCTGAAGATCAGCGACATTGGTGCCCGTCCCGCCGGTTATCAACAAATCACCGCACGACAGAAGGGCGTGGTAGGCATCATTGTTGGCAAGCGCTTTTTCAGCATGTTCCTGCCCAAGACGGGACAGGGTCGTGTGATCAACCAATCCGCCTGCTGCGTCCGTCGGACCATCACGACCGTCAGTACCACCCGACAAGAACACCCAAGGGACAACAATATCATCGGTCGACGCAGCAAATCGCAATGCCAGCTCTTGATTACGGCCGCCCTTGCCATCACCGACCAGTTGTACTGTTGTTTCCCCACCAGCAACCAAGATCGATGGCCACCGGTCACACTGCTGCGCCGATGCGGCGAACTTGTCGGCAGCTTCCTGAACATCACCCTCAAGCCAATCTGAAACAACTTCGACATGTATGCCGAGCTTCCTGGCAGCCGCACAGACAGCGTTGAGCGAAATCTTGTTTGATCCGATCACTTCTGCATGACGCGGCCCGATCTTGGTTTCTTCGTCTGCCGTGGACCTTCGCAGATGGCTCATTACAGCTGCATCGAGCCGCGCTTCGAGATTGTAGTCGCGGATCGTCAGTGCGATCTCTTCGTCGGAGACCGTCGAGGTTATGGTGGGACCACTCCCGATTATCGCCGGAACGTCGCCAGGAACATCTGAAAGCATGAGCGTCACGATTGGCGTTTCACCGGCAAGTCTTGACAGGCCGCCGCCTTTGACCTTCGACAATCGGGATCGGACCCGGTTTACCGCATCGATCGGCGCGCCGCTCGCCAACAACACCTCTGTGGCGGCGACCTCATCTTGCAAGGTCAGCTCGCCGGCAGGCGCGGGTAACATGGCTGACGTGCCGCCTGAAATCAGGAATAGCAGGACATCATCGGAAGTCAGTGACGCGACGGTTTCCATGATCTTTTGAGACGCAACCGCACCCTCAGTATCGGGGACGGGGTGGCCAGCGGGGAACACGTCCACACCGTCGATGGAGACCCAATTCTCACGATTCGTCACTGCAATCGAGCGTGCAACTTCACGCTCACCAAGAGCATCAAGCGCTCCGCGCATCATGGGTATGGACGCTTTGCCGATTGCGATAATGGTGATCGGTCCATGGTCCAAAGCCGCATGGTGGGAGACCACGGCTTGCTTGGTAATTGATTCAGGTTCGGCGGCTTCTACGCCGGCCATAAAAAGATTTACCGCCAATTCACGTTGCTGATTGCCCAAGTTACAAGACCTCATAAAGATAACAAGAAGAAGCTTGTACCCTGCAACAATGGGATGGCAATCGTGTTTTTAAATTGTGGTCGACGCCTTTTCTTGGCGTTTATACCAAATTGGCCGACCACGCCGATGATCAGGAAAATGAACCCCACAATACTGGGCAACGATATCGAAGGCCTCATTTCAGCTGGGGTGGCAAAAAAAGGCTTCAAGAGAGGTGAATTTGTCCTTGACCGCATTGTGGAAACTATTCGTCTCGATGACCTTTAGAAGGTCACGACGGCTGCGGCATCTCATAATGGTCAAAGAATCAAACTGCGCCAAATCATGGTCAAATGAAGCGCTGGTGCCAGGCAACAAAAGAGACAAAAAGGAAAGCCAAAGCCCCCCAAAGGCTCAATTGCTTCGGCAAATCCCGATATCCAATACGCTCTTAGCCCTAAGCGCTGTTATCCAATTAACCCGCACGCGCCTCTTTGAAAAGTTCGGCTGCTATCGGTCCGGTCAACTGCTTTGATTCCAATGTCCAACCAAATGGCAGCTCTACGACATCAAATGACGATGCGGTTAAGCTGTTGACGCTGATAAACGTGTCTCCGCCGGGCGTGTGCAGAATTGAAACGGTATCTCCAACAACAAACGAAAGGATGGGCAACGTGTAAACAATAGCCTTGTTCGTATCCGTGTCCTCGTTCTGGTTTCTCATTTGGAGAGCGACATCGGCGAGATGCAAGAAGCGTCGACCAAACATGGTTTTCGATCGCAATTGTCCGTCGTCCAGACAACCATGTGAAGCGACCTCAGAGCCTTGTACCGGAGCTGCGCAAGTTCGTCGCTCAGGTGGATTTACATTTGCCAACAAAAAGATTCCTAGCGGCAAAGCCAGGCCAGCGATAATTCCGGCAGTCATCAATTTGGCGTTCATTGGCTTTCGTCCCTTCAGCCCTTTAGATGGATGGTGTAATCCCAGCCACTTGTCGGAAGATCAGTCGTCAGTCACTGCATGAGCGAGAAAAAGTACCGACACCGGTTGCCGATTCATAAGAACCGTTTCGCGAACATGTAACGCCGGTATTGTAGTTTGTGGCGCTGCCGGAACGCTCAGCACTCCAAGTGCCGTCACCATTGCCTGACACTGCACGTGATGCTGTTGCCGAACCATTGACGCCATTAACCGTCACAGAAGCGTTTGGCACGACAACACGACGATATGCGTGGGCATGGCGGTGCGGCAAATATTGTACCGCGTGAACTTTGCCGTTAGCTGCGACCGCAGTCGAAACCACGCCATGTGTGTTGACAGCGAATACGCCGGCAATGGAAGCGCTTGTGCCCATCAAGCTTGCAAAAACGGTCGCAACAATAGTGTTTTTAATCTTTGTTGAATGCATTTTTTTGCTCCCAATTAGTGGCCTGGCCTGGCCGCCACGATCGCAAGTTGCGTTGTAACTGTTTCCGCGATGTTTCCACGGCCAACCAAAATACTACAAATTGTTGCGCTAGGATTAACTCTGGGACAGGCACTTCATTTCAACGGCCGCGCGATCAATAAAAAAGGCCTGCTCTGAAAGATCAGAGCAGGCCGACTGCAATACACTGACTGGCGCAAAAAAGGTCAGTCGTTGACGGGGGGATCAGCGTGCCATTGCAGAAAGTTCATCGGGCGCAACCAACCCGTCGGAATTTAAGTCTACCCGCCGGAAAGCAAAACCATGCATGCCTCGGTCACGGATCATACCGGCACGGCCCAAGCCGTCATTGGCATTTAGATCAACGAATTTCGTAAACTCATCGAGCGTTAACATCAGATCGCCATCCACGTCCGCCTGAAGGTAATTTTCTTTCGCAAGCGTCATGAACGTTTGGTCCGCGTGAGCGGCCGGCAGCGATAGGAAGAGAAGAACAGCGCCCGATGAGATTGAACTGAGTAGTGTCATTGCTGCTTTTTTTCGTCTCATCTTTCCTCCACCACGAAACTCAAATTCGTCGGAATGTTTGTGTGCCCAACCTCTTTCATCCCAAAATGCCGGAAGTGTTGCGCAAAACAGCCGAGTTGTAACGCTTTGTTACACCATGCTGGACGTGTCATACTCTGTAACAATTTCGAGAAGCAGACGGGGAAAGTGTGTGAGAAACTCGGGCATGGACAAGAAGACAAATCGAGTTTTGGTCGTCGATGATGATCCGGAACTGAGATCATTGCTTCGCCGGTTTCTGGGGGAACACGGTTTTGAGGCGCGCGCTGTTGATGGCGGGCCGAGCATGCGGCGTGAGCTGGCACGCAACCCGGCCGATGTGATTGTACTGGACTTAATGATGCCGGACGAGGATGGACTGTCCATTTGCCGCAGACTGCGGGTTGAAGGCGAACAGATCCCGATCATTATGCTCACAGCAAAAGGCGATCCAATCGACCGTATTATCGGCTTGGAGCTTGGCGCAGACGATTATCTGGCAAAACCGTTTGAACCGCGCGAACTTGTAGCGCGACTAAATGCGGTGTGTCGCAGGACACGAAACATGGGGCCCATCGCGCTGGACCAAACCGCCCATGTGGGACCGCTGGAGGTTAATTTTTCAACGATGATTGCCAAGCGTGATGGGGAGCCACTCCAGCTGTCCAGTCGCGAATTTGCTCTTCTGGCTGCTTTGCTGCAAAGCCGCGGACGGCCTTTGACGCGCGCGCAAATCATCGATCGGGTACACGGCCACGATTTGGCTGTTACCGACAGGGCAATCGATGTTCAAGTTGCACGTTTGAGAAAAGCCATCGGTGACGATAGCGATACACCTCAACTGATCAAGACCGTATGGGGCACTGGCTACATGATGGTCGGAGACGATGTTTAACACCCTTCTGAAGCAGAATATAGCGGTGCTTGTCATATGCATTTTCAGCAGCTTCATTTCGGCATCCCTTTTTACGGTTGAAGCGTACGTCCGCCCGCATATGGAAATGACGGGGAAAGTTGTTTCAGGGCTAATCACCGTGATTCTTTCTTCTATGGAAAGTAACAGTTCCGGCGATTGGCAACAGATGATTGAAGAGGCCAACTTGGAAAGCGATTTCCCGATCAAGTTAAAATCGGGCCCAGCTCCGGAGGCATATGACGGGGCCCAAAACCTGCTTGTTCGAGAACTTCGACGAGCAATATTTTTAAGAAACCCGCAGCTCGAAGAGGATAAGATCTTCGTCGATGGCCAACGCCAGATTTGGATGCCTTTGGAGAGATCAGGCTCAGATATGTGGCTGACCGTCCAAACCGCACAAGTACTGCCAGCTCAATTGGGATATATTTTCGCTATCTCTTTTGGGTTGTTTTCAGCACTCTTGGGTGGCATTGCGCTTTTCCAACTGGTCTCAAAACCGCTGCGGGCACTTGAGAACCATTTGGGTGAGTTCAGCTCTCCCGTTTTGGCGCCCAAGCTGGATGAAACGGGACCACTTGAAGTGGCAGCTGTGTCACGTTCGATCAACGATATGACAGCGCGGTTGCGGCAAGGCGAAGCCGATCGCGCATTATTGCTTGCCGGCGTCAGCCACGATTTGCGCACACCACTGACCAAACTTCGCCTTTCGATGGCGCTTTTCAAAGGCGTGGAAACAGAGTTGCTGGATGGGGCCGTTGCGCAGATCAATCGCATCGAATTGATGCTTGGCCAGTTTTTGGAATATGCCCGCGGGTTTGAAGCGGAAGAAAAGCGCTCCTTCTCCCTCTCTTCGCTCGTTCAGGATGCCGCTGACAACACGGCACTTGATGGTGAAATTGAAATTCGAATTCATGACGACATCATCGTTGAAGCCAAACAAACCGCACTTACACGAGCAGTTGGCAACCTGATCAAGAATGCCACAGCATATGGTGAGGCGCCGATCGTTGCGACAACCGGGGGTCTGGGAGGTCATGTATATATTGATGTGATCGACAGCGGTACCGGCATGACAGATGAGGAGGTGACGTCCTTGTTGAGGCCATTTGCGAGAGGCAGCAAGGCTCGTTCGGGTAACGGCACGGGCCTCGGTCTGGCCATCACCGAGGAAGCGGCACGCGCAAACGGCGGCACGCTGGAGTTCAAGCAGCTCAAAGAAGGTTTTCGTGCCCGGATATCAATCCCCGCGTGATCCGTCAAAAGTACCAGAATTGTCGATATGGCCACGCACGTTTGACAAGATTAACTGAACTGTCTACCTCGATGTGATGCACGCGCGCGAAGCGACAATCATTGAGGCCGCGTTTTGCCTTTTTGCTCATTATGGGGTCAGCAAGACGTCGATGGGCGAAATTGCGTCCGCGGCAGGTGTTGCGAGACAGACGGTCTACAACGCATTCGCCAGCAAAGAAGACCTCATCTTTGCTGCCTTCCTCCATTACGCCAGCGAGGCGCGCAATGCGGTGGAAAGCGAATGCGCAACCGTCCTTGATCTGTCAGGACGTTTAGACATTTTATTTCGCCACCTGGTTGAAAAGCCGTACGAGGTGATGCTGACGCTCCCACACCTTGAGGAGGTTCTGGAGATCGAACAGCAACTGTCGTCGGATCGGCGCGCAGAGATTAAAGAGCTGTACCAAGAAACAATCCGCACCGCGCTCTCGCCCTACAAAGGGCAACTGGAAGCACACGGGGTTTCTCTTGATCTGCTTGCAGCGATGCTGAAAAGCACAATTACGCAGATCAAGCGCGATGCCGCTGACGCAGCCCACCTCAAACAGCTTTTTGGCACGGCTAAAGCGATAATCTGCGCCGCCGCCAGCGACAAAGCCAACTAGCTTTGCCGCCAGGATCGCTGGCATCTAAGCGGGCGCGACGGTGCTGCGCCCGTGAAGAATAGTGCGCGCAATCATGACACCGACAGCCATGGAAGCGACAAAAACGGGAACTTCCCAATGACCAAGACCTAACGCCGGAATTGCACCACCGGGACAAAATCCGCTGATTCCCCATCCGACACCAAACAAGGCCGACCCTCCTACCAATTGTGGGTCAATGTCACGGCGCGTCGGCAGATGGTACCTGGCCTCAAACAGAGGCATTGAGCGTGCACCAAAAACAAGCCTGTATCCGATCATTGTGGTGATCAACGCACCGCCCATGACAAAAATCAGGCTTGGATCCCAAGTGCCGGCAATGTCAAAAAAGTTCACGACTTTGGCGGGATTGGCCATTCCGGAAATCGCAATACCAAGCCCAAATAGAGCACCTGTCAGAAGCGTCAAAACATGTTTCATCGTGTCAGCCTCCCAAGCCCAAAAGGTGACGGACGACATAGACCGTCACAAATGTCGCGGCCATAAAAACGACCGTTGCTACAATCGAACGCGGTGAAAAACGGGCTATGCCGCAAACACCGTGCCCACTGGTACATCCGGAGCCAAAGGTGACACCCAAACCAACGATAAAACCGCCAATGATCATCATTGTTGTCGAGACCGGCACGGCGAAAGGCACCGATCCCCCGGCCAGCAAATAAACAGCTGGCGCTATGATAGCACCTGCAAGGAAGGTGACACGCCAACTGATTTCGTGATTGCCCGCGCCCGGCAAAATGCCAGCAAAAATACCGGTCATACCGGCGATGCGCCCTTGAACCAACATGAGCAAAACAGCGGATATCCCAATAAGGATGCCACCCAACAGCGAGGCAAAAGGTGTAAACTCAGTCGTCATAGGCGCATTACCTCCAACTTGTAATTTTAACGAGCCGCAATGTATATTGATATTTATGAATATACAAGATGCTACATATACACCAAGCATGGCTGAGCAGTTGGCGCCAAAAATCGATCAAGCGGCGCGGTTGATGGAGATGCTTTCCAACCCGGTGCGACTGCGCATACTTTGCGCGTTGGCGGAAAAAGAATGGAGTGTTGTACGGCTTGCGGAGTATGCGGCGCTCGCCCAGCCGACAATGTCGCATCATTTGAAGAAGCTGCGCGATGCCGGTCTGGTCGACACACGCCGCGAGGCACAAACCATCTTTTACTCGCTCAAGGGAGATGAGGTTGCAGCCGTGCTGGCGGTCCTCAAAAAGATTTATTGTCCCGACGGGTTGGATCCCGAGGGCTAGTCTGACCAAAGCTCGGGCTTTTCCCAAACCGGTGGCACTAACAACGTCCCCTTTGACGCCGCAACATCACCAGAAAGGGCAATCGACTGCCATGCACCGTCCCACTGTGCAGGAAGTTCAAAAGGAGGCGACACCGTTCTTTCGCTCTTAAAGCCATGTCGACCATAATAGTTAGGATCGCCAAGCACATAGACATGGCTCGCGTTGCGCTCGCGCAGGTCCGCAAGTCCAAAAGCAATCAGCGCTTTGCCGACGCCTTTTCGTTGATGCTGTGGTGTTACCGCCAGAGGCCCTAGTAAATAGACATTGGGCAGATTGCCGACCGCGCATCGGGCAAAGGCAATGTGCCCCATGACGGTGCCTTTCAACTCCGCGACCCATGCAACAACGTCTTCAGAAGCATCAGAAAGCTCACGGACCAGAGGGCGCAACTCTTCCTGAGGAAAGGCTGCGGGATATAGACGCTCCAACTCATCGAGATCAGCTTCGCCAAAAGCTCGGATTTGCACGTCAGACTGCACGATTGTTCTCCGCCAAGCTGGCCCAATAGCTGATCCCGTAAGGGATAATCTCATCATTGAAGTCATAGGCGGGATGATGAAGACCGGCACTGTCACCATTCCCGATCAAGATCATCGAGCCTGGGCGTTCTTCCAGCATGTAGGCGAAATCCTCCCCGCCCATGAAGGGATCAATGTCACGGCCCACCTTGTCGCCACCGACAATGGACACCGCATTGTCGATCGCGGTTTCTGTTTCATTAAGATCGTTGACCGTCACGGGATATCCCCGCCAGAATTGGACATCGGTTTGCGCGCCGAAACTGGCGGCAATTCCCGCAGCAATATCTTTCAGGCGCTCTTCACTTTGGCTGCGTATGTCAGCATCAAGCGTTCGTATCGTTCCGGCAATTTTCGCTGCCTCAGGAATGACATTGAAGGCTTTACCTGCATTAAACTGCGTCACTGAAACAACAACGGAGCCGACGGGGTCAACGTTTCGCGAAGCGATGGTCTGCAAAGCCTGAACAATTTGGGCACCGACAACAATGGGGTCAACACTTTGATGTGGCATGGCCGCATGGCCGCCCTTGCCCTTGACGGTGATCAAAAACTGATCGGTTGCAGCAAAGAAGGCACCACTTCGGATCATGAACTCGCCGACGGGCAGGTTCGGCATGTTGTGCATCCCGTAGACACGGTCGATGCCAAAACGCTCCATCAACCCGTCTTGAACCATCTCACGTCCACCACCGCCACCTTCCTCTGCGGGTTGGAAAATCACAATGACGGTCCCGTTGAAATTGCGGGTTTCTGCAAGATACTTGGCGGCGCCCAGCAGCATGGCAGTGTGTCCGTCATGGCCGCACGCGTGCATCTTTCCGTCAATCTTCGAAGCGTAGCTGGCGCCGGTCGCTTCCTTGATCGGCAGAGCGTCCATATCAGCGCGAAGACCCAGTGTCTCGCCCGCACCACGGTTGCCTTTGATCACACCCACCACACCGGTTCGCCCAAGACCTGTGACGACCTCGTCAACACCGAAAAGCCGCAGTTTTTCTTCCACAAAGCGAGCCGTCTCGTGCACGTCAAACATCAATTCCGGATGCTGATGCAAATGGCGGCGCCAGCCTTTGACTTCATCTTGCAATTCGGCGGCTCGGTTCAAAATCGGCATGGCTGTCTCCCTTGAACGACAAGATGGAGACGGAACCTGTCGGAGACAAGCCTCGCCTCTGACAGTTTCTTGTTATCGACATGTTGCTGGTCTAGACAGCGGCGATGAGACACTACCGCACAAAAGTTCGGTTCCTTGCTTGCGCAGCGGCGGCCTTCGCAGCGGCGGCCTTCGCAGCAACGGACGCGCCCGCCGCGCCTGCGATCCTGGTTGACGCTCAAACTGGTCGCGTGATCCACCATGAGCAAGCCTTTGACCGCTGGAGCCCAGCGTCACTGACCAAACTCATGACTGCCTATGTGACGTTCAGAGCAATAGAAGATGGCATTTTGTCATTGAGTGCGCCAGTTCGCATGTCCGTAGTGGCGGCCAGTGCACCGCCAAGCAAAATGGGCTATCCCGTCGGCTCAGTGATGACCGTCGAAAATGCGTTGGAAATGCTCATCATCAAATCCGCAAACGATGTCGCAGTTGCATTAGGGCAGGCGGTTACCGGCACAGCAGATTCATTTGTCGACAAGATGAACGAAACGGCCAGGTCACTGGGTATGACTGATACGCGTTTTGCGAACGCCCACGGTTTGGATCATCCAGATCAATATTCGACCGCGCGCGACTTAGCCATTTTGGCGCGCGAAATCCGCCGACGCTTCCCACAATATGACAGCCTTTTCGAGGCAGAAGCAATTCAGACGGGCGATGCAATTACCACCAGCTACAATTTGCTGCTCGGTCGCTACGCAGGCGCGGACGGTATGAAAACCGGATTTGTTTGCGCGTCCGGCTTTAACATAGCCGCGAGCGCAACGCGCGACGGGCGCACATTGATTGCGATCGTTCTGGGGGAAGAAAGCCAGAAGGCGCGCGCCGAAAAGAGCGCAACGCTCTTGGAAAGGGGTTTTGATACCGAACTGGCCGCCACATCGAATTATATCGATACGCTGCCACGTCCTTCAGAAGCTTCCGTAATCACCGCCAACCTTCGTCCGAAGGTCTGCACAGAAGAAGCCAGGGCTGCCCGCTGGGACGGTCGCCAGATTGAAGGATTTATTGCCTTTGAAACCGATCTGATCCAGCCGCTAACGCGTGAACCACGCGCCATCGGTACGGGACTTGGAGGCGCCATTGGTGCAAGCGCATCGGCCATTGTGCTCGATCGTGCGGTGATCCGTGCCTACCCGGTTCCGTTGCCTCGTCCGGTTCTTGAACCGGCCAGCGATATCGATGACATGGAACAGTTTCGACTACGCGACGGGCTGACGGCGCCCTTGCCCACAAGACGCCCGAGCTAGTTGTGGCGCTACTGGCCCCGCTCGATTTGAAAGCGGAACGCGCCATCGTCCAATTCCTCACAAGAAACAAGCGGATGCGATTTTTCCTGACAGAAATGGGGAACATCGAGCGCTGCCAAGGGATCGTCTGTTTCAATCCAAATGCGGTCACCCACTGAGACTTCGCGCAAATATTTTTGCGCCCGCAGCACAGGCAATGGGCACTTCAGGCCCCTCAGATTGCGAACATCAGACATGAGAGGCACTACTGACCGGCGGTTTCATTCACCGGCCCGGTGATCACAACGGCGGCAGGCGGAGGTGGTGCGACTGGAAACAGCCCGCTACCTTCACTTGGTACAGAAGTCTCCACAACGTCGACCGTTGTCTGCGCGACAGTTGCAACGGTTGGCGTTACGGGATTAATGACTTCAGCGGTCACAGGTTCAACCGGCTCTTCAAAAGGCGGTGGAGCGGTGATGGAGGCTTCGATAATGGCAAGCGTCTCAGCAGGAATAAGGCTCTGCTGCAGGCCTTGTTCCAGGATCTTTTTTCGGCCCTCCAAGCGGGCGACGGCATTTTCAAAAGCCAATGTGTGTTCACTGGCCATTTCCGAGTAGGCCAAGGCTAGATTACGCGGCATCTGCAGTTCAGGACATTGCGAAACGGCATTGAATTTCATGCCATCTTCTGTTGGTGCCACGTTGAACACATAGCGTCGGTCACACACGTCGACTTTCGGCGGCTGCTTGGTCAGCTCAAAATGGTCATAGCCCTGCTTCAGCATGGTCCAGTATTCAAAATGCTGATCATTGCGGTGCGCGGCCATGTTCTCTGGCGTCATGCGAAACGGAAATGCTTGAACCTGGAACTCGGCTTGCTGGCCGCCGCGCAACGCCTCGCGGGCAAACGCATAGATTTCCTCAATGTATTCGTCCGTCATCGCATAACAGCCTGCCGACGAACAATCTCCATGCACCATCAAGTGACTACCAGTTCGGCCATGGGCGCGGTCAAACCGGTTGGGGAAACCCAGATTGAAAGAAAGGTGATAGGAAGACTTGGGGTTAAGGTGTCGCTTGCCGACAAAATAAAACCCCTCAGGTGCCTGCCGGTCGCCCTCTTTGTATTTGGGACCCTTTTGACCTGAATAGGTACAAATCTCATATTCCTTGACGAGTTGATAGCGGCCCGTTGGCCCTTGCTTCCATATCTCGAGCGTTGCTTCTTCCTTAAAGATACGCATCATGATCGGAGAGGCGGCTGTCATGCCCTGCGACCGCATGAACGCCAGTGCATCGCGCGGCAATGGGACTTCGGATTTGTTAATTCCAAGCACAGAAGACGCTTGGCAGCCCGCAAGGAGCGCCAAGGCTGAAACAGCAACTGCGATCTTCAACATGCCACGCATGCAAATTCCTCATCCGTTGAGACTGGAATATTATCGTCTCATGGTTACCGCAAGGTTCACCATGTACGCCTCACGCAAATGTCAGTGCATCGCTTTTCGGGCCAATATTTGTCAAAGGCTCCGACCAATGGCGAGAAATTTTTCCCGGCGGGCCTTCTTGATCTCGTCACCGGACATACCGTCAAAGGCTTTCATGCCCTTTTGGATGTAACGTCGCGCCTCTTCGATGACGAAGGCCTTGTCGCGGTGCGCGCCGCCTAGCGGCTCGGGCACAATGCCGTCGATAATCTTCAATTCCAGCAAGTCTTGCGCGGTAATTTTCATCGCCACGGCCACATCTTTTGCCTTCGCCGCATCGCGCCAAAGGATGGATGCGCCAGCCTCCGGTGAAATAACCGAATAGATCGAATGCTCCAGCATATAGACCTTGTTGGCCGTCGCAATGGCAATCGCACCCCCCGATCCGCCTTCACCGATCACCAATGCAACGAGCGGAACACTGACGTTCAGGCACATCTCGGTAGAGCGGGCGATGGCTTCTGCCTGACCACGTTCTTCTGCACCGATACCCGGATACGCCCCTGCCGTGTCGACCAAGGTGACCACCGGCATGTTGAATCGGTTAGCCAGTTCCATCAAACGCACAGCCTTGCGGTAACCTTCAGGCCTTCCCATACCAAAATTTCGTTTCAGTCGGGACTTTGTGTCGGACCCTTTTTCCTGGCCAATCACAGCGACCGGACGCCCGTCAAACCGTGCAAATCCGGTCATAAATGCGTGGTCTTCAGCAAAATTACGGTCACCGGCAATTGGCGTGAACTCCGTAAATAGCGCATCTATATAATCAATGCAGTGCGGACGATCAGGATGGCGGGCGATCTGCGCCTTTTGCCAAGGTGACAGCTTCTTGTAGACATCGACAAGTGCCTCGCGCGAGCGCTTTTCCAATCGCGCCACTTCATCCGCCACATCGACAGCCCCCTCGCCACCTTCGGCAAGTTTTTTCAATTCCATGATCTGGCCTTCCAGATCAGCAATCGGCTTTTCAAAATCGAGGTAAGAGTACATCCGCGCCCTGTTCAATAATCATGGCCGCACGTGGCGTTTCACACGCGCGATGTCAAGTTCCCGTGCGTTGCGCCAGCGGATGACATTCTTCAACAAGCGACTGCAAACGCTCATCCAGCACATGTGTATAAATCTGCGTTGTTGAAATGTCGGCATGTCCCAACAATTGCTGAACAACACGAAGATCCGCGCCATTTTGCAATAGATGACTGGCAAAAGCATGGCGCAACACATGCGGGGAAACGCGCGATGGATTGATGCCGGCGCGGACGGCCAGGCCTTTCAAATCACGTGCGATGACCTGCCGCCTAACAGGGCCGCCAAACCTACTGTCGGGAAACAGCCAGACATTGCCCCTCGTATCAAAGTGCGTATCCAAGATTTGGTGGTACGTCTCCAAGGCCATTTGTGCCTTGCCGGACACCGGAATAAGACGCTCGCGCGAGCCCTTTCCCTTGACAGGAAACCACGGCTCATTGCGCCGCAATACGGAAATGGGCAGCTCGGTCAGTTCGCTGACACGCATACCGCTCGCATACAATAGTTCGACAAAAGCATGCAGCCTCAAAGCGTTTGCATGCGTCTTGCTGCCCTCAACACGAACCTTGAGCACCTCGTCGGCGGCAAGATCAAGCATGCCTGTTACTTCTTCAACGGACATGGTTTTTGGCAATGCGGAGCGCTTTTTCGGCGACTCCAGCAAGCCGGTGGGGTCATCATCGCGCAATCCTTCAGCATAAAGAAATTTGAAGAACTGGCGTAAACTGGACAAGTGGCGGGCCTGGCTTGAAGGCGCAAATCCGCGTGCCGCCAATTGGGATAAATAAGCTGCTATTTGTGTGTCGGTTGCTGCTTCAAGCCGTGGCGCACTGATCGCTCGCTCAGCGTCTTCAAGATCGCGCCGATAATTTTCCAATGTATGGAGGGAAGCGCCGCGCTCTGCGGACATCATGTCGATAAAAGCGTCAATCATGATGACGAATGTAAACGGTAATGGTTACCGGAAGATGCAGTGCCTATTGTTCGCTGGGGGCCTCAGAGGCTTCATCAGAGACGGGTGCTTCAACAACGGGAGCGGTATTGCGCTCGACGGGACGCGGATTGATGCGATCTCTCGGCACCCGCACCGTCATTTCCCGCTGATTGGGTTCGACAAAAACAGTCAGAGCGAACATGCCAGCATAGGCGAGGCCGCCCAGCACCAACAGCGTCATCAAAAATCGAATGAGGCTCGGCATATCTTCTTCCGCAAAGTCAATTGCTCATAACGGCATTCGGCAAACAATTGCAACACAACGTGTTGTGCTATTTGACCGCCCGCTTGACACAAGTTCGCACTTCATGCGCAAAAGTCGTCATCATGGCACAAAATCAATCCAACCAGCAAAAACTGCAACTCACCCGCTCAATCATCGACGGGTTGGGTAGCAGACCAATTGTGCTTGTCGGTTTGATGGGGGCAGGAAAGTCAGCCATTGGGCGAAAGCTGGCCACCGCTCTAAGCTTGCCGTTTGCTGACAGCGATACGGAAATTGAAAAAGCAGCTGACATGCCGGTGGCCGATATTTTTGAGCAATATGGAGAGCCGGAATTTCGACGCCTTGAGGCAAGCGTTATCAAGCGGCTGCTCGCCGAAGGGGCAATGGTGCTTGCCACTGGCGGCGGCGCTTACATGGACGCAGACACCCGGGCATCTATCAAGCAAGGTGGCGTTTCGCTTTGGCTGAGTGCCAACCTTGACCTGTTGATGGCACGCGTATTGCGCAAGTCCACCCGTCCCCTGCTTAAGAACCCGGATCCTAGAGCCGTGATGCAACAACTGATAGACGACCGCTATCCGGTGTACGCGACAGCGGATGTTACGGTAATATCGGAAGATGTCTCAAAAGACGCGATGGTTGAGAATGTGATGAATGCGCTTGGCCGGCATTTGAGCAAGGAACAATAGCGATGACCCCAAGCCAGACCGTCAGCGTCGGCCTAGGCGACCGATCTTATGACATTTTGATCGGAGATGGCCTGTTGGACAATGCTGGAAACAGCATCTCCAGGGTTCTGCCAGAAACGCGATGTGCCATCGTAACCGACGACAACGTCGCCAAACTTCACTTGCAGGCGCTCAAAGCGTCCCTCGATGCGGCGGGCCTGTATCATTGCGAGATAGTCCTGCCTGCGGGGGAAACCACCAAGAGCTACAGCCATCTGGAGCGAGTTGTGGAAGGCATCCTGGATGCCCGTCTTGAGCGCAATGATGTAGTGATTGGTTTCGGCGGCGGGGTCATTGGCGATCTCGCCGGTTTTGCAGCCTCTATTGTCCGCAGGGGCATGCATTTTGTGCAAGTTCCCACAACTCTGTTGGCACAGGTCGATTCCTCGGTCGGCGGCAAAACCGGCATCAATTCACCCCATGGCAAGAACCTGGTCGGCGCGTTTCATCAACCCAAGCTCGTAATAGCTGATACCGGTATTCTCGACACGCTGTCGGAACGCGAATTCAAAGCGGGTTACGCCGAAGTGGTCAAATATGGGTTGATCAGCGATGACACCTTCTTTGCCTGGCTTGAAAGGAACTGGCGCGGCGTATTCGCGGGCGGGGCCGACCGCGTGGAAGCCATTGCCTATTCCTGCCGCGCCAAGGCTGCCATTGTGGAACGTGACGAACGGGAAAGCGGTGAACGGGCGCTCCTGAACCTTGGCCATACGTTCGGCCACGCATTGGAAGGCATTGCACGATACAATCCTGATATTCTCGTTCATGGCGAGGGCGTGGCAATCGGAATGACCTTGGCACACCAGTTCTCCGCAAGACTGAACCATGCCAGCTTGGACGACATGGTGCGGGTAAAGGCTCACCTTGAAACGGTGGGGCTTCCCGCTGATTTATCGGCCATGCGCAGCCACATTGAAGATGCGGACCAATTTCTGAAATTCATCGCGCAAGACAAAAAAGTTTCGCGCGGCGAACTGACCTTTATTTTGACACGCGGTATTGGGCAGGCCTTTGTCGCCCAAAATGTGCCATCTTCCGAAGTGCGCGCATTCCTGCAGACCGTACTATGAAAGCATGAACAAATGGAAACCTGGGTTATCATCTCTGCTGTCCTGATTTTGATCGTAGTGTCAGGGTTCTTCTCCGGTTCAGAAACAGCGCTGACAGCCGTCTCACGCGGACGGATGAAACAGCTGGCGAACCAAGGTAACCGCAGAGCACAAAGCGTCACTTCACTAACAGAAAACAAAGAGCGCCTGATCGGCTCGATCCTGATCGGCAACAATTTGGTCAATGTCATGTCGCCGGTTTTGACAACCAGCCTGTTCTTGTCACTCTTTGGTGAGACAGGGCTGGTCTACGCTACGCTGGTGCTAACACCGCTTCTGGTGATCTTCGCAGAGGTGATGCCCAAATATTTGGCAATCACCCGCACCGACAAGTTTGCGCTTTTTGTGGTGCCAGGTATTTCCTTTTTTGTTCGAATTGTCTCGCCTCTTGCAGCCGCTGTCGACCTGATTGTGCGCTTCATCCTGGGACGTTTCGGCGTTCGTTTCGGTGAAGATCAGGCTCTATTATCAGGACGTGACGAACTACGCGGTGCGGTAGAGGTGCTGCACGAAGAAGGATCGGTGGACAGAGAAGACCGCGAGCGCTTCGGCGGCCTTTTGGATCTGCAGGAGCTGGATGTATCCGACGTGATGATACACCGAACCAACATTTATATGGTCAATGCCGATGATCCGGCCGATGTTGTGGTCTCGGAAATCCTGAAAAGCCCTTACACACGCTTGCCGGTGTGGCGCGACGAAACCGACAATATAGTCGGCATCGTGCATGCCAAGGACGTGTTGCGGGCCCTGCACGCGGTGGGAAATGACCCCTCTAAGATCGACATCATCAAAGTGGCCAATGAGCCTTGGTTCGTGCCCGATACCACCATGCTACATGACCAACTCAACGCCTTTTTGCGCCGCAAAGCCCATGTTGCCATCGTCGTGGACGAGTATGGTGAGCTGGAAGGCTTGGTTACGCTGGAAGACATCATGGAGGAGATCGTCGGTGAAATAGCCGACGAGCACGACATCGAAGTCTCAGGTGTCAAAACAGAGGCCGATGGCTCGGTTTTGGTCGATGGCTCCGTGCCCATAAGAGATTTGAACCGCGCATTGGATTGGAACCTGCCAGATGATGAGGCGACAACCATCGCGGGACTCGTCATTCATGAGGCGAAAATTATCCCAACCGAAAAGCAAGCCTTCACGTTCCACGGCAAACGTTATGTTGTCATCAAGCGAGTGAAAAACCGGTTGGAAAAAATCCGCATCCGATCAGTGTCGTAGGTCAGGGTGCGTTCGGTTCAACCGCCAGCGCATGCACACCCTGAACCAATTCGTCAGATAGAACTTCATTGACAGCACGGTGCCTTTGCAGGCGCGTCATGTCCGCAAAGGCCAAAGCGGTTATCTTGACACGAAAATGTGTTTCGCCCGTTCCATCCATGTCTCCCCCTTGGTGACCGGCGTGCAAATGGCTTTCATTAATGACTTCAAGGGAGGTCGGATCAAAAGTGTCGCGCAGCTTGCGGTTGATTGATTGCTCCAAAGGTCCCATTTAAACGCTACTCCATCTTGCCAGCAAACAGCCTTGCCGTTACACCAATGCGTCGCTCTTTCAAGCCGGAACGTGGCCCGAAAGAAGCGTCTTTGTAACCGCCGCTCACCGCTGCCATTATTGCCGAAACCGGGGCACGCCCCATAATCTGTGTGACTATGCCATCATCGACTTCGAAATATTTCGACTCCATTCGCATAAATCCCGGCGGCAAAAAGAAAAAGGCAGCCGAGGAAGCCGCCAACCGTTGCCAATGGGCTGGTTGCGAAAGGCCGGGCGCACACAAGGCACCCGCAGGGCGCAACCGCGATGGAGAATATCTCTGGTTATGCGTCGATCATGTGCGCGAGTACAATAAGAACTACAATTATTTTTCCGGGCTTTCTGACGAGGAAATCGCGAAATTCCAAAAGGCGTCGCAAGTCGGCGACCGCCCGACCTGGAAAATGGGCACGGCAAAGCAACCAAACACGGCGGCACCCGTCTTCTCGGACATGAAGTCCGGCTCAGCAAAGGCGATGCGCATGCGCAACCCCGCTGCTTGGGATGCGGCACGCAACGCAAAGCCGGTTAGGCGCTTGAAGCCGCTTGAATCGAAAGCGATGCGCACGCTCGGGCTTAAGGACACCGCCTCTGCAGACGACATCAAAAACGCGTACAAGCTCTTGGTAAAAAAACATCACCCGGATGCCAATGGCGGTGATCGCACGTCGGAAGAACGTTTTCGGGATGTGATCAACGCATACAATCTGCTTAAAACGGCCGGGCTCTGCTGAGCTTGCCAAAGGACTAGAGACGATGAACAAAATTGAACTCGATATTGCCGACATGCCGGACACAAGCGTCGATGTACGCGAGACTTTCGGCATCGATATCGACATGAAAGTTCCTGCCTATTCGGCGGCGAATGCGCATGTTCCCGAGGTCGACCCTGATTACATTTTTGATCGTAACACGACGCTGGCCATTCTGGCAGGTTTTGCTCACAATCGCCGTGTTATGGTTTCCGGTTATCACGGCACCGGCAAGTCGACCCACATCGAGCAAGTCGCAACCCGCCTTAATTGGCCGGCCGTGCGCGTAAACCTTGACAGCCACGTAAGCCGCATCGACCTCGTCGGCAAAGATGCAATTGTCATGCAAGACGGCAAACAAGTCACCCAGTTCAAGGATGGCATCCTGCCTTGGGCGTACCAGAACAATGTCGCCCTTGTTTTTGACGAGTATGACGCCGGTCGTCCAGACGTCATGTTCGTGATCCAGCGGGTCCTTGAAAGCTCAGGCCGTCTCACGCTGCTCGACCAATCACGCGTGATCCGTCCGCACCCGGCCTTCCGCCTGTTTGCAACGGCCAACACTGTCGGCCTCGGCGACACGACCGGCCTTTACCATGGCACCCAACAGATCAACCAGGCGCAAATGGATCGCTGGTCCATCGTGACGACGCTCAACTATCTGCCGCATGACAATGAGGTGGAGATTGTTCTGGCCAAAGCGAAAAATTTCCAGACCAAAGAGGGCCGAGAGCAGATTAATGCGATGGTTCGCTTGGCGGACATGACCCGTCAGGCTTTCATCAATGGTGATTTGTCCACCGTCATGTCTCCGCGCACGGTGATTACATGGGCAGAAAATGCTGAAATTTTCGGCGATATCGGCATGGCGTTCCGCCTGACCTTCCTCAACAAGTGTGATGATCTGGAGCGGACACTGGTTGCTGAATTCTACCAGCGCTGCTTCGGTGAAGAATTGCCTGAATCTGCGGCTAATGTGGCGTTGAGTTAGTCAGATGGGAAAATGTGATGAAACGCATGATCTGTGCACTAGGCTTCGTTCTTGTAGTCGCCGGCACCGCAGCAGCAGATAGCATTTTGGTTGTCGAGACTTCAGATGGCATCAAAACGGTTTTGTCAGAGCCCGTTCTGGAAGCCGTAATAGGCGCCGACGTCATTACATCCGAGACGTTTGTGCAGGTTAAATTGTCCGCGGGAGACTCAGATACATTCGGCACCATTACGGCAGAAAATGTTGGGACGGCGGTATCAATTTTCGTCTGCGATGAATTACTACTGCAAGCGACAGTGCGTGCAGCGATACCGACCGGGATTATTGGGTTCAGTAGTGACATGACAGAAGAACGCGCTGCCGCCCTGTTTGAAAAGTTGCAGCGCAACGCATGTGGGTAAGAAACGAACTGAGCTAGATGGCAGCACCAGGCGACAATTCCAAAAACCGGCCCAAAGCCAAGGGGGCGGATACCGAACCGTTCAAGCGGGCGGTTACCGGTTGCATGCGCGCCATTGCTGGCGACCATGAACTCGAAGTTGTCTTCAGCAATGATCGGCCCGCCTTTGCCGGTAAGCACGCGCGGGTCAGCGATTTGCCGCGACGCGTGACTGAAAATGATGTGCGCATTACGCGCGGCGTTTCCGATTCCATGGCGTTGCGGGCTGCCTGTCACGACAATTTGGTTCACCGAACGTTGGCGCCGGAAGGCGATCAAGCACGTGCGGTTTATGATGCGGTCGAACAGGCCCGCGTGGAATCACTGGGCGCACAGCGCATGACGGGCGTCGGCGACAATATCGCGGCCATGATCGACGACAAGTTCACCCGCGCGAACCTGTCAGCAGTAACCGAGCGCGAACAAGCACCGCTGGAAGAAGCCGTAGCACTTTTGGTGCGCGAAAAACTGACCGGACGTCCCACGCCTGCCGGCGCCTCAGCGGTCGCCGATCTGTGGCGCGACTGGATCAACGAAAAAGCCGCAGACGATATTGAGCGCCTTGACAGCTCCATCGATGATCAGGAAACTTTCGCCAAAAACATTCGTGACATGCTCGTTTCCATGGAAATGGCTGAAGAGTATGACGGCGACCATGGAAACGACGAAGAAGACGAAACCAGCGAACAAGAACCGCCAGACAATGATGAAGATCAGGACGATGGCGGCACCGATGATCAGCAGTCCGGCGAAGAGCAAACCGAGCAGGAGCAAAATCCGCTCGAAAGCGAACAGTCCGAAATGGGCGAAATGGAAGCCGCCGACATGTCGTCCGACGACATGGATGATGACTTCGACGCTGACGCTGAAGAGCCCGGCGAGGTCGAGCGCCCTGAGCCGCAATTCAACGACATCCTGTCCGACATCGACTACAATGTCTTCACCGAAGAATTTGACGAGATTATTGGTGCGGAGGAATTGTGCGATGCGCAGGAGTTGGAGCGCTTGCGGGCCTTTTTGGACAAGCAACTGGCCAACCTGCAAGGCGTCGTCGGACGCTTGGCCAACCGCCTGCAGCGCAGGCTGATGGCACAGCAAAACCGGTCTTGGGACTTTGATCTGGAGGAGGGATATCTCGACCCGGCGCGTCTTCCGAGGATTATCATCGAGGAGATGAACGGCGGCTTCGGTGCGCTATCCTTCAAACGCGAACGTGACACGAATTTCCGCGACACGGTCGTCACGCTGCTGATCGACAATTCCGGCTCCATGCGGGGCCGCCCAATCACAGTCGCGGCCACCTGTGCCGATATCCTGGCACGCACACTGGAGCGCTGCGGCGTGAAGGTCGAGATTCTCGGTTTCACCACCCGTGCTTGGAAAGGTGGTCAGGCCCGTGAAGCGTGGCTGAAAGGGGGGAAAACGGCAGAACCCGGACGTCTCAACGATCTGCGCCACATCATTTACAAGTCCGCTGACGCGCCATGGCGGCGTGCCCGCAACAATCTGGGCCTGATGATGCGCGAGGGTTTGCTGAAAGAAAATATTGATGGCGAAGCACTGACCTGGGCATTCCGCCGCCTGTCGCAGCGGCCAGAGCAGCGTAAGATCTTGATGATGATTTCCGACGGCGCGCCTGTTGATGACTCTACTCTATCGGTCAATCCAGGCAATTATCTGGAACGCCATCTGCGGGCGGTGATTGAAGAAATTGAGACGCGTTCAAACATTGAAATGCTCGCGATTGGCATTGGCCATGATGTGACACGGTATTATCGGCGCGCGGTGACCATTGTTGACGCAGAAGAGTTGGCGGGTGCCATGACCGAACAATTGGCAAGTCTGTTTGAAGAGGAAGGCGCGCAGCCAACGCGCGGTGCCATGCCGGGCGGTGCGCGCCCTGCCGCCTCAAAGAATGCCCGTGCGCGATAAGCCGGTCGCAGGCGGTCTGTTGGCAGCTTTGCTTTGCCTCACAGCCTACCCGAGCTCAAAGGCCGAGCCTTTGTCCGCTGCTTTGGAGATTACAACGCGCCCCATAACGCGTTTCTTGATTGGAGCGGACCAACAGAAGTTTGGGCGTCTCACCTTTGTGGGTGGGCTGGAGATGGTAAGCCGCCAGCAGCATTTCGGCGCGATATCGGGTGTCGACTTGGCCGGAGACACCATTTGGCTCGTGACAGACACCGGCTTTTGGGTGCGCGGCACATTACAGCGGGCCGAAAACGGCGCTCCTGTAAGCGTGTCAGCCGCAACCATCGGCGAAATCACCGCAAAGGACGGAGCGCGCTTTTCAAAAAAATGGGAAGCCGATGCGGAAGGCATTGCGATTGCCGACAACAATGATGTTTACATATCGTTCGAGCGGGATCACCGGATCGCACGCTACAAATGGGACAATGGCCAACTCGAGTTTGTACACGACGAGGAGCCGCCGGTTCCGCTGTACGAACTGCGGCAGAACAGGGGGTTTGAAGGCATTGCGGTCGCACCGGAAACCTTCACGCACCCCCGAGCCATCGTCGGCATCAGCGAAAAAAGCCTCGACAAGGCCCGCAACATTATGGGCTTCGTCAACCCGCCAGGGCCCGGTAACGCTTATGAATTTTCGCTCCGTCGGACCGACAATTATGATGTCACCGATATTGACTTCTTTCCAAACGGCGATCTGCTCGTGCTCGAAAGACGCTTCAATCTGTCCCAGGGGATATCCATGCGTCTGCGCGAGATATCAGCGGAGACATTGACGAAACGCGCGACCGTGGATGGCAAAATACTCTTGGAAGCGGATATGCGCTATCAGATCGACAACATGGAAGGGCTTGCCATCACGCCAATGGGTGATGGCCAAGTCCGCCTGACCCTCGTTTCTGATGACAACAAATCGCTTCTACAGCGTAACTTGCTGCTCGAATTTGCGCTGGATTTGGACTAGCTGGCCGACTGTGTATGCTGCCTGCTCAAAAGTGGCAGCAGCAGGCCATAGGGCACCAGCATGGCCAGACCGACCAAGATCTTCACGCAAAAATCGCCAAACGCGAGTGAAATCCAGAGCGCTGTCTCGCCACTGAAGAACGGTACCGGGAAGCCGAGCGAACCATCTTCCATACCGAAGATCATATCAATGCTCGCAAATAGTGGTGCGAAGGCCAAACTGAAGAAGATGACCGTGTCGATAGCCGAGCCCAAAATAGTAGAGATCAGCGGCGCACGCCACCACTGCAATGCGCGCAAGCGATCAAAAATCGATGCATCCAGAAGCTGAGCGATGGCAAATGCCGTACCCGACGCAATGGCTATACGCGGTGTTGCCAACCAGATGGACAAGACAACCGCCAGAGCAAAACCAAGACCAATCACAATCCGCGCGGCCTGGACCCCGAAGCGGCGGTTCGTGAGATCATTGACCAAAAAGGCAACCGGATAGGTGAACGCGGCCCATGTCAAAATGTCTTTCAAACCAAAATGGTCAAAAGGGATTTGAACAAGGTAGTTGGACGCGACGACGACAAACGTCATGGCGGCCAGATATGGCAGAAGAGAAATCGGAAATGTCCGCATTTTTTTATCCTGGGTTATGCCACCAGCGCACAGCGGGATCGCCGTGCGTGATTAATTGTAAAAGTTGAAGGCCTAAACGACCGCTTCAGCCTGCTTTTGAGCAACACGGCGTTTGATCAGGCGGGCACGGGCGGAAAGCTCGTTGGTTTTTGCCTTGGCAAGAAAACTGTCAAGACCGCCGCGGTGTTCGACCGTGCGCAACGCGGAAGCGGAAATGCGCAGTTTGAACTTTTCGCCCAGCGCATCAGAATGCAATGTCACGTTGACAAGGTTTGGCAAGAAGCGACGGCGTGTTCTGTTGTTTGCGTGGCTGACATTGTTGCCAGACATGACAGACTTCGATGTTAGTTCACAGGTACGGGACATGGGTCACCTAATTTGTGTCAATTCAAGAAAATCCGGCTCCGTTCGATACCGACAATGTCGGCCCGGCTGTTCGCATCACGAAGAGCGGAAAAGTTGCGGTGCTATAGTCAAACAAGCGCCAAGCGTCAACGGCTTCGGAGAAATTTGACAGATCACCTATGAAAGGAACACATTTTGGCCCAAGTATATGGCGATGCGAAAATTACCGGAAGGGACGCTGGTCATAATTGGTAGATGAGGCATCTCGATCAATGGGCATTTGGGCTAGTCTGGTCGCGGCAACTATTGTGGTGTTTTCCAACACCATGGCACTCGCCGAGCAAACCATCAAATACCGCGCGCAATACACTGTTTCCGCTTTTGGTTTCCCAGTTGGCAAAAGCACTTTCAGCACGCAGGTCTCAACCAACGGCAAATATCAAATAAACGGGACGCTGCGCTCGTCCGGTGTTGCGCGCCTGTTTGCAGCCATCAATGGCAAGTTGAAAACCGCGGGGACGTTTACAACCAATGATGTGAAACCCACCGCGTTTGTCGCCACATACACAGAGGGCAAGGCAAAAAAGGGGACACAATTTGCATTCGAAGGTACTCAAATCACCGGCGCTGAGAATAATCCGCCCGTCAAGAAGCGCGGCAAATGGATTCCACTTGACACCGCCGATCTGCAAGATGCGCTTGACCCGATAGGCGCGATCATGGTTCCCGCCACTTCCCCCCGCGCGATTTGCAACAGGACCATCAAAGCCTTTGACGGGGCCATGCGCTTGAACGTGAAACTCTCATATCTTCGAACCGTACCGTTCAGCACGCAGGGCTTCAAAGGCGATGTCGTCACTTGCCGTGGGCGTTATTTGCCAGTCAGTGGCTATGACGCCGACAAGCAAGACATCAACTGGATGAAAGACAAAGGCGTCATAGAGGCGTCCTTTGCACCGATAGGACAAACAGGCTTCTATGCGCCGGTCAGGGCAAAAGTGAAAACACGTCTTGTGACCCTGCGCGTTCGCGCAACACGCTTTGAGCAATTGACAAAATAATCAGATAGCCGCAAGCGCGAGGCATGCCACCAGCACATCTTCCATTGCGCACGCGCGCCAATATCATGGGCCTGACCGCAATCGGAGCCTGGGCGTTCTTGGCTTATCTTACGGTTGGCACGCATGGCATTCCACCTTTTCAGACAGCCGCCATCGCTTTTGCTTTCGGTACACTGGTCGGTATCCTTTGGCGTTTTGCGGCACCACCACTCCAAAGTAGTGGTAAGCAAAAATTGCCCGTAAAAGCGCTGGCTTTTTCAGCGCTCGGCCTCTTTGCCTATCACGCGCTTTATTTCTCAGCCCTGAAAAGTGCGCCAGCTGCAGATGCGAGTTTGATCGCGTATTTATGGCCCGTGCTGATCGTCGTCGGTAGCGCATTGCTGCCCGGTGAAACACTGCGCCCGCATCACATTATCGGCGCTTTCGCCGGCTTTGCCGGATGTGGCTTGCTGGTCAATGGCACAAGCGAATTGGCCTTTTCCGGCGAGAGCCTGTGGGGATATGCACTTGCTCTTGTTGCCGCGTTCACATGGGCAACTTATTCTTTGGGCTCCCGTTTGTTTGCCACAGTACCCACAGAAATGGTGGCAATCTCATGTGCATTTGCGGCGATATTCTCAGGGCTCATCGCGCTTACCTTCGAGACAATTGTCTGGCCGCTTTCCGCCACACAATGGGTGTCGCTCATCGGCCTTGGTTTATTACCACTGGGTGGCGCATTTTATACGTGGGACTATGGCGTGAAGTTTGGTGATATCCAATGGCTAGGCACCGCCAGCTATGCCGCGCCGCTTCTCTCGACGATCATTCTGGTTGCAAGCGGCACAGCGCCAGCGACACTATCCTTGGGCTTGGCATGCGTCCTGATCGTCGGCGGCGCGTTTTTGGCATCAGGCGCCTTGTCACGAAAAACGACGACTCAGACGGAAGATTGACGCGGTGTCGGCCGCCAGTCTGGTGCGGCCAACTCAAAAGACGAAAACTCAAATCCGGGCGCAACCGTGCAACCCAAAAGTGTCCAGTGGCCAAGGCTCGCCGCCGTTTGCCAATGGTTTGCCGGCACTACCAACTGCGGACGCTCGCCAATCGCAAAGTTGGTACCAAGCCGATGGGCCTGCGCATCATGACCGTTGGGAGACAACGTGATCACGAGCGGGGCGCCCGCATAATGGTGCCAAACCTCCGCGGCATCTGTCACGCGGTGCCAATGCGAAACATCCCCGCCTTCCAGCAAAAAATAGATGGCTGTTGACAAAGCCCGCCCGCCATTTTGGGCCGGATCCCGGTAGGTCTCTCCATACCAGCCACCTTCAGGATGTGGCTTCAAACCCAATATGTCGCGTATCTGTTGCGCAGAATATGTATCGTCCATGTCAGTCCTCACTGGCTGTGATCAAGAACGCATTTGCGCCACCTCGTCAAATCCGCTTTTGTGTTTCCATGCATATGGATATCGTCGAACTGCGCGCGTGGTATCATTCAGAGCTTGGCCGTAAGGCGGGCCAAGCCATCGGCATGTCCCTCAGCCGGATTTGGGAGCCCGTCGCAAACGAGCGCTTGTTGGGGCTTGGATACACAAGGCCCTGGCTTGAGAGGTTCGAACCGGACACGGATAGGACAATGGCCTTCATGCTCGCCAATCACGGGGCGGCGCGCTGGCCACGAAATGGACCATCGAAAACGGCATTAGTCTTTGATGAAGAGTTGCCGCTCAGCGATTCAGCGGTTGACCGGATCTTGATGGTGCATGTGCTGGAACATGCCGAAAGCCCGCGCGAGACCCTGATGGAGATGTGGCGCGTATTGGCACCAAACGGTCGCCTCGTGATTGTCGTCCCCAACCGGCAAGGCGTATGGGCGCGCGTTGAAAGCACGCCCTTTGGAACGGGCCGACCCTATTCGCGCGCTCAAATCATAAGACTTCTGCGGGAAACCAATTTCACCGCGAGCGCAGAGACAGAAGCGCTCTTTTTTCCACCGTCCCGCCGCTTCCTGACTTACAAATTGTCCGGACGGATCGAAGCAATCGGATTGCGGCTTTGGCCGATGTTATCCGGTGTCTTAATAATTGAAGCCCAAAAACGCCTCTATCAGGGCTTACCTGTGACAGAACGCCAGTCACGACGCGTGTTTGTTCCGGTTTTTGCGCCACAAGGATCCGTCGCCGGTCGCACAAAGCAAAAACCCATAAACTGAGCGATTGCACGGTTTATTGAAACAACTTAGAGGCTACGGGCCATGAGTGACCAAGACCTGCAAAAACTTGCTGAGTTGCGCGCCAAAATTGATATGGCCGACCAGTCGATCCACGCCCTGTTGATGCAACGCGCAGAGGTCATTGACGAGTTGATCAAGGCAAAAGGAGCCTCGAAAAACCGGGGTGCGGCTTTCCGGCCCGGACGCGAAGCGCAGATGATGGATGTGCTCAAGGAGCGGCACAGCGGCTCTATTCCGTTTGCAACGATTGCACACATGTGGCGTGAGATCATCTCGACATTTACGTGGCTCCAGGCACCCTACACGGTCCATATCCCTCGGACCGCCGACAACCGCCTCAGTGACACGGTGCGATACCAGTTTGGCTTTACTGTCGAGGTAAAGACCCACCAGTCGGTGAGAGAGGCCATCAAGGCTGCAAGCGACACACAAAACGCCGTTGTGGTTCTGGAAACACCCGCAGGCGGTGAAGCAACCTGGTGGCAGGATATCGGGGGAAACGACGGCCTTTCCGTCATGGCGCGACTGCCGATCGTTCCAGTGCCTTTTGAGGCTCTTGATGCGCTCGTTCTGGCACCACCCCTTTCAGACCCGGTACCGTTTGAATGGCGGGTGTATGTCACGCGCTCCAAGACCAATGCGATATTTGATGGCTGGATCGGCGGGACCGTTCTTGCGAACGACTGTCTCACTGACGGTGAGGTAATCTCGCTCATCACGCTCGCACCAGGCGGCAAGGCACCCACAGAACTGCTCGACATTCGTGCTGCCGGCGGGTATTTCGCGCCGTTGGCAGGTGTATAAACCTGTTTCTGAAACGGACAGACAAATGGCGGACATTCCCCAGCCCAAACCAGGCGTTCTCGAAATCGCAGCTTACGTTCCAGGCCGCGACAAGGCGGCACCGGGGGTAAAGCTTCATAAATTGTCGTCAAATGAGACGCCTTTGGGACCAAGCCCCGCGGCCATAGCGGCCTATGGCGAGATCGCATCGCAACTTGCCATCTATCCCGATGGCGCGTCAAACGAGTTGCGCAATGCCATAGCTGAAACCCAAGGATTGAACCCAGCCAACATTGTCTGCTCGAACGGGTCCGATGAGCTGCTTGGCCTCTTGTGCCAGATTTACCTGTCACCGGGTGATGAAGGCATTTTCACCGAGCATGGGTTCCTCGTCTATAAAATCCAAATCCTGGCTGCCGGTGCGACACCCGTCATCGTCAAGGAAACCGAATATACCGCCAATGTTGACGCGATCCTTGCGGCAGTGACGCCTAAGACAAAGATCATCTTTTTGGCGAACCCAAACAACCCGACCGGCACTTATCTAAGCGATGCCGAAGTTCGTCGGCTTCAGGCTGGATTGCCACCGCATGTGCTGTTGGTTTTGGATGCAGCCTATGCGGAGTATGTTCGTAAAAACGATTACGCATCGGGCATCGAGCTCGTGTCAAAAAACAATAATGTCGTGATGACACGCACATTTTCAAAAGTTTACGGACTGGCGGCCTTGCGTGTCGGTTGGCTCTATGGCCCGGCTCATGTGGTTGATGCCATCAACCGGGTACGCGGTCCCTTCAATGTCAACGCTAGTGCTATCGCCGCGGCCACTGCTTCCATGCGGGATCGAAAGCACTTGGAGGCAGCGGTTGACCACAATAATGGGTGGCTTCCCAAAATTGCCGAGGCATTTGAAGAGATTGGCCTTCACGTGACACCAAGCGTCGGCAATTTTGTCTTGGTACACTTTCCCGATACGGATGGCAGAACCGCCGCCGACGCTGATGAGTTTCTTTTGGCAAGAGGCTTCGTCCTGCGCCGGGTCACGGCATACGGCCTGCCCAATGCGCTGCGCATGAGCATTGGCACAGATGAGGCCAATGAGGGTGTAATCGAGGCGTTGACCGCGTTCATGGCAAAGCGAGGCTGAAGCAAAGTTTGGCGCCTGTACACTTTCAAAAAGTCGCCCTCATTGGTATCGGCCTGATCGGTTCATCGCTGGCGCGCGCAATTGGTGGCAAAAAATTGGCCAACCATATCGCCATCACAACCCGAAGCGATACAACGTTGAAGCGGGCCGAAGAGCTTGGACTCGGCGATAGTTACACGATCAATGCGAGTGCTGCCGTTAGCAACGCCGATCTTGTGATTGTCAGCGTTCCGGTTGGCGCAAGCGGTGCCGTGGCCGAGGACATCGGTTCCAGTTTAAAACCAGGCGCCATTGTCACCGATGTGGGCTCCACAAAAGCATCAGTGATCGCGCAGATGCAGCCACATTTGCCGGACAATGTGCATTTCATCCCGGGTCACCCGATCGCAGGCACCGAATATTCGGGCCCCGACTCCGGCTTTGCAACCCTGTTTGAGGGTAGATGGTGCATCCTGACGCCTGTCCCTCAAACAGATGCAAACGCCTTGGAAACGCTGTCTGCCTTCTGGAAGGCACTCGGTTCAGACATTGAGACAATGGATCCTGCTCACCATGATCAGGTATTGGCGCTGGTGTCGCATCTGCCCCAATTGGTATCTTACAACATCGTTGCGACCGCATCAGAGTTTGAAGATGTCGCCCAAGCCGATGTGATCAAATATTCTGCATCCGGCTTTCGGGACTTTACCCGGTTGGCATCGTCCGATCCGGTTATGTGGCGAGATGTGTGCCTGCACAACAAGTCCGCCATTTTGGAAATGCTCGCCCGGTTTTCCGAAGACCTGTCATCCCTGCGCGCAGCGGTCCGTCGTGGCGACGGTGAGGCCCTAAAGGCACTTTTCACCAAGACCCGCGACATACGCCAATCCATCATTGAAGCAGGACAGGATGTCGACGAGCCGAATTTTGGTCGCTCCACGACTAAACCATAAACTAAAGCGGCGGGATAGTTCCAAGGGGGATTATACCGATTTTCGCTTCCCCCGCGCGAATGGTGACTTCAAGCTCCACCTCATCACCATTCTCGCCACTGAGCGGACTTAGCTGCAAGATCCCGCCTACAGCCGATGCAATATGCGGTGCGGTTCTGTTCAAGTCGTCAACGATCCCCGGAACATCGACCACGCGAATGGTCAAATCCGCGTCCAACAAACCATCAGTTGACACTGAAAATGGCCCATTGGCCAAAAGACCACGATCTTCGTTTAACTGAACTGCCAGACGGCGTATCTTGCCGGTCTTACCGCGCAAACTCCGCGTTTCGAAGGAAGCATCGGATAAAAGTGCGTCAGCGTCAACATTAAGAGGCGGCACATCCGCTGCATCGGAGGTCAGAGCAATCCCCTGTATCGCCAATTCAAGATTGCCGTCGCTCTCCCGCGAAAAGGCGGTGAGACGATCCCACTCGGCGGTGAAGTCTCCATCAGAACCGGAACCGTCGCGAAACTCCACCGACAATGCGCGGCGTCCAGGAGCCCGTGCTTCAACAACCGCTTGGCCAATCGCGTAATCGAGCTTTAGCGCCTCGTCGCCAAAGTCGACGGAAAGCGGTGCATCGACCTCAATCACGGCACGGGTCGGATCATAGATCTGGGCTGCAGAGCGCAGCGCCCCGCCGTCAATCGCCAGTGCTTCGGAGGATGCAACAACATCAAAGTCCGAACAAAAAACACCCATCCGGAAGGGGAAACCGCGCACGTCCTGGTCGGGGCAATTAATGTCCACGCCATCGGCGCGCAAACGTTCGATAGTTGTCTGAACAACACTGTTCACGCGGTCAGCAATAAAGAACCATCCGCTCACATAAACACCAAGGACAATAACAATGGAGAAGGCCAACCATTTGATCCGGCGGGCACTGTTGTAGGCGGGTTTCGGTTCTGCCCTTGACATGCTAGCGGACCTCTCATGCAAAAGTTTTCAGAAGCTGATATGCCCGAATTGTGGGTTTTCGGCTATGCCTCATTAATGTGGCGGCCAGATTTTCCGTTCGTCAATCGGATGCGCGCCACGCTCTACGGTTATCACCGCGCTCTGTGCATAACCTCCTATGAGCACCGCGGGACAAAGCAAAGACCGGGTCTGGTGATGGGTCTTGATCGCGGTGGTTCATGTGTCGGTATTGCCTTTCAAGTGGCAGAATGTGACCGCCAAGCGACGATGGACTATCTGCGCGAACGCGAGTTGATCACGCATGTTTACAAAGAGCAGGTGGGTACCGTCCGGCTTCAAAATGGTGAAAAGAGACCCGCTATCACCTACGTGGCTGATCGCGGTCATATCCAGTACGCCGGCAAGATGGACGTGAACACAGCTGTCACGCGTGTCAATGGCGCTGTCGGGAAAGCCGGTCCCAATGAAGACTACGTGCTCAATACAGCCGCGCACATAAGAGAGCTCGGCATTAAAGACCATTGGATGGAAGACTTGGAGCGCAGACTTCGTCAGGCCATGGCAGCCTGAGTATCCGTTTCCTGCGCTTGAAGCTCAGCGACACGTGTTCTGGTAGCTGCTGAAAGGGGTGGCGGATTTTCGCTGCGCGCAACCTCGAGCAAAAGTTCATCGGACGCCGTTTCCAATCTGTCCCGCAATGTGTCCATAAACTCATCGCGGTCAAGGCCCGGCTCTATCGGCGGCAAGAATTTCAACTCAAATATGCCCGGATATCTCATGAAGCTCGATTTTGGCCAAAACAAACCCGCATTGTGCGCCACAGGCACGACGGGCATCGCTGTCTCAGCGTACAAATAGGCAATGCCGGACTTGTATTTGGGTTCGGCACCGGGCGGTCGCCGTGTACCCTCCGGGTAAATGATAAGATGCCTTCCCTTGGCCATCTCAATCCGTGCGCCCTCATTGACTTTGGCGATAGCCTTTTCGCGCGCACCGCGATCGATAGGGATCATGCGCATGCGCGCAACATACCAGCCGAAAAGAGGTACCCACATCAATTCACGCTTGAGAATATAGACCGGGTCCCGAACGTAAGGCAGCAGGACGAACGTATCCCACGCCGACTGGTGCTTGGGCGCAATGATCGCACCGCCTGCCGGGATATTTTCCAAGCCACTAACTTTAAACTGGGTACCAACGACCACCCGCATTAGCCAGGTAAGCGACTTTGCCCACCAGTGAACGATGCGCCAGCAAAAGGAACGAGGCGCAACAAAGAAGACCGGTGTCCAAAAAATCATCTGCACTGCATTGACCAGGTAAAACAGCACATTGAAAATAATGGATCTGAGTGCCGTCATAAGGCCTTTACCAAGTACGATACAGCGCGTTTATCCCACGCATTACCTGTGGGGTGCGCATCAGCGCAACCAGATATTTGGCGTATTCGCCAACAAGCACACGGTAACGATCCAAGACCGGCGACCAACCGGCAGACGGGCTGGTCGGATTTGAAACCGGATATGGAGTGATCTCCATTTCATCGCCACCAATCCGATCAACTTCGAGCAGACTGCGCGCCATGTGATAATCATTGGTTACCCAAAGCAGGCTCTCAAAACCGCTTCGCTGCGCCCAATTTATGGCCGCCTGCGCATTGCCGATCGTATCGAGTGCTTCACGATCAAGATCCACACAGCAGGAAAAAAGGGCATCATCAAGTAACAGCAGTTTTTTAATCGTCTGCGCCGAAGTATTTTCATTAACACCGCTTATCAGTAGTTTTTTGCCTCGCCCGTCCCGCAGCAGCTCGGCGGCCGTGCTCAGACGCGCAACACCGCCCGTTAGAACTACAATACCGTCGGCCTGCAATGATGGGTCCGGCACCTGATAGTCTTTGACCTGTGCAACAAAAAGGACAAACCCAACGAGCAGCGCAGCTGCCACGGCAAAGCATATCGCCAGCGCGACGCGCAAAAAACGCCGCAAACGCCCGGAGCTCTGAGTTTCTTCTTGCTGCTGCATTATCCTTACCTGCATAGGCGATAGGTAATGTCGTTGTAGCATTAAGGATATAGAAAAAAGGTTACATCAGCCTCTTCGCTTTAAAGGCTCGGATCGGCCCGTTTTTCATCAATCTCATAAAGTGTGCGAATGACAGTCCAACGTGTGGTTACTGCGGTAGCAAATGACACCAGGATGAGAACAAGGCAAATACCGAAATAAGCGGAGCCAGGTATCGAAAAGTCACCAAAGAAGGCGGCCAATTGTTCACCCTGTGCGGTGGTCACATTAGCGCGTCCCCAAGCACTCACCGCAAAGCCAAGAAGAATCGCAGCCAAAGCCCCAAATGTGCTGCCAGCCAAGCCGATCAGAAAAAAACGCCGTTCAAATTGTCGGGCGATATAGCCGCCGCGCGCTCCAATGAAATGCAGCACCTCGATCACTTCGTGATTACTCGACATGGCACCACGTGTTGCAAAAACGACCGTTAACAGCAATGCCGCCAGCACAAGGATCAAAACGGCAATACCGAAGAAGACCGTCGTGCGCGCCATGGAAATCAGCCGGTCAACCCAAGTACGATGGTCATCCAGTGTTGCATTGTCCACCGCCTCGGTAATGGCCAGGGCCATGGCCGCAAAATCAGGCGGACTACTTTCATCAATCGTTATGACCACAAGGCGCGGAACAGGCAGGGCGTCGATATCCAGCCCACTTCCAAGCCAGGGCTCCAAGAGCGCTACGGTTTCCTCGACATCGATGATCCTCGCATCACGCACCCCGTCGAACGCGGCAGCAATGGCCCGCGCGTCTACAAGCGCTGTCTCAATGTCAAAGTCCTGGGCCGGGCGGATTTGAATTGTTGCCTCACGCGAAATCTGGCTCTGCCAGGAACCCGCGCTCTGCTGAACAAGCGAAACACCACCGACTGTGACACAGGCCAGAAATGACATGATCGCGATAAGCGTTGCGAGCGCCTGCCCGGCGATGGAACCAGACGGGACGATAGGGGCGGCGCGCCTCGTGGCGGGCAGTGTCGGCTTGTCTTCACTCATAGATATCCAGTTGCCCACGTGACAAAATCATGCGCCGCGCATTAACCTGGTCCATCAGGCCCAAATCATGTGTGGCAATAACAACCGCTGTACCCAGCCGGTTGAGTTCAACAAACAGACGCAAAATCCGGCGCGCCATTTGCGGGTCGACATTGCCGGTCGGTTCATCAGCGAGAAGAATTTCCGGTTGGTCGATCAACGCCCGGGCGATTGCCACGCGCTGTTTCTCTCCGCCGGACAAGACAGGGGGCATGGCATTGACCTTGGCGCCAAGCCCCACCCAATCGAGCAGATCAAACACATCACGGCGGTAGCTGTCTTCTGCCTGACCGCGAACCCGCAAAGGCAGCGCGACATTTTCGAATATTGTCATATGGTTCAAGAGACGGAAGTCCTGAAATACCACGCCAATCCGCCGCCGCAAAATCGGCAGGTCGGAACGCGGCAGCGTCAATACATCCTGGTCAAATATCCTGATTTGGCCGCGTGTGGGTCTCAAGGACATGAATAACAAGCGCAGGAGAGAGGTCTTACCGGCACCCGAAGGCCCGGTTAAAAACTGAAAGGATTGCGCCGGAATATCAAAACTGACATCTCGAAGCACTTCCTGCTCCAAGCCATAGCGCAAGCCAACATGATCAAACTGTATCAAAATGCGCCCGTTCCGAATCGTCTGTTCGTCATCAATTCACACCTATGGCCCCCGAGGCAGCGCATCAAGATCGCGCTCGAAACCTTTGGTTAACCTTATCTGATGATAGCATCACAGAACAAATATTGGAGTTGAACCCATTTCCCGGTTGCCCGACATCGAGGACGCGGAATTTGTTACCGTTTCGCCCAGCGCGTCCGGCCATGTGCCCAATAGAGCGACCCAACAATATGTCGGCACCAAAAAGCGCGAAGGTACACCACTTCCCCTTTTTGCGCTCATCGCGACGTTAGCTTCGGGTGCAAGCTTTTACATCGCTGGCGGCCATGTTCTTTTCCACAACGGACCATCACCAGTCATCGACGCACAACGGGCTTCAACTGTTCCGCAGTTCACCTTGGACAATGTCAGTACACGGATCGACACGGGACGCGGGATCCCCGTCTTCGTCATTCGCGGAATTATTGACGCCTCTGATGCGGGTGGGATTATTCCCAACTTGAGCATCGAGTTCACAAATGATGAAACCGGACAGCGCGTGACCTACACCATTCCACGCGGCGAATTGCTGCAAGCTAACGAAAGTCTGGGATTTACGACCCGGATACCCGCAGGCAATTTCTCCGGATCCGAACCGACGATTACACTGGAAGGGAGCTGAGCTTCACATGCCCATTGTCCGAAACAAGGACATTGAAGTCCTTTATTCCGGTTCGCAGATCGCACGCCGCAACCTTGAGCTGGCCAAGGAAATTGCCAGCCGCGATTACCATGATCTCCTGGTCATTTCGGTGCTGAAAGGGTCGTTCATTTTTGCCGCGGACTTGATCCGCGCACTGCACGATGTGGGCATGGAGCCGGGCGTGGAGTTCCTGATGCTATCCACCTACGGCAAGGGGACCGAACCGGGCAAAGTCCAACTCCTGCGGGACATCGATTCCGATGTCAAAGGTCGCGATGTGTTGTTAATTGATGACATTTTGGAGTCAGGCCGTACCCTGACCCACGCCAAAAAGATGATGCTCGAGCGCGGCGCGCGCTCCGTCGGCATCGCGGTGTTGCTTGATAAACGCGTACGCCGTCAGGCCGAAACGCCATTGGATGCAGACTTTGTCGGCTTTGAATGCCCAGACCATTTTGTCGTCGGTTATGGTATGGACGTCGCGCATGCGTTTCGGGAGTTGCCCTTCGTTGGCGTTGTCAAAGGAGATGCCTGAACATGGCACGTATTCTGGTTGTTGATGATGATCCGTCAGTGCGCACCTTTACCGCCCGCGCGTTGACGCTTGATGGGCACAATATCGAGACTGCCGATGATGGCGACAGCGCTTTGGAAACGCTCATTGAAGCGGATGGCCAGTTTGATCTTGTCCTGTCAGACATTCGCATGCCTGCCATGGATGGCATCGAGATGGCCAAATCCGCCGTGAAAGACTTTCCTGAAATCCGCATCCTTTTGATGACGGGCTATGCGGAACAACGTGAACGCGCTGCTGATCTTTCCAAGATCATCATCGACGTCGTGTCCAAACCCTTTACACTGGTGGATATAAGGGGCGCTGTGAGAGAGGCGTTGGCGGCCTAGCGAAGCTCCAGCAAGCGCTCCAAATACTCTTTTTCCAATTGCGGAGAGAGCGCGTTTCCAAGTCTTTCTCGAATGGCATCGAGAATTTCTCGGGCGCGCTGCGCCTCAATTTCATCGGGCACGGTAACGCTGTCGCCGAAATCCGGACCGGAAGAACGCTGCGGACGACCCAGCGGATCCATATCCTGTGCGTTTCGTTGCCCTCCGGGCGTAGCCTGACCTTGGTTCCCCTGACCGCGCTGCGCCTGTTGTTGCATTTGCTGCATCATGCCATCGGCACCTTCACGTAGCGCTTCCATCGCATCGCCCTGATTGCCGAGCGCCTGATCACCGGCACTATCTTGAAGGGCCTCTCCAGCATCACCCATGGCGTCGCCGGCATCACCAAAAGCTTCGCCAGGATCGATACCCATCCCGCGCAGGCCCTCAAGGAACTCGTCCAGCCGCTGTTGAAGGGCTTGTTGACCTGGCGCCAACCCCTGCAATCCTCCACCCTGGCCTTGACCCGGTTGCTGACCGTTCTGGCCCTGTTGCCCTTGCTGGCCTTGCTGACCCTGCTGCCCTTGCTGGCCTTGCTGACCCTGCTGCCCTTGCTGCCCTTGCTGGCCCTGTTGCCCTTGCTGACCTTGCTGGCCTTCCTGCCCGCGCCGGTTTTGCCGGAAGGTTTCGTCCATCAATCGTTGTTGTTCGCGCAAAATTTCACCGAGCTCATTCATCTGCTGCTGAGCCTGACTTTGGCCCTGTTGGCCCTGCTGACCCTGATTTGGCTGGGCCATCTGCAGATTGTTCATCATATTCTGTAGCTGGTCGAGCATTTGCATGGCCTGCTCGCGCGCGCCTTGTTGCGCCAGCTCTTCCATCCGGTTCAACATCTCATCGAGTGTCTGCTGATCCAGTGTCTGGCCATCTTGGGTCTGCGGTGACTGTTGCTGCGCAAAATCGGGGTCTTGCATCGCACGCTGCGCAAACTCCCGCAAAAACTCTTGCATCGCATCACGCAGCTCATCCATCAGGCTTGCGATCTCTTCTTCCGAGGCGCCACGTTCGAGAGCCTCACGCAGCGCTTGTTGCGCCTGTTGAAGCCGACGTTCGGCAGCCGAAAGATTGCCATCTTCGATCTGACGGGCAACTTCCCACATATAATCGACAACGCTGCGCAGTTGCTCCTCGTCGCGTGCCATGTCAAGGCGGGTTGTGATCGTTTGCAGACCGAGAAAATGTGTCGCATTATCAATGGTTTCGTCGGGATACAGCATCAGCGTATCGAATGTATCGAGTATGGCCCGCTTCTCATGCGCATTCATCGCAAGTGTCCGGCGTTGCTCAATGATCGCACGGGCCAACGAATTGGCAAACGGACGGCCCGGTAGTTGAATCTCCACGCTGGCGCTCCGACCCATATTATCCAGATCGTCAACCGCCTCCAGCGTCAACATCACCCGGGCACCGGCCCACGGGTGTGAAGCCAGGTCTCGGGTAGTGGAAGCCGAACCGTCTTCGGCGCTGCGACGCGGCATCACCAACGGCAACTCTGGAGCGTCGTAAAGTGGCAGCGGATCCTTTTCACCTGCCGCCTGATCGAGCAGTTCCACCACACCACGTGCCGACTTGACCCGATAGTCGTCGGTCACGAGATAGCGCAACGTCAGCGCCCCATTGACAGCCCTTTCAACCGGGTTTTCATCGGCAAACCGGATCGAGGGCGCGTCATCGGCGATCATGGTGATGTCCCAAACGCGATCCCCATCTGACGTTGTGATTGTCAAACTTGAATCGCCAACGATCCGCATCTCGAAACTACGTGGCGCTGTATCTGCCGTTTGCCGCGCCTCGATCACCGATGGCTCAACCGGTTGATCACCTGATGGGAAGAAAACATTCTCGTCACCCGTCCCGCCCGCGACCCGAACTTTGACCACACTGCCCTCAGGAACCGTAAAGTCCCGGCGCTCGGTATTCAGCCCGGCTGTCAGGAAGATAGGCGCGATTCCGGTATAGGGTGGTGGCGTAATCCAGGCGTCGATGCGCACTTCGGGCACTTCAACGACAACATGCGAACGAAATGCATCGACCAATTGACCGCCGCTCGGCGCAAACGAAAACGCGAAGGCTGTAGCCAACCCGAGCGCGACGAGGCTGCGCAGCGCAAATGGATCGCGCTTTGGCAAATCGGTTTGCGGTTTTGAGGCAGCCACCCCGCCGATACGATCAGCCATCCGTCTTTGGTGCAGTTGCCACAGTGCGCGGGCCATTGGGTCGCGGTCATCGGCCAAATCATCACCCTGAACGGTGATGGGCCGGTGCAGCAGTTCATTTTCGCGTTCTATACGCGCATCAACTTCGGGATTGCTCGGAACCGCCAGACCGCGCAAAAAGGCAAGCGAGCCAAGGCCAGCCAGAACAAAGATGCCAAGGCTTAATACACGCGCCCAGTCCGGAATGAGCCTAAACCAGCCAATCCACGATGCGATAGCGAAGAGTGCCAAAACAATGATCAAAGGCATCAGCCGGGGAACCAATGCCTCTGCCATGATGGCTACGCGGGTCCACAGTCGCGGTTGCTTGAGGCCGGAGACATTGGTGACTTTGTTGCGATTTTCCATAAATGCCAAGATAGCACCAAACACGGCAATGGCGAGGCAGTTCTTGCCTGAAAAAACTCAACATTGCGTCATAAAGTGGTATTCGACGCTCTGGCCCTAACTAAAGCCACGAAGGCAGGCTATCGAGCGACAGAAGGTCATCATAGGTCGGCCTCGGTCTAACCACATGGAATTGATCGCCATTCACCATGATTTCCGGCACCAAAAGGCGGCTATTGTAGGTGCCGGATTGCACCGCCCCGTAAGCGCCTGCTGTACCCACCGCGAGCAACTGGCCTTGTTCGACCGTTGGCAAATCGCGATCTTGCGCCAAAAAGTCGCCCGACTCGCAAACAGGTCCCACGACATCAGCCGTCACCCGGTTTTGGTTCGCGGGCGGCTCAATGACCGGAACGATGTCATGCCAGGCATCGTAGAGCGTCGGCCTGATCAGGTCGTTCATCGCCCCATCCACGATCAAGAAAGTTTTCTCTTCCACCGCTTTTGCGTAAATGACCTTGGTGACAAAAATGCCTGCATTGCCCGCGATCAATCGACCCGGCTCAAAGATTACTCTCAATCCAAGTGGTTTGACATGCTTCTTGACGATTTCAGCATACGCATCGGGTAAAGGCGGCGGTGCGTTATCCTGCCGATAAGGAATGCCCAAACCACCGCCAAGATCGACATGATCAATGGTATGGCCATCGGCCCGCAACATATCGACTAGTTCTTTGAGGAGAGAAAAAGCCTCGTCGAAAGGCTGCAATTGCGTAATCTGCGAGCCAATATGCATATCAATACCGGTTGCCCGGACATTGGGAAGCTCGGCGACCCGCGCATAGACATTGCGGGCCCGCATCCACGAAATACCAAACTTGTCTTCTTTTTTGCCGGTCGAAATCTTCGCATGTGTCTTGGCATCAACGTCCGGGTTGATCCGCACAGAAACCGGAGCTTCCACACCGGCAGCAGCTGCCCGTGCCGATAGCATTTCGAGTTCCGGTTCACTTTCAACGTTGAAACAGTGAATACCAACAGACAGCGCAAAGTCGATTTCGTCCGCTGTCTTACCAACGCCGGAGAACATTATTTTTTCTGCCGGAATGCCCGCTGCAAGCGCACGGCGCAATTCACCTTCCGAAACAACATCGGCGCCTGAACCCAGTTGCGCCAGGGTTTTCAAGACCGCCTGATTGGAGTTGGCCTTCATGGCGTAGCAAACCAGAGCGTCAATGTCGGAAAAAGCATCGGCAAAGACGTTGAAGTGACGGCTCAAGGTGGCCGTGGAATAGCAATAAAATGGGGTTCCGACCGCCTCGGCAATGCGTGGCACGGAAACATCTTCAGCGTGGAGCACGCCGTCTTTGTACTCAAAATGGTTCAATGATCAGGCCCGGCTAGGTTTAAAGGAGGCCATCGAGGACAAACGGTTTGTCTTCCTTGGGCGCTTCTTGCACTGCGCCCTGCCCATCTTCAGCTGGCGCCGTGGCCGAACCAGGTGGCGGTTCCAAGGGACCAGCACGCCCGCAAGCTGCTACGATCCCGATCATAAGTAGGGCTACAATCCAACGAACGCCGTTTCCAAAAGGCATTGGAAGCTCTCCAGATTTCGAACTACTTTGTCTCTGCGCCATCAGCGCAAAAGGTTCAAGTCAAAGCTTTGCCAAACGTTCGCGCCAAGACCGAACCTGTTTGCGCACCTCCGATGGTGCCGTGCCACCAAAGCTGGTTCGGCTCGCCGCCGATTTTTTAGGGGTCAAAACGCCGTAGATGGCTTCGGTTATATCACCATGGATGGCTTTTAGATCGGCTAGCGGCAATTTTTCAAGCCCGACGCCCCGTTCTGACGCCAACGCTACCGCGCGACCGGTGACATGGTGGGCATCTCGAAACGGGATACCCGCCTCCCGCACCAGCCAATCGGCAAGATCGGTGGCAGTGGAATAACCGGAGCCGGCCGCCTTCGCCATTGCTTTGGCGTTAACATTCATATCCGCAACCATGCCCGTCATCGCGGCAATAGCCAGTTCAAGCGATTTGGCTGCATCAAAAACCTGCTCCTTGTCTTCCTGCATGTCCTTTGAATAGGTCAGCGGCAGACCTTTCATGACGGTCAGAAGCGCCAACATTGATCCATTGATGCGCCCGGTTTTCGCGCGGACCAGTTCAGCGGCATCGGGATTTTTCTTTTGCGGCATGATGGACGAACCAGTCGAAAATGAATCCGAGAGCGTCACAAATCCAAACTGCGGCGTCGACCAGATGACAATTTCCTCAGCCAATCGGGACAAATGGGTCGCACAAATGGCGGCCGATGACAGAAAATCGAGCGCAAAATCACGATCGGAAACAGAATCAATTGAATTTCGTGTCGGGCTTGAAAAACCGAGCGCCCCGGCGGTCATGTGCCGGTCGATCGGGAAACCCGTGCCAGCAAGCGCCGCGGCACCAAGCGGCGATTCATCCATGCGCGCCAGATTGTCGGAAAAACGGGACAAGTCACGCACCGCCATCTCCGCATAAGCAAGCATGTGATGCCCAAAGGTTACCGGTTGCGCTGTTTGAAGATGGGTAAATCCCGGCATGACCGTAGAAACATGTTCCTCGGCACGGTCCACAAACACAGCAATTAGCCTTTTTAAGGCGGCGCACGTCTTCTTGGTCTCGTCGCGCACCCACAGTCGAAAATCGAGCGCCACCTGATCATTGCGGGAGCGGGCGGTATGAAGTCGACCGGCAGCGTCACCGACCAACTCGCGCAAACGCGCCTCAATATTCATGTGAATGTCTTCCAAGGCACGGGAGAACGGGAACTTGCCGTCTTCAATCTCTGACTTGATTGTGTTCAACCCGTGAATGATTTCATCGCGATCTTGACTGGAAATTATGCCACAGGCAGCCAACATGTTAGCGTGAGCGATTGAACCTTGGATGTCCTGTTCGTAGAGCAACTGATCAAAGCCGATGGAGGCGTTGATCTCCTCCATGATCGCGGCAGGGCCCGAGGCAAAACGCCCACCCCACATCTGGTTGGAATTTTGACCGTCTGTTTTATTGGAAGAAGTCATGGCAAAGCAAAGCCCGATATCTGGAAAATTGTCCCGTCGCTCACTCTTGGTGCGCACCGGCGGTTTGACCGCAGTGCTGAGCGCGACCGCATGGGGCGTATACGGTTGCTCCGATGGTTCTGGCAATGGGCAGGCGGGAAATGATGCCAGGCTTGACGCGATTAAAGCGGCAGTGGAACCTGCCATTCAAGGTGACGTGGCTGCCATGGCCATCCGCAATCCCAGCGAGAATTTGAGCGCGCTGACCTTTAATAATGATGACGGGGCACCGATTACCATGGCCGATACCGGCGAAAAGGTCCGCTTGGTGAACCTTTGGGCCACTTGGTGCGCGCCCTGTCGTGAAGAAATGCCTTATCTGGAACAATTGCAGACCGAGCGGGGCGGTGATGATTTTGGCGTGGTCGCCATCTCGGTTGACGGTGGCGGCCCGGAAAATCCCCGTAATTTTTACGGGGAGATTGGCCTGACAACGCTGCCCTTTTACCATGATCCGTCGATCGGCGTTTTCACCGAGTTGAAAAAGCAAGGGCTCGCATTCGGCCTGCCAGTAACACTACTTATCGACCCGCAGAACCGGGTGATCGCCAATATGAACGGACCCGCCCAATGGGCGAGCCCGGATGCCTTTGCGATGATCGATGCCGCCATCGCCGCATCGAAATCCGCCTAGCCGTTCGCGATCAATTGCCAGCCCAAAATGACGATGCATGTCCAAGCAGCCGCAAAGATAATCGGCCGAACCGGATAGCGGGCCATGGCCGTAATCATACCCGCCGCGTGCGCCACCCTTAGATAGAAGAACGCAGCGGCGGCACCGACCGTCCAAGCGTTGGACACGCCTGTAATGTGAAGCAGGACGATGAGCACGGCGTAAGGCGCGTACTGCTCAACCAGATTGACATGCGCCCTGTCCGCACGGCGCACCCATTTTGGAAGACCCGATTTGTCCGTCGGCTGGGTAAAGTCGGTAACTTCCGGCGTAGAGTTCATGTTCACACCGATGATGTACGGCACCCAGAGCGTGGCCAGCAGAAGCGATGTGAGTGTGAGGTGAAAGAGCTCAGTAGTCATGGCTCAACCCTCACTATTGGCCGCAAAAATGGTGGGTTGATCAGTCTCAAGATAAGTCTTCAGAGCCGAAATAACCCGCGCCCAGCCATCGCGGACGCCTTCCTGCTCTTCAGGCAGCGCATGGTGCAAAACGGTAAGCTTGCAATGATCGCCTTCGGCTTCAATTTCATAGACACAGCGCGAGGCTTTGGTATCGGGGCCCATCCAGCCCGGTTCAAAGGTGATATCGAGCCGTTTGGGAGGGTCAATGTCCAGAATTTCACCCCCAAGCATCACCGAACCATCGGGCAGAATGTGGTCGAAGCGTCCGCCCTTTTTCAGATCGGTTTTCACTTCTGCAGCAGCAAAATGATAATTCTTGGTGTGTTCCCCGCTGGTCAGGGCCGCCCAAAGCTTTTCAACAGTTGTATTGATATAAGTCTCAAGAACGAAATCAGGTTTGGTGTCGTCTACAGTCATGGCGTACATGTGTTCGGGTCCTTCAAGTTTTGCCTTCAGATCGAGGGCCGCCCGGGCCATCGGTTTCTGTATAAGCGGCTCGATCCACCGGTCGATGACCTGCTGGATCGGAACCGCATTGAGGTAGTGGTACTTGAAGCGTCCGGATCGCCGCGTGACCACCAAGGATGCTTCTTCCAAAACCTTGAGATGCTTCATGACCCCGAAACGGGTCATCCCAAGCTTTTCCTCAAGCTCCGTCAAAGTCTGCCCATCGCGCTTGTGAAGCATGTCGAGAAGGCTGCGCCGGGTCTCATCGCTGAGTGCTTTAAAAATTACATCCATGGCGCCTATTATGTGCCTAAATTGTCACGTGTCAAGATGGTCACATTTTTGAAAGTGACGCCTTTCATTAACAAATGACGCACTACGCGGCAGCGTAAATAGCCAGGACTCGTATGAGTTGTGTCTGCTAGCGTGAATCACACACAAGATATTGTGAGACCAAACCAAGAACATCGAGCAAACCGCGATTCGTCGACGATTCGTTCTGTGCGCGTTCTCAAAATTAACGAAGTTTAACCAAACCCTAACAAACATGGTTAACAAATCACAAATTTTCTCTCGAAAATTCAGTTACTTACAAGCCAGCACCGAAGCGCGACGCACACAAAGTCAAAAGTGTTAACAGCCGAACGAAAAACGCGCTCATCGTTCGCACAGGCGATTCAGCATTTAGACAAATGGGCGTAAAAACCACCACATCTTGTATGAGAACAAAGAGTGATTCCCGTGAATCAGCGATTCGTCGCCGATTCGTTCGCGACTCGTTCTAGTTGTAAACTGATGCAATCAGAAGTCGCAAAAAACATAGACCGCACCCTCAAAATACAACCTTTCAAATATGTTTGAGCATGGTAACGACGGATAGAAACACCAAATGACGCGCCGGGGCATCATTTTGCCCCGGACGCAAAAAGGAGCGCGCGCTCATCATGCGGGACACAAGTCAACCCGTGATTTTCTCAGGTCGGGACGTTCAAGCCATCCTCGGGCCGACAAATACTGGCAAAACCCATCTGGCGATCGAGCGCATGGTCTCCCACTCGACAGGTGTTATTGGCCTCCCCCTCAGACTGCTCGCTCGGGAGGTTTATTCCCGCGTTGCTGAAAAGGTTGGCGAGCAGAACGTGGCCCTGATTACCGGAGAGGAAAAGATCGTTCCGCCAAAGGCACGATTTTTCGTCTGTACAGTCGAAGCGATGCCGCGAAACCCCGACGTCGCATTTGTCGCGATCGACGAGGTCCAACTGGCAGCTGATTTGGAACGCGGTCACATTTTCACCGACCGGATTTTGAATGTGCGCGGACGTGAGGAGACTTTGTTGCTCGGAGCGGGCACGGCAGCCCCCTTATTGCGGCAGCTGTTACCGGGCATCTCCATTGTCTCGCGCCCGCGCATGTCACACCTTGCCTATGCGGGTGTCTCAAAGCTGACACGCCTTCCCCGCCGCAGCGCAGTGGTCGCGTTCTCCTCAAGCGAAGTCTATGCCATAGCGGAATTGATAAGGCGTCAGCGTGGCGGCGCAGCGGTGGTTATGGGTGCACTGTCCCCTCGAACCCGCAATGCACAAGTGGAACTGTATCAATCAGGCGACGTGGACTATCTGGTTGCCACCGACGCGATCGGCATGGGCTTGAACCTTGATGTCGAGCATGTTGCCTTTGCACAAACACGCAAATTTGACGGCTACAGCTACCGTGACCTCACACCGCCGGAATTGGGGCAGATTGCAGGGCGTGCAGGGCGCCACATCAAGGACGGAACATTTGGCACTTCCGGGCATTCTGACCCACTACCGGAAGAGTTGGTGCTGCAGATCGAAGGGCATGATTTTCAACCCATTTCCATGCTGCAATGGCGCAACAGGCGTTTGGTGTTCGATTCACTGCATGACTTGCGCGCCTCACTTGAAATCGTGCCCACCACACAAGGGCTAACGCGGGCGCTTCCGGCGGTTGATCAACGGGCTTTTGAGTTTTTGGCACGCGACGATGATGTTGCTAGTCGCTGTACAACTGCTGCCAGCGTAGAACTTTTGTGGGAAACGTGTACCTTGCCCGACTATCGCAAGATTGCCCCGGCACAGCATGCCGACATCATCAGCCAACTTTTCTTCGATCTGACTGGAAAAGGCCATGTTGATGAGCAGTATATGGCCGAACAAGTGAGGCGCGCAGATAGGACAGATGGTGAAATCGACACACTCTCACACCGGATCGCACAAATTCGGACGTGGACCTACGTGGCCAACCAGCCAAACTGGCTGGCAGATCAGCATCACTGGCGCGAAAAGACGCGCAGCATCGAAGACAAACTCTCCGATGCACTACACGAACGGTTGACGAAACGCTTTGTTGACCGCAGGACATCAGTGCTGATGAAGCGGCTAAAAGAGAATGCGACTATGACAGCTGAAATTTCCGATTCGGGCGACGTTTCCGTCGAAGGGCACCATGTCGGCAAATTAGAAGGTTTTAGGTTCACCCCCGACAAGGAAGCTTCCGGCGAAGATGCAAAAGCCGTAAGAGCCGCCTCCGCCAAGGCTCTGGCGAGCGCGTTTGAACAACGTGCCGATAAACTCGGCGCGTGTGCCAATGGTGACTTGGCCATTGGTGCTGATGGGACAGCGCGCTGGCTGGGCGCACCGGTTGCATCACTGACATCCGGCGATGACTGGCTTAAGCCCCGCGCCATCATACTGGCTGATGAACAGCTGACAGGGCCTGCCCTCGAAAAAGTCCAGGCGCGGATTGATCGTTTCGTGCAGTTTCACATCGAAACGCACCTCAAACCGCTAACGGACCTGCAAAAAGCAGATGAGTTGTCCGGCATCGCGCGAGGGATAGCGTTTCGATTGATCGAAAATTACGGCATCGTGCAACGGCGCGAGGTTGCTGCCGATGTGAAATCATTGGACCAAGACGGGCGCGCCGCGTTGCGCCGATATGGTGTTCGGTTTGGGTTTTATCACATTTTTGTGCCTGCGCTCATTAAGCCCGCACCGGCGGAATTGATTACGCTGCTATGGGGCATGCAAAATGATGGCCGTGATCGACCCGGCTACGGCGACATCGTGCATCTTCTTTCTACCGGGCGGACATCGCTTGTGACGGATCAAGGTTTTGAAGAAACGTTCTTCAAATTGGCCGGATACCGCCATCTGGGACCAAGGGCGGTGCGGGTGGACATTCTCGAACGCCTGGCCGACCTGATCCGGCCAGCGCTTTATTGGAAGAAAGGAACTGAGACCCTGCCCGATGGTGCGTGGGGTGACAGCAAATTCATCGTGACACCCGCCATGATGTCTATACTTGGCGCGACAGCTGATGACATGGAAGCGGTTCTCAAAGCATTGGGCTATCGAAACGAAACAATCGACCAAACCGCAGCTAACGAGCACATGGCAGGTTTGCGCGAAGCTTTTGGTCCTAAAAAAGAAGAACCGGCTTCTGAGGAAAACGCTGGAGAAGCGGCCGCCACCAATGAACCCGTGACGCAGGAAACAGCCCCGCAGGAAGAAACCAGCGCGCCCCAAGAACCTGTGCCAAATCCTGACGAAACTCCGCAAACAGATGCGGAGCCCGCGCCAGAACCCAAGCCCGTTTTGGTCTGGCGGCAGGGCCGCCCTGAAAATCGGGGACGTCCTGAACAGCAGCGGCGAGGTGGCCAAAACCAGCAGCGCGACGGGGAAAAAGGGCGCGGTCAGCGCAAAGGTGGCCAGAAATTCAAAGGCAAACGCGAGGATCGGTCAGACGACGGCAAACGCGTACATTCCGCAAAACCGCAGCGTGAAAAAGCACCGGATCCGGACTCACCATTTGCAAAGCTCCAGGCGCTCAAACAGAAACTTTGACCAGCACCGGGCCTTCACCAAATAACTTGGAAAAGCAGCGTGTCGACAAATGGCTGTTTTTCACGCGCGTGGTCAAAACAAGATCACTGGCTGCCAGGTTGGCCAATGCTGGCCACGTCCGTATCAACGGCGAAAAAACCGACAGCGCCTCAAAATCGGTACGATGTGGAGACGTGGTCACCATCACGCTCGATCGTCGGATTATTATCTACAAGGTTGCTGATTGCGGTCAACGCCGGGGTCCGGCAAAAGAGGCGCAGCTACTTTATGAGGACCTAAGCCCGCCGGCACCGAAACGGCGAACAACCACCCTCGACCAACTCATACCGAAACGAGAGCCCGGTGCAGGACGGCCCACCAAACGAGAACGGCGTGCGCTCGATAGATGGACAAGTGATCGCAATACGTGACAAACAAACACGCCTTCACAACTGGACAGCGTTTTCAAAACTGACTAGGTGCACCGCAATAAAAATTGGAGTTTGCCGTGACTTATGTTGTCACCGACAATTGTGTGAAATGCAAATATACCGACTGTGTCGAAGTTTGCCCCGTCGACTGTTTCTATGAAGGTGAAAACTTCCTCGTCATTCACCCTGACGAGTGCATTGACTGTGGCGTTTGCGAACCCGAATGTCCGGCAGAAGCCATCAAACCTGACACTGAGCCTGGTCTGGAGAACTGGCTGAAAATCAACACTGAATATTCGGAAAAATGGCCGAACATCACGATGAAGCGTGATCCACTACCCGATGCGAAGGACTGGGACGGAAAATCGAACAAGTTCGAGCAGCATTTTTCGGCCAACCCGGGTCAGGGTGACTGATCATATTGTTAACCATAATTGCGTGACCCTCCTGCCCAAAATGTAACAGGGCACTCAAGCCGTTGAATTTTGCGGATTTTTATGGTACACAATCAATTAATGTTGTTTTCCGCTGCAAATTTGCTGTCAGATCGGATCCGTTCCTGACTTCAGCTATTCTCAATCCGCTTCAAATTCAGGCTCTGAAAGGCTTGAATTGGGCGGTTTGCGCGCATTTTGCATCGGCGACATTTTGAGTTTGATGGCAAAACGGCCGGATGATCTGTCCGGCAAGGGAGTATGAAAAAAATGGCAAGCTCGCCGAAAAAACCCGCTCAACGTCAAGGCTTTAAAATAAACGAGCATATTGTTTATCCGGCGCATGGCGTCGGTCAGATCACCGCAATCGAAGAACAGGAAGTCGCAGGCCACAAGCTGGAGCTGTTTGTCATCGAGTTCGAAAAGGACAAGATGCGGCTTAAAGTACCCGTCGCGAAAGCAGCATCTATCGGTATGCGCAAGCTCGCTGCAACCGATTTCGTCGATGGCGCACTGCGGGTTCTCCAGGGCCGTGCGCGCATCAAACGCACAATGTGGTCACGTCGCGCTCAAGAATATGATGCCAAGATCAATTCCGGTGACCTGATTTCGATCGCTGAAGTCGTTCGCGACTTGTACCGCGCAGAAAACCAGCCTGAGCAGTCCTACTCTGAGCGTCAGTTGTTCGAAGCGGCACGCGATCGTATGGCGCGCGAGATCACAGTTGTGAAAAAAGTTTCTGAAACTGAAGCCATGCAGTTGATCGAAGCCAATCTTCAAAAAGGTCCAAAACGCGGGCCCAAAACTGATGAAGAGGAAGGCGACGCAGACGTTGACGCCAACAATGAAAACGCTGCGGCTGATAAAGCGGCTTAGTCACCGAGCCTTCACATATTCATTCAGCCCGGCCGCCTTTCAAGCGCCGGGCTTTTTTATGTCGAAGATTTTTTCTTTCTAGGAATAAATCTACTTTATTAATGATCCAATCTCATCAAGCCACGTAGACCCTTGCATGACGCCCAATCGGCGCTCTTAAAGGGAGACTTGGTGTTGATACAGGAACCTGCCCGACGCGAAATGGTCCGCATGGCCATGAACGCACCTTACCTTGAGCGAGACGAGGAACACGAACTCGCGGTTGCGTGGAAAGACAAGCAGGACCAACAAGCCCTTCACAAAATCACAACAGCCCATATGCGTCTGGTGATCTCCATGGCATCCAAATTCCGTACTTTCGGATTGCCCATGAGCGATCTAATACAAGAGGGCTATGTAGGGCTGTTAGAAGCGGCAGCTCGCTTTGAACCGGAACGTGAGGTTCGGTTTTCTACCTATGCAACCTGGTGGATCCGCGCGTCCATGCAAGACCATATTTTGCGCAATTGGTCGATTGTGCGCGGCGGAACATCATCCGCGCAGAAGGCGCTCTTCTTCAATCTGCGCCGCTTGCGCGCTAAGCTGGCCAAATCCGGCGAAACGCCCGACCAACCAACCATGTACCGGGAAATCTCAGAGGCGCTAGGTGTCGCTGAGAAAGACGTCGCGTTGATGGATTCCCGATTGTCGGGGCCCGATACATCGCTCAGCGCACCCGTGAGTGATGATGAGAACTCCGCTGCCACACGGCAGGATTTTCTTGTTGACGACCGTCCGCTCCAGGACGAACTGGTGGAAGAAACGATCGATACCGAACGCCGATCGGATTGGCTGGTTGGCGCGATGAGTGTGCTCAACGAGCGTGAGATGAAGATTATCCGCCAGCGTAGACTGACGGAAGCCGGAGCGACCCTTGAATCACTGGGCAGCGAACTGGGCATCTCAAAAGAACGGGTTCGTCAAATCGAGAATCGAGCGTTGGAAAAACTTCGTACCGCTTTGACAAAAAATGATCCGGAAATGGCGATAAACTACGCTTGAACCACAACGTCATTGTGTAACGAACTTGTAGAGTTCGCCCGCTTTAACCTCTTCATCGGCAGCCATGCCGTTAAACACCCTGAAAGCACTTTGACGATCGTCGAATCCGGCCATGTTCGCCGAAAGGGTCCGCACGCTATCGTCGCTTTGGGCCCGCGCTATACGCACACGCAAAGGTTGGATCTGTGCCTTTTCTTGCGGACTTAGAATTCGAAAGCCTTCACGTGTCTGGCGAGACAACGCATCCAAATCGACGCCAACGGCCGGAACTGCGGTCAAAATACGATATACCGAGCCTTCAACGCGCAAAACCGTGATATCAAACGCCCACCTGTCGACAAGCGCGCGGGCATTGGCAGCTTCAATACCATTAAGGATAAGGGGCCGCACGCTGGCCCGATCCAATCCTTCAACCCATCCGCTTGCCAGATAATCGGTCAAAGACTGATCAGCTGGCACCTCCGCACCATCAAAGCGCACAGCGGCACCGTCCTCGCCGGCTGCCAATACAGCCTCGGGCCTGTTTTCCACTTTGAAGCCTTCGGGGAAGTCTATCGCTATCCCCAGACCCACGTGAGCATAGCTGTTGCCGCGGACAAACCCTTCATTGGGACTATCTCCGAAGAGCATGCCTTCCAGGCCGGCCAGATAGGCTTCGCGCCCGACTTCACCTTGCCCGCGCGGACCGAACTTACGCGCATGACCTAACGCTAATGCAATGCGTTGTGGTGTTGACGGGTGGGTCGCCAAAAAATCGAGTGAGTTGTCACCCACATCCCCGCCACTGGAAAGGCGCGAAAAAGCGTCCATTGTCTCTTGAAAACGGGCCGCGGAATAAGCGTCGAAACCGGCCTCGAAGAGCGCGGCGATGCCGATAGCGTCAGCTTCCAGTTCCTGATTACGTGAAAACTGCGCCAACGCGACCTTGCCGCGCGCAAGCGCCCGGCGCCCAGCAGATTTATCGGCGAGAACCTCGGTAACAACACGGCTCGCCAACTCAGCCTCAGCCTCTTTGCGTTGCCGTTTGACACCATGCTCTGCTGTGACATGCGCCATCTCATGCGCGATGACAGCGGCAAGTTCAGAACTGTCATTGGCCAGGGCCAACAGGCCACGAGATACGTAAAGGTATCCGCCCGGCAGCGCGAACGCGTTGATAACAGGCGAATCCAAAATGGATATCTGATAAACCTGACTGGGGTTGTCCGAGACCGTCACCAACTTTCCGACAATACCTGCAACCATTCGCTCCAATTTCACATTGGCGTATTCGCCGCCATAAGCAGCAAGAATTTTGGGGTGCTGCTGTGCGCCGATAGCCGCCAAACGTCCGCTGCGCACATTTTCTGCTGTCACCGGTCGGTTTGATGGCGTCACCTCAAGACCAGTGGTCACAGCATCCAGACTGGTGCAACCGACGAGTGGGAGTATTGCGGACGCACAAACGCCCGCAGCCAATCGCCTCAGTTTGGTCCGGTTCTGACACACGACGGATAAAATCTCTGACTTCTGTCCCAGCACATATGCTTCATGCCGCTTTAAAGCTTACCTAATTGCAAGCCAATTCAGGCAAAAACGCGTCGTTCTCAATAACCCAAATAGGCACTAATGCGCGGATCGGTAGGTGCGGAAAGAATTTCACGCGCTGGACCGTGAAAAACAACTCGGCGATCGGCGAGAAAAACTGCATTGTCTCCGACGAGCCGTGCATCCTCCGGATTATGGGTCACCATGATAACGGTCAGTTTTTTGACCTGTTGCAATTGACGAACCAATTGAAGAATTGATTTTCGCAAGCCGGGGCCGAGCGACGCCAAAGCTTCGTCCATCAATAATATGGGTCGGTCACGTACCAGCATCCGTGCCAACGCGACCCGTTGCTTTTCGCCACCTGAAAGGGTCGGCGGCTGGCGCTCGGCAAATCCGTCGAGACCGACACTGTGCAATGCACTTGTTACCATCTGGCGTGCGGCAGAATCGAGTTTCAGATTTGGATCAATGCCCAGACCCACATTTTGCGCCACCGTTAGATGCGCAAACAGATTGTGGTCTTGAAATATCATGGACATGGGTCGATGCATCGGGTGTGTTGCGGTTACATTTTCGCCATCAACGAAGATTTCCCCGCCATCTGGCCGTAAAAACCCCGCCAGCAAGTTGAGCAACGTTGACTTTCCACCCCCTGACGCACCCATCACAGCGGTGATCTTGCCAGTTTCAAAGGCTACGTCGAAGAAAAAACCTTCCAGATCACCTGGATGGGCATAGGTGACACTTCTCAAGGCAACACAATCGTCTGTCATCGCCCGATGCCCGAGTGCGCCGGATCACGGCGGGCAAAAATTTCTGCTGCGCTCACTGCGACCAAAACGAGAAGCCCCAACAATAGCGCAAGTGCTACCGCGTCCTGCGAACGGTAGCTGCCAAAACTGGCGTAGATCAAATATGGCAAGGTTTGCAGCATGTCTGAACCGAAGAGAGCGACCACACCAAAATCACCCAGCGAAAGGGCAAAGGCAAAGGCAAATCCGACAAGTAACGGCATCCGCAAGGCCGGTAAAAGTGAGAGCCGCCAGCGGCTCCATCCCGTGAGACCTAATTGTGCCTCGAGCGCGCCATGCCTCATCATGTGAGTTGCACACGCACGGTCAATGATACGCATCACAAATGGAAGCGCCATCGCTGCGTTGATCGCCACAACCAAAATGGCAGCGTAGGCAAACGGATCTGCGAACTGGCGGATAGTCAAGAACCATCCGGCGGAAAGGACAATCGGCGGAAATATCAGTACAGCTAGGGGCGCAACAGACGTGAGCCGGGAAGGCCCGGCAATGGCCGTCGCCATGGCCCCAATTGTCGCGAGAGAAGCTGAAAAAAAACCGATCGCAACACTGGTACCGGCGGCTGCCAACACCGATGGGCGCAACCAAACCTGGAAGAAACGCCCCATAAGCCCATCGAGCAGAATGGCGGCAAATGGCAGCGCAACAAACGTTATCGCCAGTAAAAGGATAAGCGCGCTTTCAAACCGCAACGGGTGTGGGCCAGCCATGGCACTATTGTTTGTCGAACGGGAGGACAGCGAAAAGCCGGATCCGCCAAGGTCAGCGCGACCCCTGCGCGTCAAAAGCAAAACAACAGAGCCGGTGACAACAAGCTGAAGCACGATGAGAGTAAGCGCCCGGCCCAAGTCAAAATCGAACGCAAGAGCCTGATAAATGGCAACTTCCAAGGTTGTGGACCGTGGACCACCACCAAGAACCAAGACGATGGTAAAGGATGTTGCACAAAGGAGGAAAATGATTGTTGCAATGCCGCCGATTGTATCGCGGATGACGACACCTTCGATCATGGCGAAACGACGAACCCCCTGCAAGCCAAGCTGTGCGGCATTCTGTTCATATTCGGGCGGGAGCGACTGCAGGGCTTGGTCAAAAATCCTCACAGCCAGTGGCATGTTGAAAAAAACATGTGCGAGCAAAACGCCGCCAAGACCATAGATAGAAGGCCAGCTAATTTTCAAAGCGTCGAGAAATTGTGCGATCCAACCATTCTGGCCAAAAACTGCGACAATGGCGAGCGCTGCAACGAGCTGCGGCAACACCAGAGGTAGCGCAAACAAAAGGCGGGCAGTCTGTGCCAGAGCGCCAGACCGTGTTTGCCGCAATGACATCACAACCGGAATAGCAAGACCGATCGAAATCAACGTGGAAAGCCCTGCTTGTAGAAGCGTAAATCGCAGAGCCCGCAAAACCACCGGATCGCTCAAGTGCACAACAGCATCGTTGAATTGCCAAGATGATGAGGCAATCACACCAAGCGCCACAAGCGGTGTTAGGCACAAGATGGCTAGCGCAATCAACGCTGACCGCGCCAGCCATCGCGATTTTGACGAAATCGCAATCAGCGGCTCATAACCTCGAGCCATTCGTCCACCCAATTTTTTCGATTTTCAGCAACCGTTTCAGGCGAAAACAGCAGGGCTTTGTCCGGAACCGCCGCGAGGAAGGCAGCATCCAGTTCTTCACCCGTATCAGCCACAGGCAGCATCCAGTTCGTTCGCGGGATAATGGACTGGAACACGGGAGACACCATGAAAGACATAAAAGCACTGGCAAGCGGATTATCGGCGCCGTTTTGGGTGATCCCGGCAACCTCAATCTGCATGTAGTGACCTTCTGTAAAGTTGGCCGCCTTATAGCGATCTGTCTCCTCGACCAGCATGTGGTAGGCAGGCGATGTGGTGTAGGAAAGTACCATTGGCACTTCACCATTGGTGAAAAGGCCATAGGCTTCCGACCAACCGGGAGTGACGGTCAAGGTACGCGCACTAAGATCACCAAGTGCCACTTCCCAATCATCACCATAAACCTCTTTGATCCATAACATCAGGCCCAGCCCGGGTGTCGAAGTGCGCGGATCCTGAATGGCAATTTTTTGGGTTTCATCACCGGCCAGGAATTCAGACATGCTGGTCGGCGGCTCGGCGATCTTTTCTGAATCATAGATGACAGCAAAATAGCCATAGTCAAACGGAAGGAAGTAACGGTCATCCCAGCCGCCTGGAACATTTGTACTTTCCAATGTTAGGCCATGCTCGGCAAAAAAACCGTCCGCCGTCGCCTCTGCCGTCAAATTTGTATCCAGTCCAAGCACAATGTCAGCCCGGCTATTGCCGCCCTCAAGACGAAGACGGTTCAACAGCGCGACGCCGTCCGCGGCGGAAACAAATTCCAGATCGCAACTACATTGCGCTTCAAAAGCCGCCTCAACCTGAGGTCCCGGCCCCCATTCAGCAACAAAGCTCTCATAGGTGTAGATGGTCAGCTTTCCATCATCGGCTTTCGACTGGACGGATGTGAAAGACACCATGGATGCCGCAATCATCATGGTCGTACCGAAAGCTCGTAATTTATTGATGCGCATGTGCGCCTCCTTCTTTTTTAACTTTCGGGAATAGCGCATGGCAAACCCTCAGGGTCTGCCGATAGCAACTAATCCCTACGCCGGTGCAAACCGGATCAGGTTCATCGGGTTGGCGTTAGCCTCTCAGCCGCGCAATGCGGCACCCCGTTAGCTTGCAATGTGATTGCTATCAGGCTCAGGCGATGGGGTAAATAGCGGGCAACACACCATCTTTCTTTGCCTTCAAGGGGGCAGACGCTAAGAGGAAGTGATGAGCACTCAAGCGACACACAAATTTGCTGTTCTCTTGGACGGTGATGTCACGCCAAGCCCGTATCTTTCAGCGGAATTGGCAGGCCGCAAAATTATCGCGGCCGATGGCGGCATACGCCATGCGCAACCGCTGAATGTGACACCTGATCTTTGGGTTGGTGACTTTGATTCGTCCGAGCAAGCACTTTTGACAAAATACGCTGAAATTGAGCGGCGCGACTTCCCGGCAGAAAAGGCGTTTTCCGACGGGGAGCTTGCCATCAACGAGGGGATCCATTGGGGCGCCAAGGACATCTTGTTGGTTGGCGCTCTTGGTGGACGGCGTGGCGATCACATATTGTTCCATCTGACCAAAGCGCTGGCGCTGGCCAAGTCAGGCATCCAAATCACGCTCACAGATGGTGTTCAAATTGCCACACCCCTGCTTGCCGGAAGCCAAATTCTTCCCTTTCAGGAAGATGAGATGACATTCTCAATTGTCGGTTTTTCCGAACTGGAAGGCGTCACCATTGAAGGGGCAAAATGGCCGCTTGAGGCGGTCAAAGTCATGCTCGGCTCAACACTGACACTGTCAAATGTCGGGGGCCGCAACACCACAATCTCGGTAGAAAAAGGGGACTCTTTTCTTTTCACGCAATTGAGAATTTAGGGGTGTGTCAATTCTTTCGCAATTTGCTACACTGACCCTGCTTGGTGGGGACCAGATTGGAGACTTTACAATGAAGTTAAGAGCTACTTTGACTGCCATTGCGGTTGCAGCATTTGCGGTATCGGGATGCACGACAGCAGAACAAACAACAGCCGGTGGCGCGATTGCCGGTGCCGGGGTTGCCGCGGCAACCGGAGGCAATGTTGTCGCGGGCGCAGCTATCGGCGCGGGCGCCGGCCTTGTTATCGGAACACTAGCAAACGGCAATTGCCGCTACCGCAATCCGGACGGATCAACTTACATCGCTGCCTGCCCATAATTGCAGCCCATCATTGAGTGCAAAAGCCCGTGACGCAAGTTGCGGGCTTTTTCTTATCGGCTCCTTTGGCCCGTATGGTCTTTTGACCCAAGCGATTTTGACCTAAGAGCGCGCCATGGCATCGCAAGCACCCATCCTCCAACTCGACCGGATCAGCCTGACCTTTGGTGGAAAACCATTATTGTCGGAGGTCTCCTGCGCCATCCATACGGGCGAACGTATCGCATTGGTTGGACGCAACGGCTCGGGAAAATCAACACTCATGAAAATTATGGCTGGCGCGGTAGAGGCAACGTCCGGCGATATCGTCAAAGCCCGCTCAGCAGCTGTGAGCTATTTGAGCCAGACCCCTGATTTCGGCGATGCACCGACGGCTGAGGCCTATATTTTCGAGGCATTGAACGCCACAGATGATGTCAGCCGCGCAAGGCAATTGGCGGACGGCCTTTCGGTAAAGCTGGATGCCGATCCAAACACGCTCTCAGGGGGTGAAGCGCGCCGCGCCGCTCTTGCCAAGACGCTGGCCAGCGAACCTGACTTGTTGCTTCTTGACGAGCCCACCAACCATCTGGACCTTCCCACCATCGAATGGTTGGAATCATTTGTTGCGCGCAGCCGATCCGCGATCATCGCCATATCTCACGACCGGCGCTTTCTGGAAAACATCTCCCGGAAAACCTATTGGCTTGATCGCGGGGCGTTGCGCGAAAATCCGAAAGGATTCGCCCATTTCGAAGATTGGCGCGACAAAGTTCTTGAGGAAGAAGAGCTCGAACAGCACAAGCTCGCCCGCAAGATTGTCCGCGAAGAGCATTGGCTGACCCACGGCGTCTCCGGACGGCGCAAGCGTAATATGCGCCGACTGGGACAGTTGCATGATTTGCGCCGCCAATACCGGGAACATGAAAGTGCCCCCGATACGGTGAAGCTGGAAGCGTCCGGCTCGGACAAGAGCGGCAAGCGTGTTATCGAAGCTGACGCATTGGGTTTTGCCTATGTTCAGCAAAGGCCGCAGGTTGCAAACTTCTCCATCAAGATCAACCGGGGCGACCGCGTGGGGATTGTGGGTCCCAATGGCGCCGGCAAGACAACTCTGGTCAAACTTTTAACCGGCGAACTAGCGCCACAATCCGGCCATCTGAAACAAGGGGTGAACTTGGAGGTTGCGCAACTGGACCAAAGGCGTGACGCTTTTGACCCGGCAGAGAGCTTGGAACACTTTCTCACCGATGGACGTGGTCAGTCGCTCATCGTCAATGGTGAGCAACGCCACGTAACCGGGTACATGAAAGACTTTCTGTTCAAACCGGAGCAAGCCCGCACGCCGATGCGTGAATTGTCCGGCGGCGAACGGGCCCGGCTAATGCTGGCCAAACTCATGGCACGCCCGGCCAATTTCCTCATACTTGACGAACCGACCAATGATCTGGATCTGGAAACGCTCGATGTTCTGCAAGAACTGATCGCAGACTTTGACGGTACTGTTCTCCTCGTCAGCCACGACCGCGATTTTTTGGATCGCACGGTCAATGTCACGATAGCACCCGATGAAAGTCGCGCTGGACATTGGATCCGATATGCGGGCGGGTACGCGGACATGGTAGCGCAGCGCAAAAACGAAACAGTCAAAAGCGCTGAACCGGACAAAAAGAAGGCCAAAAAAGTTGCCGAACAGCAGGACAAACCGAAATCAACCGGCAAGCTCACCTACAAAATCAAATATGCGCTTGAAAAACTTCCTGCCGAAATCGACGCGCTGAACGGCGAAATCTCGGAACTGTCTAAAAAAATGGCCGATCCTGATCTGTTTTCAAAAGACCCAGAAAAATTTGACGCATTGTCACGTGCCCTGACCGAAAAGCAGGACTTGGTCTCCGCCAAGGAAGAAGAATGGCTCGAAGCCGAAATGGCCCGCGAGGCGGCTGAAAGTTGAGCCTCGCGCCATTGAGCGCGGCTCTAAATGTTGAAAACGCGCGCGTTAAACGAAGAACTGCGCGCCGTTGGCAGATATGGTCGAACCGTTGATAAAGCCGGAGTCATCGGATGCCAGAAACGCGACACAGCGTGCGATCTCTTCTGGCTCGCCAAGACGACCTGCCGGAATTTGCGGGATAATCTTGGTATTGAGCACTTCCTCGGGAATGGCGCGAACCATTTCGGTACCGATGTAGCCCGGGCATACTGCGTTGGCGGTAATACCAGCGCGGGCACCTTCCTGCGCCAATGACTTTATGATGCCCAGGTCGCCGGCTTTGGTGGCCGCATAGTTGACCTGGCCAAACTGGCCTTTTTGGCCATTGATCGAAGAGATAACAACCACACGCCCGAACTTGCGTTCGCGCATGCCCGGCCACACCGGATGGACTGTGTTGAAGACACCGGTCAGGTTGGTGTCGATCACGTCTTTCCACTGTTCCGGGGTCATTTTGTGAAACGGCGCATCCCGCGTGATGCCGGCGTTTGCAACAACGACATCGATGGGTCCGAGGTCGGCTTCGACCTGCGCGATGCCTGCTTTTGACGCATCATAATCAGCCACATTCCACTTATAGGTTTTGATACCGGTGGCCTCTGTAAAGGCAGCGGCCTTCTCGTCATTACCGGCATAGGTCGCCGCTACCGTCATGCCATCTGCCTTGAGTGCTTTTGAAATTGCTTCGCCGATACCGCGTGATCCGCCAGTAACCAATGCTACGCGTGCCATGGTGTTTCCTCACAAAATTTTTCTTTATGTTTTGGGGACGCACCGGGCGCCAATGATGGTACCCGGCGCACATTTAAATTCAACCGCGTTCGACGCACATGGCAACGCCCATGCCGCCGCCGATACAAAGGGTGGCAAGACCCTTCTTCGCGTCACGGCGCTGCATTTCATGCAGCAAAGTATTGAAAATGCGGGCACCGGATGCGCCAACCGGGTGACCGATGGCGATCGCGCCGCCATTGACGTTCACGATCTCTGGATCCCAGCCCATGTCTTTGTTGACCGCGCAGGCCTGCGCGGCAAACGCTTCGTTGGCTTCAACAAGATCGAGATCTTTGACTGTCCAACCAGCCTTGTCCAACGCCTTGCGGGAAGCCGGGATCGGGCCAGTGCCCATAATCGCAGGATCCACACCGGCGGTCGCCCAGGAAACGATACGGGCCATCGGTTCAATACCACGTTTTTCCGCTTCGGCCTGTGTCATGAGAACAACGGCAGCGCCACCATCATTGATGCCTGACGCATTGGCGGCAGTAACAGTGCCTTCCTTGTCAAAAGCGGGACGGAGCTTGGCGATGCCTTCAACCGTGACGCCGTGTTTGATGTACTCATCTTCCTCAACGATTGTTTCACCCTTGCGGGTTTTGATCGTGTGGGCTGCGATTTCGTCTTTGAACTTGCCGGCCTTTTGAGCTGCTTCGGCTTTGTTCTGTGAATTGACGGCAAACTCATCCTGCTCGTTGCGGGTCAACTGCCATTGCTTGGCAACATTTTCAGCCGTTGTACCCATCAGATATTTGTGGAAGGCATCGGTGAGTGCATCATACATCATGGTGTCGACCATCTTGCCGTCGCCCATTTTGGTACCGGAGCGCAGATGCATCGTGTGCGGCGCCATGGTCATGCTCTCCTGTCCGCCGGCAACGATAATGTCAGCATCGCCAGTTGCGATCTGCTGCATACCAAGCGCGACCGCGCGAAGACCTGATCCACAAAGCTGGTTCAAGCCCCAAGCTGTAGCTTCCTGCGGGATACCAGCCGCCATGGCTGCCTGCCGGGCGGGGTTTTGCCCTTCGCCGGCGGCGAGGATTTGCCCCATGATCACCTCGTCAACATCTTCCGGCGAAATCCCTGCGCGGCTCAAGGCCGCTTTGATGGCAGTAGCGCCAAGTTCGTGGGCCGCAACGCCGTTAAACGCTCCATTGAACGAGCCCACAGCTGTTCGCGCGGCACCTGCGATTACGATCGGTTCCATTCGTCTCACTCCCTCGTGACTTTGATAAGCTCGATAATAATTTGTGCATTGCACAATTTGCTCGCAAAACACAATTCGACCTAAGCGCAACACAGATATGCAGAAATGCCAACCAAAACTTTGTATATGAATCAGCTGCGAGACAAAAACGCTTTGATATCGGCAGCGCGCACGCTAATGTCGCATTGCACCAAGAGCGGCGACGATCCGTGACAAAAACCTGAGGGAGAATCGTGTGGCGAAAGATCCCGGCGCAACGATTATCAAAAAGTACGCGAACCGACGGCTCTACAATACAGGCACAAGCACCTATGTGACGTTGGATGATTTGGCCGAAATGGTCAAAAACGGCGAGGATTTCATCGCTCAGGATGCCAAATCAGGCACTGATATTACGCATTCGGTTTTGACACAAATCATCTTTGAGCAGGAAGCCAAGAACGGGCAATCCATGTTGCCCGTTTCGGTTCTCCGCCAATTGATCTCTTTTTACGGTGATCAAATGCAAGCGGTCGTTCCAAGCTATTTGGAAGCGTCGATGGCCAATTTCGCCAAGGACCAGGAACGGATCCGCGAAACAATGACCTCCATGGTGGGCAAAACACCAGCAGAAGTCATGGCGCAGAGCAAAGCAGTCATCGAAGAGCAAACCCGGCGCAATATGGAAATGTTTCAACAAGCCATGTCAGTCTTCAATCCTTTTGCCAACTCCGAGGATGAAGCTGCGGCGAAGGAAGACAGCCAGGAAACTACGGGCAGCGACCTTAAGAGCATGAAAGAACAGATCGCCGCGATGCAGCGAAAACTCGACGATCTGGAGTGAAGGCAAAAGAGTTTTGCCAATAGCCATCGACTTTTTGGCTTGTGTCAATTTGCGCCCTGTTTCAGTAAAGCCTGTCAAAAATGGGGAAGACCATGGCCAAACTGACACTGTCAAAGTCACGAGCAATCATTCGCGCCGCGCGCAAAACAGGCGAAGAGCTTGGCTTGAAACCGCTCGCTGTTGCCGTTTTGGATGCGGGCGGTCATCTGGTCGCCTTCGAGCGCGAAGATGGAGCATCCATGCTCCGGCCTGAAATCGCGCAGGGCAAAGCCTTCGGTGCTGTCGCGGTTGGTGTCGGCTCACGTTGGCTGAACGCCCAGGCTGAAAGTCGTCCACATTTCCTGGAAGGTCTTTCCAACGTATCTGGTGGTAAGATAGTCCCGGTACCGGGCGGTGTTTTGGTAAAAGACGCCAAAGGCGACATCCTTGGTGCCGTTGGCATTACCGGCGATACATCTGACAATGATGAAGCATGTGCGATCGCTGGAATCGAGGCGGCCGGCTTCCTGGCCGATGCGGGCTGACCGTCAGTTCCAGGAAACGTCGCGACCAGCTGAACGAATTGAAACCGAGAAACCGGCCATCAAGTCGATCAGCGCCATCACCATGCAGATGAAGAAAACAGATGTCGCCGCGCCTTTGACCACCAAAAACTCGACCAGATAGGCGACGAAAACCATCGTGGAAAGTAAGTGATCGATGACCGAGGCGTTTGACGTGCGTGTCGATTTCAAAATCTCGACAAACAGGCACAGCAAGGCGACGACCAGGATGATATCGCCTATTGTCAGCTCCCAAACGCCGCCAGAAAGCATGGTGAAAGTCATTACCGGTGATGCCCAACCGGCAGCTGATCCGCCGCTTAGCAATATGATATTGTAGCCTATAAACGGCAGTATCATCAGGGGAACCAAAGTCAGCATCGCACGCATCTCCAGATGTTTATCGGCCCGGCACTAAAACGCTTCGCATTCGCGAGCAAGCTCTTCCGAGGTCAGACTCTCGATCTGCATATCATCGCTGAAGGTAAAAACCTCTTTGACAAGAGATGAGTTCTCTTCAAAAACGTAACAGACGCGCACGTCCGCAGTTAAATCTTTGACCGTGTCTATCCGGTGAGCAACAATCCCGCCCTCTATGACATCACGCCAACTATCAAAACTCTCGATATATTCCGATTTGACCTGCATGATATCAAGCGTTTTTAGATCTATTGTCACATAAGGCGCAAGCGCTTCGTTCAAAGCGTCTCGCGCGGCATCTACCGGGAAACTATCAGAGTGCGCAGCATACCAAATGGTCAAATTGCCATAGATATTTGTTCTTTGGTCACTTGCAAAAGCCGACGAAGCCCATGCACCACCGGCAAACACCATGGCAGAAACACTTCGAAACACCATCCTGCCCATCACCATACCAATCCCACCTTTGAAGCCTGGTTCCACTAATCATTTCAACGTGGCTTTGTCGTGACAAAGGTGCGTACCGGCATACTTGTCGGTCGTCGCAAAAACTCTTGGTCGCGCGCTAATTGAAAATCTGTATCTCCTTGTCGCGCTGCCCGGTCAACCAAAGCAAATACTGCTGCACTTGCCATGCCCAGCGCCTGTTCTGCTCGAGCGCCGCGCAGCAGCTGCGCCAGAAAGAGCGCTGCAATCAAATCCCCTGTTCCGTTGGGCGCCTTTGAGGCAACACGATGTTCAGCGGCAAATGTATGATTGCTGGCGACCAAAAGGTTGGCAATATTGCCATCCATCATCCCGGGAACACTCGTTACAAGAACCTGGCCTACCCCCAATTGTTTGGCTTGCTGCGCAGCATCCGCCATATCGTGCGCACAAACATTACCGCTGAGCCAGCCCAACTCAAACACATTTGGCGTTACAATATCTGCCAATGGCATCAGTTGATCACGGATCGCTTCTGCGGTGGCAATCGGCACATAATGACCGCCTTGATCACCGATCACAGGGTCACAGAGGTAATGAACAAGGGCCCCCTTAGCACGGGACGTTTCCACAAAGCGGGCTATGGGCGCCGCTTGTGCAGCCGAGCCCAAATAGCCGGTTAAAACCGCAATAGGCTCCGCCGGATCAATTCGACCCGCAAGATCATCGACCATGGCTTCAAAAGTTGCATCTTCAGGCACAAGCCGTGTCGAGGGCCCATGGCCGGGGTGCCACGCCATTTGAATGGTTTGCACCGAGACAACCTCAAATCCCAGAAGCTCAAGCGCAAAGACAATCGCGCGGTTTCCGACGGCACCGGAGGCAACATGGCTGGAAAACGCCACGGTACGGATCATTTTTCGCGTCACAAGAAGCTGCCTGTCACCGCATGAGATATCGAACCAGCCACACGGCTAGAAAGACAAATGCAATCAGGCTCAAGCCCCGTGCAACGCGTTTGCCCCATAGTTCGGCGGCATCCTCGGGATCTGCATCTTTAGCGGTCAGATGGTTGGCCACGCGCACAAAAGAAGATGTACCAAGTGTTTCTGCATCGCGTTCCACATTGCGCAATGCCTGACGCGCCTCCTCGGCGCGTTCATCTTCATGTGATTGCCTGGCCATTGTTTCGTTCCGCACTGTTCAATTTTTGCCGCTGCGCCTTGCCATCAGCTTGTTATGCTGTCCTCATAAGGCACCAAGGCGTAACAACCAAGAACAAAGGACGGGGGCCATGGCGAAAGCACTATCTGCAGCATCCAAGCGTATTTTGAAGGAACTGACACCTTTGCTCAACATTCGTGCATTTGCGCTTGCTGAGCTGCTTATGGGCGAGGCACAAGCCGAGGATCTTTCGCTCGTTGCGCCAGAAACCCTTGCCCAAATGATCAACGGAGCGGCGCAGAACCTCTCAGGTCACAAGCAAGGCTCGTCTTTGGTGTCCGTGAGCCATGCCAAAAATGGCGACACGATTGTCACCTGCATAAATGACAATATGCCGTTCCTGTTTGACAGTGTCATGGGCGAAATCAACGCCGCCAAGCTGACAACCAAACTGGTGATCCATCCCATTATAGAAGTCCATCACGAAGGTGACAGTTTTGAGATCGACGACGGCATCCGCCGCTCAGTCGGCGCAAACCAGGGCGTTGCCACCAGCGTGGTGACGTGTGTTTTGGGGCCTGCCACAGAAAACGTTCGCCTCGAACTGAAAGCGGTCATTGAAGGCACAATCACCCAGGTCAGATCAGCCGTCGCCGACTGGCAAGCCATGCGCGAACGTGTTGATGAGGCTGTCGCGGAACTGGAATCGGGCGTACTGCCAGCCAAGAAAGCCGATGTTCAAGAGACCATCGCCTTCCTCCATTGGCTCCATGACAATAACTTCACTTTTCTGGGTATCCGTGAATATGATTTTGTTGGCGGCCAACAGCGCGGCAAGTTGCAGCGCGCTGAAGCCCCGGCGTTGGGCATCCTCTCTGACCCGGAAGTACGCATTTTACGTCGCGGCGATCAGGCATTCACCACAACGCCGCAAATCAGAGCATTTCTCAACAGCCGTGACCTGCTTATTGTTACCAAGGCGAACATGCGCTCCCGGGTGCACCGACGCACCTATCTGGACTACATTGGGCTCAAAAGATACGACGCCAAGGGTAAGCTGATCGGTGAATTGCGCATTGTCGGCCTGTTCACCTACACAGCCTATACGCGCTCGGTCAAAGCAATTCCATATTTGCGCTCCAAGATCGATGCAGTCTTGAACCGCTCCCGACACAAGCCGGACTCACACTCCGGCAAAGCGCTTCTCAACGCCCTTGAGACCTATCCGCGAGATGAGCTGTTCCAGATTTCGGCGGTAGACCTGGGACGCCACGCCGATGTCATCGTTGCCCTGCATGACCGCCCTCGTGTTAGGGTGTTGAGCCGTCCCGATCCATTTGATCGATTTGTGTCTGTGATTGTTTACGTTCCACGTGAACGCTATTCATCGGATATCCGGGAGCAGATATCTCAACGCCTTGCAGAACTATATCACGGACGTGTGTCGGCCTATTACCCGGCATTTCCCGAAGGACCTTTGGCGCGACTTCATGTGATCATCGGACGCTCAGAGGGTGAAACGCCCAAGGTTGCGATGGCCAAACTGGAGGCGGAAGTTGCCCATATCATCATGTCTTGGCACGACAGGTTCGTCCGCTCCATCCAACACCAGCGTCCGGATAATGCTCAACAACTGCGCGATGCATTAAACAGTCTCGATTATCCTGAAACATATCGCGACGCGGCTTCGCCTGAACAGGCTGTGATGGACTTGGAGTATCTGCGCACCATCTCGGCCGACAGGCCCATGGACGTGGATTTCCACAATCGGGATATTGACCAGACCAATAAGGCCGCGCTGCGCATTTACCATTATGACTCTCCCGTCGCGCTTTCCGAACGCGTCCCAATTTTGGAGAACATGGGTTTTAAAGTCATCAGCGAACAAACCTATCGAGTGTCCAGCCTATCGGAAGACGCCAGACTTTTCATTCACGACATGGAAATTGAAGGCGCAGACGGCCATGAGATTGATATGGCAGATGAAGGCGAACTGTTTGAACGTGCCTTTTTGAACATCTGGCGCAAGGAAATTGCCAATGATCCCTTTAACGGATTGGTGCTCGCAGCAGGGCTGGATGCAACCCGCGTCCGGCTTTTCCGCGCCTATGGTGCCTATATCAAGCAGCTCGGCACCAAATTTTCACAATCATACATGGCACGAACGCTGGCGCGTCATCCTTCAATTGTGAACCAGTTGATCGCGTTTTTTGATGCTCGCTTTGAACCTTCAACAGACATGGAGGACACGCAGAAGCGCGCAAACCAACAGGACAAGATCGAGGCTAATATACTCATAGCACTTCAGGACGTGCAAAGTCTTGATGAGGATGTGATCATACGAAACTTTGTGGAAGTCATGAAGGCAACGCTTAGAACCAACGCGTTCAACCATGATGAAGGGTCAGACAAGCGCTCGACGCTGGCCTTCAAGATATCGCCACAAGAGATCGGTTTTGCCCCGCAACCAAAACCCTATCGCGAGATCTTTGTATTCGGCCCGACGGTTGAAGGCGTCCACCTGCGCTTTGGGCCCATCGCACGTGGCGGGTTGCGATGGTCGGACCGCGCGGAGGATTACCGAACCGAAGTGCTCGGCCTTGTGAAAGCCCAACAGGTAAAAAACGCAGTCATCGTGCCGGTTGGCGCAAAGGGTGGCTTTTATCCTAAAGCGCTACCGCCCCGCAGTGACCGCGAAGCATGGTTCGCCGCTGGCCGACAAGCCTACATAACATTCATCTCTTCACTTTTATCACTTACCGATAATCGCGACGGCGGCGTTATCATCAAGCCACCGAAAACCATTTGTCATGATGATGACGATCCTTACCTGGTTGTCGCCGCCGACAAGGGAACAGCCACATTCTCCGATACGGCAAATGGAATCTCACAAGACAGTGGTTTCTGGCTTGATGACGCCTTCGCATCGGGCGGATCAGCGGGCTACGACCACAAAAAAATGGGGATTACCGCGCGCGGCGGGTGGGAAGCGGTCAAGCGCCATTTCCGTGAAATGGACAAAGACATTCAGTCCGAGCCCTTCACAGTCGTCGGCGTCGGCGACATGTCAGGTGATGTGTTCGGAAACGGCATGTTGCTGTCAAAACAAATCCGGCTCATCGCCGCCTTTGACCATCGCGATATTTTCATCGATCCCGATCCCGATCCCGCATCGAGTTTCAACGAACGCGAACGCCTTTTTGATCTGGGTCGATCCACTTGGCAGGACTATGATGCAAAGAAGCTTTCCAAAGGCGGCGGCGTCTTTTCGCGCAATCAAAAGTCCATCACCCTTTCCAAGACCGCAGCAAATGCGATTGGCCTGGGCAAAACCAAAGCGACACCCAACGAGATCATGAATGCAATTCTGCGCGCTGAGGTGGAATTGTTATGGTTTGGAGGTATCGGCACCTATGTGCGCGCATCTGGCGAAGCTGACGCGGAAGTGGGTGATCGTACCAATGACGCCATCCGTGTCACAGCCAAACAGGTCGGTGCAAAAGTCATCGGCGAAGGCGCCAATCTGGGCATTACGCAACCCGCCCGCGTTGAGTTTTGCCAGCATGGTGGACGCTGTAATTCCGACGCCATCGATAATTCAGCAGGCGTGAATTCGTCCGACGTCGAAGTCAACATCAAGATTGCCCTTCAACCTGCACTGGCAGATCGTTCGCTTAGCCGTGACAAGCGCGACCGCTTGCTCGAAGCCATGACCGACAATGTCGCTGAGCTGGTGTTGAAAACCAATTACGATCAGACACTGGCCATTAGCCGAGCAGAACGCGCAAGCATCAGTCAACTCCAACTGCAAAATCAATTGATGGAATCGCTCGAGTCGCGCGGCCTTCTGGATCGCAAGATCGAAGACCTGCCAGATGACGAGGAGGTGGCCGAGCGGCTGGCTGATGAACAAGGACTAACACGACCGGAGATCGGCGTTCTTGTTTCCTATTCAAAACTCGTCTTGTTTGACGATCTGGTCGCATCGGATTTGCCAGATGATCCGCATTTGGAAACCACACTGCGGGACTATTTTCCAAAAAGGATGCAAAAGTCGCACGGTGACCTGATTGCCGCACATCAACTTCGTCGGGAGATCATCGCGACGCAAATTGCAAATGAGGTGGTCAATCGCGGCGGGCCTTCTGTGATCAGTCGGTTTGAGGATGCGACCGGCCTTCTGCCCTCAGTGATCAGCCGTTCACATATTGTCGTGCGCGATGGCCTCGGCATTGATGAAATCCAGAAGGCAGTCGACGCACTTGATAACAAAGTTACCGGTGAAACACAGATGATGCTCTATACCGAATTGGCCGAAGGATACCGGTTGAGCGTTGGACAACACCTTAAAGTTGCCGGACATGACGGGCCGATTGGCGAAGATGTGGACCGCTTGCACAACGCGCTCAAAGAAGTCGCGCCTTCGCTGCGAAAGACATTGCCACCCTATCTTGTGGATTGGTCGGACAACCGGCGGGAGAGATTTGAAGGCAGCGGCCTGCCAAAGGCAGCCGCAGACGCACTGGCCATGCTTCCCCTGAACGGGCTGCTGCCCGACATGATGCATGTGTCTAATCAATGCGGGATAGACCTACTTCCGGCGACATCAGCTTTCTTCAAAGTGACCGAGACCTTCAAAATAGGGCGGCTGGAACACCTCGCCTATGCGTTGGATACGAGCGACTATTTCGATGGTTTGGCGCAACAACGAGCGCTCGATACCATCCATGCCGCGCGGCGAACTCTTACAAGCGCAGCGCTCACACAATCGCCTGGTGGTCCCGATGAGGCGGTCAATTTGTGGGCAACGGCCAATGCCGGGCGTATCAAACGTGTTCAAGATCGGATAGCAGGATTGACGGAAAGCGCGGAACTGACAGCTTCGCGCCTGACAGTTGCTGCGGGGCTATTGGCAGACTTGGCGGAGGGCTAACCATGAGCGCAGCTACACTGATAGATAAACCGGTCACAGACCGGAAAGGCATCTTTGGTTGGATGCTGTTTGACTGGGCCGCCCAGCCCTTTCACACGCTCATCATTACGTTTGTTTTTGCTCCTTACTTTGCAGGACACGTCGCACCCGATGCCACAACGGGCCAGGAATATTGGGGCTACGCCGCCGGCTTCGGTGGTCTGCTCATTGCGTTCCTCTCTCCGGTTCTCGGTGCGATATCCGATGCAACCGGTCCGCGTAAGCCTTGGATCGCCGGCTTCTCCGCCATCGGTGTTATCGCCGTGGCGTCTCTGTGGTTTGCCACACCCGGCGCCGACGGTGCTACAATACTGCTTGTGCTCAGTGCCTTCGTCGTCGCGCTGATAGGCTTTGAGTTTGCCGCCGTTTTCAACAACGCCATGATGCCGGGCCTCGTCTCACGGGAACGCCTTGGAAGCTTGTCGGGCAATGCTTGGGCGCTCGGATATGCAGGCGGGTTGATCTGCCTGATCATGATGCTGGTCCTGATGGTCGCCAACCCCGAAAGCGGCAAGACGCTGGTCGGGCTTGACCCGATATTTGGACTGAACGCCAGCGAACTGGAGGGGGACCGGGCATCCGGGCCACTGACCGCAATCTGGTTTACGCTCTTTCTCATTCCGCTGTTTCTTTACACACCAGATGCTCGGCGCGAAGCGAAGGCTCCCAACGCGATCCAAAACGGACTTCGAGATCTGGGAAAAACATTGCGAACCCTACCGCAAGAGCGCAGCCTGTTTTCCTTCCTGCTTTCATCCATGTTCTATCGCGATGCACTCAATGGCCTATATGCATTCGGCGGCATCTATGCGGTCGGTGTGCTCGGTTGGTCGACAATTCAGCTGGGAGTCTTTGGCATTTTGGCCAGTGTGACCGGAATTATCGGATGCATACTCGGTGGCTGGCTCGACAACCGCATCGGTACAAAAAATGTGGTGGTGATCGCCATCATCGCATTGCTGATTGCGAGTGGCGTTATCATCTCAACGAGCGATACCGAAGCATTCTTCCAACCTGTTGAAATCGGATCCAATCTACCCACGATCATTTTTTACGCCGCAGGCGCTTTGATCGGCGCCGCGGGGGGCGCACTACAAGCCGCCTCTCGCCCGCTTTTGGTCGATCAGGCAAACCCGGAAAGAATGGGCGAAGCCTTCGGCCTATATGCGCTGTCCGGTAAGGCGACGGCCTTCCTGGCACCGTGGGCGATCGGATTTACCACCGGACTTTTTGACAACCAGAGGATCGGCATCTCACCAATCTTCTTCCTGTTTCTTGTAGGCCTCTTGTTGTTGATACCGGTGCACGCAAAACGTCAGTGACGGAAGTGGCGCACACCGGTAAAGATCATGGCGAGGCCATGTTCATCAGCTGCAGCGATCACTTCTTCATCGCGCATCGACCCGCCCGGCTGAATAATCGCCGTTGCTCCGGCTTCGGCAGCCGCCAGCAAACCATCGGCAAACGGGAAGAACGCGTCGGAAGCGACAACAGAACCCTGCGTCTTTGGTGTATCCAAACCGAGTATTTCTGCGGCATCCAGCGCCTTGCGCGCAGCGATACGGCTGGAATCAACGCGGCTCATTTGTCCTGCACCAACCCCGACCGTTGCACCGTTTTGCGCATAAACAATCGCGTTTGACTTCACATGTTTGGCCACTCGGAACGCGAAATGTAAGTCCGTAATTTCCTTTTGTGTCGGTTGGCGTTTGGTGACAACGCGCAGGTTCATCTGATCCACCGTCATGGCATCTGATGATTGTTTGAGGTAGCCACCTGCAATCGGGCGTACGAGGGTTCGCGGAGTCTTCGGATCAGCCAATCCACCGGTCACCAAAAGCCGCAGGTTCTTTTTGGCGGCAATGATTGCGGCCGCTTCGTCGGTGACCGATGGCGCAATAATCACTTCAGTGAATATCTGCGTTATCAAAGAGGCCGTTTGTCCATCCAAAACCCCATTGAGTGCCACAATACCGCCAAATGCAGATGTCCGATCGCAGTCATACGCAGCTTGGTAAGCAGAAATAAACGTACCAGCAACGGCAACGCCGCAAGGATTGGCGTGTTTGATGATGGCGACAGCAGGTTGCACGGGATCAAACTCCGAAACCAATTCGAAGGCCGCATCCGTATCGTTCAAATTATTGTACGAAAGCGCTTTGCCCTGAAGAACTTGGGCAGTCGCCGCACCAGGCCGATTTTCGCCGGTCATATAAAGCGATGCTTTCTGATGAGGGTTCTCACCGTAACGTAGTGACGCGGACTTAACGCCGCCCATAGCGTCCAATGGGCCGAAAGCGTCGCTATCAAATTGCTGAACCATCCAGCTGGAAACCAGCGCATCATACGAGGCGGTGCGTTGATAAGCTTTGGCTGCAAGCTTTTGACGGGTGCCCAGGCTGCTGGAGCCTGGCCCCGCCGACAATTCATCAAGGACCATTTGGTAGTCAGACGGATCTGTAATCGTTGTCACATAGGCATGATTTTTGGCCGAGGCTCGGATCATCGCCGGTCCGCCAATGTCAATATTTTCGATCATCGTCGGCGCATCCGCTTTTGACGCCAATACCTCAGCGAACGGATAAAGATTAAGCACGACGAGATCGAAACCTTCAATGCCGTGCGTTTCCATCGCGGCGCGATGCTCTTCATCATCGCGTATGGCCAACAAACCGCCATGTACTTTTGGGTGGAGTGTTTTCACGCGCCCGTCCATGATTTCCGGAAAGCCGGTAACTGTACTCACATCGGTTACGGCAATGCCCGCATCGGCGATCGCGCGGTAGGTGCCCCCGGTGGAGACGAGTTCAACGCCCATCTCTGCCAAAGCACTGGCGAGTTCAACTAGCCCCGACTTGTCGCTAACAGACAGGAGCGCACGCTTGATCTTCACCTTGTCGGGCGCAGGAATCTTCTTGGAGGCAATGGACATGGCGGTTCCGCTGGTTGATGTTCTGTGTGGTCGCGAGCCGACTAGCACCAGAACAATGGCGGTAACACCGGCAAGGCCCGACTAATTCAGTTTCCCACGAAAATCAGGCTTCCCGTGCCCAGCGCCACGCCACCGTCTTGGTGTCCTGCGGGTCAAAAGCTATTCGGATGCAAATCGTATCCTGTTTGCCCGCCGGGTGTGCCAACTGTAGCGACGGTTGCACACTCAAATTCCCGGCATCGCAGTTGATGCGCCATTGCTGCCCGCCCCGTGTGTGCAAAACAACCGTTCCATCAGCGGTTGTTGATGCTATCGTTTTCACCGGCGTGTGGAAATAAATCGCTGCGTCCTGCGTTGCGACTTCCGATGAGAAACGATCAAAGCCGTCAAGATTACGTCCATCAGCGGACAAGCGAACACCTCGCAGCATGGACAGCGTCATCCCCGAGACAAATATTTCATATGGCAATAGATACCCCGCTTCCCCTTCAGCGAGGTCCGGCCAATGTAAAATTTGGCTTACCGAAACATCGGATGCATCCAATCCGTCTTTGATGACAACCAACCTGTTATGCGCCGCCGCCGCACGCGCAATATCGGCAAACTTGCTGCGATGGGCGGGGGGCATGCCGACATTGATGCAGATACGCTCATCGGCGTGGGAAAACTCCAATGCAGAGCACGCTTGATACGAACCCGAACCGGACTTTGTATCAAGCCTGCCAGCGTCAAGAATGAGTGTTGACTCGCCTTTGCGCAAACAAACAAACCCCGTTTGCGGCGCATGAGTGGTTGGCTTGGCCGCTGTCTCATCATTGGCCAGCAAAGTAGACACCAACTCCGCCTTGCCACCTCCTGCGCCCGCAAAGGTGGCCAATTCACCATCGCGATGAACGAAGCAACGCAGGCGCGGCATGGCACGATCAAGCGCATGCACGACGGGCAAAGGCACCGGTTGGTTCAAGGCAACGCATGACTTTGCCAGACAGAGAAGGTCAGCAATAATATCTGCAAGATCGTCTGGGCTCCGAGAGGCAAACCCACCATCGGCGGAGATCACCTCATCAAGCACTGCGCCCAGCCTTTCCACGGTACGCTCTTCTGTAGCCTGACTGACGGGCAAACAGACACCGGCCAAAGCGAGCGCCACATGAATACGCGCTTTTTGCAGAGGATCACCTGGACGCGACACTTCGCGCTGCAAGTAGCTGACATGTACTGCCACACCGCGCATGAATGCGCGATAAAAAACATGCTCGGCCCCGGTTAAAAGGAACCTGCCATGCTGTAAAAACGCGATTAGCCTGATGGCGACCAACTCAGCCCCAAAAGGCCCACCCATTTGCGACCGCATCTGATTGGTCAGCCAATCGCCGACAAGTGTTTTTGACTGGGCGGCCGGTAACTGTCCCGGCGCAGCGGCCATGTGTCTTAACCAGCGAAACCCGTGAAGCGCCATTTCCCATTCCGGAGACGGGGCAGCCGCCAAGAAAGGACTTTCATTACCCACCTGAACGGTTTGACCGGCAAAACGGAACTGACCATTGTAATAGTCACGCGCCAAATCTGCTTTGGCCGGATGCAAATCGGGGGGAGTCACCAGAAACCTTTCTGGAGCGGAGGTGCCGGTGAGCGAACTCAATAGATCTCGCGCGAATCGCATGATGTAGACTAGCGTTTACGAAAGCGCGCCGCAAAGAACCCGTCCATACCGGCCAACGAAACGTCGTCATTTGCCATTTGCGCCGGTGTTGTCCTCATAAAACCAGCCTTATCGATCATCATCGTATCGAAACCGCTCTGGCGGTCTTCAACGGGCGCCAGTTCAAAGCTGTTTCCATGGGTGTCAATAAAAGCCTTGGCAACATCTTCGCCTTCAAGCGGGTCGAGCGAGCAATTTGAGAACACCAATGTGCCGCCGGGAGCAACGAACTTTGCGGCCTTTTCCAGCATGCGTGATTGAAGAGAGGCAAGCTTCTCAATATCCGCCGGTGACTTTGTCCATGGCACATCGGGATGCCGGCGTACCGTACCCGTGGAGGAGCAGGGCGCATCAAGCAGAACGCCGTCGAAAGGTTGATCAGGTGAAAACTCAAAAAGGTCAGCTATCGCGGTTTGGCATCGATCGCGCAATCCAAGCCGCAGCAAATTCTCTTCGAGCCGTCGTGCACGACTAGCGGACTTTTCGAGTGCCGTAACATGCCCTCCCATCGCCAAAAGCTGAGCTGTCTTACCCCCCGGCGCGGCGCAAAGATCAAGCATGCGCATCCCGTCGACATTCCCAAACAGTTTCGCCGGTATACTGGCGGCAAAGTCCTGGACCCACCATTGGCCCTCTTCAAAACCCGGCAGTTGCGTGACATCGAACCTACCAGTCAGGCGGACATTTTTCTCGCCGAGACGCACACCGCTAGCCTGCGTTAAAAGGGCGTCGATGACAGTTTCCGACGCTTCTTTCAGGGTGATATCAATAGGAGCCGGATGCCGGTGAATATCAAAAATCCGCCGGGCTTCCTCATCGCCGTAAACTTCTTGCAGGCGGGAGAAAAACCACGTGGGCGCATGTTGTGGCGTGCTCAACATCGCGTCAAGCCGCACTTGCTTTTCTCGGGCCAATCGGCGCGTCACAGCATTGACCAACGAGGCAAAGCGCCGATTCCTCGGGTCACGATTGGCGCTCTCAACCGCCAGATCGACGGCGCTGTGCGAGGGGATATCAAGAAACAATATCTGGGCGCCAGCTACATGAAGAATAGCTCGAAGCGAAAGCGCCCCGTCCGGCAATGGACGGTCCATAAAGTCACTCATCACCGCTGCCAGATCACCGCGATGGCGAAGGGCTGCCATAAGGATCGCCCGGACCAAAGACCTGTCCCTCGGCTCGAGTGCCAGATAGGTGGGGTGTCCATGCTGATCGTCAGTCAACGCATCCATTGGCGTTGACTTGTCAACAATCGCACTCAGGAGGCGGTGGGCACATTGGCGCGCCGCCAATCCGGGGCGATCACCATCACCATCACCGTCGCCTCCCGACCGGCGATGCTTACTCTTCTTGCGGGGTGAAGGGGCCGCGCTCTGCGCGCCACTCAACGCCACGGACCTTTTGTACCGTCATCGTCTTGCCCTTGACCGCGTCCCCATTTGCGACCAGCGCGCGGAACCGATGAACTGCGCCTTCTTGGCGCTTGGCGGCCGACATCATGTGGATCCACGCTATTTGTCTTGGCTTTGACAGGTGGAGCCGCGTCAATTTGCGTTTCGTCGCCCCACTGAGCGTCCATCGCCAACAACGCGTCGATCCGGTTTTGGGTATTGGGGTGGGTTGAAAACAGGGCATCAGCCCGCTGACCATTCAGCGGATTGATGATGAACATATGCGCACTGGCCGGGTTACGTTCTGCCGCCTCATTGACATGACGGCCAGAAGCCTTGGCAATTTTCGCAAGAGCGCTCGCCAGCCAGCGGGGATTGCCGCAGATTTCGGCACCACGCCGATCAGCAGAGTACTCACGGGTTCGGCTAATCGCCATTTGCACAATCATGGCCGCAAATGGTGCGACGATCATGGCAACAAGCACGCCGATAATGCCAAGCGGATTATTATTGCCCCGACCGGCAAAGAAAAACGCAAAGTTGCCCAACATGGATATCGCCCCCGCGAAGGTCGCGGTAATGGTCATAATTAACGTATCACGATTTTGAACGTGTGCCAGTTCATGCGCCATAACGCCGGCCACCTCTTCGGGCGTTAACCGTTCCATCAAACCAGTCGTGGCAGCAACAGCTGCATTTTCCGGGTTTCGACCTGTCGCAAATGCGTTGGGCTGATCTTCATTAATGATATATACTTTCGGCATTGGCAGGCTGGCATTGGCTGCCAGATCGCGCACCATACGGTAATACTCAGGCGCAGATTTTTCATCGACTTCCACGGCATTGTTCATCCGCAACACCATCCTGTCTGAGTTCCAGTAGGAGAACGCGTTCATCGCAACAGCCACGGCCAGCGCGATAAACATTCCGCCCGTACCACCGAGCAAAAGCCCGACACCCATGAAAAGTGCTGTCATGAAAGCCAGCAGCATCCCGGTCTTCATCACGTTCATTATCTGTCTCCAAATCTGCTTGTTCACCGCTTATGACGCATTGAATGCATCCGACAAACTGAGATATTAGGATGGAGATGAAAGGTGTGCTTTTCAATGTCTGAGCAAAACAACGACAACGAATCTCCCGACAACAATTCGCCGCGCAAGTTCGAGGATTTGCCGCCAGCAGCGCAACGCGCGTTGAAAGAAGCGCAGGCGCGTCGCGAAAAAATTGATGCTGCGGGCACCGATCAACCCGCTGAAATCGATGGCCGAGGTGGCAAGGATCCAGCCCGTTATGGTGACTGGGAAGTTAAAGGTCTGGCTGTTGATTTTTGAAAACAGCGGCCGAGCTGTTCCAAACCAACACAAATTATGTGCCAAATCAAAACATGCGACCAATCCAGCTTGAGACAAAGTGATCACCGGGCCAAATGACCCTTCACTTGTTAAGGGATTGGTAACTATAACGCGCAGCGAAATTCAATATTTTCAATAACTTAGCATACATGCCATAAACGGAAACGGGAAGTGGCAAGCTGTTTGCAAAGTGTTCACCAACATCACTTGTTGGAGACACAAATGGCTCACACGTTTGACATCAAGGGCACTTGGAGACGCTTCAAGGCTGACCAGCGTGGCAATTTTGCCATTATCACGGCAGTCGGCGGCGTGATGGCGATGACCGCAGTTGGCGTCTCGATTGACATATCACGCGCGTTAATGGCGCAGACGCATCTTTCCAACGCGATCGACTCGGCCGTGCTTTCAACAACGCGTCTCGTGACACAGGGCTCGATGACGGAGAAAGACGCTGAGAAGGAAGTCAAAAATTTTCTCTTCGCCAACTTTGACAATAAGAAATTTGGTACAAATCCGACAATAACTGCGGTCAACGTCGACAGCAATTCAAAGACGATGAGTGTTTCCGCGCATATCGACCTTCCCACCGCATTCATGGGCATTGCGGGTTTCAACACTCAGCGCATTTCATGGAGTTCGGAAGCTGCTTTCTCCAACACAAAGATCGAGGTCGCCATGGCGCTCGATGTCACCGGTTCTATGGGAGATTATATCCCGGGCACGTGGGAGACAAAAATCGATGCGCTCAAAGATGCAGCCACAGGCGCCATTGACACGTTAATACCCGACGCCAGTGCCCAAAAACGCGTGCGCATCGGCCTGGCCCCTTACGCGGCGACAGTGAACGGTGCGCCGGTCATCAGCCGCATTTCAACAACCGGATCCGGCCATTGCGTCTATGAACGCAGTGGCCCCAATGCCCACAATGACACATTTGCTAACGCGATGAACCCGGTCGGCAGCACAACAAGCTACTGCCCTTCAGCTGAAATCATGCCGATGACAAATGATGCATCCAAGTTGAAAAACCACATCAAGGGCTTTACCATCGGGGGTTGTACCGCCGGCCACACAGCCATTGCCTGGGCGCACTACATGGTATCTCCCAACTGGAACGGTGCATGGGACATGCAGTCGGAAGCCGCGTCTTACGCTGATGCCAACACACGCAAATATGCGATCATCATGACCGACGGGATCTTCAACACGCACATCTCAACAGGCAATGTCTGCACCAACGCCGGGGAAACCAACTCCCGCACCGATGCGTTGGCTCTGTGCGGTGAAATGCAAAGCCGTGGCATCAAGGTCTATACCATCGCCTTTGATGCGCCGACGAATGCCGCTCAATTGATGCAGGATTGCGCGACACCAAACACGGTACAGTCCCAACATTACTTCAACGCAACAGACAAATCCGAACTGGAAAATGCGTTCCAGGCGATTGCCAAAGACATTCAATCGCTGCGTCTGACAGGCTAATTGAACAGGGCTGGGTAGGCTCGACCCAAACGGCTGCGCTTTAGGGAAAAGCGCGGCCGTTTGCATTTCATCAAACACAAAACGCCGCCCCGAAGGGCGGCGCCGTAATTCGTCAAGTCCGGCCGGTCGTCAGTCAGTGTCAAACCGGCTGCACGGACGCTTCAACCGTCAGAGACTGCTCCGACGGAGATTGACCCGCAAAGACCGAACCAAACTTTTGGAACCACTCGACATCGGATCACCTCCTTTCACTACGTTGAACACAGTAGTGACGATGCAGCAAAAACTGGCAAATGCAAGACCTCTTGCGTTCGCGCGCATGCGACATTCTTACCAGATTGGTGGGAGTGGCCCTATTTAACCACCCTGCAATTCTCCATTGCCACCAAGCCCGATGCTGCAATTGGCCTTCAATGGAGCCCAGTTGCTCACCACGCCACCGGAATTGGAAACCGCGATACGATACTCAGCGTTGATGCTCGTAACGATGTTCAAGCTACGGGAGAATTGAGCCATGTAGCCGCTGGCTGCCTTTTTTGCCTCGACCGCAAACGGCCCTGAAACACTACCGCCTTTGCGGATGAGCATATAGTTCACGGTGCCAGGCTTGGTAGTGAAAATCCATCCCGTTACCGTTGCTTGTGCCGGGCAGACATTTGAAGCCGGGGATTTGATACCCAGCTGCGCAGATTTAACTTTCATCTTGCCTTCGGTTGCCGGAGCAAGATCGTTGACGGCATGGGCCGGTGTTGAAAGTGCAAGAGCCGCCAGCGCGGCCAATGTTGACAGACATTTCTTCATGATGACGTTCCTCGCTGTTGAATGACATCGCAATAAACGAGATCAATTGAACCATGCCGTAACAGCATATTCATGATCAATTCATCTTGTCTTGTCGGCGAAATAAAAAACGCACCCGATTGGTTCGGATGCGTTCTACTGAGAGGTTTAAACCGGCTATTTACTGGCGCGGTTTTCGATTAATTCATCGACGACTGACGGATCGGCAAGCGTCGATGTATCCCCGAGCGAACCGAAGTCATTTTCGGCAATTTTTCGCAAGATACGACGCATGATTTTGCCCGAACGTGTTTTTGGCAGGCCCGGCGCCCACTGAATGACATCCGGTTTGGCGATCGGACCGATCTCCGTGCGCACCCAAGCCTGAAGCTCTTTCAAAAGCTCGTCTGTCGGCTCGGTACCTTCCATTAAGGTAACGTAGCAATAGATGCCCTGCCCCTTGATCTCGTGCGGATAGCCCACAACGGCAGCCTCGGCGACAGCCTCATGAGCGACTAGCGCAGACTCCACCTCGGCCGTACCCATGCGGTGTCCGGATACGTTGATCACATCATCGACGCGGCCTGTGATCCAGTAATACCCGTCAGCATCACGGCGGCAGCCATCACCGGAGAAGTAATAGCCTTTATACTGCTCAAAATAGGTCTTCTTGAAGCGCTCATGATCGCCCCAAACCGTACGCATTTGTCCTGGCCAAGAATCCTTGATCGCCAACACGCCTTGACACTCAACCTCATCGATCACCTTGCCGCTTTCTGGTTCAAGCACTACAGGCTGAACGCCGAAAAAAGGGCGTGTCGCGGAGCCCGGCTTTGTTTCTGTCGCGCCGGGAAGCGGCGTGATCAAAATGCCGCCAGTCTCGGTTTGCCACCAAGTATCGACAATCGGCGTTTTGGATTTGCCGACATTTTCATTGTACCAAGCCCAGGCTTCCGGGTTGATAGGTTCACCAACAGAACCCAGCACGCGCAGCGTGGAAAGATCATATTTCTCGACTATTTCTGTGCCCTTGCCCATCAAGGCGCGGATCGCAGTTGGCGCCGTATAGAACTGATTGACTTTGTGCTTTTCACACACCGCCCAGAAGCGGCCCGCATCGGGATAAGTTGGCACACCCTCAAACATCAGGGTGGTCGCACCATTGGCGAGTGGACCGTAAACGATGTAGGAGTGACCGGTAACCCAACCGACATCTGCCGTACACCAATAAATGTCCCCTTCCTGATAGTCGAAGACATACTCGTGCGTCATGGAGGCATAGACCAGATAACCGCCGGTCGTATGTACAACCCCCTTTGGTTTCCCCGTTGAGCCTGATGTGTACAGGATAAAAAGCGGGTCTTCAGCGTTCATCTCCGCCGGCGTGCAGTAGGTACCCACCTTCGTGCGCATCTCATCATAGGAGAAGTCTCTTCCCTCTTCCCATGTCGTCTGATTGCCGGTGCGGTTGATTTCAAGCAGCTTGCAATTGTGCATGACACGGCGAAGCGCTTTGTCCGCGTTGGTCTTAAGCGGCGTGTTTCTGCCACCACGGGGCGCTTCATCTGCGGTAATGACCACAGAAGCTTGACAGCCATTGATCCGGTCCGCCAATGCATCGGGTGAAAAGCCGCCAAAGACGATGGAATGGATCGCACCGATGCGGGCACAAGCTAACATCGCATAGGCTGCCTCGGGGATCATCGGCAGATAGATTACAACACGATCGCCTTTGCCTACCCCAAGCTCTTTGAGGACATTGGCAAAGATGCAAACCTCGCGGTGCAATTCCTTATATGTGATATACTTGGCTGCTTCATCTGGATTGTCAGGCTCCCAGATAATCGCGGTCTGATCTCCTCGCGTTTCCAGATGACGGTCGATGCAATTGGCTGCCACGTTCAACGTCCCATCGTCAAACCAGCGAATATTGATATCTGCATACGCATAACTTGTCGATTTGACACGGCTGAACGGCTGGATCCAATCGACCCGCTTGCCATGCTTGGCCCAAAAGCCAGATGGATCCTCGACACTCTCCTTGTACATGGAAAGATAGGTTTCATTATCGATGAGGGCCTTTTCTTTGGCTGCATCGGGAATTGGAATCAAATCGCCAGACATGCGTCTCCTCCGGGCGTAGTACGGCTTTTGCCGTTGATCACTTAAATGGGCGCAACAACGCGCCCAATCTCCTTATAGCGCTGTTTGTAGCGCGAGAAGACAACGACCGTAAATTAGACCAACGATGTCACACAATGAGGCAAGGCCACTACTTTGGAGTCACAGGCGTCGCCTCAACAACCCGCTCGCCATGAGCTCGATCTATTCCCGGCAAGTAAAATCCGCTGAGCGCAACCAGAGCAACCACCAACGCCCATACGGTGAAAACAAGACCAATCGAGTAGATCTCAGCGACAAAACCAACGAATGCAGGAATGAAAAGAAGGCCGCCATAGCCAAACGCAGTAACCACAGCGATCCCCACCGCCGGTGCCATACCAGGATAACGTCCAGCGGCTGAAAACAGAATGGGCACCACATTGGCCATGCCCAAACCGGCAATCAAAAAGCCAAGACATGCGACGATTACGTTTCCGGCAATGCCCGCAATAAATAGTCCGCAACCGGCGACAAACCCGCTGACGACAAACGTTCGTCTATCGCCGAAATAGTCGCGCAACCCGTCACCGCGAAAGCGCATAAAGGCCATGGTGGCAGAGAAGGCCGCGACGGCATAACCGCTCACCACGAGCGGTGCGCCCATCTCTTCCTTCAAGAAAAGCGCACTCCAGTCGATGACGGTTCCTTCGGGTGCAAAACCCAAAAGGGTCACCAAGCCGAGAATGTAGATGCCGGGACTTTTTGGGAGCACGAGCTTCGCTTGTTGATCAGATGCTTGGTCAGCAGAGCGGGTAAAGTCAGGAGAATCGGGCAAGTAGCGGGGCCAAGCCCATGCCGCCAGACACAGCGCCATCATGGCAACCAACACCGCATGACCCATCTCACCAAGAGCCGCGATCATGGCACCGCCGGTCAGGCCACCAAACACACCTCCAAGGCTCCAAAACCCGTGATAGGATGACATAACCGGTTTACCCAGAGCCGTTTCAACCCCAACACCATTTGCGTTCATCGCATTATCCATCGCCCCCAGATAAACACCGAGCCATAGCAAAGCGAGGGATGTGGTAAAAACATCAGGCGCGATCGTCATCAAAACGAGTGCGGGGGCGATCAGAAGCGATGTCCATCGCACAATGGTCGGCGACCCGAAGCGTGTCACGGCCCAGGCACCGGCCAAAAGCGCAATCAATGCGCCCACGCCAAACAGAATGATCATTTGGCCAAGGATACGTTCTGAAATACCCAGCCGCTCCACGAAAACCGGTATTTTCGGCGCCCAATGCCCGACCATCATCCCATTAAGAAAAAACGCAGCTGATACCGCCCAACGGGCCGAGCGGAGCCTTTCATCGGAATGACCGATTGATGCGTTAGCGCGTTCCATGAATGCTTCCAGCTAGATGTTTTGGGCGACTGGCCGCGCAGTACACGGTCAAACGAGGCACGGCAATCGCCTAATCTGCAGACGGTTTCAGCCCCCAAACACCACCAACAAATCCTTCGCATCAATCTGGTCACCGGCGCGGACAAGCACTTCGGCAATATTGCCATCGCGCTCAGCATGGATCGCTGTTTCCATCTTCATCGCCTCAATGGAAACCATAACATCACCCTTGTGCACGTCCTGTCCGGCCTCAACAGCAATGGTCGAAATAACACCAGGCATCGGCGCGCCGACATGGTTGTTGTTGCCGTCTTCGGCCTTGGCCCGCGCGGCGGCGGCAGACGCCCCATGGGCGCGATCTGGCACTTTGATACGGCGGGGTTGGCCATTGAGTTCAAAAAAGACCGTCACCATGCCCTGCTCATCCGGTTCACCAATGGCCAGACATTGGATGACAAGTGTTTTACCGCGTTCAATTTCGGCAAACACCTCATCGCCCTGCTTCATGCCGTAGAAGTAAACCGGCGTCGGCAAGGTGCTGACCGGGCCATATTTTTCCTGGGTAAGTGCAAAGTCGGTGAAGACTTTGGGATACATCAGGTATGAAGCAAGTTCGAATTCATCCACACCGCGTCCGATCGCGCTTTCAATGTCGGCTTTTTCCACGGCAAGATCAGCTGGCGCAAGCAAGGAACCGGGCACATCGGTATAGGGCTTCTCGCCTTTGAGCACCTTGTGTTGCAGCGCTTCCGGCCAACCTCCCGGCGGTTGACCGAGATCACCACGCATCATCGAGACTACCGACTCCGGAAAGGCGATATCACGATCCGGATCTTCCACGTCGGCAACGGAAATGTTCTGGCTGACCATCATCAGCGCCATGTCTCCGACGACTTTGGATGATGGCGTTACTTTGACAATATCGCCGAACATCATGTTTACGTCGTGATACATTCGCGCCACTTCATGCCAACGCGTCTCAAGGCCCAAGGACCGCGCTTGCGCCTTCAAATTGGTGAACTGACCACCTGGCATTTCGTGCAAATAGACTTCGGACGCCGGGCTTTGGCTGATCGACTCAAACGCTGCATATTGTTCACGAACCGCCTCCCAGTAGAAGGAAATTTTGCCGATCCACTCTGCGCTGAGCCCGCTGTCACGCCCGGACCCACGGATGGCTTCCACAATCGAGCCCAGACATGGCTGCGATGTGTTACCGGAGAAGGAATCCATCGCCGCATCAACAATATCGACCCCGCTATCAATAGCTGCCAAAATGGTGGCTGCGGCAATGCCGGATGTGTCATGCGTGTGGAAATGTAATGGCAAGTCCGTCTGTTCGCGCAAGTGGCCGAACAATTCCCGCGCAGCCGCAGGCTTCATGAGCCCTGCCATGTCCTTGATTGCCAGCATATGCGCGCCGGCATCTTCCAAACGCTTGGCCAGATCGAGATAGTAGTTCAGATCATATTTGGGTCGGTTCTTATCGAGAATGTCGCCCGTATAGCAAAGCGTTGCTTCGCAGATTTTATTGTTGTCGCGCACCGCCTTCATGGCAACCTGCATATTGTCGACCCAGTTCAGACAATCAAAAACGCGGAAGACATCAATGCCGCCTTCGGCAGCCCGCTCAACAAAATGCTCGACGACATTATCGGGATAGTTTTTGTACCCAACGCCGTTAGCACCGCGCAGCAGCATCTGAAGCAAAATATTGGGCGCTTGCTCCCGCACCAGCGAAAGGCGTTCCCAAGGGTCTTCGGTCAAAAAGCGCATGGCCACGTCAAAAGTCGCACCGCCCCAACACTCAAGGGAAAACAATTCAGGCAGTGCACGTGCGTAGGTTCCTGCAATCGCCACAATATCATCGGTACGCATGCGTGTGGCCAACAATGACTGGTGACCGTCGCGCATGGTCGTATCGGTGAGCATGACGCGCTCTTGGCTACGTATCCATTGCGAAAACTTTTCAGGGCCCATTTCATCGAGCAAATGCTTGGTGCCACCCTGCGGAACTTTGATACCAACCCATGGCACTTCCGGCTTCAACGCGGTTGGGCTGGGCAAAGCACGACCCTTTGTTTCAGGGTGCCCATTGACGCTCACATCCGCGACATAGGTCAAAAGCTTGGTGGCGCGATCCTGTCGTCTGACACTTTCGAAAAGCTCAGGCGTGTTGTCGATAAACTTGGTCGTGTAGCGATTGTTCTGGAAATCATCATGCGAGATAATCGCTTCCAGAAATGTCAAATTGGTTGCCACACCACGAATACGAAACTCGCGCAGCGCGCGATCCATGCGGTTGATCGCCTCTTGCGGGGTCGGGGCCCACGCCGTGACTTTTTCCAGCAACGGGTCATAAAACCGAGTGATCACCGCGCCGGAATAGGCAGTGCCACCGTCCAATCGAATACCGAAACCAGTGGCGCCCCGGTAAGCCGTGATACGGCCATAGTCGGGAATGAAGTTCTGTTCCGGATCTTCGGTCGTAATGCGGCACTGAAGTGCATGACCGTTAAGCTCGATTTCCTCCTGTGCCGGCACACCGGATTCAAGTGTGCCGATGGCATGCCCCTCAAGAATATGAATTTGCGCCTTGACGATATCGATACCGGTCACTTCTTCGGTCACCGTATGCTCGACCTGAATGCGCGGATTGACCTCAATGAAGTAGAATGCGCCTGTGTCGGCATCCATCAGATATTCAACCGTACCCGCACCTACATAACTGGTTGCGCGGGCAATCTTCAGCGAGTGCCCGGCGAGCTCCAATCGCTGTGCGTGTGATAAATAGGGAGCGGGCGCGCGCTCGACGACTTTTTGATTCCGGCGCTGAATGGAGCAGTCACGCTCCCACAAATGCACTGCATTGCCATGTGTGTCGCCCAAAATTTGGCTCTCAACGTGACGCGCATTTTGGACAAGTTTTTCCAGATAAACCTCATCCTTACCGAAGGCCGCTCGCGCCTCGCGTTTGGCCTCGATGACTTCGCGTTCCAGATCGTCTTCGGAATAAATGGCACGCATACCGCGTCCACCACCCCCCCAAGAGGCCTTGAGCATTAACGGATAACCAATGCCGGCTGCCAATGCGCGCACTGCATCCATATCATCGGGCAATGGGTCAGTGGCAGGCACGACTGGAACACCAGCGGAAATGGCGAGATTGCGCGCAGCGACCTTGTTGCCAAGTGCGCGCATGGTTTCCGGCTTTGGCCCGATGAAAGTGATACCTGCCTCGGCACAGGCTTCCACAAATTCTGGGCTTTCTGACAAAAGGCCATATCCCGGATGGATCGCATCAGCGCCGGAAATGCGGGCAGCACGAAGAACTTCATCAATCGACAAATAGCTCTCAATTGGCCCCATCGGTTTTTCCAGGTGTGGACCTGTACCAACCTGATAACTTTCATCCGCCTTGAAACGATGCAAAGCCAGCTTGTCTTCTTCCGCCCAAATGGCAACGGTTTTGATGCTCAATTCATTGGCGGCACGAAAAACGCGAATGGCAATTTCAGAGCGGTTGGCGACGAGTATCTTTTTTATGGCGGCCAAAGCGGAGGTCCCCGGATGATTGGTCAATAGTCTGCCTTGCTCTTATCGCGAGTGGTTGTGCAGTGCAAACAATCTGCCGTTAATTTCCACGCCGGCGCGTTGCACGTTGAATACAAAAACCCGAAACCCACTTATAGAAAGACCGGACGCAAGGGCGAGAAACCATGGAAGAGTTGGCACCTGACTTGAGGCAAATGGCCCGAACGCCATTACACGAAAGCCATATTCAAACGTTGCGCGAAAATGGCGAGCAGCGACAATTTGGCGAACATGAAATAGTTGCCAATATCGGAGACCCGACCGACCATTTCGTATTCATTGAAGAAGGTGAAATCGAAGTCCTCGATCCATTCACGGGCGAGCGCTACCTGCCTTTTGCGCTTGGGCCAGGTCAATATATGGGGGACATAGGCTTCCTTTCAGGCGCTCCCATTTCCATGCCGTTTCGCGCCGCAAAAGACACCATAGTCACATGCGTTCCGCGCGAGAGAATGCTCGCGCTCATGTCGGCGATACCGGAAATGTCAGACATCATTATAACCGTTTTCGCCGCGCGCAGGCGCCGGCAGCTGGAAGATAATGACTCGTCTTTGAAGCTGATTGGTGCCGATATTGATCGCAACATCAAGCAAATCGCTTCTTTTGCCTCACGTAACAAAATTCCGTTTCAATCCATGGATCTCGACACCCAGGAAGCCCGGGACACGGCGCATTCTTGTGATATCACGCGTGGAAAACCTGCCGTTATCTTCGGCAAAAACCAGGTTATTGAGAATCCGACATCGGAGAAGATCGCTCGATTGTACGGCCTTGATCTGGAAATTGAGGAAGGAGCTGTTTTCGATGTGTTGATTGTTGGTGGCGGGCCTGCCGGCGTTGCCGCCGCAGTTTACGCAGGTGCCGAAGGATTAAGTGCGCTTGTTATCGAAGATTTGGCCATTGGCGGCCAGGCCGGCACATCCAGCCGTATTGAGAACTATATGGGCTTCCCGACCGGGATAAGCGGCGCGGACCTTGTCTACAGAGGTGAGATTCAGGCCATGAAATTTGGAACGCGTTTTGCCGTTCCAAGACGGGTAACGAGTTTGACCAAACTGGATGACGGCACTTTCTGCGCAAAGCTGGACAATGGTAAAGAGGTTTGCGCGAAAGCCGTGGTCATCGCCACGGGTGTTCAGTATCGACAACTGCCTTTTGAACGACTGGAAGATTTTGAGGGCGCCGGCGTGTACTATGCTGCAACCGAGATGGAGGCGCGCTGGTGTCAAGGCACCCAGGCGATCATCGTCGGTGGCGGCAATTCCGCCGGTCAGGCAGCCATGTATTTGAGCCGTACGGCCGGCCACGTTCACCTGTTGGTTCGCGGAAAAACCCTTGCGGCCTCCATGTCAGACTACCTTTCATCACGCTTGGAACAGGACCCGAAAATCACCATTCACTACGAAACCCAGGTGAAGTCTCTTCATGGAGAAGGCAGCCTCGAAAGCGTGACGGTGCATAACTCGGCGACAGGCCAGAACGAAACAATCGATAGCAAAGCGCTATTTATTATGGTCGGGGCAGCGCCCAACACGGAATGGCTTTCAGGTTTGGTAGACCTCGATGAACGCGGTTTTGTTCCGACGGGCCGAGATGTCGGAGGCCGCTCACAGTTCGAAACATCGCACGCTGGCGTTTTCGCGGTGGGCGACGTCCGCTCCGGGTCAGTCAAGCGTGTGGCTTCATCGGTCGGCGAAGGATCCGTGGTGATCTCAAAGGTTTGGGAACATGTGAACACAGATAATTAGTTGCGCCGAAGAGAGGCAACCAGACCCTCCGATATGGCAGCAAGCATGGCGTCCTCATCAACCTCCAAGTCCTGCGCCTTGGTTTTTCCGTCAATAATAAGCCAAGAGTGCCCATGGACAAAAGTCCAAAGCATATAGGCGCGCTGGGCGGCGATCGGGTTGTCGACGGGAACTTCCAAAAAATTGGCAACCGCTTCTATGACAATGCCGAAAACGCCGCGTCCGCAGGCCTGTAACTCCTCATCGCCGTCATGAGCTTCCGAAAAGCCGAACATGAGGCGAAAAATTCCGGGGTGATCGCGCGCAAAGTCTATATAGCATTTGCCAATCGCATTGATCCGGTCAATCGAACCGACAGGATAAGGCTGCATCACACGCTCCATTTCGTGACCCTTTTTGGCCAAAGCATCCAAAACTACTGCTTTGAGAATGGCCGGCTTGTCTTCAAAATGGCGATAGGGTGCAGCAGTGCTGACGCCGGCAGTTCTTGCCGCTTCCGCAATTGAAAAGTTCTCAGCGCCCTTTTCTTCCACGAGCTGCCAAACGGCGTTGAGCAATTGTGTGCGCAAATCACCATGATGGTAGCGGCTCTTCGGCGTCACCTTGTTTACAGGGGCTGAAACTGTTTTCTCCAAACCGTGATCCATCCCTTGCCGCTCAGAGTACTTGACTATGTTAGCGGCTATTACATATGTTATTGCCACTAACATATGCTGCCTCATCAATCGTTGCAAGGAATGCGATGTCATGTCCGGTGAACTGCCCACAACTAGCAATCAGAACAAATCAAACCGCCTGCGCCGCCTGATCAGGCGCACAGCCGCAGTCTTGGTCACCGGCGTTGTAGTGGCCGCGGCTGGCGGTATCATTTGGCAGTCGACAGGGCTGATTGCGGAACGGGCAGCCGCTGTAGAAAAGCCGCTGGCAACCCAACCTGTGCTGGTCGAGACATCGCCCATCAGCATGGTCGATCGATTTGAGGTCAGCCGTTCCTTCTCCGGCCAGATTGAAGCCCCGCAACTGGCTGATCTGTCTTTTGAGCAAGGCGGGACGATCAAATTGATCGATGCTGATGAGGGTCAAACGGTATCCGAAGGCCAGATAGTGGCACGCCTGGATGACCGCATCCTCAAGGCGGAGTTGCAACGGATAAAGGCCTCCAGGGCTGCCGTCGAGGCACAACGCGAGCTTTTGACGCTCAACAATGAACGCGCTGTCGAGCTTAATCGAAAAGGATTTGCTGCCAACCAGGCTTTGGACCAGACCCGTCTCGGCCTCGTCGAACTTGATGCGCGCGTCGCAGAGATGGATGCCACGTTAACCAGCATAGAAATTCAACTGGAGAAACTCACGATCACAGCTCCATTCAATGGCACCATCAGCAAGCGTCAAGTGGATCCGGGCACAACAATTGGCGGTGGCCAGCCGGTTGTCTCAATAGTTGAAAATGCCGATCCGGTATTCCGCGTCGGCATCGACCCTCAACTGTCCCAAAACCTCAGCACTGGAGACGTCGTTCGCGTCACCTTTGGCGATATACATCTTGATGCACAGATCATCGGCTTCCTACCCCAGCTGGATCCGACAACCCGCACCCAAACCGTGCGTGCGCAACTGCCCCAGACGTCGGATGTGACCATCGGGCAAACGGGAGAAGTTGCTTTGATTGAAAGCGTCAAGACCCGGGGCGCATGGGTTCCCCTAAGCGCCATAGAAGACGGCGTCCGCGGCCTTTGGACCATAAAAACGGTCCGGCCCGGGGTAAAAAAAACTGTTGGCATTGAAGCTGTTGAACTTTTGCATGTCGACGAAAAAAATGCCTTTGTTCGCGGCACATTCGGGCCGGAGAGTGAACTGATCTTGAGTGGTTTACACCGGATCGTCACTGGCCAGACAATCAGAACCGAAAATCAGTAGAAGGCCGGAAACATGGAAACCACCACCTTCCGCCAACCGCGTCTGGTTTTTCTGGTCCTGATGGTTTTGATAGCCAGCGGGCTGGCCTCGCTTTTGTCGATCGGGCGTCAGGAAGACCCGACCATCACCAACTTGTTTGCGTCCGTGACGACACCTTTTCCCGGCGCTTCGCCGGGCCGCGTGGAAACATTGGTCAGCGCCGAGATTGAAGAAGTTCTCAAAGAAATACCCGAGGTGGACACGGTCACATCGGTTTCAGCAACCGGGATTTCGATCATTCAGATCGAATTGGTCGAAACGCTGGAAGGCGGGCTTATTGAGCAGGTTTGGTCGGAAATCCGGGATGCCTTGGACGATGCTCGCGCGCAATTTCCCGCTGGTGCGCTAGAGCCTGAACTGGATGCACAAGGGATCACAGCTTATTCCTTCACCGCGGCTTTAAGCGCCAATCATGACAACGTGCCGATGACCGTAATGGGGCGATATGCCGATGCACTCTCCGACGAACTGCGACGCATCCCCGGAACAAAAGCGGTCAACATATTTGGTGCGCCCGTGGACGAAGTTCTTGTTACGCTCGATGCTGACAAAACGGCAGCACTGGGCCTTACGCCGGACATGGTTTCCGCAGCAATCAGCGCAGCCGACGCAAAAGTTCAGGCGGGCCGCTTGCGCGCGTCGCAAAATGATCTCGTTCTGGAAGTAACCGGTGAAATCAAAGCGCTCGACCGATTGAAGTCCATCATCGTGCGCGAAGGTCCAAATGGTGCTGCCGCAAGACTTGGAGACATAGCAAAAATCGAACGCGGTCCGCGCCTGCCCCTTGCCGAGATGGTGTTGCAGGATGGCAAACCGGCCATCCTGATTTCAACAGTTCTGCAAAACGGTCTGCAGATTGATGTGTGGACCGCTTATGTGCGTGAAGCTGTCGACGCCTTCCAGCAACGAGTCCCCGATGGCATGACGTTGGAAGTGGTTTTTGACCAATCTGAATATACCAATGACCGTTTGGCGGAAGTAGGCACCAACATGGCGATCGGGGTCGCTCTCGTGGTTGGTGTCTTGTTGATCACATTGGGCGTGCGTGCAGCACTCATTGTGGCGTTAATTCTGCCGGTCGTCACGCTGGCAACTTTGGCGACCATGAACTTTATCGGCCTCGCCATTCACCAAATGTCCGTCACGGGGCTAATTGTGGCCTTGGGCTTGTTGGTGGATGCGGGTATCGTCATGACCGACGAGGTGGCACAGCGTATCCGCAGGGGCCTGACACGTCTGGCCGCCGTCCGGGAGTCAGTCCGTCGCCTGGCCGCTCCCCTTTTCGCGTCGACGGTTACAACGGCGCTTTCTTTCACACCCATGATTTTGCTTCCCGGCCCGGCTGGTGATTTCGTTGGGTCCATTGCCATTGCAGTTGTCATCATGCTGGCCTGGTCTTTCGTCATCGCCATAACGGTGACCCCGGCAATTGCTGGGTGGATGATGCCCGCGCAAGGATCGACCAATTTTTTCAATGCCGGCATTCCAGGCGGTTTTGTTGCCAAAGCATTTGCCTGGTCCTTAAAGTGGGCCGTCAACAATCCGCTGCGCGCAATTGCCTTTGCGCTCATTTTGCCAATCGTCGGTTTTATGTCCATGCCGACACTGACCGCGCAGTTTTTCCCCGGCGTCGACCGCGATCAATTCTATATTGAGGTCGACATGCCCGCTGGCACAGCCATCACACAAACAAGACAGATCGTTGACCGGCTTGATACACAACTTCGTGCGGAAGAAGGCATTGAACGCATCAGTTGGACAATCGGCAAATCGGGGCCCGCATTCTACTACAATATCACAAGTGGACGCGACGATGCTCCCGGTTACGCCCAGGCATTGATAACGACCACGTCATCGGCGGCCACAGAGGAGCTGGTTACCCGCCTTGAGCGAACGCTCGCCGATGATGCGCCGGAGGCACAGGTGCTGGTTAGAGGGCTGGTTCAGGGTCCGCCGGTTGCAGCCCCCGTTGAACTGCGCGTTGTGGGGCCGGATCTCGACACATTGCGGAAGATCGGCGATGAACTGATGGCGGTTTTGGCGTCTGTTGACAGCGTTGTCTTGGCGCGCACCACCTCTGGTGCAGGTGCCCCGAAAATAGTGGTCGATGTTGATGAGCAGCTTACCCGGTCCATGGGCATGGACTTGTCGTCCGTTGCGCGCCAGTTGCAAGCGGGCCTTGAAGGCGTGACCGGCGGCTCCCTGCTGGAAGGCACAGAGCAACTACCCGTACGGGTGCGCCTGGGTGATGACATCAGGGGCGATCTCGGTGCTATTCGCGACCTGCCCATTATATCGGCACAGGCAACACTGGCGGCAGCAACCGGTGCCTTCGCAGCAACGCCATTGTCAGCGATCGCTAACATCGAGATGCTGCCAAGCGATGCCTCCATCACACGCAGAAACGGCGAGCGGGTCAACACTGTTCAAGGCTTCACACTTCGCGAAGTCCTGCCGGAAGAAGCCCTGAAAGTCGTTCAGGAAAGACTGGCGGAAACTGGTTACACATTGCCCTCAGGCTACCGTTTGGAACTGGGTGGCGACAGCGATGCGCGCGCCAATACGCTTGGTAATCTGCTCGCTTCGGTCGGCATGATCGTCACGCTCACCATTGCAACCATTGTGATGACATTTAATTCGTTCCGCCTGTCGCTTGTCGCGCTGATTGTCTGCGTCCTTTCTGCCGGCCTTTCAATCTTTGCTTTGGCAGTCTTTCAATATCCATTCGGGATCAACGCAATCATCGGCGTTATCGGCTCCATTGGGGTCTCCATCAACGCGGCCATCATCATTATGACCGGCCTGCGGGACAATGAAGAGGCGCGCAACGGAGACCGCGATGCCATGGTGGGTGTCGTGATGGGTTCATCAAGACATATCGTTTCCACAACGATCACGACCTTTGGCGGGTTCCTGCCGCTTATCCTTGCAGGTGGTGGTTTCTGGCCACCTTTTGCAATGGCGGTAGCTGGTGGCGTATTGCTCTCCACGATCATTTCATTTTACTTTACCCCACCCATGTTCGCGCTCGTCTATGCCAAGCGTCCAGCCTGGCAGCATCAGGTTCAAGCGCGGCCAGTGAAGCAGGATAACATGCCTGTCACCGAACCGCCGGCCATTGCCGCCGAGTGAAGCAGCAAGACGGCACTTAAGCCGATGCGACGAACTTGACTTTCGGGGGCAATCGGAGCATAGGCACGCTACTGGCGCGGGAGACCGCGCCGGCTTGCTTTTAGAAAGCACCGAAAACCCAATAAGACTGAACAAAAAGCCAGGCCATACCCCAGTGGCATGAGACCTGACCCGAACACGAAAGGAAAAACGATGTTCGCAGTCATCAAAACGGGCGGCAAGCAGTATCGCGTGGCCGCCGATGATGTACTCAAACTGGAAAAAGTCGACGGCGACGCCGGCGAGATCGTCCAGTTCAACGACGTTCTTATGGTTGGCGAAGGCGACGACGTTACGCTTGGCGCTCCGCTTGTCGAAGGCGCTTCAGTGGCCGCCGAGGTTGTGGGCCAGGGACGCGGCAGCAAGGTTATCGCTTTCAAGAAACGTCGCCGCCAGAACTCCCGCCGCAAAAAGGGTCATCGCCAGATGATCACGACCGTGCGCATTTCAGAGATTTTGACAGGTGGTGCCAAGCCATCCAAAAAGGCCGCTGCAAAAAAACCGGCCGCTGAAAAGCCTGCACCAAAGACTGAGGCGATCGCTGAAGAAGCCGTGCCCGCGCCAACTGCTGCACCCTTGTTTGCCGCCCCCGCCGGTGGCGAACAAGACAAGCTGACCAAGATTAAGGGTATCGGCCCGGTCGCGGAAAAGCAGCTTAATGAGCAAGGGATCATGACCTACGCGCAGATTGCAGCTTTGACTGAGGAAGAAATCGTCAAGGTTGATGAATATATGCCTTTCTCTGCTGAGCAAATCAAAGACTGGCAATCGCAGGCAAAAGAACTGATCGAGGAATAAGGCTAAGGCCTTGCTGCGGCCCGAATTATTGGGTTAAGAGCAGCGCAAGAAATGGACGTTATACCGCTGACAAAGCGGCAGGAGACCGAAAATGGCACACAAAAAAGCCGGTGGTTCATCGCGCAACGGTCGCGATTCTGAGAGTAAACGCCTTGGCGTGAAGAAGTTTGGTGGCGAACAGGTCATTGCAGGCAACATCATCATTCGCCAACGTGGCACAAAATGGCACCCGGGCACTAATGTCGGCATGGGCAAGGATCACACGCTCTTTGCGCTGTCAGAAGGTTCCGTTGAATTTCGCAAGAAAGCCAACGGGCGAACCTATGTGTCGGTGATGCCAGTAGCGATTGCCGCCGAATAATCCCGGAAACTGAATAGTCCGGGTCTCCAGTACCCGGAAATGAATTTCCAGAAGGGCTGCTGGGGAACACACCAAGCAGCCCTTTTTTTATTGAAAAAACAATGTTCAACTCACGCCCTATCGCAGACAACACCCAAGCATTTTCCCTGCACACGCCGGTCTTGACGACCGAGCGCCTCGTGCTGAGACCACCTGTTCGTGAAGATGCGGAAGACTTGGCGGTTATCGCCAATGCGCGCGAAATTGCCGAGATGACCCGCCGCATGCCCCATCCCTACAAGATGGAGGATGCCAACGCGTTCATCGACCAGGTCACAAATGGCGATGTTGAAGGGCACATCTATGCCGTTACGCTGGCAGATACCGGCCATCTCATCGGGATGACATCGGTGGAACGCAGACTAAGCCAAGACGCTCTGGAAGTTGGTTATTGGCTCGGCAAAAAATGGTGGGGACATGGCTATGCGTCGGAGGCCTGTACTGCCGTTGTGGACCTGGCTTTCCGCGTCACCGGTGCCGACACGGTGTTTGCCACCAGCCGCCCGATCAACGTGGCTTCGCGCCAAATTTTGCTAAAACAGGGTTTCGTTTTTGTGGGCGGTGACGAAGTAAATACGCTGGCCGCCGGCCGGGTACAGGTCGACCGCTACCGGCTGACACGCAGCGCTTGGCTCGACAACAAATCATCCAACTGATCCAGCGCTTCAGCCAAACCGTAGCATGGGCAAGGAGACGTCCATGTTGAATATTTGCAAACTCTTGATCGCCGCCATCCTGTCATTTGCGCCCATGGTGGGTGCAGCCAACGCGCATGATTTACGCCTTGAAGAATTTTTCCTTGGCCACACGACCGCGACGGGATCATTCAATACGGTAACCGGCTTTGAGCGGAAGTTCCGGCTGGAACTATTGGGTAAATTCGATGGCAAGACACTGACGCTACGCGAAGACTTTTTTTACGAGGATGGCGAAACGGACCGCAAAACATGGAAGTTCAAAGTCACCGGTGAAAACACCTATGAAGGGATTAGAGAGGATGTCCTGGCGCCGACTAAAGTGACGATCGATGACAATCAGGGCTTCTTTAGTTACCGCGTAAACTTGGAACCGGATGGTGGGCGAAACATAGTTCGTTTTTATGATATCCTCACCCTGTCCGATGATGGCAAGACGCTGATCAATACGGCAGAAGTCTTCAAAGGCCCATTGCAGGTCGCCACCGTGCGGGTTGACTTCAAGCGCTGAGGGTAATCCATACCGGCATATGATCCGACCCAACGGCCTCATGATCAATGCGCGGCGAATGGCACTTTGACGACAACAAGCTATTTGCAAAGATGTGATCCAGACGTTTGGTGTTGCGTCGGTCCTCAGGCAACACCCAGGTCCATCCGGTCGCTTCAACGGCAGCATCGATGACGTCACCTGATGTCATTTCGGCATATTCATCAGAACCCGGTTCAAAATTGAAATCACCCAGCAGCAAGTAGCCGCCGTCTTCTTCCTTTACGGGAAGGCCGAATTCCTGGGCGCCGGTGATGGCACCGCCAGTTTGTGCATATTCATCGGCGATGGCCCGAACGGCCTGAACCTGCGAAAGGCGCTCAACGGATGAAACATGATCCAGGTGAATGCTGTAAACGCGCAGCGGACCATCGGGCGTCTTGATCAACGCTTCGAGAGCCCCTCGTTGAAGATTAAGGGCGTTTTCACGTGCCGTCCGGGGCAACAAATGACCGCGAACGGCTGCGATAGGCCAACGCGAAAGAACCATATTGCCAAATTGAAAACGACGATTGGCAGCACGCCCTTCCACAAAGCCGCTCAACATGTCGATGTCTGTTGCAGCATGGAAGCTTGAGAAAAAATTCGGCAAATGGCCCTCAATCTCGGCGGGCATGTCAGCGCCGGCATTGCGGATAAAACCGCGCGTCACTTCCTGAAAACATATGATATCGGCATCGCGGACTGCATCACAAATTCGGACGATGTCATATTGGCCATCCAACCCAATGCCATATTGAATATTGTAGGTGACGATCCGCATAACCAGACATTCGCTCTCAAAATCAACTATCGCATTAGCGCACATTATCCGATAGGCACGCGCGGTTCCGAGCGTTAACGCTTAATCACGACAAATGACAGGCACATGAAGTTTCTCGACCAAGCCAAAGTCTTTATCCGTTCCGGCGATGGCGGTGCGGGCGCGGTGTCTTTTCACCGTGAAAAATACATCGAGTTCGGCGGACCAGATGGCGGCGATGGCGGGCGTGGTGGCGACGTTTGGGTCGAGGCAGTCGACGGGCTCAATACGCTGATCGACTATCGCTACCGCCAGCATTTCAAAGCCAAAACCGGGGGCCATGGCATGGGGCGCGATCGCACAGGAAAAAGCGCGGAAGCCATCACGCTGCACGTACCCGCAGGCACACAGGTCTTCGAGGAAGATAAAGAAACGCTTGTTTGTGACTTGTTGAAGGTCGGCGACCGGCATCTGTTGGCCAAAGGCGGCAATGGCGGTTTTGGCAACGCGCACTTTAAGTCTGCAACCAATCAGGCACCGCGTCACGCCAACCCTGGCCTTGAAGGTCAGGAGCGCTGGATATGGTTACAGCTCAAGCTGATCGCCGATGCTGGCTTGGTGGGCCTGCCAAACGCAGGTAAATCGACTTTTCTGGCCACGGTGACAGCAGCAAAACCCAAAATTGCAGATTATCCTTTTACGACACTCCATCCCAATCTTGGCGTGGTGCGGATCGATGCGCGTGAGTTTGTTTTGGCTGACATTCCCGGGCTCATTGAAGGGGCTCATGAAGGCGTGGGGATTGGCGACCGCTTCCTTGGCCACGTTGAAAGATGTCGCGCACTTCTTCACCTCGTTTCCGCGCAGGAAGAAGATGTCGCTCAGGCCTACAAAACCGTCCGCCATGAAATTGAAGCCTATGGGAACGCATTGGCCAGCAAGGAAGAGATCGTCGCCCTTTCACAAATCGACATACTTTCAGAAGACGAAATGGTCGAAAAGCAAAAAGCGCTGGCGGATGCGGCAGGCAGAGAAGTGATGCTCGTATCTGCTGCCACGCAAAATGGCGTTGAGGCCGTTTTGCGCAAACTGATCACGTTGGTTGAAACAAGTCGCACGTCAAAGGAAACAACCGTCAAAGCGGGCGCTTGGACGCCTTGACCCCATGATATTGCAGCCCTCACACAAGCGCATCGTCATCAAGATCGGATCAGCTTTGCTCGTCGATCCGCAAACCGGACTACGAGAGAAATGGCTCAAACGGCTTTGCGCCGACATTGCTGCGCTGCACGATGCCGGTACTGAGGTCCTTGTCGTCTCCTCTGGCGCGATAGCGATGGGCCGGACGGTGCTTGGCCTGTCATCAGATCGGCTCAAATTGGAGGAAAGCCAGGCAGCGGCGGCAGCCGGGCAGATCGCGCTCGCACATCACTGGAACAAAGCGCTCGATACAAACGCAATTACGACAGGACAAATCCTTCTAACGTTGGAAGACACGGAAACACGTCGCAGGTTCTTAAATGCCCGCGCAACGATCAATGCGCTCCTAAAGCTGCGTGCGGTGCCGGTCATCAACGAAAATGACACCGTTGCCACAACAGAGATCCGATACGGCGACAATGACCGGTTGGCGGCGCGGGTGGCAACGATGGTCGGTGCAGACTTGCTCATTTTGCTCTCAGATGTGGATGGGCTTTATTCAGCCCCACCGGCGCGCGATCCCGGGGCCAAGCACATTCCTTTTGTCGAAACCATCACCAATGAAATCGAAGCGATGGCAGGAAGTGCTGCATCCAACCTATCGCGCGGGGGGATGCGGACAAAGCTTGATGCCGCCAAGATCGCAACATTGGCAGGCACCTCTATGGTCATCGCTGACGGCCGCAACGAAGGTTCATTGAGTGCCCTTTACGGTCCCGATGCGAAGTTCACGCTCTTTAACCCGGCACCCAATCCGGCATCGGCGTGGAAGAGCTGGATTGCCGGGCAATTGGAACCGCAGGGGAAAATGATGATCGACGCGGGTGCCGAGCGGGCACTGCGATCAGGAAAATCACTTCTGCCTGCTGGAATCAAATCCCTGTCCGGTCAGTTTTCACGTGGCGATACAGTCGCGCTCATTTTGGATGGAACGGACAGGGAAGTGGGCCGGGGCTTGTCAGCCTATGATGCAGATGAGTTAAAGCGCATTGCCGGACGACGTTCTGAAGACATCGAACAGATTTTGGGCTACGGCCCTCGCGCTGCCGCCATCCACCGCGATGATCTCGTTTTGAATTAAACGCCCGATGTTCAGCTTAACTTTTGTGGTTAACAAAAGCTTATCAGTGTGCCGAATGGGACCATGTGTTAACGGTTTGCTTACCAAACGGAAGCGGATCGGCAATCGATGGGCACCACAAACATCAAGGTTTTGCTGTCAGTGATGTTGATCATCGGCCTGGTGTTTGGTCTTCATAAACCGGCACTGGCAACTGGCGCCAAGATCGGGTTTACAGCAACGGTCGCCAAAGTTGAAAACGGGATCGGCATAGCCGGTGACCGCAGCGTGACAAAAACACTTCGCGAAATCGCCGCCGTTAGCTTCATCGTGACAAACCCGAGCGACCGTCCTCAAAAAATAAAACTGGCGACATTTGACGCCCATTTTCATGCCGTTGACGATATCAAACTGGTGTCTGACATCGTACTCCCCGCAGGCGCTACGAAACGCATTTTTGCCTATGTGCCCGTGTCGCCCAACGAAAACCGACGTTTTCGGATTTGTGCAAAGGGCATTCAAGGCACTCATTGCGGCAAGTTTATCGCCCAAAAGCTACCGTAGGGCGGTGTATAATTGCGTTTGTTCCAAACGCATGCAAGAAGCGCGGCAACAGGATTAACGGGTGTCCCATGCTGAACCGTTCAGAACTGACTGATGCCGAGTTGGCAGCAACCATAGAAGTGCTGGGTGCGAACGCACGGGCCGCTGCGCATGTTCTTTCAACAACGAGCACAGACAAGAAAAATGCAGCGCTCGTGGCCATGACTGATTCACTCATGGCGTCCAGTGACAAGATCATTGCCGCCAATGAGATCGACATGAAAAACGCGCGGGAAGCTGAAATCTCCGGCTCGTTTCTGGACCGCTTGTCTCTAAATCCCGAGCGTATCAAAGCCATGGCGAACGGCGTACGCGCCATTGCAGAATTAAAAGATCCCGTCGGTGAGGTCATCGCCGCCTGGGACCGGCCAAACGGCCTTGAAGTTGAGCGGGTGCGCACACCGCTGGGCGTAATCGGTGTGATTTACGAAAGCCGCCCCAACGTGACAGCTGACGCGGGCGCACTTTGCCTGAAAGCGGGCAACGCAGTTATCTTGCGCGGCGGCTCAGATTCCGTCAATTCATCAGCTGCCATCCACGATGCGCTGATCCAGGGATTAAAGCAGGCGGGACTGCCAGAAACAGCTGTCCAAATCGTTCCCACAACCGACCGGCGCGCTGTTGGACAAATGCTGGGCGGCCTTAATGGAAACATCGATGTCATCGTACCGCGTGGCGGCAAAGGTTTGGTCGGACGGGTTCAGGCCGAAGCGCGTGTACCCGTCTTTGCCCATCTGGAAGGTCTGTGCCACCTTTACGTGGACGGATCTGCGGATCTTGGAAAGACAGTGCCATTGGTTGTGAACTCGAAGATGCGCCGCACTGGCATCTGTGGCGCAGCCGAAACTCTGCTCATCGACAAGGCGGCATTGGAAACGCATACCTTACCGATTTTGCGGGCATTGGTCGAAGCGGGATGCGAAATCCGCGCCGATGAAACCATCCGCAGCGTCTATCCCGATGCAAGTCCGGCGAGTAACGAGGACTGGGCAACAGAATATTTGGCGCCAATTATTGCCGTAGCGTGTGTCGATGGCGTTGATGGCGCGATCAACCACATCACACATTGGTCATCCAGCCACACCGAAGCCGTTTTTGCTGAAGACGAAGCAGTAGCGGAGAAGTTCTTCTCCAATGTCGACTCAGCCATCCTGCTGCATAACGCATCAACGCAATTTGCTGATGGTGGTGAGTTCGGCATGGGCGCTGAAATCGGCATTGCGACGGGCAAAATGCATGCGCGGGGGCCGGTCGGCGTTGAGCAATTAACGTCTTTTAAGTACCGCGTTCGAGGAAACGGCCAGATCCGTCCGCTTTGACGGAGGGGATCGACCACAGGGAACCTCTCATGCCAAACTCATTTTCCACAAGAGGCGTGGCACGCCAGTTCTTGCGCATGCCCCATGTGGAGCCCGGTATGACCGTTGGTTTGTTCGGCGGCTCATTTAACCCCCCCCATGAAGGTCATCTACTGGTCACCGAATTGGGGCTAAGACGGGTAAAGTTGGACCAGATTTGGTGGATGGTGACGCCTGGCAATCCACTTAAAGACACGAGCGAGTTACCCTCGTTGGCTGAACGCTGTGCGCTGTCGGCAGCTATCAACGAAGACCCCCGCGTTAAAGTGACAGCGTTTGAAGCGCTTTATCAAACGCGATACACGGCCCAAACGCTCGATGTTGTGAAAAAACGTAATCCGCAAGTGCGCTTTGTTTGGCTGATGGGCGCGGATAATTTGGCGTCATTCGACAAATGGCAGGATTGGCAGCGTATTGCGCGTACGTTTCCCATCGCAGTGATCGACCGGCCGGGTTCAACGCTGGCCTATTTGTCGTCCAAAATGGCTAAAACATATTATCATGCTCGAGTAGACGAGAGCGATGCGGCACTTCTACCCCACATTAACCCGCCTGCGTGGACATTCCTGCACGGCCCGCGCTCGCCCCTATCGTCAACACAATTGCGTGCCAGGCTGGCTGCAGGAGCAAGTTAAAGGTTCGTAAACCAACTTGTCTTGAAAATGCAAAACACCCATGCCTATCTTAATAAGGTGATTTGCTCACAAACGTTTGTTCTTACGCGAAAGGAACCACTTGAGAACAACGACCCTTGGAAACCCTGCCAACAAGCAGGTTTCAACATCTGAACCTCACGGCAAAGCCGTCGCGGATCAGATACTTTCGATTGTCCTCTCCAGTCTGGATGAATCCAAGGCAGAGGACCTTGTCTCTCTCGACATCTCCGGGAAATCCGCCCTCGCCGATCATATGGTTGTGGCCTCTGGCCGGTCACACCGCCATGTGAATGCGGCCGCCGATCATCTCTTGCGTGCTCTCAAAGAGGCCGGTTTCGGCACATCACGCGTGGAGGGCCTCAATGCAGCGGATTGGGTTTTGATCGATACCGGTGATGTCATCGTTCACATCTTCCGACCCGAGGTGCGCGAATTCTACGCCATCGAAAAGATGTGGGCTGAAGAAGACTTGGCTGAAAGCGATACACTCCACTGACCTGATAAGGTGGTGGTGGAACGGGCAGGCTATTGCTGCAGGAAGGATGATCCATGCAGCTTGGCATGATATGCGTCGGGAAAATGAAGGCAGGCCCGGAAAGAGACCTGCTGGATCGGTACTGTGATCGTATAGCCAAGAGCGCGTCGCAGTTGGGAATTACTTGGGCAGGCATTATCGAGATAGCCGAAAGCCGCGCTGCTGACGCAAATACCCGCAAATCACAGGAAGCTGAAGCGATTGTCTCTCAAATCCGCTCAGAGCGTGCGGCCTTGCTTGTCTTGGATGAAACCGGGCGAGACATGGCCTCAAAAACATGGGCTTCGCAGATCGAACGGTTTAGGGACGACGGTTTTGCCAAGTGCCTGTTGCTGATTGGCGGACCCGATGGTCATGATGCACAATTGCGGTCGCGCGCGGCAGACGTGGTCAGCCTTGGAAAGCATACAATGCCGCACCAACTGGTAAGAATCGTCGTGGCAGAACAACTTTACCGCGTCATGACGATTTTAAGTGGTCATCCCTACCACAGACAATAACCGTAAAACCCCATTATTGTCACAGTTGGGTGCACAGCTTATGGCCATGTTGATGAGAGCCAAAGCGACGAATCATTTTTGTATGGTGTGGGTGACCTTGGCCCTGTCGGTCGCTTGTTGGGCTCCGGCCGGCGCCCAGCCGGTTGGCGCTTCTGACAGTGACAGTGGCTCCGCTCTAGAGCAGCAAGCCCGAAGCTTGGAAGACCGGGTAGGCTCCAGCCGCCAGCAACTGAAAACGGTGCTGCAAGAGCGCGGATTGGCTGACATACAAATTGCCAAGCTCAGCCAGGAAATAGATCAAATCAAAAAAGATCGTGCGTCGATCACTACCGCGCTCGTAGCGGCAGCAAAAAGCGAGCAAAAACTGTCAAATGACATTTTAACACTTCAAGAACAGCTCGAAGATATGGCTTTGCGCGCTGCGGCGCTGACAACCAGCCTCTGGGAACGCCGTGCGCTGTTAACCGAAGTATTGGCGGCTTTGCAGCGGATGGGATTAAATCCACCACCTGCGATCCTCGTACAGCCCGAGGACGCACTGGCATCTGTGCGCTCCTCGATCCTTTTGGCCTCCGTGGTGCCCAAAATGCGTGAGCAAACAAGCATTTTGATGGATGATTTACTTGAACTGGCCAACCTGAAAGCAACCACAGAGACAGAAAGCGAGCGCCTGACCCTGACCCGGGCAGAGCAGGCCAGCGAGCAGGGACGCCTTGAATTGCTGATCCTGGAGAAGCGGGAACTCGAACAGCAGGCATTAAACACATTGCGCGAACGCGAAGAACGGGCCCGGCAATTGGCAAACGAGGCGCAATCCCTCGAAAAACTGATCGGTGACCTGCAAAACGAAGCAGCCAGCGTTCGCGAGGAGGCAGAACGCCGTAAAGAAGAAGAGCGGCTGGCCTTGGAAAAAGAAGAGGCGGAAAAGCTGGCGGCACTGGAAGCTGCAGAAAAGGCCCGCTTGGAAGCCCTTGCCCGCCAAGAAGCTGAACGCTTGGCGGCGCTGCAGGAAGCTGAACGGGCACGCGCCCAAGCACAAACGGCGCTGGAAAATGCGCGCGCTCGGGCTGAAGAGCTTGCTCAAACACCACAAACCATCACGCCAGCCGTCAACTTCTCCAGCCTGCGCAACAGCCTTCCGCTACCCGTCGCCGGACGCACAATTACTGCCTTTGGGACCAACGATGGTTTGGGTAATACGGCCCAGGGCGACACCATCGAAACGCTTCCTAACACAATTGTGACCGCCCCTGCCGATGGAACAATCCTTTATGCAGGGCCATTTCGAGCGTATGGTAACCTCTTGATCCTTGATGCTGGCGAAAAATACCATATCGTTATGGCAGGTATGGACCGGATTGACGTTCGCGAAGGACAGTTCGTCGTGGCAGGTGAACCGGTAGGAATTATGGGATCGGTAAGGTTGGCAAGTGTTTCAGCCGCTGCCGCGACCGGAGATAAACCGACGCTCTATGTTGAGCTTCGGAAAGATGGCAGGCCGATCGACACCGGCCAATGGTGGTCGTCTTAAGGCGACAAAGGAAAGGTTAAAACATGTTGCGCAAAGCATCGATCTTATTTGCAGGCGTTTTGATGGGCGCTTCAGCAACCATGCTGTTGAGTGGCCCGTCGCGCATTTCAGCGGAAGCTGCAGGGAGCGAGACCTATCGCCAGCTTGCGATATTCGGTGATATTTTCGAGCGAGTGCGCGCCAACTATGTGGAAGAACCTGACGAGAAAGACCTGGTGGAAAGCGCCATCAACGGAATGCTCACCTCTCTGGATCCGCACTCAAGCTACCTCAATGCCGATGATGCCGAAGACATGCGCACGCAGACCCGCGGCGAATTTGGCGGTCTGGGCATCGAAGTCACCATGGAAAATGATGCTGTCAAGGTAATCACCCCCATGTTTGGCACGCCGGCGGATGCAGCAGGGGTATTAGCCGGCGATCTGATTGTTGCGATCGACGGGACGGAAGTTCGGGGCCTTTCGCTGACCGAAGCAGTTGATCGTATGAAAGGCGCACCGAACACACCTATTGATATTACGGTTGTCCGTGATGGCGTGTCTGAGCCATTCGATATCACTATCATCCGTGATATCATCAAGGTTCAGGCGGTCAAGTTCCGCAAGGAAGATGATGTGGGCTATCTGCGGGTCATATCATTTACCGATCAGACATTTGATAACCTTAGAACCGGCATCGAGGAGCTGACCGAAGAAATTGGTGAGGACAATCTGAAAGGCTTTGTTCTCGACTTGCGCCTCAATCCAGGAGGCCTGCTCGACCAAGCGATCAATGTATCGGACGCGTTCCTACAGCGTGGCCTGATCGTGTCGACACGGGGACGCGATGACCGCGACACACGCCGGTTCTCGGCCCGAAACGGCGATTTGATCGATGGACTGCCTGTGGTTGTTTTGATCAATGGCGGCTCTGCTTCGGCATCGGAAATCGTGGCAGGCGCACTCCAGGATCACAAGCGTGCGACCATTGTCGGCACGCAATCATTTGGCAAGGGCTCGGTTCAAACGATCCTTCAACTGGCAGACAATGCGGCGCTGCGCCTGACAACGGCACTCTATTACACGCCCGGCGGCGTTTCCATCCAGGGCAAGGGCATTACGCCTGACATCACTGTGGAACAGACGCTCCCCGAAGAACTGCTTGGTCGCGATCTGGTGCGCGGTGAAAGCGATCTTCCCGGCCACATTGAAGGCGAAGAAGAAGATGAAGCCGGGTCAGGGTCCATTGCCTATGTGCCCCAGGACGCAACGGAGGATGACCAACTCCAGTATGCCCTTCGCCTGCTGCGCGGCAACGAACAGCATGCGGCTTTCCCCCCGGACCCCGCCAAAGCGCTGCCGAACTAAGGGCGGTTGCGGAATAGGCGAAGAACAATACAGTCAATGGCCATCGGACACGGTGGCCATTTTGATTCGCCGGAAAGGAAAAATGCGTCGACATGTCGATTGACCTTCACGCACCATTGCAGCGCGATCGAAAGACAAAAGCTGACAGCCGTCCCGCACAGTCACGCGGTTTCTTGAAGATTGCCCTCGGCGCTTTGGTGGTTGGCATGCTCGTCGGCGGCAATCTTGCCTTCCAAAGAGTAACAGACCCCAAGCCCGGTATGACGTTGCTGACGCTTGCGCCACCTGATACATCACCGACGGTTTTGGCCACTGCTTCCATTGAACCCGCACCCAAAACCGAACGCATCGAAAATGGCGTCAAGATTGTCTACGGGACAACGGAGAACAAAACCGCGGCACCTGCTCTACCAGGCCCATCAAGCCCGCTAGCAGCAACCCCGCCTCCTCTTCCCAAAGAACGGCCGCCAGGTAACAGCGAACAGTTGCTGTTACCTGGCGGCGCGAAAATCATCACGCTGGCACCGAGCAGTACACCGTCGATCGGACAACCGCTTGAAGTTGCACACTTGCCGGAAGACGCAGCATTGGAGGAGTTTGACGGTGGTCGTTTACTGCCACTCATAACTCCAGATGGCCGTCGACCCATGGATATTTATGCGCGCCCATGGTCAGAAAATGCGGGCAAACGGATTGCCATCATGATCGGTGGCATTGGTCTGTCGCAAACCACCAGTCAACGCGCCATTGATCGCCTACCACCGGAAATCACTCTTGGCTTCTCGCCAGCCGGTAACAGTTTGAACCGATGGATGCGTGCGGCTCGGAAAAAAGGCCATGAGCTTCTCGTCCAAGTTCCCATGGAGCCATTCAACTATCCTGATGTTGATCCAGGGCCTGATACGTTGCGCGTCACTGCCAGCGCAGACGCCAATATCGGCCGTCTTCGTTCAAGCATGGCATCCATCACCAACTACACCGGCATTACAAATTATCTAGGCGCTCGCTTTATGACGCAGTCGGACGCGGTGACCCCTATTTTCTCAGAAGTTAGCCAACGCGGCCTTCTCTTTTTCAACGATGGAACGGCAAAAGCACCAGGACTGGAAGAAAGCGCAAAGGCGCTCGCCGTGCCCTATGTGGAAGCCGATCTTGTCATCGATGCGTCACGCTCACCTGCTGAAATACTCGCGCGGCTTAAAGCACTGGAAGACTTGGCTTGGGCACGGGGAGTGGCAGTGGGTTCCGGGGCGGCTCTGGATTTGACCATTGAAACCGTCGCAGCATGGGCCAATGACGCGAAAAAACGTGGCTTTGAAATCGTAGGCATATCCGCACTGGCCGACTGAGGGACAAGTCAGATGACGCTGAAAACCGACCTACCCTACAGGCAGTGTGTGGGCATTATGGTGCTGAACAGGCAAGGTAAAGTCTGGGCTGGTCGTCGCATGAAAGAGGGAAACACCGAATATTCGGGCGAACCACTTTTATGGCAAATGCCTCAGGGCGGAATTGACAAGGGCGAAGATCCGCTTCCGGCTGCATACCGCGAACTCTACGAAGAAACCGGAATGAAGAACGTTTCACTGATTGAAGCCGCTCCCGAGTTAGTTCGCTATGATTTACCCGAACACATGATCGGGATCGGCCTGAAAGGAAAATTTCGGGGGCAGGAACAATACTGGTTTGCCATGCGCTTTCATGGTGATGAGACGGAGGTCCAGATCAATCCGCCACCCGATGGCCATGCCGCCGAGTTTGACGCATGGGCGTGGAAAGATATGGCCCAATTGCCCGACGAAATCGTTTCTTTCAAGCGTGATGTATACCGTCAGGTCGTGGATATGTTCACTCATCTGGCGGATGTACCGGCGTGATTATTAAAAAGACCACGTTTCGCACCAGCACCCATTTGGACGAGCACGCCATTGCGCGAGTTCATGACCGCGCGTTCGGTCGCGAGACGGAGGGCGAACTCGCCGTCGCTCTGCGCTATGGCGATAATTGCAAGACACTTGATCTGGTCGCACAGCTTGATGACGTTTTGATTGGCCATGTTTTGCTCAGCGAGCCCGCAGAAGGCCCGGAAAGGGCTCTTGTTCTGGGGCCGTTGGCGGTAGATCCGGCTTGGCGGGACTTTCAAATCGGAACGGAGTTGGTGCGCCGTGCTCTGGCAGATGCACGCATATCGGGCTGGAGATCGGTCTTTGTCTTAGGCGAACCTGACTATTATCGCCGCTTCGGCTTCAAGCGCTCATTGGCTGAAAAAGTGCGTTGCGCTTACAATGTCGGACCGGCTTTTCAAGCGCTCGAATTGGAAACCGGCAGTCTAAACGGATTTAATGGCTCACTGGCCTACCCCGCCGCATTTCACGCCGTAGACTAAAACTGTAATCAGTGGCCAAGTGCCGCTTTGACCTCTTGCAGGCGCGACAGTCGGAATGAGGCGGTTTGCTTGGTTTCTTCATTCTGCGCATCAGCGACGTCTTCTTCGGCATCCTTGATCTGCTGGCCAATGTAGGCCGCATCAATGTCTTTGACATTGGTTGCTTCTTCAGCAAGCAAGGTGAAGCCAGCAGGGGAGATATCGGCAAAACCGCCGCGAACAAAAATTTGCTCGTTTTGACCGTCAGAACCGATGGTTTTCACAATGCCTGGCGCTAACGTCGTCATCATGGGTGCATGGTTGGACATAACCGTCAGATAGCCATCAGCGCCGGGTACGACGACTTGGGTCACCTCTTCGGAAAGAAGCAATCGCTCCGGTGAAACCAATTCAAAGTTGAAGGCATCCGCCATGATCAGCTGTTCTCAGTTTTCTGATTATCAAAGAAGGAGGCGATAACACCGATCGCGGCACCAATAGCGGCACCCGCGATCACATTCATCAAAACCGTGTGCTCGGGAAACAGGCCGAAGAACTGATCGAGCGAATCAGGCCCGATGAGAAACCCCACCATGGCGCCGGCAAAGGTCACTTGCGCGATCAGATCAATCTTCATGTCGTCCTCCGATGGGAAGCAACGGTTAGGCTGCTTCTGCCGCCAATTTCTGCGCTTTTTCCAGCGCCTCATCCATGGACCCTACCATATAAAAGGCAGCTTCCGGAAGATGGTCATAATCGCCATTGACGAGACCTTTAAAGCCTTTGATCGTGTCGGCGAGGTCAACCAGTTTACCAGGTGAACCGGTGAAGACTTCCGCCACAAAGAATGGCTGTGACAGGAAGCGCTCGATCTTACGGGCGCGCGCAACGGTCAATTTATCTTCTTCAGACAGTTCGTCCATTCCGAGGATCGCGATAATATCTTGCAGGGCTTTGTAGCGTTGCAACGTCGACTGAACCTGACGGGCCACTCCATAGTGCTCTTCACCTACGATTTGTGGGTCAAGCATTCGCGAAGTTGAATCAAGCGGGTCAACGGCGGGATAAATGCCTTTTTCCGCAATCGCCCGGTTAAGAACCGTTGTCGCGTCCAAGTGCGCAAAAGATGTTGCCGGCGCAGGGTCGGTCAAGTCATCGGCAGGAACGTAAATCGCCTGTACCGAAGTAATCGAGCCTTTAGTGGTTGTCGTGATACGCTCCTGCATCTGGCCCATGTCGGTGGCCAAGGTCGGCTGATAGCCCACCGCGGAAGGAATACGGCCCAAAAGCGCGGACACTTCAGAACCGGCCTGTGTGAAGCGGAAGATGTTGTCGACGAAGAACAGAACATCCTGACCCTTGTCACGGAAGTCTTCCGCAATGGTCAAACCGGTCAGAGCAACACGTGCACGCGCGCCGGGTGGTTCGTTCATTTGGCCGTAAACGAGGGCAGCCTTGGAACCGTCAGCCTTGCCGTCATTTTCTTTCGGATCGACATTCACCTTGGATTCGATCATCTCCCAGTAAAGGTCATTACCTTCACGGGTACGCTCGCCAACACCGGCGAAAACAGAATAACCGCCGTGCGCTTTCGCTACATTGTTAATCAGTTCCATGATCAGAACGGTCTTGCCAACACCGGCGCCACCGAACAGGCCGATTTTGCCGCCCTTTGCATAAGGGGCGAGAAGATCCACAACCTTGATACCTGTCACAAGAATTTCCGCCTCAGTAGACTGCTCCACATACTCAGGCGCTTCCTGGTGGATGGCGCGGGTAGCAGACGTCTTGATCGGACCCACTTCATCGATAGGCTCACCAATTACATTCATGATGCGGCCAAGTGTTTCATCGCCAACCGGCACCTCAATGGGGGCGCCATTATCGACAACATCCTGGCCACGCACGAGACCCTCGGTGGAGTCCATCGCGATGGTACGCACGGTGTTTTCGCCAAGGTGCTGAGCCACTTCAAGCACGAGGCGGTTGCCATTGTTATCGGTTTCAAGCGCGTTCAAAATCGACGGCAGGTCGCCGTCGAATTTCACGTCAACAACGGCGCCAATCACCTGACTGACTTTGCCGGTAGCCTTTTTCTTGGCTGCTGCTTTGGCCATCGTGTTTCTACCCTTCCTTTACAGCGCTTCCGCGCCGGAAATGATTTCAATGAGTTCTTTTGTAATTTGTGCCTGACGCTGACGGTTGTAGGAAACCGTAAGCTTGTCGATCATTTCGCCCGCGTTGCGTGTCGCATTGTCCATGGCGCTCATACGGGCACCCTGTTCGGATGCGGCATTTTCAAGCAGCGCGCGAAAAATCTGAACCGAGATGTTTCGCGGGATCAGATCCTCGAGGATAGACGCGGCATCGGGCTCATATTCATAGACAGCCGCCACATCCGTCCCATCTTCAGCAACTTCTGCCTCATCGGCACTGGCTGGTATGATCTGTTGCCCGGTAGGGATCTGACTAATGACTGACTTAAACTCGGAATAGTAGATCGTACAGACATCAAATTCTTCGGCTTCAAACATCCCGATCACCCTGCGGCCGATCTCGGCCGCATTGGCGAACGCCACATTCTTCACCTCGCGAAGATCGACGCGATCAATGATCAGACTGTCATACTCACGGCGAAGCGCATCATAGCCTTTTTTGCCGACAGTTATGATCTTGACCGTCTTGCCCTCATTTTGAAGGCGCAGCACATCTTCACGTGCTTTACGCGCAATCGAGGAATTGAAACCGCCGCACAAACCGCGTTCAGCGGTTGCGACCACCAGCAAATGCACCTGATCACTGCCAGTGCCGGTCATCAGGCGTGGCGCATCGTCGGCATCCACGAGCGAGGCAATGTTGGCCAAAACGCTTCCCATCCGTTGTGAATACGGTCGCGCTGCCTCGGCTGCCTCTTGCGCGCGGCGCAACTTTGCAGCCGCCACCATTTGCATGGCTTTGGTGATCTTGCGGGTCGCTTTGACCGATGCGATCCGGTTACGAAGATCCTTCAACGAGGGCATATGTTTCGCCTTCTAGCTTTCGTTTCCGGTCCGATTACGAAAATGATTTCGCAAACGCTTCAATCTGAGACTTCAGCGCTGCTGTCGTATCATCGGTCAGCTTCTGATCGGTACGGATCGTATCCAGCACTGCTTTACCCTCACCACGCATGTGGGTCAGCAGGCCTTGCTCGAACGCACCAACTTTCTCAACGGGTAGACCATCAAGGAAGCCATTCACACCCGCGAAGATCACAGCAACCTGCTCTTCGGTTTTAAGCGGCGAAAATTGCGGCTGCTTGAGCAATTCGGTCAAGCGGGCACCACGGTTCAACAGACGCTGTGTTGCGGCATCAAGATCAGAGCCGAACTGCGCGAAGGCGGCCATCTCGCGATACTGGGCAAGTTCACCTTTGATGGAGCCGGCAACCTGCTTCATCGCCTTGATCTGCGCCGATGAACCCACCCGCGAAACCGACAGACCCACGTTCACCGCCGGGCGGATACCCTGGAAAAACAGATCCGTTTCAAGGAAGATCTGGCCATCTGTAATTGAAATCACATTGGTCGGAATAAAGGCCGAAACGTCGTTGCCTTGTGTTTCGATGACCGGAAGCGCCGTCAAAGAACCGGAACCATTGTCTTCGTTCAATTTCGCTGCACGCTCCAGAAGGCGTGAGTGCAGGAAGAAGACGTCGCCCGGGAACGCTTCACGGCCCGGTGGGCGACGAAGCAGAAGAGACATCTGACGGTAGGCAACGGCCTGCTTGGAAAGATCATCATAGCCGATCAGCGCATGCATGCCATTGTCGCGGAAATATTCACCCATGGTGCATCCAGCAAACGGAGCCAGAAACTGCATCGGTGCCGGATCAGAAGCGGTCGCCGCAACAATGATGGAATATTCAAGCGCCCCGCGCTCTTCAAGCACCTTGACGAACTGGGCGACAGTAGAACGCTTCTGACCAACCGCAACATAAATGCAGTATAGCTTGTCGTTCTCAGGACCGGCATCATGGATCGGCTTCTGGTTCAGGAACGTGTCCAGAAGGATCGCTGTTTTACCGGTCTGGCGGTCACCAATCACGAGCTCTCGCTGGCCACGACCAACAGGGATCAACGCATCAATTGCTTTCAATCCTGTGGACATCGGCTCGTGCACGGATTTGCGCGGGATGATACCCGGCGCTTTCACATCAACACGACGACGCTCTTTGGACTTGATCGGACCTTTTCCATCAATAGGGTTGCCGAGCGGGTCGACAACGCGACCAAGCAACTCTTTACCAACGGGCACATCCACGATGGCGCCGGTCCGCTTGACGATGTCGCCCTCTTTAATGTCGCGGTCGGAACCGAAGATAACAACACCAACATTGTCTTCTTCAAGGTTCAGCGCCATGCCGCGAATGCCGCCCGGGAATTCGACCATTTCGCCGGCCTGAACATTGTCGAGACCATAAACGCGGGCGATACCATCACCCACGGAAAGAACCTGACCAACTTCGGACACTTCGGCATCTTCGCCAAAATTCTTGATTTGATCTTTTAGAATTGCGGAAATTTCCGCGGCACGGATGTCCATCAGCCAACCTCTTTAAGCGCAAGCTTGAGTGTAGAGAGTTTCGTTTTCAACGATGTGTCGATTTGTTTGGAACCCATTTTAACAATGAGGCCACCCAAGATCGACGGATCAACCGTCAGGTTAATCGCAACGTCCTTACCTGCAACATCTTTCAAGGTTGCCTGCAATTGTTTTGTTTGCGTCGCATTGAGCTCGCGCGCACTGGTTACGTCCGCTGCCGCCTCGCCGCGCGCATCGGCTGCAATCGCCGAAAATGCGTCAATCATCGCTGGCACCGCAAAAAGGCGACGGTTGCGCGTAACGACTTTCAAAAAGTTGGCAACGAGCGGATCCGCATTGGCCTTTGCCAAAACAGCATCGATAGCCACACTTTGCTCATCGGCAGAAAGAACCGGGCTCTCAATGAAGCGTTTCAGGTCACCGCTTTCATCCGATAGCGCCTTGAACGCGCCTAGCGAAACCTCAACTTTTTCAACAACACCGGCGTCTGACGCCAGTTCAAATAGCGATTGCGCGTAACGCATTGCAACGGAGGATGTGGAAGAAGTGGCCACTGAGGTCTGCCCGCCCGCTTGGTTCAAATGGCAAAAAAGAATTAAGCCATTAAAATTGTTGATCTTTTCCGGTGACTGCAGCGCTTTTTCTTCGCTGCCGCAGCAAATTAACGGCGCTCTAGCATAGCGATTTTGCCGGTGCAAGGCGGGCCGATACCCCTTTTGTCGAACCTTTTGACGCGCTTAACGTACGTAGCCGAACACATAGAGCAGCGGCATGGCGGCCAACACCCCCTCCATCACGATCGAGACAAGGTTGAAGACGGTAAAACCACGGTCAAATATCATCGACACCAACCTGCCAAATGCAGTGAAGGCCCAACCAGCGCCCAGCACCAACCAGACCAGTGGTTGCGCCAGGATAATAGCAAACAAGCCTGTTCCGAGATAGAAACCAGACATGGTAGCGCGGCTTTCCGATAGAGCTTCGGGAACATCGGGAAATGTCTGAAGACGTAAGATGGCGAATGTCGTGCGAGGCGCAAACAAGCAAATCAACCCAAACAGGATCGTTATCAAGGCAGATATCCAAGCCAATGTCTCACCGGTGGTTTGCGGTGGTACGATCTCAATCATGAACAGCTCCCATTAACTGGGTTGTAACTGGCTCACGTGGCGCAAAAGTCCATCGACACAGCTGTTACTTCACAGGAATGAACGCATCACATCGCCCGCCGAACGCGCATCATACGGCGCTTCGCGGATCAGATGGTCAAAATGCCGCGTCAGGGCACTCACCTGACTGCGCTCGCGAAACACCATGTAGAATTTGCCAACATAAAGTGCTGCCAGCATGGAGCCAAATATCGTCAGCGGTGCCGAGTACAGCTCTCGACTGTCATATATATAAACACGGAGCGACGGATATTTCTCGTCGCATGCACCGGACATCCACTCAACCTGTGCCCGGCGAACTTGTTGCGGCACGCCGGACCAATAACCGTCGCCGCGCGCCAGCGCTCTAACATGATGAAGCGGGACGCACATCTCATAGTCAGAACCCGGTGATTCGAGCCATGTCACTGTCGCCTCCATCGCGTCGCGCGCTTGAGACGGCGTCTTGTCTCGAAACGCATCATACTCCCATTCCAAAAGGTCGCGCGTTTTCAAAATATCGGGCAAAGTCGCGGGCACGTGCCGGATTTTCTGGCCTGCCGCCTCACGATGCCAGCGGATAATCTGCTCGTCAGACGGTGTACGCACGGCATCTTCCATCCCGATCCCCGCCATAAGCAATTCTGCCGCCGTCTCCCGTCGATCCGAAACACCAAGCAACCAATCCACGCTGACGGACAAGGCTTGCGCGATGGAAGCAGCAAGATGTGCATTGGGCAAACGTGGTTCATCGCCATTGAGCAGTTGAACAATGGTAGAACGGTCAACGCCGGCGGCCCGCGCCAGTTCGGACTTATTCGTCCCACTGTCGTGAAGACGCTCCATCAACCGGCGGCGAAATATATCAGATCTCTCGGTTTTGTTGAACATAAATCACAATGTTTATTTAATTCAGCATATTGGAGTAAAAGTTGCAAACATTCCTAATGGCGTCAATGATGAACAACACCTAGATTTCGCACATCTAACAAGTGCGAGACCCAAGTGTGGAAACACCAAATCGAACTCTGGTAAAAACGATCAGCTGGCAAACGCTCGGCATCTTCACGATGACGTTTGTCGGCATGTTTCAAACCGGCAGTTTGGGGCTAAGTCTCTCCATCGCTCTGTCGGGCGCAGTGATGGGTACACTCATGTTTTATATGCACGAACGGCTTTGGGCAAAAATACGATGGGGTCGTCACTCTGACCGTTGAAAACTGTTATAAAGCATGGATCGCTATTTTCCCAGTTTTGCCTGAACAGCCCGGATTGCTTCAAGAATAAAACAAAGACGATCCTCAACCGGCACTTTTGGGAGTTCAAGCGTGGCATAACCCAGCTTCTCATAGGTTTGTACGAGACGCTTATATTCCGCCAATGCATCACAGAAGTCATGTCGCCGCTCCTCATCGCTGGAAAACAACGCCTCCCATGGCGGCGCGACAAGGACCGTCGAGTTGTATCTGTACTTGTGAACGGCTTCGTGAAGATCGATTGACCCGGTGCTGTGCTGTAATGCTGAGGCAGCATCAACGACGCCACGATCAAAAAACACCGGACCCGCCATTTTCAAGGCCTGCTTGAAATCAGAAATCGCCATTTCAAGCGCCCGTTGAGCAAAACACTCCAGACTGTTCCAAGGCAGCAAGAGGCTTACAGGATCGCTCTCCCCTTTGACAATGCGTCGTCCCGGCTCTTGCAAAACAGCATAACCGGCCTTTGCCAGCGCGTCGATCAGCGTCGATTTACCTCCACCAGAGCAACCGGAAATCAAAAAGAGGTGGGCAGTGCTCAAGGTCATAAAAAGCTCTGCGGGTCGATATCCAACGCCACGCGAACGCTCCCACGCGGATTGGGCGCAGCGCTGATCATCGATGAGATATAGGCTTGGAGGTTGGTCCGCTCACCCCCATGAATGAGAATACGGAACCGGTAGCGACCGCGTAGCAAGGCCAAAGGCGCCTCTGCAGGACCGAGCACCTTAATGTCGGAGGTTTGCGGCGCCGCACGACGCAAGGCTTTGCCATGCGCCTCGGCGTCGCTGCGTTCACTGGCGGAAATGATGATCGACGCCAACCGGCCAAAAGGCGGCATACGACCCATTTTGCGCTCCGCCAATTGTGCTTCATAAAAAGCTTCCGCATCACCGGATACACAGGCCCGCATCACAGGGTGTTCCGGCTGGAACGTTTGTATCAGTCCGACCGACTTTCGTCCTGTTCGGCCCGCTCGACCCGTCACCTGGCTAAGCAACTGGAAAGTACGCTCAGCTGCCCGCGGATCGCCATTGGCCAAACCCAAATCAGCATCCACCACCCCGACACAGGTCATGAGCGGAAAGTTGTGCCCCTTGGCGACCAGCTGTGTGCCAATGACAATATCGGCGTCACCCTTGGCAATCGCTTCCATTTCGAGGCGCAGGCGCTTGATCCCCCCGACCATGTCTGATGCCAGAACAATCACGCGGGCATCGGGAAAATGCGCAAGCGTTTCTTCCGCGATCCGCTCGATACCCGGACCAACTGCGACCAAATGATCAAACGTTCCACATTCGGGACAGGCTTCCGGCACCGGTTCATGATGCCCGCAATGATGGCATTGAAGTTGGCGTCGGAAACGGTGCTCCACCAACCACGCCGAACAATTGCTGCAAGCGAAACGGTGACCACATGCCCGGCAAAGCGTGAGCGGGGCATATCCGCGCCGGTTCAAAAACAGCAACGCCTGCTCTTTTCGCTCCAACGTGCTTTCAATTTCTTCCAACAGCGCAGGAGACAAAAAACCTCCACGCTGAGGTGGCGATCGGCGCATATCAATGATCTTGATGTCCGGAAGCGCCGCATCGGCATATCGCTTGTCCAGGCGCAAATAATGATATCGCCTGACCGTCGCATTGTGGCGACTTTCAACCGATGGCGTTGCTGAAACAAGCACAGCAGGAAAACCACCCAAATGGGCCCGCACAACGGCCATGTCGCGCGCATTGTAGTAAACTCGGTCTTCCTGCTTGTAGGCCGCATCATGCTCTTCATCAACGATGATGAGCTGCAAATTCTGAAACGGCAAAAACAAGGCGGATCGGGCACCGGCAACAACGCGCACGCGGCCTTCCGCTACTTGGCGCCAGACCCGTTCGCGCTGTTTTGGAGGCAAATCGGAATGCCATGACGCTGGCTCGGAACCAAACCGGGCGTGAAACCGCTCCAAAAATGCTTGGGTCAGGGCAATCTCAGGCAGCATGACCAAAACCTGCCCGCCTTTTTCAAGCGCGCTGGCTATGGCTTCAAAATAGACCTCGGTTTTACCCGATCCGGTGACACCCTCAAGCAAGGTCGCCGAAAATCCGCCATCTGCGACAGTTTGGACAAGGTCGTCGGCAGTTTCACGCTGTTCATCGCTGAGGGCGGCCGCATCAAAGTCGGCTTGCGGCGCAGCAACCACGGCCGGAGCGGCAATCTCCGTGTGCTCAAAAAATTGGGCTTTGATCAAACCGTCGACAACCGACTGCGACACGCCGGCGGCATGCGAAAGGCCGGTACGTGTCCAAACCATGCCCGGCGCCTCCTCAACAAGGTTCAAGACGGAGCGGCGCGCGGGCGTCATCCGTTCTGGCGAGCCACCAAGGTAGCGAATGCCGGGCACAGGTGGTTCAGGTTCAAAAGCGGTAGGAACCCGTAAAACCATTCGCGCCACCATGCCCGGAGCGCTTAGCGTGTAGCGTGCAACCCAATCAATGAAGCGGCGCATATCAGCACTTATTAAAGGGCAGTCGAAAACTTGTGTGATTGAACGCAGTTTCTTTGCATCAACAGGAGTGGCATCACTGTCCGCCAGATCCCATACAATACCGGGCACTTGTCGCGACCCGAGCGGCACTTGCACCACCGAGCCGGGCAAGACTTCGACCCCTGCGGGTACAGCATAAGTGTAGGGCACCGGCGAGGGCACGGGGACCATAACGGGCACGGTGTGAAGTGGATCGGTAAAAAGCGAATCGGAAGCCATCAGGCTGGTGACCTTGCCGATTGATTGAGCTAAACGAAACCAAAAATAGTGATGTGCAACAAGCGCGGATTGGGAACTGAGACAATGAAATTCTTCGTCGACACAGCAGATATCGCAGAAATCACCGAACTAAACGAAACCGGCCTGTTGGACGGTGTGACCACAAACCCGTCCCTGATCATGAAGTCCGGTCGTGACATCATGGAAGTCACCAAAGAAATTTGCGACCTGGTCGACGGTCCCGTCTCTGCTGAAGTCACCGCAAAAGACTTTGACGGAATGATGAAAGAAGCCGAGGTCCTTAAAAAAATCGCGGACAATGTTTGCATCAAACTGCCGCTGACCATGGAGGGGTTGAAGGCGTGTAAGACACTGACATCAGAGGGTATTCAAACCAATGTCACGCTTTGCTTTTCAGCAAACCAAGCGCTACTGGCGGCGAAAGCAGGGGCAACCTTTATTTCACCCTTCATTGGTCGCCTCGACGATATGGCCATTGATGGCATGGAACTGATTGAAGACATCCGCACCATTTACGACAATTATGGCTTTGAGACGCAAATTCTGGCGGCGTCAATCCGGACAGTGAATCACGTCAAGGAGGCTGCCCTTCTCGGCGCTGATGTTTCGACGGTCCCGCCTGCAACGCTGAAATCTCTCGTCAAACATCCACTGACCGACAAGGGCCTTGCCGCGTTTTTGGCAGATTGGGAAAAGACAGGTCAGTCAATCGCTTAATCGACCAACAAACCAAGCTTTTGACGCAACACTGTGAGCGCGCCCTGACGCGCGCTCTTGTTGTCAAATGATAACGGCACAACGCGCTCTACAATATCCATCAATTTCTCGCATTGTCGCTGGTCCAACATGGAAGCAACCAAAGGCGCAAGTCGGCGCAGCACGTCAGTTTGGCCCGTAAACTGCTCAGTTGCCCAATCACCGTAGATTGTAGCTTCCTCGACCAAGCTTTTATCGCCGACCTCCAATAGCGCTTCATGGAGTTTTTCCTGCGTTTCGTCGCCCCAGCTTTCGCACTCCTTTGCAACGACAATAATTGCGGTGGCACCGCCGACCACAGGATCATCAATAGCATCAATAGGGCTTTGCGCAGCTTGATTTCGAAAACTTTTCGCGCTTCAGGTTTCCGCGCATTTGCTGGGCCTTGCCAATTACACCGCCTGCGGCACGCCCCGCATCCCGAATCCGGTAAAACCAAAACGCCGCAACGCCAATAGCCCCGACAATCGTCAACAGGATGTGCATCGCTACCTCCACTCGGCAGCAATGCAACTGTAAAACTAGGCGTTAAAAAGTACTAAACCCGAAAAACGGCGTCCGAATCGTTTTTCAAAACATGTTCGCAATAGTCTTGCAGCTTGACGGTCAGGTCCTGAACATCGCCTTCCAACACTTCTGGCTGAATGGATTGACCAATCGTCATTTCGAAGGTCTTACCCTTCTTGTTCAGCAATTCGTGGAACACGGTCATGTCGCGCAGTTCCGGGTTGCGGTGCGCCAGGAGATAAAACAGCCACGAGTTGCGGGCCTGCATGTTCATTGGAATAATCGGTACATTGTATCGCTTAGCCAATTGAATACCGGTCGCCTGCCATGGGCGTTCTTTAAGGCTGGTACCGGACCAATACGCGATACGACCCGACGGAAATACGGCAATCGCCCGTTCATCCTTGAACGCACGGTTTGTGCGCACAAGTGTCTCGCGGCTTTTGGCGTGTGACTTTTCTGCCGCGCGCCACTCTACGGGGATAATGATCTCCGCAAGGTTTTTGTTCACGCGAATGGCATCTCGGTTTGCAAAAAATACAAGATCATCGCGAACGCGTTTCATCATGTCGAAGACCGCGATACCATCAGCAATGCCAGTCGGGTGATTGGAGATCAACACAAAGCCGCCTTTTGATGGCAGCCGTTCGGCACAATTAATCCGTACGTCCAGCTGCAACATGCGGCTGACATATTCAAAACACTCAGACCCCGATGCGCCTTGCACGTCGTCGGCCATTTTGACCGCCTGACGATATTGCAACATTTTGTACAACATCGGTTTGAGCATTGCCCATGACGGGTGTTTAACGAGTGTTCGGCCACGCTCGGCGATCAACTGGTCAACAATATGCAAGTCGGAAAATTCCGACACGGTTGCTTTGTCGCCCGATAGAACGCTTGTGAATGTCGAAGACGCACTTTGGATTTCCATCGCCATATTCCGGTTGGCCAATCGCCACCCCATCGCCGATCCTTGTATCGAGAATATGACATATATTTAAAAACACTGAAAGTGCTGTCACAAATCTATTGCAACTATTACGGCCCGAGAGCCGTCTGATCAGGAACCCTTTTGCGCGTGGCTAACGCCGGTATACGCTTCATCACCCCACAATTGCTTGACACGCGCATCACGACCACATGCTTTACGATAGCGTAAATACGCTTCTGCTCGCGTCAGTGCACCAAAACGCGTGAGACGCAATTCTTCGCTTTTGTAGTAGTTCTGGTGATAGTCTTCCGCGATCCAGAATGTGACGGCGCCTTCGACAGGTGTCACAATGGATTGACCGAGAATGGCTTCGCCCTCGGCCACGGACTGATTGGCAAGCGCCACCTCTTCGGGCGTAAATGCATGAATTGCCGTCTCATATGAACGGCCGCGGTCACAGAACTGACCACCCGGATCGGTGACATCGACCGTACGAAGAAAAACATCCACCAGCGTTTTGTAGTCGGTTACGTTCGAATCATAATCGATCTTCACAACTTCGCGGTGATTGCCGTGGTTGCGGTAGGTTGGATCGGAGAGTTCGCCGCCCGCATAGCCTGACGTCGCTTCAACGACGCCTTCGACATGTTCAAAGTCTTTTTCAACGCACCAGAAACAGCCACCGGCGACAATCAAGGACTTGGTTTCAGCATGGGCTGCGCCCGAGGCCGCCGTTATGGACAAAATGCATGCAAGTGAAACTGCGCGGAACATGTGTGTTCTCCGTATATCTGAGGTCACAACATAGGGCGGCAGTTGCGGGTGCGTCTATTCAAGTGGATACACGTTTTGGTGAGCGTAGACATAGTGCTGCCGCATCGGTGCACTTGTTGGATCACGCAAGGAGTTGTGTTTGCACCAACAGCACCTTAGACACGCGCAGCCGACAAAAACGAATTTTAGCCCATTGTTCGCAAAACTTCAAAATTATGCGCGTGAGACCCAAGAGCGCTGGCGGGAACGTTGGGGCGCTGACATGTCAAAGCGCTCAAACCGCTTACAGGCATGGCTGGACATGATGATCCAGGATCATGGATTCTTGCGCATCTGGTGGCACAATCTGCACGAGATTGCGCCCGGTGTTTGGCGGTCGAACCAACCATCACCGCGACAAATCAATAAACTCGTTCGCGAAAAAGGCATTAAAACGATTGTGAACCTGCGTGGTAAATCCACTTGGGGCTCATACCGGCTTGAGAAGCGGATATGTGAGGAGTTGGGCGTGGAGATGCTCGATTGTCGGCTTTACTCACGCAAACCGCCAACGGTTGCCGAAGTCGAGCGCCTGTTTGCCATCTTCGAGACCATCGACAAACCCTTTTTGATGCACTGCAAATCGGGTGCCGACCGGGCTGGGTTGGGCTCTGCTCTATATATGCTGTGGGAAAAGCGCTTGCCGTCAGAGGCTGTTCGGCAGCTCTCTTGGACTTATTTGCACATGAAGCATGCCAAAACCGGCATGCTGGATGAATTCGTTGAAACTTACGCGCAAGCGCATGCTGTATCAGGGATCAGCTTCAACACATGGCTCCATCATATCTACAACAAGCAGGCGATGATGGCCAGCTTCCAGCCATCACATGTCGCCAATTGGATTGTCGACCGGGTACTGGCCCGCGAATAACAACCGCAAGCCTTAGACGCGGCGTTCCACCATCATCTTCTTGATTTCTGCAATTGCCTTGGCCGGGTTCAAGCCCTTTGGGCAGGCCTGCGTGCAGTTCATGATTGTGTGGCAACGATACAAACGAAAGGGATCTTCCAGATTGTCGAGACGCTCACCAGTGGACTCATCGCGTGAATCGATCAGCCAACGATAGGCCTGCAAAAGCACGGCCGGGCCAAGATAACGGTCGCCATTCCACCAATAGGACGGACACGACGTCGAACAGCACGCACACAAGATACACTCGTAAAGACCATCGAGCTTTTCGCGATCATCCTTGGACTGCTTCCACTCTTTTTCCGGCGCTGCTGTTGTTGTTTTCAGCCAAGGCTCAATAGAACGGTGCTGGGCGTAGAAATTGGTCAGATCAGGTACAAGGTCTTTGACCACCGGCATGTGAGGCAGCGGATAGACTTTGACGGTACCGCTGATCTCATCTGCACCCTTGGTACAGGCCAGCGTATTGGTGCCGTCAATGTTCATGGCGCAGGAGCCGCAAATGCCCTCGCGGCAAGAGCGGCGCAGCGTCAATGTCGGGTCGATATTGTTCTTGATCCACAACAGCGCATCGAGAACCATCGGCCCACAATCATCCATATCGACAAAATAAGTGTCGATGGTCGGGTTGCCCCCCTCATCCGGATTCCAACGGTAAATGCGATATTCCCGCAAATTGGAACCGGAGGGCTTGGGCCATACCTTGCCCTCTTGCGGGCGGGAGCCTTTTGGAAGTGTCAGTTCAGCCATGAATTTGCTCTCTCAATAAACCCGCGCTTTCGGCGCGATTTTGGCCAGTTCAATGCCCTCTTCGAGCAGTTCAGTGTGCACAGGGCGATAATCCATCGCCACGCCACCGGCATCGGACACCCAAGAAAGCGTATGCTTGCGCCAGTTCTCATCATCGCGGCCATCAAACTTGCCGCCCTTATAGTCTTCGCGCGCATGCGCACCGCGGCTCTCTTTGCGCGCTTCGGCGCCGTAAACGGTGGTAATCGCATTCGCCATCAGGTTTTCCAGTTCCAGTGTCTCCACAAGATCTGAGTTCCAGATCATCGAGCGGTCGGATACCTTGACATCAGCCATGGATTGCCATGCTGAATCCATCCGGCGACAACCCTGCTCCAACGTCTCCTGCGTGCGGAACACGGCAGCGTCTTCCTGCATGATTTTCTGCATGTTGAGGCGCAGTTCCGCAGTCGGCGACTGGCCGTTCGCATGGCGCAGGCGATCAAAACGCTCCATGATCTTGTCGCAGGACTTTTTATTGATATCCGGCACCGCTGAATCACGGTCGATCACCTGACCGGCACGGATAGCTGCGGCCCGGCCAAACACCACCAAGTCGATCAGCGAGTTGGACCCAAGGCGGTTCGCACCATGCACCGACGCACAGCCCGCTTCACCCACTGCCATCAAGCCGGGCGCGATCGCATCGGGATCGTCCTTGGTCGGGTTCAGCACTTCGCCCCAATAGTTGGTCGGGATGCCGCCCATATTATAGTGAACCGTTGGCAGAACGGGAATCGGCTCTTTGGTGACATCGACGCCGGCAAAGATTTTTGCCGATTCCGAAATGCCCGGCAGGCGCTCCGCCAATACTGCGGGATCAAGGTGATCAAGATGCAGGAAGATGTGATCCTTGTCCTTGCCAACACCGCGGCCTTCACGAATTTCCATCGTCATGCAGCGTGAAACCACGTCACGAGACGCCAGATCCTTTGCTGACGGCGCATAGCGCTCCATAAAGCGCTCACCTTCGGAGTTGACGAGGTAACCACCTTCACCGCGCGCGCCTTCGGTGATCAGACAACCTGCGCCAAAAATGCCGGTTGGATGGAACTGCACGAATTCCATGTCCTGCAACGGCAAGCCAGCGCGGGCGATCATGCCCCCGCCATCACCGGTACATGTGTGTGCAGAAGTCGCTGAAAAATAGGCGCGACCATAACCGCCAGTCGCCAACACGACCATCTTGGCGGAGAACCGGTGGATCACACCATCATCAAGGTTCCAGGCGACGACGCCGGTACAAGTACCATCATCATCCATTATAAGGTCGAGCGCAAAATACTCGATGAAGAATTGCGCATTGTTACGCAAAGCCTGACCGTAAAGCGTATGCAGGATAGCGTGGCCGGTGCGGTCGGCAGCGGCACATGTGCGTTGCACAGGCGGGCCATCGCCAAAATTCTGCATGTGGCCACCAAACGGGCGCTGATAGATTTTACCATCTTCGGTACGGCTGAACGGAACACCATAATGTTCCAACTCATAGACCGCCTTGGGAGCTTCCATCGCCAGATACTGCATGGCGTCCACGTCGCCAAGCCAATCCGAGCCTTTGACCGTGTCATACATGTGCCACTGCCAGCTGTCGGGCGTCATGTTGGCAAGCGACGCTGCGATGCCACCCTGCGCCGCCACCGTGTGTGACCGTGTCGGGAAGACCTTCGTGATACAGGCTGTGCGAAGCCCCTGCTCGGCCATACCGAGCGTCGCCCGCAAGCCGGCACCGCCTGCACCCACGACGACGACATCAAACTTGTGATCTTCAAACCGATAGGTTTTGCCGGTCTGTCCCGGCGCGCCATCGGTTTTGGTAGTATTTGGATCGTGAATATTCATGATGATCTAACTTCCAAAACCCAATTTCAAAACAGCAAACACACTGGCAAAGCCGAGCGCGGCAACGAAAAACAAATTCAACAGAACGAGCGAATATTTGGCAAACTCGCCGTGAATGTAATCCTCGATCACAACCTGCATGCCAAGCTTGGCATGGTAGAGACCGCTGACCAGCATCAAAAGCAGAATTACCGCGACAAATGGACTACTCAAATAGGCCGTTACTTCTTCATGGGAACGGCCAACGGTTGAGGCCAAAATCCACACAAAAGCCAGCATAAGCGGAATGTTGGCAACAGCTGTCAGGCGCTGGCGCCAAAAATGTTCCGTACCATCCTTTGCGGACCCCAGTCCTTCGACACGCTTGAAAGGTGTTTTGATTGACATGGCTTCTTTCCCCTCAGCGCACTATCGCAACAACGATCCAGATCAGCAGTGTCAATGATGCCGACCCGATGAAGGTTGCGTACGCAAGTTTTGTGGCTGTCGCCTTGTCCATCAAGATCGTCACGTCCCACAAAAAATGGCGAATGCCGCCGAGCATGTGGTGCATCAGCGCCCATGTGTATCCGAAAAGGACGAGCAGTCCGAACCAGGACGAATAAATGGCGTTGACGACATCGAAAGTGCCCGGCCCCGTCGCCGCCGCGATCAACCAGATCGCGACCAGGAGCGTGCCAAAATAAAGGGCAACCCCTGTAATCCGGTGCATGATTGATGCAATCATGGTTGGGATGAGTTTATAGATCGTCAGATGCGGGGATAGCGGACGGCCCGATGATGAAACTGAACTGGACAAAAGCGTTACCTTGATTGACGGTTCCGGTTGAACGTGTCTTACGCGCGTGCACGTCTGCGCGTCAAAGGCAAACACACGCCCTACCATTGCCATTTAGTCAGAGGTGAAAAAAACGCAAGCTAATTCAGTTACTTAAACCGTTTTAAGCATGCATCCTGCACGGCATAGACGGCGCCTGATTGTTTCCAAAGCCGCTTTGAGCACGCCAGCGCTAGCGTTTGCAGTCTACCGGCTGGCGACCCGACACAAACCAACTGGCGGTACGACCCTCAAAAACGAGCGCATAACCGGTCTTGCTGTACCGCTCGCGTTGTCCCGGAGGATCGGCTGGCAACTCGGTTTCAAACCCGCGACTGTCGATCACAAGAAGCGCACCAGCACCTGTATTTTGCACCATCATGCGCACATCGGCTGTGCACGACCAAGATGCAACGCGCGGCTGGGCGCTCTCACGAATTGTGACTTCCGGCGTCGACGAGCAGGCCGTCAAACCAACCAGTGTCAGCACCAAGAATAAGGCAATTCGGTTGAAAGTTCTGTCCATATTTCGCGCACTAGTCGCAATCAAACGCTCTAGCAAGGCACACATTGTATCAATTGGCTCATTTACATTTGCCAAAAGCAGGACCAAGGCAGTGCCATGCTCGCCATTTTCCTCACCATCACACCGGTCTTCATTTTGATCATCATAGGCTATGCGGCCGTTAAATCAGGTTACGTCACCGCATCGATGGGCGACGCGCTGAACGCCTACACGGTAAAGATCGCGGTTCCCGCCCTCCTGTTTAGGGCGATGGCAGGGTTGGATTTTGGCCAAGCGATCTCCGCTCCCTTGTTGATCGCGTTTTACACAGGTGCCTTTTCATGTTTTGCGCTTGGTATCATGGCGGCACGGGCCATATTCAAACGTAGACCGGGCGAAAGTGTTGCCATTGGCTTTGGTGCCACCTTTTCCAACTCGGTGCTGCTGGGCATCGCTATCGTGGAACGTTCACACGGGCCCGGCGCGTTGCTGCCGACCTATGGGATCATCGCTTTCCACGCATCCTCCATCTACATTGTGGGCATGGTGACCATGGAGCTGATGCGGCGAGATGGCCAGCCGATGAGCAAAACACTGGTCAAAGCGGGCAAATCAATCATAGCTAATCCCTTAATGATCGGCATTCTCGCCGGTGTTTTCTTCAACCTTTTCCGCTTACCGCTGGTCGATCCATTTGATACCGCCAGCCAAATGATGGCAGCATCCGCCATTCCGGCAGCACTCGTCGGCATTGGTGCTTCCATGACGCAATATCAAATGACCAGCGGTCTGAGAGAAAGCGCCTTGATCGCATTCCTTTCGCTGATCATTCACCCGCTGATCGCACTTTTTTTGGCGCACTACATCTTCAATCTTGAAGCGGTTATGGTTCTGGCCGCTGTTACCATCGCTGCCATGCCACCAGGGGTGAACATCTATATCTTTGCGTCCATGTACAAACGCGCCGAAGACGTTGCCGCATCGGCCTTTTTGCTGGCTACCATGCTCAGTGTGGTGTCGGTAACGTTCTGGCTCTGGCTGCTGCAAGCAGTGGTATTGTGACAAATCGGTAATTCATCATTCCGCCACACCGCTGATAAATATTTGCCCAATTGCTGCGTATTGTCAGTCGCAAAACGGTAAAGGGTTTGTCATGAGCAACCGATTGAGACTGCTAGCATCGTCTATCCTCATAAACTTCGCCATTGTCGGCGGCGCAAGCGCTGATGACAAATCGCAAAACATGAACGCGTTCGAGCGCTTTGCCTATGGCGAACAGCCACTATCCGATGGCATAGACTATTTCACCAACCAACCTCAGTCAGCAGCAACAACATTTCAACTAGCTGCCGTTCAGTTCCTTTACGCGGTCGAAGGCTTGCAGCAGGATTTGCACCGACTGGGCGCCGGCAACACCAGCATCGGTGACCGCTTTACCAGACGCGCCATCCCGATCTTACGGATTCCTGTGCCGAAAAACGAAGCGCCTGAGACCGCAACATATGAGGACACGCGGCAAATATTGAGCACATTTGTTGCGCGACTTGAAAATGTCGACGAGGCGCTGGACACAATCATGCCAGAAGAGTTCTCGGTCGATATCGATCTCTTCAAATTGGCAGTGGATGCCAACAGCGATGGCGTTGTGACGCCAGATGAGCGCTTGCTGGCGCTTTTTCCGCTGATCAACCCGAATGTTCGACCATCTGAAATCGATGGCATGATAGAGGAAGCTGGCCTCAACGCTATGCAGATCAGTTTTGATGTAGCCGACGCGAAATGGTTGCAGGGCTATGCAAACCTGCTGGCTGGCACTGGCAAACTGATTTTGGCGTTTGACTATGAGCGTACATACAACATCAGCGCGCAACATATTTTTGGCGATAACGCCAATCAGGTTGGCCAACTCTTCAGTGCGTTACGCGGTGATCCGGCCGAAATTGAAGCATTACAATCGGAAATCGATGCGCTGAGCAAACAAATGGATGACGCGCGCCTGACAACGGAAGAACGCAGGCGTTTTAGCGATTATTCGCGCCTTAACAGCGAGATTTCGGGCAACAATGAACTGACCGAATCTCAAAAGCGTACCAGAATTGCTGAGTTTATGCCCGAATTGACCGCGCTCTCAAAGAAGCAGGATCGTTATAATGTTCTAAGAGGCCAAGTGCGTACAAAGCAGGAAGAATTGTCTCGCTTGACCTTGGGTGTAAGTGGACTACGGGATATCGCATCGACCCTGTTTGAACCGGTTGCCTTTATTCACTCCATCAATTGGCCCGTTGAAAACGCAGAAATGCTCGCTGAAGTTCGCGGGCACTGGCTAAAGGTTATGAAACTCAACCACGAAACATGGTCACTTGTTGCTGGAGAAACAGATGACAACAATGAGTGGCTCCCCAATCCAAACCAGACCGCCCCTTTCGATGGCATTACGGTGTCTCAGGAACAAATTAACGCTTGGCTCGTACTGGCCGAGATGGGCGAAAAGGTTCTCAATGGAGAACTGCTGATTCCCAGTTGGCGTCTACCCGCGGGCATCAACGTCAAAACCTTCTTTGAAACAGCTGAAAAATTTGACCTTGTGTCTTTCGCCACAGGTCATGAGTCAGTTCTCTACGCGGAAAAAGGCGCAATGATCGATCAGAGAGAACTGCGCGATTTAACCCGCAGCCTTGGGCGCAACATCGGTTTGTTTGCGGTCTGGTTCAACTGACAGCTTGAAGCGACGCGGCCGGTCAATAGGCCGCCTTCGCTCACAGGTCGCGCACATCCACAAACCGGCCAGCAACAGCTGCCGCAGCGGCCATGGCTGGCGACACCAAATGCGTGCGGCCTTTAAAGCCCTGACGGCCTTCGAAGTTACGGTTGGATGTCGACGCGCAACGCTCTTCAGGCTTCAACCGGTCATCATTCATCGCAAGGCACATGGAGCAACCCGGCTCCCGCCAGTCAAACCCGGCTTCGATGAAGATTTTGTCGAGGCCTTCCTGTTCGGCTTGTGCCTTAACGAGGCCCGAGCCCGGAACGATCATGGCGTCAACGCGCTCAGCAACTTTCTTGCCTTCCACGACGCGTGCCACAGCGCGAAGATCTTCAATGCGGCCGTTTGTGCAAGAGCCAATGAACACCCTATCCAACTCGATGTCAGTCATCTTCGTGCCGGGCTTCAGGCCCATATATTCAAGCGCCCGCCATTTCGAAGAGCGTGTATTGGCATCTTCAATCTCATCCGGGTTCGGCACCACGCCTTGGATGGAAACCACATCTTCTGGTGATGACCCCCACGAAACAATAGGCGGTAAATTAGCCGCATCCAGCGTGACGATCTTGTCAAAGTGCGCGCCTTCATCTGTGAGCAGCGTTTTCCAATAGTCCATTGCCATGTCCCAAGCAGTACCGGTCGGCGCGCGAGGCTTGTCTTTAATGTAAGCGAAGGTGGTCTCGTCCGGTGCAATCAGGCCAGCGCGCGCGCCACCTTCAATCGTCATGTTGCACACGGTCATACGACCCTCCATCGACAGCGCTTTGATGGCATCACCGGCAAACTCGATCACATGCCCTGTGCCGCCCGCTGTGCCGATCTCACCAATAATGGCGAGAATAATGTCCTTGGCGGTGACCCCCTCAGGTGCCGTGCCATCAACACGTACCAGCATGTTCTTTGCTTTTTTCTGCCTGAGGGTCTGCGTCGCCAGCACATGTTCAACTTCGGATGTCCCGATACCATGCGCCAAGGCGCCAAAAGCGCCATGGGTTGATGTGTGCGAATCGCCACAAACAATTGTCATGCCCGGAAGGGTGAAGCCTTGTTCGGGGCCGACAATGTGCACAATACCCTGGCGGCGGTCGGTTTCTGAATAATATTCGATGCCAAAATCGGCAGCGTTTTTCGCAAGTGCCTCAACTTGAATGCGGCTCTCTTCATTCTTGATGCCCAAATGCCGATCCGGCGATGTGGGCACGTTGTGATCCACAACAGCCAGTGTCTTTTCTGGCGCGCGCACCGCACGATTGGTAAGACGCAACCCTTCAAAAGCCTGGGGGCTGGTGACTTCATGAACGAGATGGCGGTCAATATACAAAAGCGACGTGCCGTCTTCGCCGGTATGAACGACATGATCGTCCCAGATTTTATCGTAAAGTGTGCGTGGCTTGCCTGCGGCCATGACGAAATCCTGAAAATGCTCGGTGAATTTGCTGGCGCCATATGCAATGGCATCCAACCGTGGGTCAAGCGCAACACTTGCACACAATTTTGCTTGGCAACTCTTTTAGACTTGCTACCTCACGGAAAATTTAAGACCCCATTATCCAAGTTTTCGCTAGGCGTGAACAAATCGCAAAATCAAGGAATGCTGTAATGTCAGACCAAACCTATACCCGCAGGCGCGTGCTTGAAATGTCAGCGCTTGGAATCACAGGTCTTACACTCAGCGCATGTGTCACTGCCGAAGCGCCACAAGACGACGCACCGGCGCGTACCGCACCTGATACGAGCGGCACCGGCTTTAACTACGCGCTTGCCTATGGCGCGGTCAGCGACGGCGGCTTCAACGTTCCCGCGGTTCCTTGGCAAAAGATCGACAAGCGCTTGCTGCGCCAACGGGTCGCTAACACCACGGGCGTCGGACCCGGCAAAATCGTGGTCGAAACCAGCCGTCATTATTTATACGTAACTGAAGCCGGTGGGCGGGCTATCCGTTATGGCGTAGGACTCGGGCGCCAAGGCTTTGAATGGTCGGGCGAAGGCTACATCAAGCGCAAGGCTAGATGGCCCAAATGGCACCCGCCAGCTGAAATGATTGACCGCGAACCCGAACTGGAAAAATACCGCACGACCTACAACCGGGCCACCGATACATGGGAAGGCGGGATGGAGCCAGGCCTGTTAAACCCGCTCGGTGCGCGTGCGCATTACATCTTTCAGGGCAATCAGGATACGCTCTACCGACTGCACGGCTCTCCTGAATGGTGGTCAATCGGCAAGTCGGTGTCTTCAGGTTGCGTACGCTTGATCAATCAGGACGTGATTGATCTTTACAAGCGTGTAAGCGAAGGCGCTGAAATCGTCGTTCGCTAGTCAGCCGAGACTGATTTCAAACCGGCAATGGGGATCAACGCGCCCCATACAACGGGTTTCATGCACACCGACCCGCTGGCCGATAACGCGCTCAAACAGGGTTTGGAAAACCGCCTCATGCCAGACGCAAGCGGCATGGTTTGATTGGCCCGGACAAAGCGGGTTATCGTGGATACAAACCCAGCTCGCCCCGGCCTCAACGCGCGCATGACCAGCAAATGTCCAAGCGTTTTTTACGATAGCCCGAAGCAAGAGTTGACAGGCAACTTGTCTCGGCAACAGACACAACATGCGTTGGACCAGCTGCGGGATTCGGTTCTCCAGTATGTAGAGCGCAGTGCGGCGACCGGCATCGCGCATGATCGCCATCGCGGTTTCAGGGCCCAACTCATCATAAACAGCCTTGTTGAGCGCATTGACTTGACCTGACGGCACCATGTCTTGCCACCCGCCCTCAGGCTCACGCAAATAGGCACGCACCAAGATCGGGGTAACATGGTCAGTTCCCACCAGCGCTTTTATGGCCGCTATGGTTTGAATGATGGCGTTAGGCCCAACGCGATAGACAGTAACGTCTTCCATGCCGATTTATTCGGCCGCATCCGTAAACTGATCGGTTGGCAGCTTGATGTGTGGTGGGCGCTTTTTTGCGCCCGGACGCCGCGTTGAAGTGGGTAAGCCGGCATAATCCTCCATCTGTTCGGCGCCACCCCCGCACGCCATGGGTACATCTGCCTCATTGGTCTCGATTTTCTTGCGCGCTTCCTGCAGCCTGACCTTCTTGTCGTGGATCGCGGCCCAATCATCGAGTTGGGCCTTGGCAATCGTCTTGGTCTCATCGAAATGGAAATCGAGCTTGCCCTTCGATTGTGGCCCCCAATAACCAGCCTTGCCCAGATCGTAGAACTTGCGCTGAAATCCGGCCTTCATGAATGCCTTCAAACAGCCCAAGAGATACCGACGGCGATATCCAGTTCCCCGCCAAGGATAGTGGAACAGAGCCTTTTTCATATAAAAACGCCGGTAATTGTTCATCACCCGATCAAGCAGCTCGTCACGATCCATCGCTTTTGGTTTCATGATCGGTGTCACGAAATTATATTTGGAAAAGTCAAAGACCTCGACCTTATCGCCCAATTCCTGAAACAGCGGCGTAAACGGCCATGGTGTATACATGGCCCAATTGGCCAGATCCGGCTGCCAATCCCAGGCCATCTGGTAGGTCTCTTCAAGAGTTTCGGCGGTCTCATTATCAAGCCCAACGATGAATTGGGCTTCGGTGAATATATCAGCATCACGCAGCAACTGGATCGCGCGCTTGTTGTCAGCGACTTTGGTTTCCTTGTTGAACTGATCGAGCTTCATCTGGGCTGCTGCTTCCGTGCCTAGAGAGACGTGGACCAGCCCAGCCTTGCGATAGAGCGGCAAAAGCGCCTCATCACGCAACACATCCGTCACGCGCGTGTTGATGCCCCACTGAATCTTGTCTGGCAGGCCGCGCTCGATTAATAGTTCGCAAAACTCAATGAATTTCTTGCGGTTGATGGTCGGTTCCTCGTCAGCGAGAATGAAAAAACCGACGCCATGTTTATTGACCAAGGTCTCGATCTCATCAACGACCGCCCCAGGTTCGCGAACACGGTAGTCACGCCAAAACTTCCACTGCGAACAAAATGAACAGGTGAACGGACAACCACGCGCCATATTGGGGATGGCAACTTTTCGACCGAGCGGAACATAGATATACTTGTCCCACTCCAACAGGGACCAATCGGGACTTATCGCGTCCAGGTCCTTAACGGTAGGCGCTGCCGGGGTTGCGATGATTTCATCACCGTCACGGAAAGCTAGCCCCATGATCTTTCCGCGATCCGCCGGCCAGCGCCCCTCATGCACGGCTGAAACGAGATTGGTGAAAATCTCTTCCCCCTCTCCGCGCACGATAACATCGACCCAAGGGGCCTCTGATAAAACTTGCTTGTACATAAAAGTGGCGTGCACACCGCCCAATACCCGCACAGCCTTCGGGCACACCTTGGCGGCGATCTCGAGCACGTCTTCGGCCACATAGATCGATGGCGTAATGGCCGTGACGCCGACAATATCCGGCTGCAAATCGACCAACTGCTTGCCAAGATCGAAATTGTCGATCTCATTGGTCATGGCGTCTATAAAGGTGACCTTGTCAAACCCCGATTTCTTCAGCGACCCGGCCAGATAGGCAACCCATGCCGGAGGCCAATTGCCAGCAATCTCCGCACCGCCGGAATGATAGTTGGGATGGACAAGAACGACATGCATGAAAGCCTCACACTCATTATGTCAATTATAATTGACATAATTTTTGTCATTTGATGTTGACTTATATCAAAGAATCGCGAAACGCCAAAAGCCGCCAGTCGGGGCAACTGGCGGCTTTCAGTCGACAACACAGTGGCAGCCGCCCGCTATCATGGAGCGGGGACAGGCGCCCAAGGGAACGAACTGCCAGCCTGTGCGCATGCACGCTGATCGAGGGGCGCGATGGATCAGCGCAGGGGGATCCTCAGTTCTCAGAGTTTACAGCCGGGTCAAAGACACCATTGGACGCAGTTTGTGCGGTTATTTGCAGGGCTGCAAATTGTCCTGAGTAATTGGTCATGGCGTGAACTGGTGATGCCTGTGCGGCGAGCATCAGCAGAGCCGTGGTGGCGACAACCGCAAATGCCAGGGCAAAGGCGGCTACAGCCGTAGTCCGGATGACAGTCAAAGTCGTCATGATCATTTTGCTCCTACTCATTTTGGGCAGCGGGTGCGCTTCAGGTTAGTAAGGTTGAAACGGGGCCGGGCTCGAGAGAGGTTTTTGGCTTCGAGCCCAGCCCGTCATTTTCATGCACGTGCTGGCCTTAGCGGCTGTCAGCTGTGCGTGAAGAGTTGAAGTCTGTCAGGAGTGTTTTGTCCCGGATGTCCACTGGGTTGGCGTAAGCGGAGACAGT
>JBCBMZ010000005.1:0-186914 GCA_039822005.1 Pseudomonadota bacterium | reverse complement strand
CTTCAATTTTCTGCAGTAGACGACCTGACATGTTTTGCAAGTTGATGCCGTCACGCTTCATGTCAGCTTCGCTTGGATAGAAATTCAATGGGGGTATCCACTCTTCAATCCGCGTATCGCCGCAGGCGCGTATCCAACCCTTTATCGGGTAGGGTCGTGCGGCTTTGCGCCCATGGCTCCTCGGTCAACGTTTTCCGTTTCTCAAGCAGACTTTGCAATGGCTACGAATTCCATTACCGATAATCTGGTTGGGAGTGAACGGGATGATGTCTGGCGGCGCGGTCGCTATACTGGGAATGCACCGCAGTGGCACGAGTTGCCTGGCCGGCACATTGGAAAGCCATGGCCTGGCCCTTGGCGATGTGTCACACCAGTCACCGCACAACAAAAAAGGCAACAAAGAGAACAAGGCCTTCCGCCAACTCAATGAGTCAATTCTGCAGCATTCAGGTGGCTGTTGGGATAGTCCACCGGCCTCGATAAAATGGACGGTTGACCACAGCGCTGAGCGCGACCGGCTGCTGCAAGAGCAAAGCTCCGTTCCGATTTGGGGGTTCAAAGACCCGCGAACCGTTTTGACATTCGAGTTTTGGCGCGAAGCCATGCCGCAACTTGCTGTTGTCGCGACTTTCCGCAACCCGGTATCTGTCGTCCGCTCGCTCACCGCCCGCGCAGCTCTGTTGCCCAAATCATCCCCGCAAATTCTATGGGTTGCCTATAACAAGCAGCTTTTGGATATCATCGACAGGACGAACGCATCGGTTGTTTGCTTTGACTGGGACCGTGACCGCTATGTGCGCTGCACCGCCCACATGGCACGCGAACTGGGGTTGGCGTCAAAACCAATCGATCATTTTCATGATGAAACACTAGACCATCAGGGTGGGGCAATGCTGACCAACACGTGCACGACGCCCCATCTGAAGGAGATTTATGATGCTCTCATGGCGAAAGCGATCAGAACCGAACGCGCCATTAACGGGCACAACGGGCAGACCTGAACTTTCAGTCATTGTGGTATTTTACGACATGGCCCGCGAAGCGCGGCGCACGATCAAGAGCCTGTTGCCGCCCTATCAGCGTGACATCAGTGAAAGCAATATTGAGATCATTGCCATAGATAATGGATCGGACGTCCCGCTGGGCGATGCCTATTTTGCCGAATTTGGCGATGTGGTTCGCCATATTCGACATGACACCGACAGTGCGTCCCCGGTTGATGCGTTAAATATGGGTTCAGACCTCGCCCGGGGCGAATATGTTGGTTTTATCATTGATGGCGCACGTATGGCATCACCCGGTTTGTTGGCATCCACCATCCGCGCCACACGAACCTATGATGACGTGTTGGTTGGAACCCTCGCGTGGCACCTGGGCCCGAAACCGCAGAGATTTTCGATGTTGGAAGGCTATGACCAAAAGCGCGAAGATGAACTCTTGGCCGGCATTGATTGGATAAACAATGGTTACGGCCTGTTTGAAATATCATGTTTGGCCCCGTCATCTGCCGACGGTTATGTCAACGGTCTGCCTCATGAATGCAGCTATGTGGCGTTATCGAAAAACGCGCTGACCAGACTTGGCGGCTATGACGCCCGTTTTCAAACACCCGGCGGAGGGCTCGTGTCGGTCGATTTCATGCGGCGGGCGCTCGAATTGGGCGATTTACAGCCCGTGATGTTGCTTGGCGAGGGTACTTTCCACCAGTTTCATGGTGGAATTGCCACAAACGCGCCACCGGACAAGCGGCCGCTAGAATTGTATCATTTAGAATATGAGCACTTAGTCGGCAAACGTTATGCCGGATTGCCGGCTAACGAACCCGTCTATTTTGGGCAAGTTCGAAAGGAACTACGCCGTTTCATGTGGCAGCGAGCCTGAGCCATTTCGACGTCCTGTTCAAGTTGGGTGTCGGTGATTGGCGACATTTTAACGCTGAAGGCTTGGCAAATGACACCGCGTCTTGTCACTTTCTTGCCAAACACGTGCCGTATCGTAAGATTTTTGTAAGATTTTAACGTCCAACTTGATTTGTTGCACTTTTAAAAGTGGGGAACCAAATGCTTAAAATAATTTCGACTGCGGTCGGGTTAGCGCTTTGCGCATCCAGCCTGGCACACGCTCAATTGAGCAATGGAGGCCAGGGTATCGTAACGCAAATCAGCTCCGATGATGGCGCTGGATCAGTTCGATACGAATTACCTCCAGTTTTGGCGGCAACCGAAGGGTCTCTAGCGAGCGCCCAGCCGCGTATGCCAATGCTTGAAGAGTCTCAGTTCCAAGCTCCGGATATCAGAAAGCAAAACTCAGGCAGAACTGTCGCTCCAACAATCAATGGTGCGCCAGGCTACGCTGGGATGCCAGATTTTGAATCAAACGCATACGGCAGTACTAACGACATGCCATATTCGTTCCAGAAAGTAGCAACTTATGGCCAAGTAGGGCCCAGTAGCGAATTTTATCAGGTTCCCGTGACAAGCAGACCGCATAGATTTACCGGCAAGCTTTATATGCGTTTTGGTGGTAGCTGGTTTGTCTGCACGGCATCGCTCGTTAAGCGCGGTGTTTTGGTCACCGCAGCTCATTGCGTACATAATTATGGTCAAGGGGCGTCCGGTTTTGCCGATGAAGTTCGATGGTATCCCGCCAACTACTCCCCTCAAGGCGGACCTTGGGGATTCTATACTGGGTTGGAAATCTTCGTGCCAACGCCGTACGTTAATGGTACTGACACATGCACTGTCAGCGGTGTCGTCTGCAACAACGATATAGCGACCGTTGTACTTACCATACGTGGAAAGCATGCAGGAGATGGTCTTGGTGGTTGGTACAACTACGGATGGAACGGGTATGGTTTTGTGAATTCAAGTCTGTTCGGTGAAACTGTAAATGAAATCACACAGCTTGGTTATCCTGTCGCTTGGGATAATGGTTATCATATGCTGAGAAATAACTCGTTTGGTGTTTATGACGTCCAAACGGGCACGAACGGTCAGCAAGTGATAAATACCATTCTCGGGTCGCCAATGACAGGCGGGTCAAGTGGCGGGCCCTGGTTAGTAAATTTTGGCACAGCACCTTGGCTAACAAACTCGAGTGAGGCAACAACCGGGACTGATGCTGCAAGGAATATGGTAGTGGGAACTACAAGCTGGGGCTATGTTAATGCCGCTCTCAATATTCAGGGCGCTTCTTGGTTTGGTCAAAACTACGAATATCCCGCAGCCGATTACGGCGGCCGGGGTGCCGGAAATATCGGTTCACTGATGAGAGATACTTGTAACGCCTATCCAAGCTATTGCTGAATTCGGATGTTCTAATTTTGGGTTGGGCCATTTCGGCCCGCCCGTAAAAAAAAGCTCGCTAAAAGTCTGCTCATTGGCTTTTCGAAAAAGTAAAAACTGAAAAGTGAGATCGCAAGGATCGCTGGTAGACACACGAAAAATGCCGCTATCGGATATTCCTTCAGAGAGAAATATTGCTTGAAAACAAATAGAGCGGGCACGTGCAGTAAATAAAAAGAGTAAGATATTTTTCCCATAACAGTAAAAAATTTTACCGACAAGACTTTATAAAAAATCTTCGAGTGTACAAGGCTAAATAATAGACCAAATGTCACTGCCATATATAGTGGGCTATTCCACAAAGAAAGTATTAAAGCGCCGTTTAGTTCTCGTAAGGGTATGCTAAACAATTTTTCATAAACTCTGGGAAACAAGCAAAAAAGCGAAATTAGAAAAAATCCAAATATAAAGTCGTAATAATTGCGTTGTTGGAAATTGCTGAGACTATAAGCCAGTATCCCCAAGAGAAAGTATGTTATTACTGGTGTAAAAATACGCATCTTGCTCAAAAAATTTAACCAATATGGGTTGTGAAGATAAATAAAAGTGATAGTTATTATCAATAATACCAAGAGCGGGCGTTTTTTAAAGAATACGATCCAAATAGCGACAAATATTAAGTAAAATTGAACTTCTACTGGGATCGTCCAAAAAGCTCCAACTCCCCGTATAAATAGTAAATGGTCATCTAAATTCGCCCAAACGACAGGATAACCAAAATTAAAGTCTGGAAAAACTAGATGAAGTGCGAAAGCCGATAGCACTACAAAGTAAAATAATGGTACTATACGGATAAAACGGCGAACTATGTATCGGTAAACGGTGTAGAGCGTGGGGCGGTGATCCAAATACAAATGGCCCATCAAAAAGCCGGATAAGCAAAAGAAAATCATCACTCCTAACTGCCCGGAGCCATTACCAAGGAGACCGTCGAGCATTCCAGAAAGCAACGTATAATGTGAGACAAAAACTATTAGTGCTGCTAATCCGCGCAGACCGTCCAGAGCACTAATGTGCATTAATTTACTTTGCGCCACGAATATAGACTAGTATTAAGTTCCTCTTCCATTCCCGAAATCACTGGATCCAGCAGCTCAATAAATTTTTCTCTTACTTCACTAGGCATTGACGCTTTGTGCCCGGTAAATATAGGTGCAGCAATAGCTTTGGGTGGAATTAAATCGTAAAAATTCGGATCAATACCTATATGAGAGGCGACCCGCTTAACTACTCGATGTGGATGTAATGCAAAATTTTCAAACAGAACAACACAAATTTGTTTTCTATGAAAATATTTACGCCATTTTTCAATATTGTTTAAATAATCAGATTGTTCTAGGAATGTCGAAGATTTAGCAAAAGATAAAATATCTTCAATACGATCTTTCTTAATGTCTTTTTGTTGTAGAAATTTGTGCATTTTTATAGCTGACCACAGCCTTTCCGCCGGATCCCTAACACTGTAAAAAATTCGTACTTCAGGAGAATAATCATACAATAGAGATATTTTCTTTTCACTAAGTATCGCGTACTCAGGAGTGATTTCTCCTACTTTAAATTTATTTTGAGAATAAAAATGAGAGCTTCCAAAAATGTCCGCGTAGGGTTTTATATTAGTGCTATTTTCTGGTAATCTATCAAAATAGTGTATTTCTTTTCCTCGAGGGAAATAAATATTAGGATGCATTGAAAGTCGCTTGTAAAGCCATGTTGTGCCAGCTTTTTGCGCGCCTATTCCTACAAAATCGATCATCTTATTCCAGTCGTTTGTTAGCGCGTCATTTTACTCAGGGGACAGTACGACTCCAGATAATCTGCCCGTCGCTCTTGCGTACCCCTATTTGATATTCCGTGCCGCCGCGAATGCCGCGATAGCGGAACACCGTTCCTATGCAGTCATAGGCCCAAATACGACGAAATCCAGCGTCTTGGAGAATTTGATAGCCCACATAACAACTAATGTCTGCAAGGCGTGGGCGCGGCTTTGGCGGTGGCGGAAAGGGCTGACGCGGGAGCTCATTGGTGTAAGTGCCATTGTTCGCGTTGCCGCCGGCCTTGGGTGGTGGCGGGCTCTGGCGCGGAAGTTCGTTGGTGAACGTACCGTTCGAGCGATTGTCGGCTGGCCCCAACACTTCGCCATTTTGGTTGCAAATCGTGTTGGGTGGACAAGTCACTTTGCTAGTAATGCCAGCAGATTGGGCCAATGCAAAACCACCCATCATTGTCATGAACGATAGTGTCAGTAATAGACGTCGTGTCATCACAAACCTCTTCTTGCCTGATCGTTACAACACCGCGCGGCGTAGAACAACCGCGCCGACGTGACCTTCATGCGGTCATGGCGCGACGTCCGTTGGATTTCGGTATTCAGTATCTGCCATTATCGCAGTTGGGACAAAGCCCTGGCGTCCTCCAACTCCTGTCGGGTCAGGCGTTTGGCAAGCTGGTTGCGCAAGTCGGAGGCTGCAATCAGGCCCGATGACACCGATTTGTTCAGCCAAAGATAGCCAAACGCGTAATCCTGCGGCGCACCGCGCCCTTGCAAGTAAAGCAGGCCCAAATTGGCCTGCGCGACCGACAGGCCTGTATCTGCAGCCATCTGCATGAGCTTAAAGCCCTCTCGCATGGCGCTGACATCGTTTTGCACAATCAGGCGCATGGCCTCAGCGTAGACTGCAATCGGGTCGCCGGCGGCGAGCGCAAATCGATGATCGAAAAGGTCTGCATGTTGAGGCTGTTGCAAAACCGTCAGGCGCGGATCGATAAAAAACGGTTGATACTCAACAAGCGACAGCACACCCGCACCAACGGTTCGAGCGCTCAGACGATAAAGTTCATGGGCTTTCTTCTCATCTTGGCTGACGCCGAAACCGTTGGCGTACATTTCACCGAGATTTCGCAATGCAACCGGTAGCCCTTGTGACGCAGCGGCATCAAATAATTGCGCCGCGCGCTGATTGTCGCGCTCAACGCCGCTTCCGTGCACATACATCAGGCCCAGATTGTTTAACGCCCTGGCATCACCGGCATTCGCCGCAGACGATAAGAGCGTGTAGGCTCTGGAAAAATCCGGTTCAGTGATTTCACCCGACAAATAGATTTGCCCCAAATTGGCCGCCGCAGGTACGTGGCCAAGGTCGATGGCTGTTCGGTAATGATCGATCGCTTTTTGTCCCGCATCCGCCACAAACGGATCAGCGGATTCATAGGCTTGGGCTAAGTCAAAGTGAAAAGCGCCGCTGTTGGTCAAAGTGGCAGCACGCGTCAGATAGTCGATGGCGGTTTGAATGCTGGCATCGACGCCAAGGCCTTCGGCATAAAGCTGCCCAAGCGCATTCAACGCACCGGCATGGTCCTTGTCCGCTGCAATCTGATACCAATGAATCGCTGCGGAAAAATCTTGCGCAATGGCGACACCACGGGCGAAAGTCTCTGCAATTACAAAGGCAGCCTGTGCATCTCCACGGTTGGCGGCGGCAACTGTTGCCTCCATGGCGGCGGGGAGATTTACTGCCGAACTTGCCGGATCGCTTGATAGCCCGCTTGTCGAAGCACTGGTAAGCATGAGCGCGGCGATTGCGCCAATCATCAAACGCCGTTTGAATCCAAGGGCTTCGGCCATCACTGCGTTTGCCCCTCTTGACCCAGCAGATATTGACGGGTCAGGCGCTGGCCCTCGGCGATCTGCTCCGGTGTCATCAGCTTGATGATGGTGTCGCGTAGCTTGGTCGCATCCTCACTACCTGCGCTGCTGGCAATGTTCGCCCAGCGGTAGGCTTCAACATAGTTTTGTGCCATGCCATCGCCGGTAGACAGCCTTTCGGCAAGCTGCCCTTGGGCCGCAGCAGAACCGGAATTGGCGGCATCACCGAGCATACGAAGACCTTCAGTTGTCTCCTCTTCGCTTTCAGCACTACTTATCTTGATGTCTGCAAGTTGAAGAAGCGCATCTGTATTGCCTGCGCTAGCTTCTTCAGCGAGCCAATCCAATGCGGGCAAATAGCCACTGTTGAAAAGCGCGCGAACATAAAAAGCTGCTTCTTCAAAATCGATTTCAGTGCCGTCATTTGCGGCGGTGACGGCGATTTCCCCCAGACGTCGTGTTGCGCCCGCATCACCCGCATTCGCTGCAGGAAGGAACCAGCGTATCGCCTCATTGTTGTTCTTTTCGGTGCCGCGCCCAGCCTGATACATGGATGCAAGAGTTAATTGCGCTTGCCTGTGGCCCGCCTCTCCAGCACTCAAGAAGTGGCCAAGCGCTGTTTCTTCATCGATGTTGGTACCCACACCACGCAGATAGGCCATGCCGAGATTATAGTCTGACTGGACATCACCATTGCTCGCAGCTTTGTTGAGCCACTCAAAAGCCTGCGCCATCCGATCGCCATTGTCCGGGTCACGCCCATAAAACAGACCCAACTCACGTTGCGCGACAATCGATCCGTCATCAGCCAGTCGACGATATGTTTCGATCACGCGCTCGCTATCATAATATGGTGCGGTTTCGTCACTCAGAACGCGTGCGAGCTTGAGCGAGGCTGGATCATGTCCCAAATTCTCGGCGCGCTGTAAAAGGTCCAAGGCCATGTTAACGTCCTTCGGGACGCCGCGTCCAACTTCGTAAAGCCCGGCCAGTGCCGTGATCGCAACCGGATCGTTTTCCCCGGCGGCCGCACTGAAATGCGCATGGGCTGCCACGTCACTGCGATCACCCGCCAATCCGTCCAGGTAAATTCGCCCCATCAACAAATGTCCATCGGCTCCGAGGTCCGGGCCCAGCTTGGAAAGCGCCAAATAAACGCGGGTGTAATCATCTCGTGTCTGCGCATCGTCGAATGACAAGGTGGCCAAGAGACGCCCGGCTTCGGGCCGCCCTTTTTCGAATGCTGATTGAAGCAATGCCATTGCTTGCGGCACGTCTTGGGAACCGCCTGCGCCTGTCGCCAACATTTGACCCAGACGGAATTCAGCGAGCGCATCACCGCTTTGCACCAGTTCCAATAGGATGGCCCGCGCCCGGACAAGGTCTCCCGCTTGGTAAGCGGCTGCGGACTGCTCCATTGTCACAGGCGCGGATTGAGCCAGTGCTGTTGCTGGCGCCAGGGCCAGTCCAAAACCCAAGTAGAGGGCTGCCGAGTGTTTCATTGGCGTGTCACCTTAAAGTGGTTGCCCGCCGTGATCGGCGTGTCAATGGTGGTTTTGTCCCCGTCGGGCCAGCGAATGCTCAGACTTTGAGCGCTATTGTTTTTGCCAAGTCCGAAATGCGCGATGGGCGCATCAAACGACATGAACCCGCCACCCTTCTGGATTTCGCGGCGCATGACCAAATCATCTCCGTCAGCCACGGCCACAGAAAGGGAAACCTCGGCGCCGATACCAAACCTGTTGGCTTTGAAGTCTTCCAGTTCAACGGTTACAGCGTTCGACAATTCCTGAGTGTTAATAAAAGCGCTGACCGGCGCGTTGACCGGCACAGTGATCAGATCAAGATCACCATCCAGATCGATATCCACTCGAACGGCGGCGGCGGTAATGGCATAGTCAATCAATCCATTGGCTTCAGTCTGTTCCTCGAAGGTGCCGTCGCCGCGATTGCGTAAAAAGATGTTTGATGGACTGACCTCGTTGGGAACCCATGTACCATTGACGATCAAAACATCTTGGAAACCGTCCTGATCGAAATCAGCAATTTTGACATCCCAGCTCCAACCGCCGACTTCCAGATTTTCTTCTTCGGCACGCTCTTGAAAAGTTCCATCGGGCTGCGCAGCCAGAAGCACGTTTCGCCGCAGGATTTGCGGAATGGTTTGCGCCACGTCGCCTTCGGTCAGTTCTTGGCCGGGCTTGAAATGAATGTCGCAATACTGACGTGGCAACTGTTGGTCGGTGGGAATTAATGCGCAGATCTGCGGATCGCGATTTTGAATGGCCAGATCCTTGATCAACATGGCCTTGCATGTCGCCTGTCGCGATGCAGGCAACTCGAAGCATTTTTGCGCAAAGTCCGGATTGAAATTATTGCCCGTCCGGTACCAAGCCTTGATGGTCAAGTTGGTTTGGCACGTTTCCAGATCATCTTCACGTTCGACCAAATCGCAATAGTGCTCAAGTGGCTGCAACTTTAGCCGCTCGGAAATGCCGGACGAGCGGCCCGCAATTTGCGCGAAGTAAATTTCCTTGCTGCCATCATTGTGCAGGTCTGCCGATTTGACGGCCATTGTGGTGGTCGTCGTCATGGGGATGCGCCCATCATCGCGCTGGGACAGAGTAAATCCACCACCCTCGCGGCCAAAATACACATAGTCCGGTAACTCAAAATCATTGGCTATGACCATGTCCGCATGGCCATCATCATCGATGTCCGAAACCAACACGCTCAAAGTTTCACCGGGCAAGCCCGGTAGATCAAAATGTTCAGAACCGTCCGGCCTTCCATTGCTGTTGAAAACAATCCGATTGCGCGCCTCTTCGCCGGGTATGCGGCGGTACCAACCGGCCGCCCAATTGCCCTTGATGATGTCGAGATAGCCATTGCCGTCAATGTCCGCGATGGCCACGGCCAGCGTTAGGATCGCATCGTCGCGGTTCCGCACCGGCAACGCATTGTCCATGTCAAATGTGCCAGCACGGTTATAGACGATGAAATTGCCCGCTTGGTACGTTGTGACGAAAAGATCAGGCCAGCCATCATTGTCAAAATCTGCCGGAACGATGTTGAAAACTGGCATGTCCGCGAACGATGCCAGGCCCTGGCCGCTTCGCGAGAACTGACCGGTACCGTCATTGACGTAAACATACATGCCAACGCGGGTTGAGGCGATAATGATGTCCGGATCACCATCGCGATCAAAATCAGTGGCGGCGATCGACCGCCCTTCCCAAAAAGGCGGCCACATATAATCGATGGAGAACTCAACCGGCTGGTCGATGCCCAAATGCCATGCCTCCCGTCGCGTAAAAGTCTTTTCACCGACCGGCTGACCCGCCGAGGCTGGTGGAAAGTGCGGCCTTGAGGAAACCGTTATCCGTGCGTCGCCGAACTGTTGATCAACAATTGCATCTGTTAGACCTGCAGCATGCGCAGGTGGAATGATGACCTGATGAAAACCGGTGAGGAGTTCAAGCGCCCGATTGGTGGCGTTTTGTTCATAATGGTGCGCAAATATGCCCGCAACCGCTGAGACGATGATAAGCGCACCGGCCAAAAGTGAGGCTGCGCGGATTGAAACCGCTCCAGCCAGAATCATGTAGGAATAGACGGAAAACACGCCGAGGGCGAAGAGAAGCGTCATCACGAAACCAGGCGATAGCCCGGCAGCGAGCATAGCACTGCTGGTTACAACATCAAAACCGATCGGAACGGGCAAGAAGATGCCGACCGCCGCTACGATTAAAACAGCCGGAAGCGAAAAGGACACATCGTTGAGCAGGTCTGCGGGCAGCAAAGTGGCAACAATGGCGCCGAGAAAGCCAGCCAGAAGCATGAGTGGAACGGTCCGCGTAACAATAAAAAACAGGTTCGAGAGGTAATCGCGCGCGAAACGAAAAACCGCATCTTTTAAGGGTTCGTCCCATCCGGCAGCAGTGGGGGCCGGTAGTGGCGATGCTACACGCAATTTTGGCTCAACTTCCAGTAGATCCCGAGGAAGCAGCCATGCAATCAAAGGCACCAGAAGAAGGATGACAATGAAACTCAGCGCCAGTTTCGCGAGCGCCATATAAAGGGGTAGAAGCGAGAAAAGCATCGTTAGCACGATCACATTGAGGGTGGGCGATGCAATCATGGCAGCCATTGTGGTCTCAAGGCGTGCTCCGCCATTATACATGGCCCGCGCGATGGGGGCCGCGCAATTCACACACACGCCAAGCGGTGCGCCTATCCCCAGTCCTGCAAAGGCATTGGCAAAACTGCCTTTGAAACTGGTCCGGCTCAAATAGCCAAAAAGCGTCAGCAGCGCCGCGCCAAACAAAACCCCGAAGGTCATACCTTGCTGGTTTGTCTCAATCCAGTTGACCGTTGTTACCAAAATGCGTTGCCCTACCGGGTCTTCCGGCCGAAGCGTCATCCAGGCATCGAAAGATAGCGGGTCTTCCAGTTGGAAGGCACCGCTCATCATGGCTTTTTCATTGAGGGACGGGTACCGGGACGTAGTCCAAAACTGGAGCGCTAGTATCGCTATGAGCGCTACGCACATCCAAAACCGAAATCGAAATGCTTTTACAACTATAGTGCCCATAAGAATGCCCCCCTTAGCAATCTTTTGACAAGATTGCATGAAGGCTGAATTTGTTTCAAGGATATTTCCCTTAGGGAATACTCTGTCGGCTATAACATTTGTGACAATGACGCGCGCAAATTTACTTAGCGGTTGGTAACATCGGCATCCTCGCCACTGCCGCCTTCCTGTCCATCACGGCCAAGACTGCTGATGACGAAGTCGCTACCCTCGGTGGCGTATCGATACGGCCTGCCCCACGGGTCGACCAGTGCATCGGCACCGCGCAGATAAGGCCCGTTCCAAGTTGATTGCAGTTCGACACTTGGTGTCGAAAGGGCCGATAGTCCCTCGTCATTGGTGGGGAACCGCAAATTGTCGATAAAGAACAGTTCCAGTGCACTTTCCAGGTTTGAAATTTGCGCCTGAGCCGCGTCACTGCGTGCGGAACCCAGATATCGAAGCACCTGCGGCGCCGCCAGGCTCGCAATCAGAACGATGATCCCGATCACCACGAGCAATTCAACAAGGGTGAACCCCGCCTCATCGCCGCGACCGGTTGAACTTGGTTTACTGCTTTTCTGCCGACGAAAAATAGTCACGTTGATACCCGCTCAAACACCCAGATGATAACAAGACCCAATCCCAGGAACGCCCCGAACGGCACGCGCCCACTGCGCGATCTGAAGTGGGCCGTGCGCCGCGCGAAAAGAACATAGATCAACGCCCCTAGGCAAGCGGCCAAAATCACAAGGCTGATATTGGCGGGATGGACCCACGGTGCAAGAGCACCTGCCATTTTTACATCTCCGAGGCCCAGGCCGACTTTGCCCCGCAGTCGATAATGCACTTCTCTTACCAAGAAGAAGACGCTCGCCGTTAAGATCGAGGAACCAAGACCCACGCCCAGCATCGTTACAAACGATCGGCCCGTTGCCGTCGCCAAAAAAGCCAATTGGACTAAACCGCATATAAAGAGCGCGGCGTTGAGCACATTTGGTATACGTAGCTCCGTCACATCAAAATGGGCTACTCCAACGGTCATGATAAGCAACAAGCCGCCGAAGACGAATAACAAGGTCGGCGTAAATCCCGTCAAAGCGTCAATCAGCATGACTGAGTGTTAGCGCAAGCGTTCCAGATTTTGATCAAGCCGTTCCCGGAAGGTCGGGCTGGAAAAATCCATTTGGCGACGGAACTCGTCCGTTATGGCGCGCGCCTCATGAATGTTACGGATCACGCGCGGCCGGATGAAAATAATCAGTTCTGTCCGTTCCGAGCGTGACCTTTTGCTCCGGAACAAGTTGCCGACAACCGGCACGTCGCCGAGCACCGGCACTTGGCTTGAGTTGGATGTTTCACGCTCCTGAATAAGCCCGCCAAGCGCGATTGCCTCGCCATCATTCACAACCACCCGGGTCGCTATCTTGCGCTGCTGAATGGTCGGGCTATCAATGCCCGATGATGTTGTCTCAATGACGCTGCTGGCTTCTTGCTCAATGTCCAGAAGAACCCGCCCGGATGAATTGACGCGCGGTGTCATGGTCAAAATGATGCCCGTGTCGCGCAGTTCCACCGTGTTGATCACCGGCGCACCGGCCGAGTCCGTGCTGGTCGAAGTCTGGGTGACAATCGGCACCTGGTCGCCAATTTGCAGAATTGCTTCCTGATTGTTCAAAGCCAAAAGGTTTGGAGATGAAATGACTTTCACCTCGGTGATCGTCGATAGCGCATTGAGCGCAACACGGAAATCGCCCGTCGCGAATGTCCAGCCAAGCCCCGGCGGTGAAATGCCGACAAACCCGGTTGCCAACTCTGACAAGCGCAACGCAAAACCGCCGCTTTCAAAAAAGAAGCGCACGCCAAATTCCAGCTCATCATTAAGCGTGACCTCAGCGATCACGGTCTCAAGAAAGACCTGTGTGGGCAACACGTCTAGCTGGCGCAAAATCTGTTCAATCCGTTTGTACTCACGCGCGGTGGTGGAGATGAGCAACGCATTGTTCTCTTCATCGGCCACAACCGAAATCGGTGCACCACCTGGACCGGTCGAGGTAATGGTCGGCGTCGCAATACTCTCAGCGCCAACACCGCCTTCGGCGCTGACATCGGTTGACGTCAAATCCGGCGATACCGGTGAACTGATGCCACCGGACGCACTGTCGGAAACGATGGATTGCAACACGGCTGCCAGTTCTTTGGCCGGCCTGTTTTGGATGTTGTAGACAAAGAGCTGCTCATCGCTGGCGTCCGCTAACCGGTCCAGCCTTTGAATCCATGCCTCAGCGCGCGCCAGATATTGTGGGCGGGATGTAATCACCAGTACTGAACGCAATCGATCATTGGGAATGAATTGAATCAGATCGGCCCCCGGTCCTTCGCGGGCTTTGAAGATCGTTTCGAGCTCCCGCGCGACCTCGGCTGGCTGCGATGTGTTCAGCGGGTGCAGGGCAACGGACATGCCTCGCATCCAATCCACATCGAAAACCGCAATGGCTTCGCGCATGGCGGCAAGGTCGGCGTTTGTGCCGGCCAGCATGATATAGTTACGGTTCGCATCTGCCCGTAGGATCGAACCCTCGCGACTGATGGGCGCAAGAATATTGCGCATCTCGTCAGCGGAAATATGACGCAGTTCGATCACCTGGATTTTCAGACCCGGCGTACCGGGCGTGACAGAAGGCACGCTGACGCTGGGTGTTGAGGCGAGAGCGCTGCCGATGGGCACAATCTGGTAACCCACACCGCTGCGGCTCAAGCTCGCACCGTTGGCAGACAATGCAGTCTCGAAAATTTCAATTAACACTTCGCGCGTGACCGCTCCGCTGGTTTGTAGCGTCACATTTCCGCGCACGGTGTTATCAATTGTGTAGGTGAGACCAAGTGTATCGCCGAGGACGGACTTTGCCGCAGCTGCGATCGGCGCTTCGACGAGGTTGAGCGTATAGCCTTGCGCACCGCTTGGCAGCTGCGAAACGCTGAGCTCTGGCGCGCGCGAGGAAACAAACGAGCCGGTTCCGGGATCAACTATGCGCGAAACCTCAGAGCCCTGTTGGCCGGAACTGATGGCGTTGGAAGAACCGCCAGCGCGGCCGCTGTTCGGATTGCCGCTGTTGTCGAGACCGCTTAAAATCTTATCGAACCGGCTGTCACCGGATCCCGAGGCGCATCCGCCAAGAAGGAACAGCAATCCCGCAAAGACAAAAAATACTCTCATACACCCAGCCTTGGCGGCACACCCAACGCAGCTTTACTGCTCTACTCCGGCTCAGACGATACAAATTTGCCCGCGGAACAAGCGTTTAGGTCCCTTCCCTCGCGCTCGCTTCTATTGTGCACACTCTCAACGTTGAAACAAGTTTTGTACGCGCCGGCCTCATCAATTCGCACACATCAGTGTTAATGTTTAAGTGCGCCCCGACTTTTAGATCGGGGCTACCAGATGAGACAAACTCAAGATAGTATCGGACGAACGACAGCCACATCATCAAGGGCAGGGTGGCGAATTTGCAGCGGGAATAACGTACTAATATGAGTGCTATGCGTTCATTAGTGGATATTCGTACCTGGTGGCTTGAAACAGTCAACGGCATGTTGGGTCGTGCGTCGAGCCCTTCAGCGCACCTTGCGCCATTAGCCGTCACGCTCCCGCAACATGACGGATACGAAATTGTCGCTGAACTCGATGATGGTCGTCATATGGCCGACAAAGCGGTTGATGAAACCGCGTTGCTGGGTGCGGTGCGGCGCCTCAATCGCAAAGTGTCTGACCGTTCGCGGCGTTGCACCATACGGGTTCCGCGCAACCGCTACTTCATGAAACAATTGGCACCGCTCAAGTTGCCCCCGAGTCAGTTTGAGAAAATGGCAGCCCTTGATCTGGTGTCGAGTACCCCCCTTAAGGCACATGATGTGTATCTTTTTCCTGTCGAGACGCAGGATGTCGGCAGCACCTACGGCGCTGTGAAGAAACAGATTTTGGGCCCGGTGCTTGATGTGTGTCGGCGAGGCGGCTTCACGGTGGCCAGTATCATGCTTGAAAATGCGCACGATAGCCGACCGGGCTGGGTCGCACCTGCGGGGATTGCTCAACTAAACAACCCCCGTGGCTTTTCGCGCTTTATGGGTCAGCTGTCGGTGCTGCTCGTTGTCTTGGTGGTGCTGGCGATGCTGGCGACTTACGGACATGTCAAATGGCGCCATGTCGAAGCGGGGCGCCTGCTCGATGATGAGCTACAACAGGCAACATCGCGAGCCGCCAATGTGCGTTCACTCATCGCGCAGCGACGCGTTGCCGTGGAGCGAATTGTCACCATCAGGCAGGAAAAGACCGATACCGTGCCGCTCACGCTGATCATCGAGGAACTGTCCAAAATTCTGCCCGACAATGCTTGGCTGACCGATGTCGAACTTGACAGCAACAATGTCCGGATTTCCGGCTTTACAACCTCCGCTTCCAGCCTTGTGTCAGTTCTTGAAGGGTCGCCTTACTTTGAAGCGCCGACATTTAGAAATCCTGTCTTGCGCGTCTCCGCGGAAGTTGGGGAGCGGTTCACCATTTCCATGAATTTGGAGGCGCCCGGTGTTTAGCCTGACCCGCTTGATGAATGCGCCCATTGGCGTTCAGCGATTGCTGGCGATCTTGGCACCTGCTGGCGCTTTGCTCGTAGCGGCTTGGCTCGGCGCTCTCATTGTTCGCGATCATGCCAACAGCATTGCTGACATTGTCGCAAAGCGCGAACGGCTCGGGCAGTTGCAAGCGATTGCCCAAATGGAGCCTGCGCTGCGCAACGCCAACAATGACACACAAGAAAATGCCGACGACGTGCTGTTTCTGCGCGGGCCCAGCGAAGCGGTTATTCTTGCTGACCTTCAGGGGCGCATCAATGCGCTTGCCCAGACAAGCGCCGCCAATGTTCAATCCGTCGGCAATCTGCCGGCCAGCGAACGCGATGGTGTGCGCTATGTCGGGTTATCGGTGGATGTGAACGGAAAGAGCGACGACGTGTTGTCGCTGATCTATGCGCTTGAAACATCGACCCCCTACCTGATCATTCGAAACGCCAATATCCGCGCACAAGAGGTGGTGGATGCCTCGGGCAAACGGCTGCCGACAAACATGTTTGTCAAACTGGATGTATTTGGCGCTCTGGTCCCCGATGAAGTAACGGGGGGGACATGAGGATCGTCACTCTTACCTTGTTGCTGGCCGCATTGGGCTATTTGAACTTCGTGCGTTATGAAACGCCCATTGACGTGGCTCCCTTGTCGCCGCGTTCGCCGGTAAACGCTGGCGGCAGTGGTGCGCTGTTAGCGTCCCCTGAAAATGATCAGGCACTTGATGCAAACCAATTGACGCAGGTCCAGTCGCTGGCCCGCCCGGTGTTCAACCGTAGTCGCCGCCCGTTCAAACCGGCAGCCAAGCCAAAAGCGTCTGCCAAACCCGATGTAGCCAAGGCAAACGTAAAGCGGCCCGACTTTGTGATATTGGGCATTTCCATCACCGGATCACAGCGAAGTGCGTTAATGTTGGAGCGAGGCAGCGGTACACCAGAGTGGTTGACGGTCGGTGCAGAGTTGGAAGGCTTTAAGCTGGTCGCCATAGAACCCGAAATTGTTCAGGTGACCAAGGCCGGGAAGTCATTTAAGTTCGATCTTTACGCGCAAAATTAGTGATGCGTGAAGGGCACCGTTTCCAAAAAAGCTCTGGCGATGCCGCTTTTGCGTTGGTCACGGTTCTCCTGTTCCTGCTCATCGTAACCGCAGTGATTACGCCATTGGTCCTCGCTGCCCGGACCGAGTTCACCATTGACTCCCGCAACCATTTGTCAGTGCGCCAGGAAATCCTTGCACGCGGCCTGGCCCAAGTGATTGCCAGGCGCATTGCGTTGCGTGTCAGCGAGCCCCTCGCGCCGTTGACGATGGACAGTACTGTCTTTGAAACTCAATGCGGCCCTTACCAGATCATGGTCGTTGCGCAGGATCAGGCTGGACTGGTTGATTTGAATGTTTCTGCTGAGCCGCTGGTTGCAGCGGGCGTGGAAGCCATGGGTCTTCCCGTCACGCAGGCTCGCAACTTAGCCGAGGCGATTGTCAGCTTCCGGACGCCTTCATCCGGGCCGGGCAGTGCACCCGGTGAAGCGTTGGCCACTTTTGGCATGAAACATGGACCCTATGAGGGCATTGAAGAAATCTATGAACTGGACGGCATTAGCGGCATTGCATTTGAAAGGCTGTTGATGACTGTCACTATCCACAATGGGTTGCCGATTGTCGACCCTACAGCCTATTCGGCTCCCCTGGCTGCAGTGCTGCCAAGCGCCCCGAGTAATCGCTTTCCTTATGTGTCTGACAAGGACTTGATCCTGCAGACGGCGTCCATCCTCGTTCAAGTTAAAGATGGACGCTCGAGCGCCCGCGCACTGTGGGGTGGCTATTTTGATTTTACCGCCGATACCAATCGCTTTACGCTGAAAGAAAGTATCGCCGATCCGGCAACCATCGGCCTTGCGCCAGTACCGTTGGCCGGCTTTGAAGATTATGAGAAAGTGACGTGCGCCGGCCTTTTTGGCGCCGGCGTTGCTGACCAGTTGGAAGTAGCACCATGAACCATGGCTGCAGTGTCAACGCTGCAAGCTGGCATTGCCTTAAATCGGCTTAGCTGCCACCATAGATCAATGGTGTAAGGGAAGCGCCAAGCCATTTGGAACAGTGACTGGAAAACGGGTAAGTCCGCCGCATGAACGAATTGGCCAAAGTCCAACCGACATTTGCAGCGTTTCTTGATTTCCTTGTCCAAAAGGAAATTTTGACACCCGAAGCGCGTCTGCGCGCGCAAAATGCACACAGCACCATGGAATATCCCGCCGACACGGTTCTTGTTGAACTTGGTCTGGTCAAAGAAGCCGAGCTTGCGGCTCACTTAAGCGATTATCTGGGTGTGCCGCCTTTGGCCCAATTCCCCGATTCTGCCCCGCAGGATTTGATCAACGCGGCCGGCCTCTCTTTTTTGGAGACCAACCATTTGGTTCCTTTGGGCCTTGAAGATGGTGCGCTGATTACCGCCGTGGCAGATCCTTTTCAGCAACATCATATGGAGGCACTCGCCTTTCTTTTTGAGTTGCCTGTCTCGCCGCGCATCGTGGCCCGGACCGCGATAACCGAATTTCTCCGATCTTTGCGTGAACAAACGACAGGTGAGCAAGGCGCGCAAGAGACAGACGGTGATGACGGCTACGCTGATAGCGATGACATCGACCGTCTCAAAGACTATGCGCGGGAAGCACCGGTCGTACGTTTTGTGTCAAGCATGATCAAAGAGGCGGTGGATGCCGGTGCGACCGATATCCATGTTGAACCGCAAGTTGATCATGTGCGGATCCGCTATCGCGTCGATGGCATTATGTCGGTTGTGGATACGGCTCCCAAAGAATTGCAGCCTGGCATTGCAACCCGCATCAAGATCATGTCGCGGCTCAACATCGCCGAACGGAGACTGCCGCAAGATGGGCGGATGCGTGTTCCGGTACGCGGACAGAATATCGATCTGCGCGTATCGGTCATGCCAAGCGCACACGGCGAGACATTCGTGCTGCGCATCCTCGACAAATCCGGTGTATCGCTCAATTTGGAAGCGCTGGGCTATGCGCCCGAAGCCATTGAGGCGCTTCGATCCTTGGTACGCATACCCAATGGAATTGTATTGATTTGCGGCCCCACAGGCAGCGGCAAGACAACCACGCTTTATTCCTTGCTCAAGGAAAGGGCTGGCGATGATATCAAGATCTTCACGGTTGAAGATCCAATTGAGTACCGGCTAGACGGCGTAACGCAGCTGCAAGTCGACCCTGCTATCGAACTCGATTTTGCAAGGGCGCTGCGCTCTGTGTTGCGGCAGGATCCCGATGTTATACTGGTTGGGGAAATACGCGATCGCGAAAGTGCTCAAATCGCAATCCAAGCGGCGCTGACTGGCCATCTGGTGCTATCCACCTTACACACCAACACTGCGGCAGGCGCGCTTACGCGCCTGCAGGACATGGGTGTCGAACCTTACCTGATTTCCGCCACCATGCGAGCAACCATTGCGCAGCGTCTTTTACGGCGGGTGTGTAAGCATTGCGTGAAGGACGGGGTCGCGCAGGGTTGTGAAGCCTGTCGCGGGTCCGGGTATAGCGGACGAACGGTCGCTTACGAGATTTTGGAAATGACACCAGAGCTGGCTCAGGCCATCAACAATGGCGAAAACGAACAAAAGCTGGCGGCCCTGTCGCAGGCGCAGGGCGCTGTTGCGATGGCTGAACATGCAGAAAAACTGCGTCAGGATGGGATAACAACCACCGAGGAGATCGCCCGCGTCCTCGATAGCGCGCGATAAACAAACGCGATGAGCGGTGGTGCCAAACAGTTTCAATTCAAAGCCTACCTGCCGTCCGGCAGCGCGGAAACGGGTTTGGTAGAAGCCCTGGATATTCACGAGGCCAGCCGCAAACTGGCAAGCCAGGGGAAAGTTCCCGTCGAACTCAAGCCCGCAACCGCTGGCGCGCAGGCGCGTTCAAGTGCGAACCGCAGCGCTCTTGGTAGTTTGTTTGGACCGCGATTGGACTTGCCGGTGCTGCTTTCTGATTTATCGGTGATGCTTGGTTCGGGTTTTAACATCGACGTGTCGCTGCGCGCCGTGGGGCAATCACAGCCCGACCGCGGGGCCCGTGAACGGATCATGGCAATCCATTCGCGGATCGCCGAAGGCTCATCGGTAAGTGATGCATTTGCACTCGAACCGGAAGTGCCCGCCGACATGGTCGCTCTCATTTCCAGCGGTGAGCATGGAGGACATTTGGGCAAGGTGTTTGCGGAGCTTTCCAAAGCCTACACCGAAGCCGCAAAGCGTCGTAGTGAAGTCATCGAAGCTCTTCTTTACCCCGGTTTTTTGGTCACGATTTTGATCGGTACAATGCTCTTGTTGGCACTTTATCTGGTGCCTGCCATCGAGCCCATTTTTGAAAATGGCGGTGGTGAAAAACCTTTTGTGGTCGCAGCACTCTCCGCATTTGGGGGGTTCATCAGCAGCTATTGGGTCGCGCTTGTTGTCGGTGCTGGCTTGCTTTTTCTGGGGACGCTGTCCATGTCGCGCAGTGAAGGCGGGCAGCGGTTTATGTCGTCCAGTCTTTTGCGTTTACCCCTCATCGGTACCATTATGCGCCGATCATCCCGCGCACGATATTTGCGCAGCATGGCGCTATTGTTGGACAATGGCGTACAGTTGAATGAAGCGATGCGCCTGTCAGCAGCCGGGGCAACACTGGCCCATGATCGCTATCAGCTTGATCTTGCCCGTGAGAGGGTAAGCACGGGCCAATCCTTCTCGCAAGCGGTCGGGTCCACCGGCGTGTTTGACGCCCCGATGGTTTCGTTGTTTGAACTTGGCGAGGAATCAAACAGTTTGGGCATAGTCATGAACCGCGCGGCGACAATGACCGAGTTTATGCTGAAAAGATCGGTTTCCCGTGCGCTGTCATTTCTGACGCCAGCCATTACCATCCTGATGGGCGTTGTTATCGGAAGCTTGGTGATATCCGTCATGACAACACTTTTGAGCATCAACGAGCTGGCGATCCGATGAGGGAAAAGCGACCCAATCCAAAAGATGCCGGCTTCTCCATGATTGAGATGTTGGTGGTCGTCACGATTGTTGCGCTGACGATTGCCACCGCTTCAAGATCATTCATTCATCGCGACCACACACCCGATCTGCATGACGTAGCCAGCAAAATTCAGTCGCTGGTTTATATGGTAAGAACCGAAGCCATGCTGACCGGTTCAGCCAGCCAAATGTGGATTGATGTTGAAGGAAAGTCGGCCGGTGTTGACGGCGGAGACCGTGTCCAAATTCCGACAGCGTTCTCGTTGAATGTAACTGCCGCTCGTGAGTTGATCGACAGTGACGGCTTGGTCAAAATAGTCTTTTTGCCTGATGGCGGCTCCTCGGGAGCAAAAATTACCTTGACCGATGGGGATGAAGAGAGTGCCACCGTATCGGTTGATTGGCTAACAGGGGTGCCGCTTCTAACGCGCGGGGAGGCCAGCCCTTGAACCGCTACCGGAACGATGACGCCTTTACCCTTTTGGAAGTGATCATCGCTTTTACGATACTGGCCCTGTCGCTCGCGATTGCGACACAAACAATCGCGAGAAGCGTGATCACCTACACCCGGGCTGACTTATTGGAGCGGGCTTCGGACGCGGCGTTGGAGGTCGCAGCCACACGGTTGAGTTCTGTCGGCGAACCGGGAACGGGGCAGGGAGTGCTGGGCAATGGCGCGCGATGGTCAACTGTAGCGGAGTTGATCGAGGATGTTGATGGTAGTCCATTGCTTGCAGTTACAATTGAGGTGACCATCCCGGAAGACTTGACCACGCCCTATCGTTTCACGACATTTGTCGCACCATGAATAAGACCTGCTGCGATAACGGATCTGATGGCTTTACTCTTCTGGAAGTGCTCATCGCCCTTGGAGTTCTGGCGATTATGGCCGCGCTCATGAGCGGGTTTTTAAGCCAACTGGGAGCGGTCTCAAGACTGGAAGCCACGGTGAGAACCCAAACACGTCTCGATGCCGCGACCAATCATGTCAGTCGGCTTTTGGAAAACGCCCGCCCAATCCGTTTGCTTGACGCGGAGCCCGATGAGCAGCGTTTTATGGACGGCCTTGCCGATAGTGTCCGCGTTACCGTCGTGACGCGCCAAGGCATATCGGCACTGGCCTTGCGTGACATCAGAATTTTTCATGATCCCACCAACGGTAGCCTTTACCAGACCGTGTCACCCCGGCGCCTTGTAGGCGGTGCGCCCAACCTGTCGGGGATGACAACGACCCTCATTACGGATAATGTATCGAGTGTTGCCTTTTCCTATGCTGGCGGCTCTGCGTGGGATAGTGCCTTTACCGAAGAAAAGACACTCCCCGATGCTATTCGTATCGAGCTAAAAGCCGAGCGCGGCGGTCGAACGATCACCAGCGCCGCAATTGCAGTTCTCGACTAATGCATTTTACAAAACGGACGTTGCGCACTGGCCCGGGGTAAAGTTGCTTTGCGGTTTACTGTCCAGATGCTACCATTGGCTTCCAAACGGGGCATTAAATTCGGCAAGGGGGCGGCCGCATGCTATCGACAGATTGGAAGAAATGGCGCAACCTCATTATTGAGGCGATCAAGGATACCTACTACGCTTGTAGGCTGTTGAAGATACAGATTTTCATCGCGGTTCTCTCGATAATCTTGTTTCTTTTGCCCGGCCAAATCATCGAAATTTACCGGCTATTGTCGGAGGATTATGCGAGCCGTTGGCCGCAAATCGTCATGGCGATTTTCGGGATCACCTTCCTGATCTTCATGCTCTGGTACTCCGGGCGCTGGATGACGATTGATCAGGAAATTGATTTACTCAACACGCGCTCACGCAAGACGACACTCCTGAAATGGCTGCCGCGTTTGTTGGGGATTGCGCCAGCTGTAGCGATCGGCATTTTTCTTCTCTTCACACCGGGAAGCCTGGAAGCCTTGCTGGAAGGAGGTAGCAATTTCTGGATCCGGATCACAGGTCTCACGATCCTGGTGATCGCAGTTACGTTTTTGCTGTTCACCATATTTCGCACGCGCTTCGGCACAAGGGCTGGCTTATACTCCCACGATCTGGGGTTTGGCATGTGGGCGATCCGCATCGCCCAAATTTTGCCCTTTGTACTTTTCTTGGCGGTGCTGGTCGCACCCATTGGTTTCCCCACATTTGTCGGGACGCTGTTTTTAACGTCGGTGTTTATCGCCTTGGTCACGTTCCTGCTGAGCTGGTCTTCGCTTTTTGCCAGAAGGACCGGGTTTCCGTTGACATTCGTCTTGTTTGGAATGGCAATTGTTTGGTCTTTCATGGATTTTAACGACAATCATGAAGTTCGAAGCGTCCCTCTTGTGAAAAACGAATGGACCTATCCCCGGGTCGACGCGGCGTTCGAACAATGGCTCAGCGCCCGATCGGATATTAAGGCCTATGCCGACAAAGAACTGACCTATCCGGTCTATGTCGTTGCGGTCGAAGGCGGTGGTATTTACGCGGCGCATCATGCGGCTACGTTCCTGGCCCGGATCCAGGATCATTGCCCAAGCTTTTCGCGCCATGTGTTCGCGATCAGCGCTGTATCAGGGGGCGCCCTCGGTTCCAGCGTCTTCACTGGTTTGTTAAACAGCGAGAAAAACAACAATGCACTTCCGAGCAGAAGTGACATCACGCCTTGCAAGCTCAGCAATGGGGAGCCCGGCGGTTTGGAAAGCGACGTCGACGAGATTTTCGGCGCTGACCTCTTGTCTCCGCTTGTCGCTTCCACTCTCTTCAAAGACGGCCCTCAACGCTTTTTGCCCTGGTCTATCCCGTCGTTCGATCGCGCGCGTGCACTCGAAGATGGTGTCAAAGCCGCTTGGGTGAGGCGGGGATATGAAAAGGACGGGCTTGACCAGTCTGTGGTCGATGCGTGGTCCCATGCCGGTGACGTGCCCGCGCTAGTACTCAACAATACCAAAGTTTCTACCGGTCAGCGGGTTGCCACGTCGCCCTTTGCCAAAAACCAGTTGGCGGCGGGCTCCATAGAATCAACCCAGCGCAAATACTTGCCGGATGGGTATGATCTCAGCCTCCTCAGTGGGGCTGTCCTAAGTGCCCGGTTTACATACATTACACCGGCTGGGACGCTTTACTTGCCTGACAATGAGCGATCTTACCCGTGGGAACGGCGTGAGAAAGTTCGGCTTGTAGACGGGGGATATTTTGAAGGCTCCGGCGTGGACACCGCAGTCGATATTATTGAAGCAATCCGGCCGCTCGCGGTGGATGCAGATGCTGACATACGCCTGATATCGCTGCGATATGCAACCATATCGTCAGAACCCAACCACTACCTTGGCGAAACGCTATCGCCATTTCGCGCGTTGCTCGGCTCTAGGACTCGCCGCGGCCAGGTTGCAGTGACGAAAGCGCGGTCTCTGCTGGTTGGCTCTTGTCCGTCTAAAGGCGAGCCGACATCGAAATGCGACGATTTTACAGATATCAGCGATCCGATGCGGGTTTCCTATATCAATGACCCGGATCGCACCCTCCCTCTTGGTTGGCTATTATCAAAGAAGTCGCGTGCCTTTATTTCCGATCAAGTGGGATGGGCGCACAAGTGCGACTATGTCCGGGGATATGTCGGTTCAGACACCAAGGGTGAGCAAATACTTGACCATGAGAATGATTGCCTGATGAAGTTCATCGAAGTCGAGCTTGAAAGCGGCATTCGCGAAGCAATTCCAACGCTCGGTATCACTGACCTGTAGTTTTGACGGCATGTTTGTCTGAATTTTGCGGCTCTCAATTTACAGGTGCCGCGAATCAGTGCTGCGAGTGAAAAAATGCCCGTGCAGCACGTCACTGTCGTCTTACCTTCAAACACTTTTGTGACCGCGATATCGGATTGCCGCGTTTTATGAGGGCTTTTGCAATGACCGGGCAAACAGTGCCGCGGCGAGCGGCGCACCGAGAATGACAACGAAGATCCGCAGAACATGATGGGCAACGACAAACGCCACATCGGCCCCGACGATAAGCGCGAGCACGGTTAGCTCCGCTTGGCCGCCGGGGGCGAAGGCCAACAGCGTTTCCATGCCGGGTGCAAAGCCGAACATGTAAATGACTTCGACAAATGCAATCGTCAACAAGGCCAGTATCACGCAAAACCCGAGCGCTGCGGTGACATCATGGCGCAACTCACGTGCTGTTATCCCGGCATATTTGGCACCGATCGTCATGCCGATAAAGAACTGCGCCGCCCAGATGGCTTCTGCCGGTGGCCTGTTGTGCAGACCGCCAAGGCTCGCCACCAATCCCGTCAGCATCAACGGCCCCAAGATCGACGCACCAAACATGCCGATACGCTTTGCAATGCGCCAGCCGGCAAAAGCACAGGCAACCATGATGGCAAGTTGGTGGATCGGGATGGTGGTCGCGCGCGCGCCCGGTGGGTTGGTCAAGTCGGCGTTCCAAATGCCCTTCAAAAGGAAGGGCAGCGCCGCCACGATAATTAGCACTCGCGTCGCATGCACCAAGCTAAGCGTGCGGATATTGCCCCCCGCCTCTTCGCCAAAAAGCAGCATGTCCTGCAGGCCGCCGGGCATCGCGGAGTAATAGGCCGTTGGAAAGTCGTAACCCCACAATCGCCTGAAATAGGGTACGCCGACCAAGCCGATACACGCGATCATCAGCGGGACCATCAGCAGGGTCGGAAGCATGGACGGGAACGTTGCCAACACAGCCGGTGTTAGCGTCGCGCCAACCGCCACGCCCAAAATCGTACGCATGGTCTCGTTGAGCCATTTGATGCCGCGCATCGGCATTCCTGCGAGCGCGGCCAACAGGCACGCCAAAATCGGGCCGAGAAGCCACGGCAAGGGCAACTGTAAGAGGTGAAAAACAAGGACACCAAATCCACCGACAGTAAACGTGCTCAACACTTGGATCATGCCGGCTGATGCTCCAGACGATGGAAAATTTGACAGGTCTTGTGGACACTGGAAACAGTAATTCTATTTTCCCATCACATGGTCATGCGCGTCAAACATCGTCATCTTTCCGCAGGACGATGTGCGCTTCGAGGCGCTTGAAGGGTCAGTGGCGGTCAATGACCTGGAAACTTTGACATCTGACCTTTGTAAGCCCTTCAGGCTACGTGAAATCCACCTTGCTTCGGATAGTCGCAGGTCTGGAAAGCATCGACAGCGGTTCACGAGGCAACGCGCCCGCCAGTTGTGGCGGGCGCGTCATTGATTATCCGGCGAGATATGTCCGGAACCAGGCAATCATGCGCTCTTGCGCAAGACGCGCCGCCGTTTCGTCATACCGTGGCGTCGTGTCATTGTGGAATCCGTGATTCACGCCGGGGTAGATATGCGCCTCGTATATCTTGTCATTTGCTTCCATTGCCCGTTGAAACGGTGGCCACATGGCATTGATGCGACGGTCAAGCGCCGCAAGCTGCACCATGAGTGGCGCCTGAATGCCGGGAACCTGTTCAGCGTCGGGGAATGAGCCATAAAAAGGCACGCCGGCGGCCATTTCAGGGTAGGCCACGGCCAACCGGCTGACGACACCACCGCCATAGCAGAAACCTGCTGCGCCAACTTTACCGTTTGTCCCGTCCAAAGCTCGTAGATATTCAAAGCCAGAAAAGAAGTCGTTCAGGAGTTGTCCCTGATCCAGCGTTCGTTGCATCGCGCGGCCTTCGTCATCTGTGCCCGGATAACCGCCGAGCGATGATAAACCATCAGGACCCATGGCGATGAAACCGGCCTTGGCAAGACGACGCACAACGTCGCGAATGTACGGGTTGAGTCCGCGGTTTTCATGCACCACAAGAACAGCTGCAGGCGGCCTCTCCGGATTTACCTCGGCTGGACGAACGATATAGGCCGTGATGTCTCCCGTACCGTTCGGGCTGGGATAGACGATGTCCTCGCCTACAATATCTGCATCGTCTTCGGCGACTTGCTGAGCCAAGGCATAGTTTGGTGAAAGCGTATTTAGAATGGCTGCTGCGGTCAGACCACCAACGGCCCACTTGCCCGCACGATCGAGGAATTCCCGCTTCGATATTTTTCCGTGAGCGTAATAGTCGTAGAGGTCCAGAAGGTCTTGGTCAAAGTCTGCTGCCGTCAAACGGCGGATCGGTGTCTGATCATTCATGTTTCATTCTCCCGGTTTTGAGTAGATGTAGGGGCTTTCGTACCAACGGCCAGTCCGAAACTCCCGGCCGTACATCCAAGAGTGAGCAATAGTTGAGTTCTAATGCCGTTGAGGCTCAGTCGCGTTAATAGAGGCCTCAGACCGATCCGAGATAGTACCCGATAGCCTCAGTCAATTCAGTCTCTTCGTAGCGGAAATGGGAGCGTACGACTTCTTCCAATTTCCGGAACGTGTTTGCAGCCCGAACGAAATTTACCTCCGAGGGATCTTCTGCCAAGTCATCGGCTGCATGATCTAGGCGGATGATCAACTCATGAACGACCTCGTGCTCTGCCTTCAGCTTAGACACGATCTCGCGAAACCGCCCGCCGCCCGCTGCCTCGATCCGGGGGAACATGTCGGAACTCTCAATATCGTGGTGAAACTTGAGGATCTGGCACTCGCGCCCGCAAAGCGATCCGAACGCCCGGAAATTCTCCGCCATATCAAGTGAAAGCACAATCCGCTTCAAGTGCTCAGGCGGCGCGTCCCGCGCTTCGATCCTGGCCAAGACCGCAGCTATTTGGGCCATTTCTTTTAAATAGTGGCTGTGGATTGCGGCCAGTTGTCGTCCTTGGCGACGGTGTCTGTCTGACGCCTCAGGCACCGCTGGCGCCGTAGGTCGGGCAGCTTCGTCGAGGTTTAGGTCATCTAGCAGTCGGTTTGAATGATCAGCCATGGCAGAAATATTGGTCAACCGTAAGCCAATTCAAGGACGACTGCTTTGAGCCGGAAGCTTCAAGGAATGGGTTCTGGCCTCACGGGCGAATACGATGGCGGTTGTTGGACAGAACTGCGTTGCATCATCCCCCTTGCCACCCCCCCTTCCAAGCCATACCCTGACAGCTCTACGAAAGGGGTCAGCAGTATGGAGAAAGTAACCGGCATAGGCGGGGTGTTTTACCGGGCTAAAGACCCTGATGCGTTGCGCGCATGGTATGCCACCCATCTGGGTGTGGAGGGCATGCCATGGACACAGGAAAGTGGCTACACGGTCTTCCAGCCCTTTGACCATGCCACGGATTATTTTCCCGCCGACAAGCAATGGATGATCAATTTCCGCGTCAATAATCTTGATGCCATGACAGTGCAGCTTGAAAGCGCGGGGATCGACGTGAAAACCGATCCTTCTTGGGATACGCCGGAGATCGGCCGTTTTGCCCGTATCCATGATCCGGAAGGCAATCCGATCGAATTGTGGGAACCAGCGGCGCCGCCACCTGCATGACGTTGATCCTGATCGCCATTGCGCTCGCAGTTCTCACGCCTGGCCCGGCCAACATGGCCATCATGGCGACCTCCATGGCCCGCGGGCGACTTTCGGGCATCATGTTTGCGCTTGGCGTCCAATCCGGTTCGGCGACCTGGGCGCTTTTGGCCGCCATCGGATTATCGACCTGGCTGGAAACTACGGCCTATGGGCTGACGGCGATGAAAATCCTCGGCGGGCTTTATTTGCTTTGGCTTGGCATCAAATCGTTGCGCTCGGCCCTTTCGGCGCGGATGCCCGAAGCGGTTGACGTACAGGGCGTTTCGTTCAAAACGCTCTATGTGCGCGGCGCGCTTTTGCACTTAACGAACCCGAAAGCGGTTTTGTCCTGGCTCGCGGTCGTGGCGTTGATCAAGGGCACGCCCGAAGCGCCCCTTTGGGCAACGATGGGCGGGTGCATCATTGTGTCCGGTGTGACTTTCCAGACCTATGCGCTGATATTCGGCAACCCGATCATGGTACGTGCCTACAAACGAGCCCGACGGTCAATTGAAGCGGCGCTTGCACTGGTGTTCGGCTATGCGGGCGGGCGGCTGCTGCTCTCGGCTTGAGCTGTCTTCCACAATCGCAAATTGCACAATCGTAACTTGCACGATTGCACGGCTTGGCGCATGCAGAAGCGCGAATTGCGGCCATGCGAGACGGCTTGATGGGCTTTTTAACATATCTATGGACGCGCCAACGTTGGCCGCTTCTAGCGTTTCTGGGCTTTTTCGCCGCGCTTTTGTGGTTTGGCGGGCATTTTGTTGCCAGTTTTCTTTATTTTCAAGATCCCGCGCATCGCAATCAAACCCTCGAAGCATGGATGACACCGCGCTACGTCTCGCTCTCCTATCAGGTGCCGCCACAGCAACTGTTTCCGGTTTTCGGGCTTGTTCCGGAAGGACCACGCCAAAAAATCCGCCTTGGCGAGATTGCCATTAGGCAAGGCGTGAGCCTTGACGAGCTGGAAACGCGGGTTCTGGCTGCCAAAGCTGCCTATGAAGCCGAGCGTGAAAGCCGGGGGCCGGAACGGGAGGGCGGTGATGACTGATGCGCTTCTCGCGCTTGTGCCGGACTATGGGCTCTGGATTGTCGCCTTTGTCGTTCTGCTCGGCTGTTTGGGGCTGCCGCTGCCGGGCTCCATGCTGGTGGTCAGCGCCGGTGCTTTTAGCGCGAGTGGCGATTTGGCGTTTTGGCCAGCCTTTGCCAGCGCCTTTGCCGCCTATGGTTTGGGCGATCAGGCCGCCTATCACATCGCGCAATTTGGCGGGCGGCCGATGATCGAAAAACGCAAAAGCTCGCCGCGCTTTGCCAAACTCATCGAGCGGGCCGAAAAACTGGTTGAGCGCTGGGGCGCTGCCGCGGTTTTTGCCAGCCGCGCGGTGTTCACGCCTATCGCACCTTATGTGGCCTATATTGCCGGCGCGACGTCACTATCTTGGGTTCAATTCACCATTGCTTCCATTCCCGGCGCTGCCGCATGGACCGCGCTCTACCTCGGATTGGGCTATCTTTTTGCCAATCAACTGGCACAACTGACAACGCTTTTGGCGCAAGGTATCACGGTCGCACTTATCGGCGTGATCGTGGCGGGTCTTGGCTGGTGGCTGGTTCGCAGCTGGCGGCATTATCGGCGCGATCTGACCGCCAAATCGGTCGCTTAAAGCGGTGTGAAAATTGTTTCGCGGCTCACCAATTAATGGAATGTATTTGCTTGAACTTAAAAGGGGTGAAAAGGGCCTTTACCTCACCGGTGCCGCATTTGGATTTAAGCTTTAAAGAGCCTATATAAATTCATGAATTGTCGCGGTGATTCGAACGTTTGAAGACGTGTGCACCGCACCACCGGACAGGACGCCTCATGAGCAACCCAGCAGACCAGATGCCAGATGCGATGGAAGCCGACTATGGCGCCGATTCCATCAAGGTTTTGAAGGGCTTGGACGCGGTACGCAAACGTCCGGGGATGTATATTGGCGATACCGATGACGGCTCCGGCCTCCATCACATGGTTTACGAGGTGGTGGACAACGCCATTGACGAGGCGTTAGCCGGTTATGCCGATCTCGTCACCGTGACGCTCAACGCTGACGGTTCAGTGACGGTGACCGACAATGGCCGCGGTATTCCGGTCGGTATCCACGAGGAAGAGGGCGTTTCAGCGGCAGAAGTAATCATGACCCAGCTGCACGCCGGCGGCAAATTTGACCAGAATTCCTACAAAGTGTCCGGCGGTCTGCACGGTGTCGGCGTCTCGGTGGTTAACGCCCTGTCTGTGATGCTGAGATTGCGGATTGGGCGCGATGGAAAGTTCCATGAAATGAGCTTTACGCACGGCGTTGCCGACGCCCCATTGACTGTCGTCGGCGATGCCGGAGACTATACGGGAACCGAAGTTACCTTCCTGCCATCGACCGATACCTTCACCAAGACTGAGTTCAAATTCGATACGCTGGAACATCGCTTGCGCGAATTGGCTTTCTTGAATTCCGGTGTGCGCATTTTGCTGACCGATGCGCGCCATCCGGACAAGCATGAAGTTGAGCTGGTTTATGATGGTGGCCTGAAAGAGTTTGTGCGCTGGCTTGACCGCGCCAAGAAGCCCTTGATCGAAAACCCTGTCTACATTGAGGGCGAAAAAGACGGCATCACGGTCGAAGTGGCGCTGTGGTGGAATGACAGCTACCATGAGAATGTTCTGTGCTTTACCAACAACATTCCGCAGCGCGATGGCGGCACGCATATGGCCGGCTTTCGCGGAGCACTGACGCGCCAAGTCACCGGGTACGCGGAGCGCTCCGGCATTTTGAAAAAGGAAAAGGTTTCGCTCACCGGCGATGATTGCCGCGAAGGATTGACCTGCGTCCTTTCAGTCAAAGCGCCTGATCCGAAGTTCTCATCCCAGACCAAGGACAAGCTCGTATCCTCCGAGGTGCGGCCTGTTGTGGAAAGCCTCGTTAACGAGACGCTTTCGGAGTGGCTCGAAGAAAATCCCGGCGACGCAAAAATCCTCGTCTCCAAAGTCGTTGAAGCGGCGGCTGCACGGGAAGCGGCCCGTAAGGCCCGCGAACTGACACGGCGCAAGGGCGCACTTGACATCACATCGCTGCCCGGCAAACTGGCCGATTGTCAGGAACGCGATCCGGCGAAGTCAGAAATCTTCATCGTTGAGGGTGATTCAGCTGGTGGTTCGGCCAAATCGGGCCGCAGCCGGAAAAACCAAGCAATCCTGCCGTTGCGCGGTAAAATTCTCAATGTGGAACGTGCGCGCTTTGACCGGATGCTGTCATCCGATCAGGTTGGCACGCTAATTACGGCGCTTGGTACGGGCATTGGCAAGGACGAGTTTAATCCGGAAAAACTGCGCTATCACAAGATCATCATCATGACGGATGCTGACGTAGATGGTGCCCACATCCGCACGTTGCTGCTGACCTTCTTCTTCCGGCAAATGCCGGAGCTGATTGAGCGCGGGCACCTCTACATCGCACAACCCCCGCTTTACAAAGTGTCACGCGGCAAGAGCTTCCAATATATCAAGGATGAGCAGGCACTGGAGAACCATCTTCTTGATGTAGGTCTGGATGATGCGCAGCTCATCGCCGGTTCCGGTGAAGTTCTAACGGGTTCTGACCTGCGCGCAACTATCGAAGTGTGTATCCAAATCCGCTCGCTTCTGAACGGGCTGCATTCACGCTATGAGCATGGCGTTGTCGAGCAAGCGATGCTGGGCGGAGCACTCGATGCCAATGTGCTGAATGATCTGGGCCGCGGTACCGAGATTGCCGCTAATGTGGCTGAACGCCTTGATGCGGTGGCTGAAGAAACCGAACGCGGATGGAGCGGTCGCACAAACCCCTCCAATGAAGGCATGGGCGGTTTTGTTTTTGAGCGTATGGTCCGCGGCGTCAAAGAGGCGCAAGTTCTCGACGCCAACCTTATCCAGTCGGCAGACGCGCGCGCGCTACACAGCCTGCACCCGCGCTTGAACGGCGTTTTTAAAACGCCACCGACCCTTCGCCGCAAAGACAAGAGCGAATTGGTTTCCGGTCCGTTGCATCTGCTTGAGCTGGTTTTTGAATCCGCGCGCAAGGGCCTTACACTTCAACGCTACAAGGGCCTTGGGGAAATGGATGCGGAGCAATTGTGGGAAACAACACTCGATCCCGATGCCCGTTCGCTTCTGCAGGTGAAAGTCAATGACGCGACGGATGCCGACTCCCTCTTTAGCCGCCTGATGGGCGATGAGGTGGAACCACGTCGCGAGTTCATTCAGGACAATGCGCTGAGCGTGGCAAATTTGGATACTTAATTTTTATCTTTTTTAGATTCCCTTTACCACAATGCTGTGATTCTATGCATCAACTGATTTGGTTTGGCTAATGGAAATTACAGGTCCAATTGCAATTCTGATTTCTGCAGCAACAGCTTGTGTTACTGCTCTGATCACAACGTTCTTACAACTTCGCGCTGTAAATAAGCGCGAAAGAGAACGAAGGCGGCGGATTTTCAATAATTTTCGAAGTTCAGTTCTATCTCAACTCGAAGAATTATCGGATGAGTTGAAAATAATGAACGCGAAAGTGTCAGTCATCGATAAGGCTAGCATCGATTTCGAGGAAATAGAGATTTTCGATGCAGAGCTACCAGATTTTAATTCGGAAATTTTCTTCAGCGAATTTTCCGACCCATTCACAAGTAAATATTTTGAACTACGGACAGAAGTTAAGTCCATAAACAGGCTCCATCAAAGCATCATTCTAGGGCTTGGGAAGAAAGACGTTTCGGTCAAACTACAACAGCTGGATGACGAATTGAGTGAGACCATCAACGATCTGTCAAAATTGTTGACAACTGTACCTGCCCCTCGTTGACAATCATGAAGAATCTGTCACATCGGTTCGAAAGTGTATGTAGGGATTCTTAGTATTGGCATCTTTGAGTATCGATGACCTTAAAGCACGAGGCCTGAAGTCCGTAGAACAGGCTTATGAGCTAGAAAGGGAAGAATGGGACAAATTTATGGTATCATGTGCCGCTAGGCGTACCACAGGGGGTCCATCTGGAAAACATACGCCAAACGCGAAACATGTCAGAAAAGTTCTAAGAACCTTTCGAAAGGCGAGAAAAACTTACCGAGAAAACAATCGGAACCGATGCCCTATAAACGAAGATTAGAGTGTTGATATTCTACTGTTGCAATGTCCCCAAGGCACTTAATATTCGGCATTGTCGACTATTTGACAGACTTACCATTGTTACAGTGTTAAATACGGCTTCCTGCGCCATCATGTTTTTATAAGTCATGCGCGACAGGAGGATGAGCCATGCCAGACAAGCCACATCGAATTTTGTTCACCGGCGGATCCGGCAAGGCCGGTAAGCATGTTGTTCCATGGTTGATGGATAAAGGCCATCGGGTCGTTAATGGGGATCTGACGCCGCTTGATCACCCCGGCGTTGATAATCTGACGGCGGATATCACTGATAGTGGACAGATGTTCAACGTCATGTCGTCACTGGCTAATTTTGATGAGCTGGAATTGGACAGCGTACCGGTGTTTGATGCGGTGGTGCACTTTGCAGCTGTACCGCGGATATTGATCAACCCGGACAATGAGACATTCCGGGTCAATGTGATGGGCACGTACAATGTGATTGAGGCAGCCGTTAAACTCGGCATTAGAAAAATCATTTTTGCTTCGTCGGAGACAACCTACGGCATCTGCTTTGCGCAAGGGGAGCGCAAACCCGACTATCTGCCGGTAGACGAGGAACATCCCGTAGTCCCGGAAGACTCCTACGCCATGTCAAAGGTAGCCAACGAGGTAACCGCGCGATCGTTTCAGCGCCGAACCGGCTTTGATATTTACGGGATCCGCATCAACAACGTCATCGAACCACAGGAATATGCCGAAAACTTTCCTGCTTATATGGATAACCCTGACCTGCGCCGACGCAACATTTTCGCCTATATTGACGCGCGAGATCTGGCGCAGATGGTGCACCTGATGTTGAAGACCGACGGGCTGGGTTATCAGATATTCAACGCGTCCAACGACAACCATTCTGTCAATCTGACGACCGCCGACATTATTGAACGCTATTATGAAGGCGTGCCCATCAAACGTGAGTTAGCCGGCGAAGAAACTGTCTATTGCAATCGGAAAGCCAAGAAGCTTCTCGGCTTTCAACCCGCGCATAATTGGCGCGATGTGCTCGATCAATCGTAGCGCAGTTCCGTCGCCTTGCCGCCAAACACCCGGTAGGAAAATATCGAATAGCCAATGATCACCGGCAGCACGAACAACGTGCCAAACAGGATGATGATCAGGCTTTCAGGCGCTGATGCGCTTTCATAGATCGTCATCCGATCAGGCACGATATAGGGATAAAACGAGTAGGCCAGCCCTGCAAAACCCAGTGACATGATCCCAACCATGCCGACAAAGGGCGCCAACGAAAAGCGGTCATTGCGGTCTGGCAGGTAGAGCAATTGCCAGAAGAGAAACGCAAAAAGCGCTGCGGTCATGACGGGCAGCGGCAAAAGCGCAATAATTTCGGGCACAGAAAACCATTTGTCGAAAATCCGCGGGCTGGCAAAGGGTGTTGCCAAGGAAATGATGCCCATGCCGATCATGGTTAAAAGCAGCGACCGTTGCATCCAACCCACCGCTCTTTTTTGCAGGTCACCTTCGGTCTTGTAGATGAGCCAAGCGGCACCGATGGCCGCATAGGTTGCGGTCAAACACAATGCGACGACAAGACCGAACTGGAAGACCAACCAACCGCCGGTCAGGCCGAGAACATATACGCCTAGCATGTAGCCTTGGCTCAAGGCCGTACCGAGCGAACCGGCAAAGAAGACCCGGTTCCAAAGCCACTTTTCTTCGGCGTGCGCCTTGGCGCGGAATTCAAACGCGACACCGCGGGCAATCAGACTGATCAACATGATGGCGACCGGCAAATAGAGTGCGGTCAGGATCACACCGTGTGCAACTGGAAAGGCTACTAGCAAAATACCGATAGCCAAAACAAGCCAAGTCTCATTAGCATCCCAGAACGGTCCGATGGAGGCGATCATGCGATCTTTGTCTTGGTCACGGGCAACCGCATAGAGAATGCCTACACCTAAATCAAAGCCATCAAGTACCACATAGATCAGGATCGACAGACCCATCAGACCCGCAAAAATCAACGGTAGATACGGGTAAAGCATGGTGAAATCCATCTGCCTTACTCCGCCGGTTGCAAGCTTGCGGGCGCGCCTGGAATGGCGGGTTCACCCGCTGCATCGGGCTTGGGTTCCTGGCTCCCACCCTTGGCCGCTTTTACCGCAAGGCGGACAATTACGAAAAGGTAAGCGCCCAAAAGCAAAACATAGACCGCCAGATAGGCCAAAAGAGTGGACAGAACCATTCCGCCGGCGATCGGTCCGAGCGCCTCCTTTGTGGTCAAGACTCCTGAGACCAGCCATGGCTGGCGTCCGATTTCTGTCACGTACCAGCCAGCAATCGTCGCAACCCAACCCGACAAAGCCATGGGCACGAAGGCTATCGCCAAATAGGCTGGCAAAGCATCTTGCTGGTTGCGGCGCCGGAAGAGAAACCAGCCACCAACCCAAGACAAGACGAGCATCGCCATGCCTGTACCGACCATCACACGGAAACCCCAGAACAGCGGTGCAACAGGCGGGTGCATGACTTCGCCTTCTTCGGTTACAAAATCGTTCAGGCCAGGCACCACGCCTTCGGGTTTGTGCTTCAAGATCAGGCTGGCACCGGACGGAATGCCAATTTCAAAGCGGTTTTCGCGCGCCTCCTGATCGGGAATGGCAAACAGCAGAAGCGGCACTTTAGCGCCAGTTTCCCAATTGCCTTCCATAGCAGCAACCTTCGCGGGCTGATGCTCCAACGTGTTCAGGCCGTGCATGTCACCTGCATAAATTTGAACGGGGATCAGGATTGCACCCAAAAAGACGCCCGTGTTGAGCGCTTTGCGCATCGCTTGTGAACGGTCACCCAATAGATAGCGCAGCGCTGACAGACCAGCGATCAGGAAGGCAACCGTCAAACCTGAAGCCAACAGCATGTGCGTCAAGCGGTAGGGCATGGACGGGTTGAAAATGATGGCCCACCAATCGGTCGCAAAAGCCACCCCATCGCGGATTTCAAATCCGGCCGGTGTGTGCATCCAGGAATTGAGCACCAATATCCAGAACGCGCTCATGGTCGTGCCGAATGCGACAAGGAAAGTAGCGATTGTGTGAACACGGTTCGACACGCGGCGGAAGCCAAAAAGCATAATGCCCAGAAACACCGCCTCAAGGAAGAAGGCGGTCATCACCTCATAGGCCAGAAGCGGCCCTGCAATGTTACCGACCGTTTCCATAAAGCCCGGCCAATTGGTGCCGAACTGAAAACTCATCGTGATGCCCGAAACCACACCCATCGCAAAGGACAGCGCAAACACCTTCACCCAGAAAAAGTACGCATCCATCCAAGCCTGGTCGCCAGAGCGGGCATAACGAAGCTTGAAGTAAAGCAGCACCCAGCCCAACGCGATTGTAATTGTCGGGAACAGGATGTGAAACGTGATGTTTGCCGCAAATTGCATACGCGACAGGATGAACGGGTCGAAAAGTTGAGTTTCCATGGTTTTACCTTTCACGCTTCAAATGACGCTTGCAGCTCGACATTTTTATATGACAAGCTGACGCAACGGCCCTGGAGAGCAAGACATGTTGCCGCACCGCACGATAGCAAGCATTTTTTTTGGATTTGTCATCCTTTTCGCGACGAGCGGCCTATCCTTGGCGCAGTCATCCTATGAACCGACGCGGGGTAGTGCGGAAAGGAAAGCCATTCTCAACGCGGTTCGACCCAAGATCGAAGCTGAAATGCGAGGGCCGGTGGAGTTCGTTGTCAGCAACCTTCAGGTCATGAATGGGTGGGCCTTTGCGCAATTGGAGCCCCAACGGCCTGGAGGCCGACCGATCAATCCGGCCAACACCATATGGGCCGATGACATTGAAATGATGGATGGTTTGACGGTTTGGGCGCTCGTACGCAATTCCACCGGTGGCTGGGGACTCGTTGATGCTGTTACCGGGCCAACCGATGTGGCCTTTTGGGGCTGGTGGGATTTTTATGGAGCGCCGCGTGAAATTTTCGGCCTCCAAAACTGATCGTGAACGTCCTTCCCAAAGGCGTGCGCCATATTCCCATGGCGCTTTCTACCGACGAGCAACGATCGCTCCTCAATGAAATCCGAGAGATTGTGAGGCGGGCACCGCTCTATGTGCCCACGATGCCGCGCACCGGAAAACCAATGAGCGTTCGCATGACCAATTGCGGACCGCTCGGCTGGGTGACCGACAAGGAAGGGGGTTACCGTTATCAGCCGCTCCATCCGGTGACCGGACAAGCTTGGCCGCGTATTCCTGAAAGCCTGTTCAAGCTCTGGGATCAGTTTGCCGCCTATGATTTGCCGCCACAAGCGTGCCTGATCAACCACTACGAACCGAAGGCTAAAATGGGCCTGCATCAGGATCGCGACGAAGAAAATCTCGACGCGCCAGTGCTTTCATTGTCTCTCGGAGACACTTGTCTTTTTCGGGTTGGGGAGAAAAGCAGGTCGGGCCGAACAACATCACTGAAGCTGCAATCGGGTGATATTTTGGTAATGGGCGGTGAAGGCCGTCTTGCTTTTCATGGTGTGGACCGGATTTATCCCAACACCTCAGCCCTTTTGAAACAGCCCGGCCGCATCAATCTAACACTGAGGCGAGTGACGATGGCTCCAAAGCCTTGATCCTACAATTTTCGTAGCAGTACGCTTTCCACCAGATGGTCGGCCCCTTTACGCAAAATAAGGTCAGCCCGCGGCCTTGTCGGGAGGATGTTCTCGCGCAGGTTTGTCAGGTTGATATTAGCCCAAAGACCCTCGGCGATTGCCAATGCCGCATCGTTTGAAAGTTGCGAGTAACGATGAAAAAATGAGGTCGGGTTTTTAAACGCCGTGTCGCGCAAGCGCATAAAGCGGTCGACATACCATTTGTGGATGAGCTCATCATCCGCGTCGATGTAGACAGAAAAGTCGAAAAAGTCGGATACAAATGGAATCATCCGTCCATCTTCTGGTAGATCGCGCACCTGAAGAACATTGATCCCTTCGAAAATCAAAATGTCGGGCTGTTCGATTTTAAGATACTCATCTTTGCGCACGTCATAGGTCAGGTGCGAATAAAGCGGCGCCTGGACCGTCTTTTCACCGGCTTTGATGGCGGATAGAAAGTTGAGGATAGTTCCCACGTCATAACTCTCCGGAAAGCCCTTGCGCTCCATCAAATTGCGTTTGCGAAGCTCTTCGTTGGGAAGAAGAAAACCGTCGGTGGTGACCAATGAGACCTTTGGGCTGGTCGGCCAACGTGCGAGCAGTTCTTTGAGCACGCGTGCCGTGGTAGACTTGCCTACGGCAACGGACCCGGCCACCCCGATAATAAACGGTGTTTTATTGACATCCTCAACGTTAAGAAATTTCTTTCGCTGCCGGAACAATTCCTGCGATGCTTCGACATGTGCCGATAACAAGCGCGACAAGGACAGATAAATCCGACGAACTTCATCAAGTTCGATGGGGTCGTTGAGAGAACGGAGACGGTGGACTTCATCTTCGGTCAAAGTCAGAGGTGTGTCGGCCCGAAATTCCGCCCATCGTTCGGCCGTGAAATAACGATAGGGCGAGAATGCCCCGCCGGTCAGTTGATCTACAACCGCTGCATCTTCCGGCGACTGCGGCGGCGGTGCGGGCGCTCTGGCCAGCTCATCAAAAAGCGCATTAGCCTGCATCGAAGTGCGGGTATCAGCAGACCTATCCATCGCATCCCTCCCGAAGCGAAGTAAGTCTATTGTGCCCTACGAGAGGCTTTCTCTGCAAGTCCACTTTGTGCGGTACGTTTTTCAAGCTCTAAAAGCACATCTTGCAATGTCACGCCCTTGGCATGAGCCAGTACCAACCAGTGATAGATGAGATCAGCGCTTTCAGCGACAAAAGCAGATTGATTTCCGGACAGGGCCGCAATTATCGTCTCTGTGGCCTCTTCGCCCAGTTTTTTGGCGATCACCGGGGGCCCTGCGGAGACAAGTTTGGCCGTCCAGGAAGTTTTTGGATCATCGCCCGCCTTCGTGGCAATAATGTCCTGCAGGTCGTTGAGCGAAAAATCGGTCATGCGGCTTTATCCTGCTGGTCGAGGCGAACGGGGATACCGGCCTTAGCCATGTGCTCTTTTGCCTCGCCAATTGTGTAGGTGCCAAAATGAAAAATGGATGCGGCCAGGACACCTGTCGCGCGTGCGTCGCGCACCCCTTCTACCAGATGATCGAGCGTGCCGACACCGCCGGATGCAATAACCGGCACGCGCACCGCATCGGCGATGGAGCGCGTGAGCGCGATGTCGAAGCCAGCCTTGGTGCCATCGCGATCCATTGACGTAAGAAGAATTTCACCTGCGCCCAGATCAACAACGTTCTGTGCGAACTCGATGGCGTCAATCCCTGTGGGCTCACGACCACCATGGGTAAAGATTTCCCAACGATCGTCTCCAACCGATTTGGCATCGATCGCAACCACGATGCACTGATTTCCGAACTTGTCGGCAGCCTGCGCGACAAATTCCGGGTTTTTCACCGCAGCGGTGTTGATAGATACTTTGTCCGCCCCGGCCAGCAGCAGCTTTCGGATATCCTCGACCTTGCGCACACCGCCGCCTACTGTCACCGGCATAAAACAATGATCGGCCGTGCGGGCCACAACATCGTAAATGGTGTCCCGATTGTCTGAAGAGGCGGTAATGTCCAAAAAGCAGAGTTCATCAGCGCCGGCAGCATCATAGGCAATGGCCGCCTCGACCGGATCGCCGGCGTCAATCAGATCAACAAAATTGACCCCTTTGACGACGCGACCGTCTTTGACATCGAGGCACGGTATGACACGGGCTTTCATCATGATCCCCGCCTATAGGCGAAACTGCCAGCGCTTGACCAGTCTCTTCAGTTGGAAGCGCGCGCCATCAGCGGGATTGGCTGTATTTTTTCATCGGCCAAATCGACGATTTCAAATGTAGAACGCCCTTCTGCATCTCTGCCGGCACGATATTCCAGAACTTCCGCGATGCTGTTATCGCGCTCAAATGTCAGGACGCGTGGGGCCATTTCATAAACGGCTTCGGCTTCGCGGTAGTCGGTGGAGCAAATGATAATTTGATCGCCTGTTTGGCAAGTGCGGGCCGCAGCCCCGTTGAGCACGCAACATTTTGAGCCGCGCTCGCCATAGATGACATAGGTGGAAATGCGCGCGCCGGAATGCTTGTTCCAAATCTCCACGAACTCCATCGGCATGATTCCGGCTACCTCGCAATGGTCCGGATCCAACGTGATGGAACCATGGTAATTCAGGTCACACTGGGTGATGAAAATGCCATGTAGTTTGGCGGCGACGATCTTTTTCATGAACTAACCCCTGGCTCGTGATTTGGAGGTTTGGGGTAACAAATGCCGCCAGCGGGCGGGTTAATCGCAATGGTTAAGTCGCAGATAGGGTAAATGTCAGTGCAGGATTGCTAACGCCTCATCCGGATCAATGCGCCCGTCATAAAGCGCACGGCCGGAAATCGCACCTTCCAGCTTGACGGCATCGGGCATTGTCATGCGCACAATATCTGCGATTGATGCCAAGCCGCCGGACGCAACAACGGGAATGGAAACCGCATCAGCCAAGTCAATGGTCGATTCCCAATTGATGCCCGTTAAAATGCCGTCGCGATCAATATCGGTATAAATAATGGCCGCTACACCAGCGCCTTCAAAGCGCTGCGCCAACTCGATGACGCCGAGTTCGGAAGCTTCCGCCCAACCTTCGACCGCTACTTTGCCGCCTTTCGCGTCAATGCCGACGGCAATTTTACCCGGATACAGTTTGCAGGCTTCTTTCACAAGATCCGGGTCACGTACAGCCACGGTACCCAAAATCACACGCGCCAAACCCTTTTCAAGCCAGCTTTCAATATGGGCGAGAGTGCGGATGCCGCCGCCCAGTTGAACGGGGTTTTTTGTTGCCGCCAAAATGGCATCAACCGCAGCGCCATTGACGCTTTCACCTTCAAAGGCGCCGTTAAGATCAACCACATGCAGCCATTGAAAACCTTGTTCTTCAAAAGCTTTGGCTTGCGCGGCCGGATCTTCGTTATAGACAGTAGCTGTGTCCATCTCGCCGAGTTTCAGACGCACACATTGCCCATCTTTCAAATCGATGGCGGGAAAAAGGATTTTCGTTCGGTGAAACAACAAAAAACCTTCTGTTAACTCTACATTTTGTGTTTTCGGGCGATCGAGTCACATATATGTTGAGCCCGCAAACACAAAGAGCCGGTGTTGCAGACCGGCTCTTTGCTCCCAGGCTAATTAGAGGTGCGCTGGGGATAGGAAGCTTCCTACAGGTTCTGATTCGCATAGGCCGAATCAGTGGTCAATAGTTTTCCGAAGTTTGAGCGCACCTTTCGTAACATGAAAGGAATAGCAATGAGCTATTTGACTAAACACGAAGCCGCGAAAAGCTGGGTGCTTCGTGAATGCGGCTGGAAGAAGCGTGATATCCAAGCCCGCTTTAACGTCGACCCGAGACGCCTTTATGATGTTTGGGAAGAGAAGACCCACTTGGGATCAAGGCAACGGGCAATAGAGATCTTTATTCGCATGTTTCCTGACAAATACTTCGATGGAAGGTTTCAACTACACAGCCCAAAATACGAGAGGAAACTGAAGCACCATGATACCCCAAATCTCCCGGGTATAATCTAAGGCGCCCACTTCAAGAAATTAGCGATTAAAGCCAGACCCAGTGTCTGGCTTTTTTCAGGGTGAAACTGCGTGCCGAAGACATTGCCGCGCGCAACCACGGCCGTGACCGGCCCACCATAGTCGCATGTGGCTACAGCATCATCCTTGTTTTCAGCATCCAGAAAATAGGAATGCACGAAATAAGCATGCAGGCCGTCAGGACCGGTTCTGATCCCGGTCAGCATCGGGTGATCAATATGGACGTTTAGCGTGTTCCAGCCGATTTGCGGGATCCGCAAAGCCGGATCGTCCGGCTCCATCAGCTTCACATCGCCTTTGATCCAATCAAATCCGGACGTGACTGTCTTTTCCAGACCGCGCGTGGACATCAATTGCATACCTACGCAAATGCCGAAAAAGGGGCGGCCCTTCTCGCGTACCACAGTATCGATGGCATCGCGCATGCCGTTGACGGCGTTCAGACCCGCTGCGCAATCGGCATAGGCACCCACGCCCGGCAGAACAATCCGGTCTGCATCCTTGACCCTATCCGGGTCAGCCGTCAGGTCGATTTCTGCTTCGATTGACGCTTCGCGGGCAGCGCGTTCAAAGGCTTTGGTTGCCGAGCGCAAATTGCCCGACCCATAGTCGATAATTGCTACGCGCATTTTGTTCAGGTCAGCCCCAAGATCATATCGGACCTTTCAAGCTCTGCGTCTTGATCCGACTTTTTCGCCTTTTTTGCGCCGCGCAGTGCGTTGCCGTCAATCATGAAGGCAACATGAAATTCCGCCTCGTTAAGATTTTCGGCCTCAGCAACAGTTGCAACTTCGCGGAAACCACTACGTTTCATGCGCGCGATGATGCGGCCATCGCCTTCCAACGCAATCACCAGTCCCAACGCCAAGTTGCCGATCAGAACAATCCCCATCGTGTCGGAATGATTTGAGAACATGCTGATGGCCAACAAAAACGGTAGGAGCATTATGGCTTCAAACCAAAGACGATGGAAAATGAGCCAAGGTAACGGAAAGCCGATAGCCAGCACGGCAAAGCCATCGCGCATCACCCTGATTTTTTGACCCTTGGTCTCGATGTCACTTTCCAAAACAACGTAGCGTGGCATGCCTTATCCGTTCAGTGTGCCCTTTGTTGACGGGATCGCACCAGCCTGGCGCGGGTCTGTTTCAACAGCGGTACGCAAAACCCGCGCAACCGCTTTGAAACAGGTTTCCGCAATATGATGGGCATTTGCGGCATAAAAATTTTCAACATGCAAAGTAATGCCAGCATTTTGTGAAAACGCCTGGAAAAATTCACGCACCAGCTCGGTATCGAACGTTCCGATCTTAGGTGATGTGAACTCCACCCGCCAAACCACGAACGGCCGGCCGGAAACATCGATGGCGGCGCGGGTCAACGCTTCATCCATCGCCAAATCCAGGCTTGCATAACGCGTAACGCCCCGACGCTCCCCGAGAGCGCGGTTTATCGCTTGTCCCAAACAAATACCAACATCTTCCACCGTGTGGTGATCATCAATATGCAAATCTCCATCGGCCTTGATGGTCATGTCAATCAAGGAGTGGCGAGAGAGCTGGTCCAGCATATGATCAAAAAAGCCAATGCCGGTTTGGATGTTGCGTTTCCCGGTACCGTCAAGGTTGATAGAAACGGTGATGTCCGTTTCATTGGTCTTGCGGCTCACTTCAGCAATACGATCTGCCATCTTCCTGTTTTCCTGACATTTTCGAGCCGCTGTCTATCAAGACTGATCGGGAATGACCACCATGCGTTTGCAACAACCGGTCCTATCCTTACATAGGCGAAAAGAAGAGGAATTTCCGATGAGTGAGAATAGCGCTTTACCCTCCATGCACGCCACAACCATTGTCACCGTCCGCAAAGGCGGAAAGGTGGTGATCGCTGGAGACGGGCAGGTGACCATGGGTCAATCGGTTGTCATGAAGGGCAATGCGCGCAAAGTGCGCCGAATTGGCAAGGACAATCACGTTATTGCGGGCTTTGCCGGCGCGACGGCAGACGCTTTTACCTTACTGGACCGGTTGGAGAAAAAGCTGGAACAATATCCAGGCCAACTTATGCGCGCCTGTGTGGAACTGGCAAAAGACTGGCGCACTGACAAATATCTGCGCAATCTGGAAGCCTTGATGTTGGTTGCGGACAAAGATTTGTCGCTTTGTGTGACCGGCAATGGTGATGTGCTGGAGCCGGAGTTTGGTGTGATGGCCATCGGTTCGGGCGGTAACTATGCCTTGGCAGCGGCGCGCGCGCTGTTGGATCTTGATATGGATGCTGAAGAAATTGCCAAGCGGGCAATGCAAATTGCGGGCGATATCTGCGTCTTTACCAACCATAATCTGGTCATCGAGACGCTAGATGCAGCCTGAACCGGAAGTGCGCCAACTGAACATCAACGATGTCTCCCAGTACAAGGCGTTGCGCCTGTTAGGTTTGAAGATCGCCCCCGCGGCGTTTGGTGGCGACTATTCCGAAGCTTTGGAAAAGCCTGACACCAGTTGGCATGAAGCGCTTGCAGGCCAGCGGGTGCACATCGGTGCGTTTGTCGATGATACTCTCGTTGGCATGGCCAATTATGACCGCTTGCCGGGCAGCAAGCTAGAACACCGAGCGTTTGTCTACGGTGTCATTGTCCATCCTGACCATGCGGGCAAAAACATCGGGCTTCGGGTTTTAAACGCTCTCGCCGACCACGCGGAGCAAGTCGGGATCACGCAGTTCCACCTGGGCGTTGGTGCTCACAATGAGCCGGCTAAACGGCTTTATGAAAAAGCCGGATATGAGACTTACGGCCACGAGCCAGCCGCCATTCGCCTGCCGGATCGCGATATTGATGAAATACTCATGATCAAATTTCTGCGCTAATTGATGGACATCGACTTCATACCGGTTCGGGAAAAGCACCTTTCCCTCATTAACTCGTGGATGGCCCTACCCCATTGGCGCGAATGGTGGGGGGACCCCGAGGTGGAACTTGGTTACATTAAAAATATGCTGGAAGGGCATGACCCAACCAAGCCATTTCTTTTTCTCCTTGACCAAGAACCTGCAGGGTACATCCAATATTGGCGTGTAAAAGATGCAAAAGCGCCTCCATGGAACGTGATGTCACCTTGGGTCATGGATATTGATGAAACCACTATCGGCGTTGATTTATCGATTGGTCCGGCCAATCAACTGTCAAAAGGGCTCGGAACAGCTGTTTTGGCGGCGTTTGTGATGCTACTTCGCAACGAAGGCTTCACCAAGATCATCATTGATCCCGATGTGCGAAACAAACGTGCGATCCGTGCCTATGAAAAGGCGGGTTTTATCCCCATAAGAACCGCAAAGGAACAAGATGGTTCTGTTCTCCTGATGGAATGGAAAGGCAATCCGGACCCATGATCATTTCACGCGACCTGCTGGATGAAGCCGTTAGACGCGACATCATTTCCGCCAATCAAAGGGACCGGCTGGTGGCCTTTGCGGTAGCTGCTGACAAACCGCGTTATGGCGACGATGCTACCGTCGATGCCGTTGCAAGTGGTGACGAAGCGATGCGCCTTGTCGGTGGCGGTAACGACATCTTCGTCACGATCGGCGTGGTACTGGTGGCAGCGGGTTTGTTTTTTGCGTTGACCTCGGTGTTTGGCCCACAACCCATGATCCTTTTTGGCATATTGGGCGTGTTCCTTTGGGGAGTTGCCGAATTTGTCACACGCCAGCACCGTATGCGGTTGTCTTCAACCGTCTTGGGAATTGGTTTTATTGCCTGTGTCACCGAAATTCTCACCAACGTGATGGTGGATCAGTTCGGTCTAAATCTCCCGGAAAACATGGTTCAACTCGTCGCCATGCGCGGCAATCTGGGGATCGCGGCGACCATATTTTTTGGCACAACAATCGTGGCCGCCATTGTCTACTTCTGGCGCTTCAAAGTACCGATCATGGCGGCTGTCATTGCAATTTCGACAACCGGTCTGGTTTTCTCCTATGGTGCGCTGTTCCTTTATGACGGCGTCACCACAGGCAATATACAGGTCCCATTGCTGGAAGAGTTGCCGAACCTTTTGCGCAATGCGCTTTACATTCCGCTAATTGCCGGACTGCTGATTTTTGGTGTCGGGGTCATGCTGGATTTGCACGACCGCGAGCGGATCACTGTCTGGTCCGATTGCGCGTTCTGGCTACATGTGGTTTCCGCACCGCTTTTGGTTCACCCGCTTTTCATTCTCTCCACGGGCCAGGAAGTGGTGTTCGGCCAAGTGGAGCCCGGAACCACAGCGACCGTGTTGCTGGCAGTACTGATTTTCGTCTTTGTCTTTGTGGCGTTGGCTATTGACCGGCGCTCATTATTGATTCCCACGCTTGCCTATTTCGGCACGCTCGGCATCTACTATCTGGTCAGCTCTGCGTCTGAAAATACCGGCATTCCGGCTTTTTCGCTGATTTTACTAGTCGTTGGCGCGCTCATCATGGTGTTCGGTGCCGGATGGCAGCGTATCCGGCGCTTGATCATCACGCCTATGCTTCCCACATCGGTGCTCAACAAATTACCACCGATAAGAGTGAAGCAAACTGCATGAGTGATTTTTCCCCGCGGGAAACCGTATCTGAACTGGACCGACACATCATTGGCCAAAAAGACGCCAAACGCGCCGTGGCCATTGCGCTCAGAAACCGGTGGCGACGCCAACAATTGCCGGACAATCTGCGCGATGAAGTGATGCCCAAGAACATCTTGATGATCGGACCCACCGGTGTCGGGAAAACGGAAATATCCCGTCGGCTGGCAAAATTGGCCAATGCACCGTTCGTCAAGGTGGAAGCCACCAAATTTACGGAAGTTGGCTATGTGGGCCGCGATGTGGAACAAATCGTCCGAGATTTGGTGGAAATCAGCATCGGTCTTGTGCGTGAACTCAAGCGCGAAGATGTAAAAGCCAAAGCCCATGTCCAAGCCGAGCAGCGTGTCCTGGAAGCGCTGGTGGGCAAAACTGCAAGCCCGGCTACCAAAGAAAGCTTTCGTAAAAAGTTGCGGGCCAACGAATTGGACGACAAGGAAATCGAGATCGAAATCGCCGACAATGGGAGCGGCATGCCGATGATGGATGTTCCGGGCATGCCGGGTGGCAATGTGGGAATGATCAATCTCAATGATTTGATGGGAAAGGCGCTCGGTGGGCGCACCAAGAAAACCAAGACCACTGTTCGCGAAAGCTATGAACTGCTGGTTACAGATGAAAGCGACAAACTACTGGATCAGGAGCAAGTTACTCAAGAGGCTCTGAAATTGGTCGAAGAAAATGGCATCGTTTTTCTCGATGAGATCGACAAAATCGCCGTATCGGAGGGCCGTTTTGGATCAGGTGTGAGCCGAGAAGGCGTTCAACGTGATCTCTTGCCTCTGGTCGAAGGCACCACAGTGGCAACCAAGCACGGCCAGGTGAAAACCGATCATATCTTGTTTATTGCGTCCGGGGCGTTCCATGTCTCTAAACCATCTGATCTGCTACCGGAATTACAGGGCCGTCTGCCGATCCGTGTTGAACTTCGCGCTTTGGAAAAAGAGGACTTCAAGCGTATCCTGATGGAAACGGAAGCCAGCCTGATCAAGCAATATGTCGCCTTAATGGAAACGGAAGGCGTCACCCTGAGTTTTACCGATGACGCCATCGACGCTCTTGCAGATATTGCAGTCGAACTGAACGCGACGGTGGAGAATATCGGTGCAAGACGTCTTCAAACTGTCATGGAACGTGTGCTGGATGAAATCTCCTTTGAAGCGTCGGACAGAAGCGGTCAGGAACAGCTCATTGACGCGCAATATGTGCGCAAAAATGTAGGCGAACTGGCCAAGAACGCCGATCTTTCGCGCTATATACTGTGATGATTTCAAGCAGAATTGTGAAGTTGGACAATCCCCTCGACATGATGCAAGCGTTATCATAGTCACGTTGTGGCACTCATGGGGAGCGCGAGCGTGGCGACAGTACTGTCAAAATCTTTTGTTCGGAACTTGCTGATGATCGGCGCGATGTTTTTTGTGTCATTTTCAGCCACAAACCCCACATTGGCAGATGTTATCGTTGTTGAACCGGGCAATGTTCTTAAAGAACAACCGGAGATCCCAGGTGCGTCCAAACGCAGAACCCGGCAAACAAAGTCGACTTTTGACAGCAAATATGAGCGAGCAGTCGCTTTTTTGGCCAAAGACGAGCGCCTAATCCGGCAAATCAAATCGGTCGCTGAAGACTTCGAGATTGATCCGATCCATATCATCGGCGCGATCATCGGTGAGCACACTTACAATGTGGACGTTATGGATCGCGCTCAAAGCTATGTCATCAAGGCGGCCAATTACCTTAAGCAAGATATCGATTTTGAATATAAGGGCGAGCGGGTTCTCGATTTTGTTGCCCGTGAGCAATTTAGTGAGTGCGAGGGTTTTAGCGATAGCGAATCGCTTTGGTTGTGCAGGGAAAATGTTTGGGAAAGCGATTTTCGCGGCAAAAAAGTAGATGAAGTCGCTTACCCAAATGATCGGTTCAGCGCGGTTTTTTTCCAACCATTTTTTGCCGGTCAGACTTTTGGTTTGGGCCAACTTAACCCACTGACGGCGCTGAAAATGACTGATCGCGTTGTTGAAACCGTGGGGGGAAGACGTCTGAACGCACGGGACGGTCACCGAATTTACGGCACGATAATGGAACCGCGAACAACACTTCCCTACATTGCGGCCGCAATCGCTGCTTCTATTGGAGCCTACGAGGAAATTGCAGGGTTCGATATCTCGAAAAACCCCGGTATCACCGCCACCTTATATAACGTTGGAAACCCACAAGCCCGCGCATCAGTTCTCGCAGTAGAAAACAAACAGCGTCGTGCTAAGGGACGCAGGCCCGTACAACCGCAAGTCAATTATTATGGTTGGCTGATCAATGATCGGGAAAACGAGCTGCGCGACTTACTCTAGGCTTCTCATCCACGTTTCGAATCGCAGCTTGAACCCGGTCTCGTAAATCAACCAGCTTGTCTTCCGGCAAATGAGCAATACCGCTTGCCAGCAGATTGCTCAGTTCGGTCGCCGTCGGCGAAAGCCCCGATGTATCAACCATTACCTTTGGTGCTGAGAGCATAGCCAAATTTTCCAACTCATCCGCCTCATCCCAAATAATGCCGAAGAAGCTGATGATCTCCTGAACCAATATCCATCGTGGCGTTCCACGTTTGCCATGCTCCAGCGCGGATAGATAAGCCGGCGTGACACCCAGTGCTTTGGCCATTTGTTTTTGTGTGATTCCACGTTCCACACGCAGTTCACGCACGCGTCTGCCGAAGGGGGTCATGTCCGGTCATCCGATTTGGGTCGTTTCAGCCGAATATACCAAGCGCCTTCCCCGCCGTGATCGCGACTGGCGTGACGTATGGCGCTCACAAACATATTCATCGGTGGTGTTGATATCCATATGGGAAGCATTTTTCGCAAAACGCCTTGAGAATTCAAGCTACGCCCTTTTCCGGTGATGACCAGCACATGTCTGTGCCCTTTTCTGTGGCTGCTTACGAGGAATGCGTTTAGTGACCGGTGCGCCTGTTCTTGCGTTTGATGGTGCAGATCAAGACGGGCATCGATGGGCAATCGGCCCTTGGCCAATTTCCGATGGGTGGGCCTTTCGATTTCATGGATCGCCCGTCGGGTCCAAGTGGTTCCCTTCTTGGTGATGGAGGCAGGTGCGACCGGATCTGGCTTTTGAAGCGCTGGGTTCAAAACAGCTTCTGCGCCTTGCTGGGTGTTTTCGGCAAGAGGCTTTTCGGCCGGCGTTCGGTCCACCATCCCGTGTTCCTGCACCCAATGGCGCCAGGCATTGTCTTCATCGGCGACATTTTCTGAATCTGATCCGGTGCGGTTTTTCAACGGAGAAACCGTTTTGGTGACCCGCCGCCACAAGTGACGGTCATCAGCCGAAAGTCCTGATGTTTTTGTGTTGCGCTTTTTCACCGGCCCGACCAACTGCTTAAGTAAGCGTCGTATCCGGACTTGGGGCAAAGCACAAAAAAAGTCACGGGCGAGACAACGCCACCCGCCAAAATTCCCGCTTCTTCACCGGTGCCAAAGAATATATCACCACGTGATGGGCCCATGATCGCCGTTCCAGTTTCCTGCGCTATCATGAGATTTGAGAAATTGCTGCCGTTAACGTTGTGCGCATGGACATAGATGGGCGTTGCAAACGTGTGAAACCGCATATCCACAGCAAGCGACCGTTGTGCGGTCAATTGAATCTTAGCCGCCGCGAACGGTCCCAGTGTTGGATCGCCGAGCGCAGTTTCCTTGAAAAATATATAAGAGCGGTTCCGGTTCATCATCGTCTGCGCCTCATCGTGATGATCGCGCAACCAGGCAACAATGCCTTGCATGGAAACCTCGTTCTGCCCAAAAACACCCATCTTCACCAATAGTCCGCCAATGGCCGTAAATGGATGACCGGTTTTGGCGGCATAGGAGACGCGCATCATCGTACCATCTTCCAGCTTCAAGCGCGCGGCTCCCTGAATATGCATGAAAAACGCATCGATCGGGTTTTCAAGCCAGCACAAGATTTCAGCCCTGCCATCGAGCGCACCGCGATGGATCGCTGCGCGATCCGGTGCGGGCCCCATGCTGCCGTCATCATGGCGCCAAGCGAACCGGTACCCCTCAGGAACACTTCCAACGGGCGCAGATTTAGCTTCCACAAGTTGAGATGGCCGCGCATGGACCGGAACTGAGTAGCGCTTTGATGGCATGCGCGACGCCTGATATTCAGGCTCGAAAAAGCCCGTGACGATAGACGATGGGTCGGGGGAAGCATCATCTTTTGTTTGGTCCAACCGAACCGGTACAAAGTTTTTCTCGAAGAAGTTCTGGGCCTTATCCGCGTTGATCCGCGCGGCAGCCGATACCAGCTCTATCAATTGGTCAGGGTTACAACCCGTCGGTGGACGTTTATAAACTTCATCGACAGGTATTTTTTGGTGTCGGGCGAACGCGGCAACAGCGGCGGCGTGATCATCGTCGTGCCAATGAGGCAGTTCATTATAATCGACGACGGTCGCGCCCGACAGGTGGATGGCCACGAACCGGTGACTCCAACCGGTCAGGCGTTTTCTGGCTCGGTGCTGATCAATTTCCAGTTCGGATCGCGGTCACGGACATCCTTACCGAACGTCCACTCATCGCGCACCTCAGCGACCTCATTGGGATCACCGTCGATGATTTTGCCTTCATTGTCTTTTGTGGCGGAAATCAATTGGGAGACAACGGATACCGTGACGTGTGCGCTGTTATCTCTGAGCTCCGCGCCCAAGATCTCCATCTTTTCGATGCCGACGAAATTGGTCTGCACTGTCTCGCCTGCCTTTTCGCGTTCAGACAACGCTTCGGCGAATCCGTCATAGACCTCTTTGGACAAAAGGTTTTGCAGCGTTTTACGGTCGCCGTCCGCAAAAGCCATCACGATCATCTCATAGGCCATCGTCGCACCGGACAAAAACTCACGCGGACTGAAGGTAGGCGCTGCGTCCTTGATGACGCGCAGTTGCTTGTTGACGGCGGAACCTGCTTTGGCGACACGGTCAATTTCACGATATTGGTCAGCGCCGTCACGCGATGGTAGTGTTATGACATTGTCGTCGCCGTCCATACCATCGGCATCGACCGGCTGGTCATCCCCTTGCCCTGGGAAGTCTATGGGAGGGCGCTCATGACCTGTGCGTTTGCCCAACACACTGCGCAGTTGAAGAAACACAAAAACGGCGGCCGCCATGAATATGAGGGTGACGATATTCGATGAGTCCATTTTACAGCGGTATCCGGTTCGAGTTGGTGTCGGTTGAATATAGAACGTCAATCGTGATCATTCAAACACTGACAGCGCATTCCTACATTATGAGAAAGGAAACACGCCAATGCCATTCAGTCTGATCCCGTTTGCCCTACTTGCCGTTCCGCTGCTGGAGATCGCCGCTTTCATTGTCATTGGTGGGCAAATCGGGATTTGGCTCACACTGCTGATGATTTTGGTGACAGCCATCTTGGGTTCCATTCTCCTTCGATGGCAAGGTTTTGGTCTTGTTTCGCGTATACAGTCAGAAATGGGCCAAAACAGGGTTCCGGCGCGTGAATTGGTGCATGGCGTCATGATCCTCGTTGCAGGCGTCCTGCTGCTCACACCGGGGTTTATCACCGACGGTCTTGGTTTTTTGCTTTTTGTGCCCGCTTTGCGTGACCTCGGCTGGTCGTTCGTGAAGAGCCGTATTCAGATTGTCGGGATGCCAGGAAGGCAAGACGGCTCGCCATACCGGGACGGACAAACGATAGATCTTGACGATGATGAGTTCCAGCGGTCTCCGGATCCTTCCCGGTCAGGCAAAGGAGAAAAAAACTAGTTTGGTTTGGCTTCAACGGTGCGCTTGTTAAGCCATAAATCGCGTGTTACGCGCAGCGCGACAATTTTTTGACGCAACTCCAATGAAACGGGCACGATTAATGGCCAAGGACACCACAACAAAGCCGGAAGAAAAGGCTGCTGCCACTGAAGGTAATGGTCAGCAACAGCTGAGCATCCTTACCCAATATGTAAAGGACCTTTCGTTTGAAAGCCCAGGCGCGCCACTTTCCTTACGTCCCCGCGAGAAGGCGCCGGCCATCAACATCAATGTCAATGTCAACGCCAATCCAATGGCGGAAAATGACTATGACGTCGTGCTGACGCTGACAGCAGCTGCCAAAGATGGCGACACTGTTTTGTTCAACGTCGAGCTTGTTTACGGCGGTGTTTTCCGGGTTTCCGGGTTCCCGCAGGAACATGTCCTCCCGCTGGTTTTTGTGGAATGCCCGCGGATGCTGTTCCCGTTTGCGCGCCAAATCGTCGCCGAATGCACCCGTAACGGCGGGTTCCCGCCCCTTATGATCGATCCAATCGACTTTGCGCGCATGTTCCAGCAACGCATGGCTGAAGAACAAGCTAAGCAAAAGGTTGCCAACTAATCCCTTACGATTGCGCCGCCAGCTTTTTCCAGATGGCGCTATCACCAAGCCGCTCAACCATTTCGGCATGAGCGGCTTTTTCTTTTTCATTTAATCTTGGCTCGAGTGGCACAGAGCGTTCGGGCAACCTCACATCTGCGGCAGCCGCGCTATTTGATGCATCTTGGTTTTGGGAGCTGGTAGCTGCGCTGAGCGTTAACGTTGCCTGCTTGCCGCCAACCAATTCGATATAGACATCGGCAAGAAGTTCACTGTCGAGAAGCGCGCCGTGTTTGTCGCGTCTGGAATTGTCTACACCATACCGTTTGCAGAGCGCATCGAGTGAATTGGGTCCCATAGGGTGTCGACGCCGGGCCAACGCCAGTGAGTCGATAACACGGTCTGGGTCGATTTTCGGAAAGCCGACGCGCTCAAATTCAGCGTTGAAGAAACCAACATCAAAATTGGCGTTGTGAGCGATGAGTTTGGCATCGCCGACAAAGGTGAACCATTCGTCAATGATCTGGGCAAATGTCGGCTTGTCTTCAAGCATCTCGTTGGAGATACCATGAACGTTTAGCGCATCGGGGTGAACCTGCCGCCCTTGCGGGTTGATGAAAACATGAAAGTTGCGCCCGGTGATGAACCGGTTTTCCATTTCCACCGCGCCAATTTCGATAATCCGGTCTTCCCGATTGTCGAGACCAGTGGTTTCGGTATCAAATATTATCTCGCGCATTACCTTACTTTGTCATCATTACCCACGCGTTGCCAAGGGACGGAAGAGCCATCAACGGTTTTGATTTCTTTTTGCAAGCTGGGCAACAATGTCGCGTACGGACTGACGAGCGTCGTCAAAACCCAATGACGTATCGATCAGAAAATCAGCACCCTCGCGTTTTTGCGCATCGGGCATTTGTTTTTTCAAAATAGCGTTGAACCGCTTTTCGGTCATGCCGGCACGCGACATAACCCGTTCTCGCTGTACATCGGCAGGCGCAGTCACGACAAGTATCTTGTCCACGCGCTGGTCCGCACCGGTCTCAAACAAGAGCGGTATATCGAGCACGACGATCAACTCACCCTCTTTTTTCGCCTTCTGGAGAAAGGCTTGTTCGCGATTTCGAACCAGGGGATGCACAATGGCTTCCAATTCCGCGATGGCATCGTCGTCCCCGAGAACTGCGCTGGCGAGAATCTTCCGGTCGATTTTTCCATCCACAACGGCCTGAGGAAACCGATTGCCAACCGGTGTGACCGCTTCATGTTCATAAAGGTCATGAACCGTGGCATCCGCGTCATGAACGGGTATCCCCAATTCCTTGAAAAAACTGGCGGTGGTCGATTTGCCCATACCGATGGAACCGGTGAGACCCAATATGATCACGTCGGTTCACCCAGATCACTTAGGATCAAACGGCGCAATGGGAGATTGACCTTTGGCCGGCGCCCAAACCATTTCTCAAATCCGGGCACCGCCTGATGCAAAAGCATGCCCAAACCATCGACTGTATGGAGACCATGGGCTCTCGCTGATAAAAGAAATTGCGTGTTGAGCGGCGCATAAACAATGTCGGCAGCGATTGCGGCAGATTGCGCGGACTTGAAATCTATTGGAAGCGGAGAAATGTCACCCATTCCGGCTGATGTCGTGTTGATGATGAGCTCAAAGGGGCTGATATCTCGCAGTGCCTCAGTCATGTCCGCTGCTTGAACGTCAAAATCCTCGGAAAGCTTCTCTGCTTTTGTCGTTGTTCGGTTGACAATGGTTATCGAACCAATTCCCACCTGCCTGCATGCGTAGATAACGGCACGGGCAGCGCCTCCGGCCCCTATTATCAAACATGTCTTCGCGCTTTTCCAACGGGGTGCATAATCATCCATATTGGCGGCAAAACCATAAGCATCCGTATTGGTGGCCTTTAGCTGATCATCGTCAAACCAAAGTGTGTTGGCAGCGCCGATATGGCGCGCTTCAGGTGACACATCATCGACCAAATCCATAATGGCTTGCTTGTGGGGGATGGTGACGTTGCAGCCACGCCACTTTTTTGCCCGCATTTGTTTGACAAATTCCGACAATGCATCTGGAAGCACCTCAAGCCTGTCATAGCTTCCCATTGTCCGCAGCTGCTCGAGCCAAAATCGATGAATCAACGGCGATCGGGAGTGGGCGATAGGATAGCCGATAACAAAGGCGCGTGCTTCCTCATGCATCAATAGCTTCCAATCGTCTTAATTGTTCGAGCAGGGGCAAAAGCGGCAGGCCGATAACTGAGAAATAATCGCCATCCATGCGTTCGAGTAATTGTACGCCAATTCCTTCAATTTGATAGATCCCAACGCTTTTAAGCACCTGGTCGCCTGCCTTCGCCAAATAGCGTCCGACAAAGGCAGGCGAATAGTCCCGCATCTTCATATTCACGACCGTCATGTGGCGCCACAATGTCTGCCCATCCCGGACGAGGCAGAGCGCTGAATTGAGTTGGTGGGTTTTTCCTGCCATTGCGATAAGGCGACGGCGTGCTTCATCAAAGTCGGCAGCTTTGTGAAATATTTCGCCATTCATGGAAAGGGTCTGGTCGCCGCCGATGATGATTGCCCCGGGCATGCGCGCTGAAACATCGAGGGCTTTGGCTTCAGCAAGGAGCGAGGCGATGTCTTCTGCATCAGCACCGGTCTCAAGCAATGGTTTTTCAGCTGCCCGCTCGTCAATTTCCGCGCCGACTGCGTCAAAGGTGAGGCCGGCATTTTCAAGAATCGCCCGCCGAAAGGGGCTTGTCGATGCAAGAACAAGAGTCACGCCTTTTTTTCGCTCCATTCCCGTTAAAATATTGATCTTGTGGATTGTTGTGAAACTTAGCCCATCACATGACAATGCTGCCATCTCAGGTGTGCGAAACTTTTTCTTTTTCCAACTGTGTAAATTTAGGCCGCTTTTTGTCCTCTGTTAACAACAGCGGGGAAAGACCAGTTTGCGCTTGAACGCCTTGTGGACAGGCTGAGTGCAACCGAGAACGGCTCTGATATTTAATCTGGTTAACAAAGGGTTAACTTCATCGTCATAGCCATCCGTCAGCCTGTTGATAAGCGCCAATTATGCGTGAAAATTTTTTGTCCAACAGTGGCTGGTGGAGAAATCATAATCCCTGTAATTCACAGACTCTTAGTAGAGAAAAATAACCCACTAATCCCTTTCATTAACGGACATTGTGGACAGAAAGGCTTGTGAAATGGCGGATCGAAAAATCATCGAAGTGATGAAAGGGAAAAGCTATGACACACCACCCATATGGGTCATGCGACAGGCAGGCCGCTATTTGCCGGAGTACAGGCAGACACGAGCGAAGGCGAAGAATTTTCTAGATTTTTGTTATACGCCCGATCTTGCGGTGGAAGCCACCATGCAGCCGATCCGTCGATATGGGTTTGATGGAGCTATCTTGTTTTCGGACATTCTGGTCATTCCCGATGCTCTCGACCGGGACGTTCACTTTGTGACTGGAGAAGGTCCGAAAATGCGTCCGTTGGCAGAAGGCGAGATCGACAAACTCGATATTTCAACGGTCACCACCCATCTTGCTCCTGTTTTTGAAACAGTAAAGCGGCTGCGAAAGGACTTACCTTTAGAGACCACACTCCTGGGGTTTTGCGGAGCACCGTGGACAGTTGCGACCTATATGATTACGGGTCACGGCACGAGCGATCAAGCACCGTCTCGGCTCATGATGTATAAGGATCCGTCTGGCTTGGAAAAACTCGTTGATACGCTTGCCGATGCTTCCATTGAATATCTGATTGCGCAGGTGGATGCGGGCGCCGATGTGGTAAAGATTTTCGATAGCTGGGCTGGCGTCATGGATCGGCAAGCATTTGAGAGATACTGCGTAAAGCCCGTGAAGAAGATCATCGAAGGCGTTAAGAGCGCACGCCCCGGAACACCCATTATCGCGTTTCCAAAGGGGGCGGGATATCAGTATCGTAGCTACAGGGAAAAAACCGGGGCTGATATGATCGCCATTGATTGGACGATTCCCTTGGACATAGCTGTGGATATGCAAAAAGAAGGCGCCATTCAGGGAAATCTTGATCCGATGCGGGTGGTTGCAGGCAGAACTGCGATCAAGGAAGGCGTGGATCGGATACTGGATGCGTTGGCGCCAGGACCGTTTGTTTTTAATTTGGGCCATGGGATCACGCCACAGGCTGATCCGGAAGACATGGCCTATCTGGTTCAATATGTCCGTGGTGAGGCATAAGTGGCCAACACGCAGACGGTCGGGAAGGCGGGCAAATCGGCGGCAATGCGTGCCGGTATCGCCGTTGGCGCTTTCGTTGCAGTGATTGCTGTTATAAGTTTCTTTGCACCAGATGATCTTTATAACTGGATCAAAGCATTTCACGTGATTGCCATCATCGCGTGGATGGCAGGTATGCTCTATCTACCGCGGCTGTTTGTTTATCATGCCGGCGCAAAAATGGGCTCTGAGACGGCAGAGACCCTGAAGGTCATGGAACATCGGCTTTTGAAGATTATCATGAATCCGGCGATGATTATCGCTTGGATTTTGGGTATGTGGCTTGCTTGGGCTGGTGGTTTTTTTGATGATGTTTGGTTTTGGATCAAATTTGTAGCTGTTGTCGGCATGACGGCCGCTCACGCTTCTTTGGCCAAAGGTGTGAGGCTTTTCGCCGAGGATCGAAATGAACGATCACCGCGCACTTGGCGCATGATCAATGAAATCCCCACAGTGCTCATGACCATTGCCGTACTGTCAGTCATTTTGAAGCCGTTTTGACATTTTAAAAACATCTACTCTTGAATTGTTAGCTATTGGCGCGTATCTGCGCATCATCTGAAGACGTCCTCTTTTCCTGCCTTTTGACGTCTGCTCTCAAGAACCATCCTTTCAAGAGCCAGCTCAGATACTTCCAAGAAACGAAATTATGGAATGTCCCAATGGACCAAATGAAACTAAATGACTTGCAAACAAAGTCAGCAACTGAGCTGGTCGAATTTGCAGAGTCGCTGGATGTCGAAAACGCCAGCACCATGCGCAAACAGGAATTGATGTTTGCCATCTTGAAACAATTGGCAGCCGATGATGTCGAGATCATCGGTGAGGGTGTCGTTGAGGTTCTCCAGGACGGATTTGGTTTTCTGCGCTCTGCCAGCGCAAATTACCTACCGGGCCCGGATGATATCTATATCTCTCCATCACAGCTGCGCCGCTTCTCTCTGAAAACCGGAGACACGGTGCAGGGCCCTATTCGCGGCCCCAAGGATGGTGAACGCTATTTTGCGCTGTTGAAAGTCAACACGATCAATTTCGAAGATCCGGAAAAGATCCGCCACAAGAGCCATTTCGATAATCTGACACCGCTGTATCCCGATGAGCGCCTGCTCATGGAAGTCGATAATCCGGAAAAGAAAGACAATTCCGCCCGGGTTATTGATTTGGTAGCGCCACTTGGCAAAGGCCAACGGGGTCTGATTGTTGCACCGCCGCGAACCGGTAAGACAGTTCTGCTTCAAAACATCGCGCATTCAATCACCGCCAATCATCCCGAATGTTATCTGATCGTTTTACTGATCGATGAACGGCCTGAAGAGGTGACAGATATGCAGCGGTCGGTGAAGGGCGAGGTGGTCTCTTCAACGTTCGATGAGCCGGCGTCCCGTCACGTTCAAGTGGCTGAGATGGTCATCGAAAAGGCCAAGCGACTGGTTGAGCACGGCCGCGATGTGGTTATCTTGCTTGATTCCATTACACGATTGGGCCGCGCCTACAACACGGTGGTCCCATCCTCCGGCAAAGTCTTGACCGGTGGTGTTGATGCCAACGCGCTTCAAAGGCCCAAGCGCTTCTTTGGTGCGGCGCGGAACATTGAAGAGGGCGGATCTCTTACTATTATTGCAACAGCGCTGATCGATACAGGCAGCCGCATGGATGAAGTGATCTTTGAGGAGTTCAAGGGGACAGGCAACTCGGAAATTGTCCTTGATCGGAAAGTTGCCGACAAGCGGATCTATCCGGCAATGGATATTCTGAAATCTGGTACCCGTAAAGAAGATCTGCTCGTGCCTCGTGCTGACCTGCAGAAGATTTATGTGCTTCGTCGGATACTTGCACCTATGGGCACAACTGATGCGATCGAGTTCCTGATTGACAAGTTAAAGCAGACAAAAAACAATCCGGAATTTTTCGACTCCATGAACGCATAGCCGAACTCGATTCAGCTACGAAACAATTAGCCGGATTCATGGAGTAAAACCATGGACACCATTGTAGCTCTATCAAGCGGCGCCCTTCCAGCGGGCGTCGCGGTGGTTCGTATTTCTGGACCCGACGCCTTTGGCGTTTTGAAGCAGGTCACTGGAATGAACACCGAAGACCCGCGCTGCAGCAAACGCGCATTTGTGCTGGCCGATATTTTTGATCCGCTGAGCGATGAACGTCTTGATCGTGGTTTGGTGCTCCCTTTTAAGGGTCCGCACAGCTTCACCGGTGAAGATGTTATTGAACTTCATTTGCACGGCAGTCGTGCTGTGGTTGATCAATTGCTCGCATCTTTAAGTCGCCTTGAGAACGTACGATTGGCAGAGCCTGGAGAGTTTACACGTCGGGCTTATGTGAACGGGAAGATGAATTTGGTGGATGCGGAGGCGCTTGGTGATTTGATTCAGGCGCAAACTAAGGCGCAACGCCGACATGCTAATTTAATCACCGACGGCAAGCTCGTCGCCACCTATAACGGTTGGCGTGATCTCGTTTTGCGAAGTCGGGCCATGATCGAAGCAGACATTGATTTTGCCGATGAGGATGATGTGCCGGGTTCGCTCGTGGATATCGTCTTTGCGGAAATCCGGGACCTTATTGATCAGATAGAGGTGCAAATTCAAAGAACAGAAGTGGCGGACCGAATACGAGAGGGCTTTCGAATTGTGATTTTTGGCGCACCCAACGCTGGTAAAAGCACGCTCCTGAATGTGTTGGCGGGCCGGGAAGCTGCTATTGTGGCGGATATACCTGGTACCACCCGCGACATGATTGAAGTGCAATTGGACCTGTCTGGTTTTCTTGTACACATTACCGATACCGCGGGTATTCGCGATAGCGATGAAGTGGTGGAGCAAATTGGTGTCTCACGCGCCCGCGATGCTGCCCTTGATGCGGATTTGGTGCTCAATCTTTCATCCGACGGATACTGGGAAGAGGTTTGTTCAGACAGCAGCGGCTCGTTTGAGGAGGTAAAGGTACTCTCAAAATCAGATTTGGCCAAGCGCGTGGGTGAAGCGAATGCCGATGTGTCTGTTAGCGCTAAATCAGGTGAGGGGCTTGATAAGCTCGTCAACCTTGTCACAGCGCGTATCGAAAAGACCATGGGTGTTTTAAACGAGCGCAGCGGCGGAAATAGAAGACAAGCGTCAAAGATGCGTGGTGCCCTAGAGCTTTTGAAATCAATAGACGCTCAAGATCCGCTCGAGATAAATGCGGAATCTCTCCGGCTTGCCGCGATACAGCTGAGCGAATTGATTGGTGATGTTAGCCACGAGGAATTGTTGGGTGAGATTTTTTCCTCATTTTGTATCGGTAAATGAAGGCATGGCTGCATTCACATGATTCACGTGAAACACTGTCTCTTGTTTTGCAAAGTCTGACCTAATGTTTCACGTGAAACCTTTCACCCGTTGACGCAATCAAAACATCGAGTCATTGAAACTCATGGACGATAATGCAGCAGACACTTTTGATGTGATCGTAGTTGGTGGAGGCCATGCGGGCTGCGAAGCGGCGCGCTCTTCAGCGGCGTATGGTGCCAATACGGCGCTGGTCACGTTGAAGGCCGATACGATCGGTGTGATGTCCTGTAATCCTGCTATCGGCGGATTGGGCAAGGGCCATTTGGTGCGCGAAGTCGATGCTTTGGACGGCTTGATGGGTCGGGTTGCGGATCAATCTGGCATACAGTTTCGCATGCTCAATCGAAGAAAAGGGCCAGCTGTACGCGGTCCGCGGACACAGGCAGACCGCAAACTCTATCGCAGCGCGATGCAAATTGAATTGTCTGAAATCAGCGGTCTTCAAATCATAGAAGGTGAAGTGAGCGATATCGCGTTCGATAAGACCGGCAGGATTAATGGTTTGCTACTGGCCGATGGACGGCGGTTGAATACAAGCGCTTTTGTGCTGACCAGCGGTACGTTTTTGGGTGGATTGATCCACATTGGAGATGAACGAATGCCGGCGGGGCGGATGGGTGAAAAACCCAGCTCACAACTTGCTGACAGGTTGCGCGGGCTCGAGTTACCCATGGGCCGGTTGAAAACCGGTACACCACCGCGACTGGATGGTCTTACCATCGATTGGTCGCAGTTGGACATGCAGGCGGCAGATGAGGAGCCGGTTCCGTTTTCCTTTTTAACGGATCAAATTAATGTCCCACAAATCGAGTGCGGCATAACGCGCACCACTCAGGCCACACATAAAATCATCGAAGACAATCTATCGAAGTCGGCGATGTATGGTGGCCATATTGAAGGTGTCGGCCCTCGCTATTGTCCATCCATCGAGGACAAGATCGTCAAGTTCAAGGATCGCGATAGCCATCAAATATTCTTGGAACCTGAAGGGCTCGATGATCATACAGTATACCCGAACGGTATTTCGACATCTCTTCCTGAAGATGTCCAATGTCAGATTTTGAAGACCATTCCAGGTTTGGAAAAGGCGAGAATTCTACAACCTGGTTATGCCATCGAATATGATCATATAGACCCCCGTGCATTGACGCCGGCATTGATGGTCGAAAAGATGCCCGGTGCATTCTTTGCAGGTCAGATAAACGGAACAACGGGTTATGAGGAAGCCGCGGCTCAGGGTTTGGTCGCCGGTGTAAACGCTGCGCGGTTTGCGGCTGACGAAAACCCGGTGATCTTTAGCAGGACACAGAGTTATATCGGTGTGATGATTGACGATCTTACTGCGCGCGGTGTGACAGAACCATATCGGATGTTTACGTCGCGTGCGGAGTATCGCTTGTCTCTGCGTACCGATAATGCTGACACGCGGCTAACACCGCTGGCGATCGAGTTGGGGATCGCGGGCAGAGCCCGCATTAATGCCTTTAATGAAACAAAGCATCAGATCGGAAAACTCACTAATTTATGTGAAAGTCTTTCTTTGACTCCGAATGAAGCGAGTCGATTTGATATTCGCTTGAATCGTGATGGTGTCCGCCGCACAGCCTTTGACCTTCTATCCTATGCAGATATCGGTTTTGAGGATCTCACGAAGGTTTGGGTGGAGTTGGGAGTGTTTGATAAGAACATTCAGGAACGTGTTGCCATTGAGGCGCAATATGCTGTTTACCTCAAACGCCAGGCATCTGACATCGCTTCCGTGAAGCGCGAAGAGAAGACACCGATACCCAAAGATCTTTCTTACGGTGACATCGCTGGTTTATCGAGTGAGTTGGAGCAAAAACTGACTTCTGCCAGGCCGGCGACAATTGCGGCGATGCAGCGAATTGAGGGAATGACGCCGGCGGCCGTTGCATTGGTAATCGCCCGCATACAACTAGAGAAACGACGAAGTACTCCAGCTGTCCAATTGACCGGTGCCGCGTGAATTGGGAAACCCTTTGTGATGTGTCGGGTGTCAATGTTTCACGTGAAACATTTAGCCGACTTGAAGCTTTTTCCAATGATTTTCACATTTGGGCTGATCGGATAAATCTGGTCGCCCCGTCTACCCGCGAAGAGTTTTGGCACCGCCATGTTGTCGATAGTCTGCAGCTTCTCAACCTACGACAAACTGAACGGCATTGGGTGGATCTCGGCTCGGGTGGAGGTTTCCCGGGGATGGTCGTTGCAATCGCCTTGGCCGAGGCTAATGATTCACGTGTGACACTCGTTGAGAGCAATCGGAAAAAGTGCGGGTTTTTGCAGGTGGCAAAAGCAAAATATGCCCCCCAGGCGCAAGTTCTTCCGATGCGTATTAATGAGGCTTTACCTCAAATTGACCCGCCCCAAGTCGTGACAGCCCGTGCTCTTGCCGAGCTTGATATACTTCTCGAAATGACTCAACAGTGGTTGTCGACTGGCTCTGTTGGCCTTTTCATGAAAGGACGCGAATATGTGGGGGAAGTTGAAAAAAGCCGTACAAAATGGGGGTTTGATCTGGTAGTTTATAATAGCCGAACGGCACCGGATTCCGCCATATTGGAAGTTTCCCAGTTAACCGCCATTGGATCGTGAAAACACAACAGAAACATAGCGCCATGTCTCTTTCACCACGTGTAATTACCATAGCAAACCAAAAAGGCGGCGTCGGTAAAACAACTACGGCGATCAACTTGGCGACAGCGTTAGCGGCCATTGGTGAGCGGGTTCTCGTTATCGATGTTGATCCTCAAGGCAATGCCAGCACGGGCCTTGGTATTGAACGTCATTCGCGCACGGTTTCATCTTATGATGTTTTGCTGGGTGAAGCCGAGGTTTCTGACACTGTAATACCGAGCGCCGTGCCAAACCTTTCGGTGCTTCCATCTACGATGGACTTGCTTGGTTTGGAGATGGAAATCTCGGATAAACCTGATCGTGTCTATCGCTTGAAGCGGGCGCTCGAGTCTCTCCGTCCAGGTCAGTTCACGCACGTTCTGATTGATTGTCCGCCATCACTCAACCTTTTGACGCTCAATGCGTTGGCGGGCGCCGATTCATTGCTCGTTCCCTTGCAGTGCGAGTTTTTTGCACTTGAAGGTTTGAGTCAGCTTTTGAAAACGGTTGAGCAGATTCGTTCATCGGTCAATCCGGCTTTGGTCATCCAAGGTGTTATTTTGACGATGTATGATCGCCGTAACAACTTGGCTAACCAAGTGGTTGATGATGTCCGTTCTCATATGGGCGACAAAGTGTATGAGACGATCATACCGCGCAATGTTCGGCTGTCCGAGGCGCCGTCGCATGGCAAGCCCGCTATTTTATATGACTTGGAATGTGCTGGAAGTCAGGCCTATTTGCGCTTGGCCAGTGAAGTGATTCAGCGCGAACGCAAAAACGAAGCTGCATAAAAGAGAACAAAATAATGGCAGATGACGCACGCAAACGTCTGGGGCGCGGTCTGGCCGCTCTTATTGGCGAAATGGATCAACCGGTAGAAGAAGCCGCACCGGCAAAGATTGCACCGAGTGATCAGCGACTGCCCATCGAAAATATAAGCCGAAATCCGAATAATCCGCGTCATGTTTTTCGTGATGAGGAAATTGACGAGCTTGCCAAGTCGATTGCTGATCATGGCCTTCTCCAACCCATTGTTGTGCGTCCATCACCAACAGGCACCGGCTATGAGATTATAGCCGGTGAACGCCGATGGCGTGCCGCACAAAAGGCAGGCCTTGTTGAGGTGCCGGTCATCATTCGCGATGTTGATGATCGCGTTGCGCTGGAATTGGCAATTATCGAGAACGTTCAACGTGCTGACCTCAATGCAATTGAAGAAGCTTTGGGTTATGAGCAGCTGATGCATGAACATGGTTACACCCAGGCTGACCTCGGGGAGGTTATCGGCAAAAGTCGCAGCCACGTTGCCAATACCTTGCGGCTCTTAAAGTTACCCGAAGATGTACGCGACTATGTCGGTGACGGGAGAATATCTGCCGGTCATGCGCGTAGTCTGGTTGGCATGCCCGACGCGCGTCAAATTGCGGAACGGATTGTGGCAGAGGGTATGTCTGTCCGACAAATAGAAGAATTGGCCGCCGAAGCACAAACCGCGCCGTCATCAACCCGGAGTAAAGCCGAGAAAGCGCAAAAGGATGCTGACACAATTGCCCTTGAGCGTTCTCTGTCGGACACGCTTGGCTATAAGGTTGAAATCAATCATAAAGCCAAAGGTGGCGAACTGAAAATTCGCTATAAGTCTCTCGATCAACTTGATGCGCTATGCGCTGCTCTTCGGGCTTCTTGAGCACTTAACCACGCCGCTTTGTCAGATGCGCTTTGTAACCCAGCGCCAAGATCATCATTCTGACATGGCTGGCTTCCAAGCGATGGGAGCGGCGACTATCGACGAGCGTTTCGCGTATTCGCGCCAAGGCGTCGCGGATCATGGGCCCTGACCAGATGTCCAGCGCCTCATGGATTATCGGCTTTCGTTTAAAAAAGATCGGTGGGCGGGCTGCCTCCACCATGGCTCTGGCGGACTTGCGTTCCGTTTCCATTGTGCCGCGCATCAAAGCCAAAGACTGAAATTGACGCATCAGCGCTGACAACAGCACGAATGTCGATCCACCTCCTGCCTCAAGTCGTACCAGGCCGTTTTCACATTTGACCAACTGGCCGGCCAGCACCCCATCCACAATGGTTTCAATGGTGACAGAGCCCGTGTCGCCAATGATCGATGTCACATGGTCCAGTTCAATACGCGCATCGTGCGCACAATAGGTCAAAAGCTTTTCCATTTCCTGGCGTGTCGTTCCCCGATCACCACCCAGATTGGCGATCAAAAACTGACGTGCTTCCAGCGTAATCTGCTTGCCAGCCTGCTGCATGGACTGGTCAACCAACATTTGGAGCGATTTTTCATCATCGGCGTAACAGGGAATGGCGATTGCCTTGTTACTGCGTTCGACCGATGTGCGCAAAACGGCACTTTTCTTCAACTCTCCTGCCTCGATAACAAGGAAGGTCCCGGGTTCAATGATCTCGATGATATGTTTGGTTGCGTTGGCAATACCAGCGTCAGCACCAACATCTTCCAGATGAACGAGCCTTACATCGCCAAACATGGAAACCGTGCTGATTTCATCAATCAAACGTGAGGCACCACTTCCTGCAACATCCGCAGCGAGTAGGCGGATGTACGAAAAGGGATCATCTTTATTGACCTTGGAAAGTGAGACAATCTTTTGGGAACGCTCGCTTACCGCGCCACGGTCGGGGCCATATATAAGGCAAACAGGCGCTGGCGGTTCTTTTGCGACATTCAAAACACGATCAGATTCGTGCGCTTTGATTGAAGCCATCGTTGGGTTCAGCTTTCCCCAATCAGATCGGGCGCAACCGGATTGCGACCGAGGAAAACGGCCAGTTGATTGCGAAGCGATTCGGCGGCCTCGCTGGCCGCGCGTTGTTCTGCATCCATTTGCGAGCGGTCATTGGCGAACTGCTGGCGCGAACTTTCGAAAAACGTACGGCCCACGCCGGTGAACTTACCCGCTTGTTCACCGGTTTTGGTGTTTGTGATTGTCAATGTGGCGGTTACCACAACCCGGCGATTATTAATCGCAGTTACGGAATCGGGCGCGTTGGATCGAAAAACGGATTGAATAGCCACATTGGCGCCAATCTCACCTGTGTATCCACTGGATCCATCGGACCAGCCAATCAAATCCAAAAGTGCATTGCGTACCAATTGGTCATCTCGGTCACTCGGGTTTTCCAATGGAATGGCTAATGCGCCCGTCTGTCCCGTTTTCTGATCGGGCACATAAAGAGGTTGAACCGAACATGCAGCGAGTGATGAGACGGCCACTGACAGGATTGCCCAACGAAAAATCTGGCGCATTTTTTCAACTCTCACTTTTTGCAGCCCCGACCGAGCATGTCACACCACTATGTTGACGATCCTGCCCGGAACCACAATCACCTTTTTCGGCGGTTTTCCATTCAGGTTCTGGATAGCAGCTTCACTGGCAAGGGCAATGGCCTCAATGTCTTGCTTGTTGGCATCTTTCGGCACGTTAATGTCACCACGTTTCTTGCCGTTGATTTGAAGAGGCAAAATGATTGTATCTTCCAAAATGAGTTTTTCATCGAATGACGGCCATGGTGCTTGCGCCGCCATGCCTGTTGCGCCCAACATTGACCAGCACTCCTCGGCCAAATGAGGCATCATCGGCGAGATCATGATCACCAGCTTTTCGCACGCATCGCGCACAGCCGCCTTTTCATCACCACCAGAAGCACCTGAAAGTTTTTGAACATTCGAACCCAACAGATTGGTCAGTTCGTAAAGGCGTGCGACCGCCTTGTTAAAGGCCAGGCGTTCAATATCTGACCCCACTTCACTGACTGTTTTGTGTGCAGCTTTGCTCAATTCCAGAAGCTCACCACTGGCTGCTGGTTGGGCTTTGATCCCTTCAATCAGAGGAGTTGCCGTGGTCAGCAATCGCCATATTCGCTGAACGAAACGGTGCGCGCCTTCCGCGCCCGCTTCAGTCCAAATGACGTCACGTTCGGGCGGCGAATCCGAAAGCATGAACCAGCGTGCCGTGTCGGCACCATAGGAAGCGATAATGTCATCCGGATCGACGACATTTTTTTTCGACTTCGACATTTTTTCGATCGAGCCAATCTCGACCTCTTGGCCACCGTCGATCATCACAGCGCGACGTTTTCCATCTATCTCATCAACGCGTACTTCTGCCGGCGTTACAAAACCACCCGGGCCATTATAGGTTTCATGCACAACCATGCCTTGGGTAAACAGTCCCTTGAACGGTTCTTTAATCGCCATGTGCCCGGTTTCTTTCATGGCGCGTGCAAAAAACCGCGAATAAAGGAGGTGCAAAATCGCATGCTCCACCCCGCCTATATATTGGTCGACTGGTAACCATTGGTCGGCCTGTTCTGGATCGGTTGGCGTGTCTTCTTGCGGTGCCGTAAAGCGAGCAAAGTACCAGGACGAATCAACGAATGTGTCCATAGTGTCTGTTTCACGACGGGCCGGTTTGCCGCACTGGGGACAATCGACCTTGCTCCAGGTTGGGTGGTGATCGAGCGGGTTCCCGGGTCTTTCGAATGTAATGTCGTCGGGCAATTGCACCGGCAGATTTTCTTTCGGAACCGGAACAATACCACAATCGTCACAGTGTATGACCGGGATTGGGCATCCCCAATAGCGCTGTCGTGAAATGCCCCAATCGCGCAGGCGGTACTGAACATTGGCCTTGCCCAAGCCGTTTTGCTCGGCCCAGTCGATCGTCTTGTCGATCGCTTCAATACCGGTGGCGATATCAATACCTGTCGGTTGATTGGCCCAACGTACCTGCTCCGTTTTTGCTGGCACAAGCGCTTCATTACCAACGGGCGCCGGATTATCTGTCAGGAAGAATGCGTTTTTGACTGGAAGATCATATTTGCGGGCAAAATCCAGATCGCGCTGGTCATGCGCTGGACAGCCAAACACGGCACCAGTTCCATAGTCCATCAGCACGAAGTTCGCGACCCAGATAGGCAGGGTTTTTTCCGGATGCAGTGGATGGACAACTGTTCTGCCCGTGTCGAAACCTCGCTTTTCTGCTTTTTCTATCGCTTCTTCGGATGTGCCGGAACGGCGTACGTCGACAGCAAAGTTGGCGAGCTCGTCGCTGTTTTTGGCCAATTCCTTGGCTAAAGGATGCTCCGGTGCGATGGCGATAAAGCTGGCACCTTCGAGTGTGTCGGGGCGGGTTGTGTAAACCTCAAGCACTTCCTGCCCTGCAATTTTTTCCGAAAGTTTGAACTTCAGCTGCAGTCCGCGGGATTTCCCGATCCAATTGTGCTGCATCAAGCGCACTTTTTCGGGCCATTGATCCAGTTCCTCCAGCGCTTGCAGCAAGTCTTCTGCATAGTCTGTGATCTTGAAAACCCATTGCGCCAGTTCGCGTTGCTCGACCAAAGCGCCCGAGCGCCAGCCCCGGCCATCTATGACTTGTTCGTTGGCTAAGACTGTTTGGTCGACCGGGTCCCAATTGACCTTGGAGATGCGGCGGCCCAGCAGGCCCGATTTCAAGAAATCGACAAACAACATCTGCTGGCGATGGTAATAATCAACATCGCAAGTGGCAAATTCGCGCGACCAATCCAGCGACAACCCCATGGTTTTTAGCTGACGCCGCATGGTTGCGATGTTCTGGTAGGTCCATTCTTTTGGGTGAACCTTGTTTTGCATGGCCGCGTTTTCGGCGGGCATACCAAATGCATCCCAACCCATCGGATGAAGTACGCTAAAGCCTTTGGCGCGCTTGTAGCGCGCAACCACATCGCCCATGGTGTAATTGCGAACATGGCCCATATGGATCCGCCCGGACGGATAGGGGAACATTTCCAAGACATAGTAACGGGGCCTTGGGTCGCTGTTGTCTGTCTCAAACAACTTGGCCTTGTCCCAAGCCTCCTGCCACTTGGGTTCCGTGACGCGTGGATTATATCGTTCAGCTGACATGTGGGTTTTTGGCCGTTTATGCGGAGGACCGGCGTTTCAGTTACCTGGCTTGGTTGAAATCCAAGCACGCGCCTTGACGCGGTCTGCTTCAATCGGCCACCTCATGCAATCTATGGGTCGCCTCGTCAATATCTGGTGGTCAAAGCAATGGAGTTTGGGCGATGAATGAGAGCATCAGGCCGGGAAGTACAGTTGATCGTTATCGCTCCATTGTCGATGAAATGGGCGATATCATCAAAAAAGCTCCGCTGGCGCAAAAGGCTCCGACGCTTGTTGCGGTGTCCAAAACCTATAATGCAGCTGCGATCCGCCCGGTCCTTGAGGCAGGATGCCGTGTGTTTGGCGAAAACCGGGTTCAAGAAGCAGAAGGAAAGTGGCCCCAACTGCGAGAAGACTATCCGGATATTGAGCTTCATTTGATCGGACCGCTTCAATCCAACAAGGCAGCACAGGCCGTTGCGTTGTTCGATGTGATTCAATCGGTCGACCGCGAGAAGATCGCCAAGGTGCTGGCGGCCGAGATGGAAAAGCAAGAACGGCATTTGCAAGTCCTAATTCAGGTCAATACCGGACTGGAGACCCAAAAAGCCGGGATTGCCCCCGCCGAGGTGGATGATTTTGTGCGCACCTGCGTGGAAGAATACGTCTTGGATGTACGCGGTTTGATGTGTATCCCGCCAGTTGATGAAAACCCGGGACCCCACTTTGCGCTGCTCAGTCAATTGGCTGACGATAACGGCTTAACTGTCCGGTCCATGGGCATGTCCGGCGATTATCCGCTCGCCCTGGAATTTGGTGCGACGCATATTCGGGTAGGCTCTGCTATTTTCGGGGCGCGCACAAAAAATTGATAGTGGGGCGATAATCTTCTCCTGCTTTTATCCGCAACGGGAATGACAAAAATCTGCAAATCGGCAATGTTACGGGTCAGTTCCGGTGTTGGCGAAGGGGAGTTACCGATGAAACTGATTAAGGGATTTGGCGTCGTGGGCATCTCAGCGACGCTTTTACTGGGCGCGACTCCAGCATTTGCAGCCGCTTGTGGCAATAATGCAAATGGGTTTGAAACTTGGAAATCATCATTTGCCAATGAGGCGCGCGCGTCGGGCGTTGGAAACAAAGGTCTTCGCGCCTTGGCGTCAGCAAAATATGCGAACAAAACGATCGCAGCTGATCGAAATCAAAAATCATTTCGTTATTCGCTTCAAAAATTCATGCAAGTGCGAGGGTCGGCCACGATCGTGCGCAAAGGTATTGCCGAGAAAAAGCGCAATGCCGGCCTCTATCAACGTCTTGAAGCGCGTTATGGTGTATCGCCAGGGGTTCTAATTGCCATTCATGGCATGGAAACGGCTTTTGGCGGTTTCATGGGTAACGCCAATGTTGTTTCCGCGATCACCACGCTGGCCTATGATTGCCGACGTCCGGCCTTCTTCAAACCGCATGCAATCGCAGCGTTGAAATTGGTTGATCGGGGTGTGCTGTCGGCCAATTCGCGCGGTGCGATGCACGGCGAATGGGGCCATACCCAGTTTTTGCCCAATAATGTCATCAAATATGGCGTAGATGGCGATGGAAACGGGCGGGTAGATCTGGCGCGCTCGAAGGCGGATGCTTTGGCGTCTACGGCGAACTTTCTGGTTGGCCATGGCTGGCGTCGAGGCGCGGGATACCAAAAAGGTCAAACCAATTTCCGTGCAATTCGCGGCTGGAATGCAGCTGGTGTGTATCAGCAAGCGATTGCGATCATGGCCAAACAAATCGACGAAGGCTGATTTTGAGAGCAAAAAAAGAAAGACCCGCTGTCACGTTCGTCGCGACAGCGGGTTATTCATGCCTAAAATTGTGAAAAGACCTAGTCTTCTTTCACATTCAAAACTTGGCGACCGCGATACATGCCGGTTTTCAGGTCGATATGATGCGGGCGACGAAGTTCGCCTGAAGCCTTGTCTTCAACATAAGACGGGTTCTTCAGCGCGTCAGACGAGCGACGCATGCCGCGTTTGGCGCGGGTCACTTTTCGCTTCGGTACTGCCATTTTTATAACTCCAGAACGTTTGCAAACCGGATTCGTCCGGTTCATTGACCCGGTCGCAACTTCCGCCATGCATTGGAAAGTGGTGGGCACATACACAAGAATTCTCCATTTGAGAAGACGGGATCGCAAAAAAACGAATGAAGATGGTTCTCACTATGACACGCAGGAGATGTAGGCGCCTGATTGGCGAGCCCGCCGCTCGACTACTTTTGCTACCCTGTTCATACTCGATGACGCATTAGCCGGGTCACGCGTATACGGGTTTGGAAGTGTTACAGCGAGCAAGGCTGCCTGGCGTCGCGACAGGCTGGTGGCATCGCGACCGAAATGGTGGGGTACTGCCGCGCCAATGCCGTAGACCCCATCGCCCCATTCAGCAATGTTGAGGTAGATTTCCATAATGCGGTCTTTGGGAAGTACGAAATCGATCCAGATAGCTAGCGGGATTTCCAGAGCCTTTCGCACATAAGATCGTCCACCCCAAAGAAAGAGGTTTTTTGCGGTCTGCATGGTGATTGTCGATGCGCCTCTGGTTCGCTCGCCGGATAGTGCTGCGTCTACCACCGCCTTCAACTCGGCTAAATCCACCCCGTGATGGCTACAAAACTGCCCATCTTCGGACATAAGCACTGACTGGACCAGGTTCTCGCTGATGTCTTCAAGCGGCATCCAATCTCGTTCAAAAGACTGGAACGTGACAGTATCAGCCAACATCAAGGTGGAAACCGGCCGGAACACATCAAAGCGGTACAGAAGCGTCAAAAAAAGAGGTGTCGCCGCAATAACCAACAGGCCAAGTGTTGTTCGCCAGATTATTTTGCGCCAGCGAAGATGACGCAGCTGCTTTAAAAGGCGCAAGCCCGACTTCTGCTTGTTGGCCTTCGCTCTTGTTTTGCCGGATTTTTGGGTCGATTTAGCCAAAATGGAATGTTCCCGGCTTGCGAAATTGGACTTTTGCTTGAATTGGTCACACAACCCTCTCGGGCTTATAACGAGATGACGACCAATCAAAGGCCCTTCCCATGAAACATTCCAACAGTGACGCTTTTGCCGCGCGCCTTGCGTCAACGGCCCAGCTTGTCATGGCCGGCTTGGGCAAGGTTCTTGGCGAAGTTGCCGTTGCTGGAGAGGCATCCACGCCCAAGCAATTGATCGGTGCAATGCGCCATAGTGCGCTCAATGGTGGAAAACGGTTACGCCCTTTTCTGTTGTTGGAATGCGGGCGTATTTTCGGTGTCGATGCTGACGATATCCTGGATGTGGCGGTCGCGCTCGAATGCATCCATTGCTATTCACTCGTCCATGACGACCTTCCATCCATGGATGATGATGATCTACGGCGTGGTCAGCCCACGGTTCATGTTGCATTTGATGAGGCCACTGCAATTCTTGCCGGCGATGCACTCCTGACTTTGGCGTTTGATTTGATTACGCGGCCGGAACGCCTTGATAGTCAGCAAAAGTTGGCTCTGGTTCAAAAGTTGGCCCGCGCTGCGGGCCGTGGTGGCATGGTGGGCGGTCAGATGCTGGATCTAGCCTTTGAAAAGAGCGATGAAGCCAATGCCGATCTGATTACGCAAATTCATGCGATGAAAACCGGTGCTTTGCTGCGATTTGCGTGCCAAGCCGGTGCCATTTGCGGGAAAGCATCACCCGATGAATATGATGCACTCGTCATATTCGGTGAGACCATCGGCGTTATATTTCAGTTGGCCGATGATCTTCTGGATGTCACTGCCAGCACGGGAGAGCTCGGGAAGACAGCCGGCAAAGACATCCAGGCAGGCAAAATAACCCATATTGCACTTTATGGAGAGAACTGGGCGCGTGAACGGCTTCGTGAACTCGTTGCAGAGGCTGAAAACAGCTTGGAAGTTTTTGGCGAAAAAGCCGGCACTTTACGTGCGGCAGCCCATTTTGCGGCATACCGTGATCACTAGGGTTTAATTACGCTTCACGATGCACGGTGTCCCCACCGCCTTGAGCTGGCTACATAGTGCATTGGCGGCTGCCCGGCTTTCTTCGCCAATTAGGACGGCATAAATCGGCCGATTGCCCATTGAAGTGCGCAGTTCACTGACAGCGACCGGGCGGGTGCCTATTAATGAGCCGTGGTTGGCTTTGAGCTCCTGCCATTTTCTGTTGGCGACAGCGCGGTTGAAGTTTCCGGCGACTTGGATCGCCCAAGGCATAACAAAAGTGCTTGCCATTGAGATGCCGTCATCGGGCCCGAGCGGGAGACCTATGCATGCGCGTTGAAAGGATCGCCCCTGTTTCAGTGGGATCATTTTAACCTGGCGGCGGCGCTCGCGAAACGTTTCTGCCGGCTCTCCAGTAACCTGCAAGACATAGTTTTCTGTTTCCAAAGGAAGGGTTGTTCTACCCGAAAGCCAGTTGCTCAATCGGGCTTCACCGGCATTGTAGGCTGCCGCGGCCAAACCGAGATTGCCGAATTTAACGCGCAGAAACGCCAAGTATTGCGCTGACTTCGGGATGGCTTCTCGGGGATCAAACGGATTGTCCAATCCTCTTTTTTCCGCGGTCTGCGGCATAAACTGCGCGATACCCAGCGCCCCGGCCGGCGAGATAGCGTTGGCATCAAACCGGCTTTCCTTTCAAATCAATCTGGCAAAATAGTCGGGAGGTAGCCCGTTTTGCCGGGCTTCTTGTTCAATAAGCTGGCAGATGCCATCAACAAAAAGCGGCTGGTTAACACTTCTTAATTTAGCAAAAACACTGTTTGTTCCTGATACGAAACAAAATAGAGTAACGATTGACAGAAAATGCCGACTAGGCAGCATCGGAGTTGGCACCGTGACCGTAGCGCTGTTCGATATAGTTTTTGACCATCGCTTCGAAATCACCGGCAATGTTGTCGCCACGCAGTGTCGCAGCCTTTTTGCCGTCGATGTAAACCGGCGCTGCGGGTGTTTCTCCAGTGCCCGGCAATGAGACGCCGATATCGGCATGTTTCGATTCGCCTGGGCCGTTGACGATACAGCCCATGACAGCCACTTTAAGGTTTTCCACGCCGGGATATTCTTCGCGCCATACGGGCATGTTTTTGCGCAAATCATCTTCGATCTTGCGCGCCAGCTCCTGAAAAACAGTCGACGTTGTGCGTCCACAACCGGGACATGCGGCGACAACAGGAAGGAACTGCCGGAAGCCCATCGTTTGCAGCAGTTCCTGTGCTACTTGCACTTCCTTGCGCCGATCTCCGTTGGGTTCAGGTGTCAGCGAGATACGGATGGTGTCACCGATTCCCTGCTGCAACAGCACAGCCAAAGCAGCCGAAGAGGCAACGATGCCCTTTGATCCCATCCCGGCCTCGGTCAATCCCAAATGGAGCGCATAGTCGCATCGCGCCGCCAGATCGGCATACACGCCGATCAGATCCTGAACCTGGCTGACTTTGGCGGAAAGAAGAATTTTATTGCGGGGAAGACCGGTTTTTTCGGCAAGCTCTGCTGACAAAAGTGCTGATTGGATGATGGTTTCACGCATCACTTCGGCTGCCGAAAGGGGAGATCCGTTGTTCTGGTTCTCGTCCATCAAACTGGTCAGCAGTTCCTGATCAAGAGAACCCCAGTTGACACCGATCCGCACGGGCTTGTCGTAGCGGATGGCCATTTCGATGATGTCGATGAATTGCCTATCGCGCTTGTTTTTAAAACCGACATTGCCGGGATTTATTCGGTATTTGGCCAATGCCTCCGCGCAGGCAGGATGATCTGCCAACAATTTGTGGCCGATGTAATGAAAATCACCCACCAAAGGAATGTCAAACCCGAGGCGCTCAAGCCGTTCGCGAATTTTGGGTACCGCAGCAGCGCTTTCATCGCGATCAACCGTTATGCGCACCACTTCAGATCCTGCGGTATGAAGATCAGCGACTTGTTTGACCGTTCCATCAATGTCGGCGGTATCGGTGTTGGTCATTGACTGAACAACAACCGGCGCATCGCCCCCAACGATGACCCCTCCCACATCGACGGGTACAGACTTTCGGCGTGGGAACATATGTCCAATATAACTGACGCTGTTATCTGTCATTTTATTGTCCTGTCGGAGCCTGCCCATTCCTAGACAAGCAACCGGCCACATTCAAGCAAAGGCGTTTTGCCATGCTTCACTGTCAAAGCCGGTGAGCACCGTTTTGCCATTGGTGCCAACCGGACGCTTGATCAGTCTGGGATCATCGCGCATCGCTGCAATTTTGCTCTCTTTAGATGCGAGAATTGCGTTGCGGTCGGCCTCATCCATCTTTTTCAGCGTTTGGGATTTGGCGTTGAACACCAGATCAATACCGGCCGCGTCGACCCATGTTTCTAGCTTGTTTTCCAAGTCATCTATCTTGTTGAAGTGCGCATACTCATGTGACACCCCGTTTTCGTTGGCCCAATCACGGGCCTTTTTCACTGTGGTGCACCCGGAATATCCATAGACTTGTAACATTTATCGCCTTTGTGTCGTGCTGTGTTGTCATCGTTGGATGACAATATGCGTTGCGGTGCTTATGCTGCATCGCAACACAATCAACCCGTCAAATTGCGTGCATAGGGGGAACCATCATGTCTGACAAGAAAACTGCTGTGGTTACGGGCTCAAACTCTGGCATCGGCCTTGGCATTGCGCGGTCTCTCGCTGCTGAAGGCCATAATGTTGTCATTAACTCCTATACAGACAGTGATGAAGATCATGCCTTGGCGGCAGAAATTGCCAAAGAGTTTGGCAATGAGACCGTCTATGTTTCTGCCGACCTGTCAAAAGCGGATTTGTCGCGCATGCTGGTGGAAAAAGCGGCAGAAGAGTTCGGTACGGTCGACATTCTGGTCAACAATGCCGGCATTCAACATGTTGCGCCTCTTGAGGATTTTCCGATCGGCAAATGGGACGCGATCATCGCGATCAATATGTCGTCGGCTTTTCATACATCAGCCGTGGCAGTGCCCTTGATGAAAGAAAAAGGCTGGGGCCGTATTGTCAATGTTGCATCTGCCCATGGTTTGACGGCGTCGCCTTACAAAGCAGCCTATGTCGCGGCAAAACATGGGGTCGTTGGTCTTTCAAAAGTGACGGCGTTGGAATTTGCGGAATCGAAGATCAACGCTACGTGTAATGCGCTTTGCCCGGGTTACGTTCTCACGCCACTGGTCGAAGGACAAATTGAAGATCAAATGAAAGCCCACGACATGGGTCGTGAAGAGGTTCTCGACAAGGTCATGTTAACCCGCCAACCAACCCGTCAGTTTGCTACGGTCGAACAGATGGGTGCGACGACCGTTTTCTTGTGTTCAGATGCTGCCAGCCAGATTACCGGCACAGCCATATCTGTCGATGGCGGATGGACGGCCCTTTAGTTTAGGCGAAAAGACGGAACACATGGCCAAAAAGCCGAATGGAAAAACAAAGTCCAAGGTTATCAATCTGGCGCTCCAGGGTGGCGGATCTCATGGTGCATTTACCTGGGGTGTCCTGGATGCCCTGTTGGAAGATGGCCGGGTTTCGTTCGAAGCTGTATCCGGTACCAGTGCGGGTGCGATGAATGCCGTAGCTCTGGCCGATGGTTGGACCCGCGGCGGGCGGGATGGTGCGCGTGAACGACTGGATGTGTTTTGGCGCGCGGTGGCACGCAAGGGCATGTTTTCGCCGATCCAACGCACGCCATGGGATGTTTGGTTTGGTAATTTCTCGTTTGAAAATTCCCCGACCTTCCGGATTTATGACCTGATGTCCCGGGTATTTTCTCCCTATGATACCAATCCGCTTGATATCAATCCGCTTAAGGATGTCGTGGAAGAAGTCATCGATTTCGGCAATGTCACCCATTGCGATGCATTTAAGACATTTATCTCTGCCACCAGTGTGCAAACCGGGAAAGTGCGGGTCTTCGGTCGACAAGAAATAGACTGCCCGGCGGTAATGGCTTCAGCCTGTTTGCCCACCGTTTTCAAAGCCGTTGAAATTGATGGTGTGCCCTACTGGGATGGTGGCTTTGGCGGTAATCCGGTGCTGTATCCGTTTTTTTATGAGACAGAGACCGAGGACTGCCTGCTGGTTCAGATCAATCCGATTGACCGGATGGAGACGCCTCGAACAGCGCAGGAAATTCAGGACCGTATGAATGAGATCACTTTTAACGCGGCTTTGTTGCGTGAACTTCGTGCGATCGAGTTTGTTCGTCGGCTAAAGGAAAGCGGGCGACTCGAAGGAACTAACTACTCAGCTATACGCATGCACCGAATTGCCGCCGATCCGGTGGTGGAGCAGCTATCTGCTTCCTCGAAGCTGAACGCGGAAATAAATTTTCTTCTCTACATGCGCGACATGGGTCGGGCAGCTGCACAGGATTTCCTGGACTCTTCTTTCGACATGATTGGTGTTGAACCAACCTTGAACCTTGAAGAAGAGATAAAGGTTCAACTACATGCGGTTGCGCCGGAAAAGCGTCCGATGGGGCGACGCATGACCGATGCTTTCAAGCGATTTGGGCGACCACGGACTTGATATCAGTCGTTTTGGGAAGCGGTTCGGCGGTCAATGCCCCGGCAAAAAACCGGACAACGGTGTAAATGGCATCATTGATTTTCTCACCGCGCATGCAACGTGTCCGAAGCCCTTCCATCGTATGATCAAAAACCTGAGCCACTTCCTGCGCTGTGATGCCGACCTTGGACAGATTGATCTCACCTTTGTCGTTTGCGTCCAGAAAAGCGTCTTTTAACAGTGCAACAAAACGCGACGTCCAGATTTCTTCCAAGTCATGGGCAATCTCATCATTGACGGCCATGAGTTCCATACCGTGCGGTGTTTTTTCCATCATCGCGTTCATTTCAATGACCGAAACTTCAATGGCCCGCATCAAACGTTGGTCAAAACCTGCTTTGCCCTTCAGTTCGGTTTCGGCTTTGCTGAGCGAAACTTCACAAAAATGGGTCGCCAAAGCCCGGAAAATATCCGTTTTGTTTTTAAACGACTGGTATAACGCAGGGCGAGACATGCCTGCAGCGCGCGCTATGTCATCCATTGAGGTCTTGCGAAACCCGTAGGTTATGAAGACCTCAAATGATGCTTTCAGAATCACGCTCTTTTTGTCAGCAGCAAAATTCAACATGATTGACGTTATGACAAAATTTGATATTTTGTCAAAATACATCTGGGGCACATTCACTGTTAATTGACGTGTTTCTGTTTGAGTAAAATATTGGCAACCGCAAAAGCCAGAACGGAATAAATGAATGAAAGCGCATCAATATGCGTCGGTTCTCGTGCTCGTGTTATCGGGTGCATGGGTCATAACGGGCGACTTCTCGTATGTGGGGAGCGCGGCAAGCCAGTCTTCCGGCGAAGCGACCATAGAACCAACCTCTGTCGAAGATGACGAAACAACCATTACTGGCCGTGCCCTTCAAACAGTGGGCGTAGCGGTGATACCGCAAGTGCAGCATGCGCGCACGGTTCGGATCTCGGGGGTGACCCAGGCGGACAAGACAACCCAGATTACAGCACGTGAGAGCGGGATTATTGGCAAACTGCCGGTGAAACAGGGTGGTCGAGTTTCCAAGGGTGACATGCTCGCCCGACTTGACCCGGAAGGGCGTGATATCCAGCTTGCCTCGGCCGAAGCACAACTCAAACGTCGACGCACGGAATTGGAGGCGCGCGCTGAGTTGGTTGCCAGGGGCACATTGCCCAAACTGCAACTTGAAGAATTGATCACAGCCGTCGCTGATGCGGAAGCGGACTTGGCAGGGCTCAAAGCCGAACTTGACCGCCTTGATATCACGGCGCCATTTGATGGCGTTTTGGATGTAGTCAATGTTGAATTGGGATCGGCGGTTCAACCCGGTGTTGCTGTCGGGACATTGATTGCGCTCGACCCAATCATTGGTGTTGGTGAGATCAATGAGCAGGATTTGTCGCTAGTTGCTGTGGGCGATTCAGCGTCGCTGCGTTTGGTTTCTGGCGAAACAGTCGACGGTACCGTGCGTTACATCAGCCGGGAGGCCAACCCCGCTACGCGTACTTATGAAGTTGAAGTTGAAGTTCAAAACCCTGACTTGACCATCCCTTCGGGCATGACGGCGGAGATAATCCTGCGCGGCAAGCCGGTTTTGGCAACACCAGCGCCCCGGTCCATCATCACGTTGGATTCACGAGGGAATCTAGGCGTTCGTTCTGTCGATGATGAAAATAAAGTGGTGTTCCATCCAATTGATATTGTTGATGATTCAAGCAATGCGTTGATCCTTGGCGGTATTCCCGAAGGCGCGCGCATCATCGTTGCGGGGCAAAACATCGTTTCTGATGAGCAGACAGTCGATCCCCAGCTGGTCGAGCAGGATATTATTAATACCTTAATCGAGGAAGTGCGCGGCGAGGTGGTTTCACAATGATGGCGCTCCTTGATGTTGCAGTAAAAAATGCTCGCCTGACCATTCTGGCGCTGACCTTTTTTTTGCTCGCCGGTGCCGTGTCCTATGTGAACATTCCCAAGGAATCAGAGCCAGATATTCAGTTTCCGGTTATCTATGTGGGCGTCAGCCTAGATGGCGTATCACCTGAGGATGCTGAGAGGCTTTTGATCCGACCGTTGGAAAGCGAGCTTTCCAACATCAAGGGTGTCGATACGATCACCGCGAGCGCGTATCAGGGTGGTGGCAACGTTGTTGTTGAGTTTGACACGTCCGCTGATCTCGGACGCGCGCTTGATGATGTTCGCACCGAAGTTGACCAGGCCAAAAACGAATTTCCGACCGGCACAGACGAGCCTTTGGTTCAAGAAGTCAATATTTCTGAGTTCCCGGTCTTGGTGGTGACGCTGTCCGGTGATGTGCCTGAGCGTGTTTTGACCCGCAGCGCGAAAGAACTGCAAGACCGGATCGAGGATGTGGAGGGCGTTCTTGAAGCTAACCTTCAAGGATCGCGCGATGAGATGGTTGAGGTCATCATTGATCCGGTCAAACTCTCCTCTTACGGCCTTCAACTTGACCAGTTGGTTGCCGGTGTGGGGAGCAACAACCAGCTTGTTGCCGCCGGAACGCTGGAAGGTGACGAGGGCAAATATGCTGTCAAAGTTCCAGCATTGATCGAAACGGTCGAAGACATCGCCAATTTGCCGATTGCCGTGAGTGGCAATGCTGTAGTTCGTGCGCGTGATCTTGCGACGATCCGTTCGACCTTTGAAGATCGGTCCACGATTGCGCGGCTGAACGGCCGTCCGGCAATCGCAATCGAAGTGTCCAAACGCGCCGGTGCAAACCTGATATCAACGGTGGATGGCGCCAAAGCCGCTGCTGAGGAGTTTGCGCAATTTCTGCCGGAAGGTGTGGAGATCACTTTCACGCAGGATTCTTCGACCGACATCCGCACGATGTTGAACGATCTTCAGAATTCTGTTCTGACGGCTGTCATCTTGGTATTCATCGTCATCCTGTTCTTCCTCGGGTTCCGGTCTTCACTCTTGATTGGATTGGCCATCCCGACATCGTTCCTGATGGGGATCTTGTTCCTGTCCATCGCAGGGTACACCGTGAACATTGTCGTGTTGTTCTCCTTGATCCTGGCGGTAGGCATGTTGGTAGATGACGCGATCATCGTGACCGAATATGCCGAACGACGCATGGCCGAAGGGATTGAGGCCGGCCCTGCCTTTTCAGAAGCTGCACGCCGCATGTTTGGGCCGGTCGTTGTGTCGACCCTGACACGTATTGCTGCCTTTTCGCCCTTGTTGTTCTGGCCCGGTATTGTCGGCGAATTCATGCGCTATATGCCGATTACGCTTATCGCGACACTATCGGCATCAACGATCTACGCGCTGCTTTTTGCGCCCACAATCGGGTCGATTGTTGGCAAGGCAGCGGTGCAAAAACGCGTTCCTGACGGCGCCTATATGGCACTGATCAAGCGTGTGGTTCGTGCACCTGTACTGACCCTGCTCCTGGTTACGGGTGTCATGGGTGGCATCGTTTATTCCTTTACCCAGAACAATTATGGTGTGGAGTTCTTCCCTAACGTCGAGCCTGAGTTCGGTCTTCTTTATGTCAAGGCACAGGGCAATTTATCGCTTGATGAGCAGAACCGGATCGTACGTTTGGCAGAGGACCAAGTGCTGAGTTGGCCGGGTATCGAATCTGTGAATGTGACCGTTGGGCGAACCGATGGTGGTGTGCAAATTGGCGGTGGTGCCAGCGAAGACACCATCGGCACCATTCAATATGAGTTTGTCGATTGGCGCGAGCGCAAGCCTGCTGGTGAGATACTCACGGACCTGCGTGAAGCGATCGCCGGCATCGCCGGCGCAAGCATCGAGGTTTCCGTTCCCGATGCTGGCCCTCCACAGGGCAAGCCCATTCAGGTTCGCCTTTCCGCTGATGATCCGACTGGTTTGGAAGATACCGCCAGAGGTGTGGCTGCCTATTTGCAAACGATTCCGGAAGTGATTGATCTCAGCGACGGTTTGCCGCCTTTGAGCGTGGATTGGGAATTGGAAGTCAACCGGACCGAAGCTGCCAAGTTTGGCGTGTCGCCGAACGCGATCGGCACCGTGGTCCAGCTGGTGACAACTGGCCTGAAGCTGTCGGATTACCGCCCGGCTGGCGTGGATGATGCGGTTGACATCCGCCTGCGTCTTCCGTCGGAACGGCGCACATTTGCAACGCTTGATCAATTGCGGGTGGAAACAGCTCAAGGATCGGTTCCGATTGCAAACTTTATTGATCGCCAACCGGCGGCATCTTTGGGTACGCTGACGCGGATCGATCAATCCCGGACGCTTACGGTTGAATCGAACCTCGTTGAGGGATCACAAGACTCAGCGTTTCAGGCGCAGGTTGCCGAGCATTTGGAAACCATGACTTTCCCGGAAAATATTCGTTGGGAAATGGTTGGCTCTGATCAGGAAAGTGACGAGGCAGCGGCGTTTCTGGGCCAGGCCTTCGGTGTTGCGATTTTCCTGATTTTCGCGCTGTTGCTGGGTCAGTTCAACCGGTTCCGCTATGTGTTTCTGGTGCTATCAGCCGTGGTTATGTCGACAATCGGTGTTCTTCTCGGCCTGATGATCATGGAGATGCCGTTCTCTATTGTAATGACAGCGGTTGGCACCATTGCGCTGGCCGGTGTTGTGGTAAACAACAACATCGTTCTCATCGACACCTATGCATACTTGCGCTCACAAGGCATGGATAAGCATGAAGCTATTCTCGAAACCTGTCGTGAGCGGGTGCGTCCGGTGATGCTAACTGCTGTGACTGCCATCCTCGGCGTATTGCCGATTGCATTTGGCGTGAACCTTGCGCTTCTGAGCCAGGAGGTGACCATCGGAGCGCCTTCCACGCAATGGTGGATCGCTCTGTCTTCGGCGATCGTATTTGGTTTGGCTTTCTCTACCCTTCTAACACTGGTTGTTACACCCGCCGCGTTGGTCATCTTCACGCGCAATAATGCGGTTCTGGCTCAAGGCGGAATGCTTGGTGTGATTAAGGCGCGGGTGATGCAGCGTTTCAATCCGGTCAAAATGGATAAGATCGAAGCCGATACAGACGCTGAGCCAGTTGCTTTGACTGCGAGCAATGACGACCGGCTTGAAGAGTATAGTCCACCTGATGACGGGCGCGAATATCCCAAAGCAGCTGAATAAAAAAAGCCCGCTCAACCGAGCGGACTTTTTTCCTTGCGACGTTCTTGTAATCAGGCGGCTTCTCTTTTCGGTTGGATCAACCCGCGGTTGACAAGAACTTCAGCGATTTGCACGGTGTTCAGTGCAGCACCTTTGCGTAAATTGTCTGACACAACCCATATGTTAAGTCCATTCTCAACCGTGATGTCTTCGCGGATCCGTGAGATGAACGTCGCATCTTCGCCTGCCGCTTCATAGGGCGTGATGTAGCCACCATCCTCGTGTTTATCGACGACCAGACAGCCTGGTGCCTCGCGTAGAATTTCTCGTGCCTCATCGGCAGTAATCTCATCTTCGAACTCAATGTTTACGGACTCAGAGTGCGAGATGAACACCGGTACACGCACGGCGGTACAGGTCACCTTGATTTTCGGGTCCAGCATTTTTTTGGTTTCGGCTGTCACCTTCCATTCCTCTTTGGTGTAGCCGTCTTCCATGAACTGATCGATGTGCGGGATTATATTAAACGCCATGCGCTTTGTGAATTTCTTGGATTCAACCGGATCGGCGACATAGACGGCCCGTGTTTGCGCGAAGAGCTCGTCCATCGCCTCTTTGCCCGCGCCGGACACTGATTGATAAGTGGAAACCACTACTCGCTTGATGGTTGCTTTTTCGTGCAAGGGTTTCAGTGCGACGACCAATTGCGCTGTGGAACAGTTCGGGTTTGCAATGATGTTTTTGCGGGTAAATCCTTCAATGGCATCGGCATTAACTTCCGGCACAATAAGAGGGACGTCAGCGTCATAGCGCCAGGCGGACGAATTGTCGATGACGACGCACCCCTGAGCGCCGATTTTGGGTGCATATTCCTTTGAGACCGAGCCACCTGCTGACATGATGCAAATGTCGGTATCGGAGAAGTCATAATTTTCCAGCGCTTGAACTTTGAGTTCCTTGTCGCCAAACGAGACTTCCTGACCCACTGAACGACGTGATGCCAGCGGTACGACCGTGTCCGCCGGGAAGCCGCGCTCTGCGAGGATGTCGAGCACTTCCCGGCCGACATTTCCGGTAGCGCCTGCGATTGCGATTTTGAAACCCATGGTCTTCTGCCTTGCTCCTCTCTCCCCCTTCGCTTTTCCAAGCGCCACTCTTCCCGCCCCGGGGAGAGTGTGGGGCGGAACGGGTCAGATGGTCGTTTTTGTCTTCATCACATTGCGCATGGTGGCCGCTTAGTGATGGAGTGTGCGTAAAATGTCAAACAAGTCTTTTGATACAGCCCATCACTTTATCAACTTGTCTGGTCGCAACCTCATGAGACAGGCGTGTTATGGTTCACGTCTGGCTGCGGTTCGCTGATAGGCTCAACCGGCACAATGACGGTTTGCGACGTTTCCGGTTTCAGTTGGATAATCACCGGATTTGGGTTGTGCTCCAGCGCTGCACCGGTTGCAACATCAACACCCATGCCCACAACGCCGCCCAAAAGCGCGTTGCCGGCAAAGCCTGCTGCACCGCTACCGCTGACCTTGGTCGTCACCTGAACCGTCTGGCTGATATAGCCTTGCCGCTGTGCGACTACTTGAAAAGTCTCTTTGCGTGGAACGCGAACCGAGCATGGCGAAGCTGTACAGCGATGCTGAAGCGACGTGGTCACGGTAGCGTCTGCCGGTTCGTATTGAATGACCACATCACTATTGACGCCGCGCGTGATAGACGCACAGCCGGTCATGGCCAGCGTGATGGCCACACAGATCAGTTTTCTCATGGATTGCCCCATCCATTTAAAAGTTTATTGCCCGTAAGCTGCCAGTATCTCGTCACCCATCTCAGCGGTTGAAATCTGACGGCACCCCTGTGCCATAATGTCACCGGTTCGCAAACCCTTGTCGAGTACATCAGATACGGCTTTTTCCACGCGCTCTGCTTCTTCAATCATATTGAAGGAATAGCGCAGGCACATGGCAAAGGATGCAATCATGGCAATCGGGTTCGCGATCCCCTGACCCGCGATATCCGGCGCGGAGCCGTGCACGGGTTCATAAAGCGCTTTACGCTTGCCGGTGACGGCATCAGGCGCGCCCAGCGACGCTGATGGCAGCATGCCCAGTGAACCTGTGAGCATCGCTGCAACATCGGACAGCATGTCGCCGAAGAGGTTATCGGTGACGATAACGTCGAACTGTTTTGGCCAGCGTACCAGCTGCATACCGCCAGCATCCGCGAGCATGTGGGTCAGCTCCACGTCCTGATATTTGTCTGAATGGGTTGCGGTGACAACCTCATTCCACAAAACGCCGGACTTCATTACATTGCGTTTTTCCATCGAGCAGACTTTGTTTTGCCGTGTGCGAGCCAAATCGAAGGCGACGCCTGCAATGCGCTCAATCTCGAATGTGTCATAGACTTGCGTGTCGATGCCCCGTTTTTGGCCGTTACCGAGATCGATGATTTCTTTGGGTTCACCAAAATAGACCCCACCCGTCAGTTCGCGTACGATTAATATATCGAGACCTTCCACGACCTCTTGCTTTAGCGATGACGACTCAGCCAATGCGGGATAGCAGATGGCAGGCCGCAGATTTGCGAACAAAGCCATGTCTTTGCGCAGACGCAGCAGACCGGCTTCCGGACGAACTTCATAGGGCACGGCATCCCATTTGGGGCCACCAACAGCGCCAAAAAGAACCGCATCGGCTGCCATAGCCTTTTCCATATCCGCATCGGAAATGGCTGCGCCGTGTGCGTCATACGCCGCACCACCGACAAGACCTTCGGTAATTGTAAAGCCCGTGTTTTCATGCCCATTCATATAATTAATGAGCTTGCGCACTTCGGCCATAGCTTCCGGGCCGATGCCGTCGCCCGGCAACAAAAAGAGAGACTTTTCTGTCATGGATATCCCCGTCGGTGTACTGATCGGTACTGTTGGATTTTGATCAGGCTTGTAAGACGGCGCTCATTCAAACGCAATGTGTTCTGCAGCTACTGTTGCTTCTACGCTTTTTGCTTCGCGCGCCAATCGAGCGCACGTTTGTTCTGCCCTGCAAGGTCGGCGGTTTCTTGAACGCGCTTGGCGCGTGTATCGGCTTTCTTGGCCAGTGTGATCCGCTCAAGAATGCCGCGACGCGAAGACCAAGGAAAAGCGTCGAAGTTTTTGCGCGCTGGCGGATTAGCATCCAATGCTTTTTTCAGATCGTCGGGCAACTTTCCGTCCTCAACCTCATCGAGCGCTGACCAACTACCATCAGCTTTGGCGGCATTAATAGCAGCCTGTCCGGAGGGGTGAAGCGACTTTTCAGCGATCAGTTCTCCGACAATTCGTTTGTTCACGGCCGACCAGGCACTGCCACGCTTGCGTGGTGAGAGTAAGAGCTTGGAGCGTTTTCCATCCATGGCTCTTGGCAGTGAATCGATCCAACCATAGCGAAGGAGGGTTTTCACCAATGTGGGGCGGTCGATATACTTGTCGGCAACCGTCTTCTTCCGAAGGATTGCCCATATTGAGTCGCTAGTGGAATGATTTTGAAGAAGCCAGTTATCCAGCGCTTTTGCGCTGTCAAATTCAACATCGGGAAGCGTGTAGCCCGCTATACCTAGGCTCCTGAGCGAAGCGCAGTCACTTCAATCTCGATTTTCATTTCCGGCTTGATCAGTCCGGCGACAACCATGGTTGCGGCCGGTTTGATGCCTTTGAAATAGGCACCTAGGATGGGAAACACCAAGTCTGCATCATCTGCGTTTATGATGGTGTACTGAACCCGGACTATGTCTTGTCGGTCAAAACCCACTTCGGTCAGCGTTTTGTCGATTGTCACCAAAATATTTCGGGTCTGCTCCTCAATGGATTCCGGCATGGACATCGATGGATATTCGTAACCGGTCGTGCCGGACACAAAGCACCAGTCTCCCTGCACGACAGCGCGTGAATAGCCTGCCATTTCTTCAAAGGGTGAACCGGTCGAAATCAGTTTGCGCATTGCTCAAGCTTTTTTGACGGCGATCACTGCGTTCGCACCACCAAAAGCAAAGGAATTGCTCAAGGCTGCGTCGATGTTCATGGCGCGTGAGTTCTCTGGCACATAGTCCAGGTCGCACTCGGGATCAGGCTCGGTCAGATTAATAGTTGGCGGTGCGATGCCGTCACGGATGCCATTGATACAGGCCAACAATTCCAGTGCACCCGACGCGCCGAGGCAATGTGCGTGCATCGACTTGGTGGACGAAACCGCTAAACTGTCAGCGTGCGCGCCAAAGACTTTGCGGATGGCCAAGGTTTCGGTCTTGTCATTTCCGGCCGTACCGGTTCCGTGCGCATTTATATAGGCGACATCTTCGCGCGCCAGACCGGCGTCTTCGAGAGCTTTTTGCATGGCAAGGGCCGCTCCATCCGCATCTGGCGCCACAATGTCACCTGCATCGGCGGACATTCCAGCGCCTGCAATTTCAGCCAGGATGGTCGCCCCGCGGGCTTTGGCGTGGCTTTCGGTCTCCATGACAAAGACGCCCGCGCCGTCACCCAGTAGCAAGCCTTCGCGATCAGCAGAAAAGGGCCGACATCCGGTCTTTGCCAGGATGCGCATTGATTCCCATGTTTTCAAAATGCCAAAAGTGACCGGTGTTTCCGAGCCGCCAGCCAACACGACGTCCACCCGTCCTGCACGAAGCAGATCGAGCGCCGATGCGATCGCGTTGTTGGCGGAAGAACAGGCCGATGCCAGACTGTATGTAGGTCCTTTGATGCCGAAAACCATGGAAATATGCACCGATGGTGATGATGGCATGACTTTGGGGATCGCAAAGATTTCGGTACGTTTTTTGCCATCGCGCAGGATATCGAGATAGGCGCGGTCTGCCGCGTCTGCGCCGAATATGCCGGAGCCGATCACCACACCTGTGCGGGTAGGATCAAAAGCATTTTCGCCGTCAAGACCGGCATCTTCCAAGGCTTCGGCGGCTGCCATGACGGCAAGCATGCCGAACTTTGACATGGTCGTGCGGTGGCGTTTGCTGATCTCGCTATACGGCATTTCGCGAATCTGTGCCGCAAGGCCCACTTTCAAATCGCGTTGGTCCGGGATTTCAAGCGGTTTGATGCCGCAATATCCCGCCTTCATGTTTTCCCAGTTGGAGCGCGCATCCGGACCAAGGCTGCTGATCGCGCCTTGGCCGGTTACGACGATGCGTTCTGTCACGAGCCTTTTGCCTCGACAATCTTGGTGATCGCGTCCGTGACATCGCCGACGGTTTTGAGTTCTTCCCACGCTTTGGCGGCGTTGAGCTCAATCTCAATATCAAATGCGTCTTCCAGGTCGAAGATAATCTCGGCCAATTCAAGAGACTGGATTTCGATGTCCTCCAAAACGCTATCGCGTGTCAGGGACTCGGCATCCAATTCGGCTTTTTCCGCCACAATGCGCCTTGTCTTTTCAAAAACTTCGTCCGACATTGTCATATCCCTTTTAAAGATGCTGACCGATTTACGCTGTTCAAACCCATGGACGCTGTTGAGCCAATTCCTGCTCGAAATCTGCGATCGCACCGGTTTTTTCCATGGTCAAGCCGATGTCATCAAGACCATTGAGCAAATTATGTTTGCGGGCCTGATCTATATCGAAACTGATAACGCCGCCATCTGGGCCGCGCACTTCCTGCGCTTCCAAATCCACCGTCAATGTCGCATTGGCTCCGCGCTCGGCATCATCCATCAGCTTTTCCAGCTCTTCCGGCGTTACGACGATCGGAAGGATGCCGTTTTTAAAGCAATTGTTGTAGAAAATATCGGCAAAGCTTGTGGAGATGACGCAGCGAATACCAGCGTCCAGAAGCGCCCAAGGGGCATGTTCACGAGACGAACCGCAGCCAAAATTATCACCAGCAACCAGGATGGATGCCTTGCGATATGCCGACTTGTTTAAAATGAAGTCCGGGTTTTCGGAGCCATCTTCATGCAACCGCATTTCTGCGAAGAGACCGGCCGACAGCCCGGTGCGTTTGATAGTCTTTAGATAGTCTTTCGGGATGATCATGTCGGTATCGACATTGATGATCGGAAGGGGTGCAGCAACGCCGGTCAGTGTTGTGAATTTTTGCATGCGACTATTGCATCTTTTCATTTAGGTTTTGCGGCGTGATAGATGGGCTGCCCATGCGCGTCAATGTGCCTTGCAACAAAGGTCAATTTGGGAAGATCGGAAATTCATGGAAACCAACCGACTGATTTTACGAAGCGTCCTTTATTTGCCCGCCAATAATGAACGGGCGCTTGCTAAATTACCTACGCTCAATTGCGATGCGGTGATTTTTGACCTGGAAGATTCTGTTGCACCAGAGGCAAAATCCGACGCGCGCGAGCAGTTGCGTGGATATTTTCAAAAGGCGCAGAGAACAGCGAAGACCCGCGCGATCCGCATCAATGGTCTTGATACGCGGTGGTTCACCGAGGATTTGATGGCCGCGCGGGCTTGCTGTCCCGATGCGATTGTCATTCCCAAAGTTTCGTCACCTCACGATCTTCAATTGGTTGAAGATGCACTTGGTGAGACCGATGCTCCGCCGACGATAAAGTTGTGGGCGATGATTGAAACGCCAATGGGTGTTTTGCAGGTTGCCGATATTGCCGGTCATGCGCAGAAAATGGCTTCTCGCTTGCAAGCGCTTGTCCTTGGCACCAATGACCTTTTCAAAGAAGCGGCCTTGACTGGTGATGCGGTCCGTTCGGTGGCTCACCCGTGGTTTATGCAAATTATCTTAGCGGCAAAGGCGAACGCCATCGCTTCCATCGACGGGGTTTATAATGATTTCCAAGATCTGGAGGCTTTTGATCGCGAGTGTGGTAGTGCGGCCGCCATTGGTTTTGATGGAAAAACGCTTATCCATCCCGCGCAGATCTTGGCGGCCAACAGGAACTTCTCGCCGGGGGCAGATGCTTTGGATACAGCGCAACAGATTGTCGACGCATTTGATTTACCCGAAAATGCTGACAAGGGTGTGATTTCCCTTGGCGGTAAAATGGTGGAACGTTTGCATTTGGAGCAGGCTGAGGCGCTGTTGGCGCGTCAGGCCATGATTGAGGTGCGCGCAAAGGAAGGTGAGGAGACGTTATGATTGCATACAGGCTTCTGACCGGCCCTGATGATTCCAGCTTTTGCCACAAGGTGACCGAGGCGCTGGCTAGGGGATGGCAGTTGCATGGCGATCCTGCTTACGCGTTTGACGCTGACACTCAAACCATGCGTTGTGCGCAGGCTGTTATCAAGCAAGTGCCCGGTGACTATGAACCAGACGTCAAACTGGGGTCGCTTTGAGGCCCGTTGCGTTCATTGCCGGTTTTACGGCCTTGATGGCGTTTGATTCTGCGCAGGCCTGTTCGCTTTCTCTCATATTGGCAATTGATGTCTCATCGAGCGTCAATTCGGACGAATACCGTCTGCAGGTGGGGGGAACCGCCCGTGCGCTGGAGGATCCGGAAGTTGTTGCCGCCATTGAGGATGTGGGCGGCATTCAAATCATGGCCTTTGAATGGAGTGGCACTTATCGTCATTTTGAAATGGTGCCGTGGACATTTGTCAAAGATGCCGCCGATATTTTTGCCGTCGGTGCTGGTTTGCGGGCCCATGAGCGGGTGCGCAGTGATTTACCGACCTCTATGGGCAGCGCCCTTGGTTATGCCTCAACCCGTTTTGCAAAGGCGCCGGTGCAATGCAGCCGCCGGGTCATTGATGTATCTGGCGATGGGGTGAACAATGAAGGTTTTGGCCCGACCGAGGCCTATGCCAATTTTCCGTTTGAGGGTGTGCAGGTCAATGGGCTGGTTATCACCGGTGCGGACCCCGATCCGGAGCCTTTTTACCGCAAAGAGGTACGCTATGGCGTTGGATCTTTTGTGGAAGTTGCCTTCGGCTTTGAGAATTTTGAAGGGGCGATGAAGCGCAAATTGCTACGCGAAATCCGCGGCGCCGCGCTGTCGATGGTGCGGTAGATGGTTGAGGTGGTTGACTTTGGCCCGAAGCGCTATTTTGGCGCAGAGGAATAAATTCCGTAAAATGATGGTTGACTCTTTTTGCCGTCACTGGAATCAATAGGAACATAAAGAGAACAAATAGCCGTTCAGGGTGTAAAAAAGTGTTTGCCACCCGTTAGCCGAGGTCTGTCTGACAGGCGTTGGCCGGGTTCGTGTTTTCTTTGAAAAACAAAAACGGATGATCGCCATGGCATCTCAATTGAGTGTTGCGGTGAACAGGAAAGCTGTTGCCTGCAATCGGGACCGTACAAAAACATTGCGCCTTTTGCGCTATCAAATGCGGGCGCTCACCGGTCAGGTGGAGGGCTTTGAGGATGATGTCACATATTTGGAAAAGCGTCGGCAAAATGTCCTCGATGGTCGCCTGCCGCTTGGCCATGAAGATTTTGACCATGATCTTCAAGGCGGTATTCCCTGGCGTGGACTGACGGAGATATATGCGCCTGCGGCGCGCGATATGGGCAGCGCTTATGGTTTTGTCTGCGCGCTCTTTGCCCGTCATGCAATCCTGGTTCATGCGACCTTGGATGATGAGGCAACAAAAGGGACTTTAGGGCCCATATTGCTGGTCTCCCAGCAGCACGCCTTGGGTGAAGCCGGTCGCCCCTATGGCCGTGGTATGGAGGGTTTGGGTCTTCCATCTGATCGTCTGCATTTCGTGTCGGTAAACAAATTGACCGATGCGCTGTGGGTTTGTGAAGAAGCGGCCACCACGCGGGGACTGGGCGGAATTGTCCTGGATTTGCGTGCGCCCAAGGGCGGCCCGAACTTGCATGAGACGCGACGGTTGCACATGCGCGCGATGAATGCCGGCGTGCCGCTTTTCCTGTTGCGGCAGGGCGTTGACGCATTGGCCAGTGTTGCGCCTGTGCGTCTTGACGTTTCCCCTGCACCCTCATGTGAAGCCACACTCTTTGCCGGTTCATCATTTGAACAACCCTGCCCGGGCTCCATCGGGCCGCTGGGACTGGCGGTATCAATTTTGAAAAACAAGGCGGGGCCTGCCGGCAATTCTTTCATTTTGCATTGGAACAGCCATGAATGCATCTTTTTCAAAGCAGCATCTGCAAGCCGCAAGGTCGGCGCAAGCCCCTCCATTGTCCGGACCGCGCACGCCGGGAGCAAGTCCCGACACCCGGATCGTTTCGATTCATTTGCCCTATCTGGCGACGGACCGCACCATGCGTCAGCGCCACGGCGGGTCATGGCGCAAAGAGGTTGAGGCTCCTTGGCGGCAAAAGCCGCTGGTTCATGCCCACAAATCCAAGAATGCGATGCGTCTTGCGCATTTGAATGAAGCCTGCCTGAAATGGGGCTTGCGTGCCGGTCAGGGGCTTGCAGACGCCAAAGCCATTTATCCAGGTCTCGATATTGTACCGGCCGATGAGGAGGCCGATCACCGCTTTTTGACTGCAGTGGCCGATTGGTGTGACCGCTACACCCCGTTGGTGGCGCTTGATGCGCCCGATGGCGTGTTTTTGGATGTCACCGGATGCCTGCATCTTTTTGGCGGAGAAGAAGCGCTTTTATCCGACCTTTTAATGCGGTTATTTCACCAGGGTATTGCAGCCCATGCGGCGATTGCAGCCACGCCAGGTACCGCATGGGCGGCGGCCCATCATGGTTCTGCACCGCTGACATGTATCAAGGCAGGTGCGGAGGCCTCCTTTTTGCGCCCTTTTAAATTGCCCGCCTTGCGCCTTGAGAGCGACACGCTCGCCGGATTGAGCAAGGTGGGGTTGAAGACGGTTGGCGATATTATGGATACACCGCGCGCGTCGTTGACGCGCCGGTTTGGCCGTCAACCCCTGATGCGCCTGGATCAGGCATTGGGTGCGTTGGACGAGGCATTATCGCCGCGGTTACCGGTGCCGGAGTTTTCCGCCGAACGCCGTTTTGCCGAGCCTATCGGACTCATCAATGATATTGAGCGTGTTCTTTATTCACTTGCCCATACCCTCAAACCCCAACTGGAAGCGCATGGTGCGGGCGCCAGGGCGTTGGAATTTGGCCTTTTTCGGGTAGATGGCTTGGTCACCCGTTTGGCGGTTGGCACCTCCTGTCCACTGCGTGACCCCGATACAATTGTTAAGTTGTTCCGGGAGCGTATCAAATCTGTTGGCGATGATTTTGATGCCGGGTATGGTTTTGATCTGCTGCGGTTGAACATCGTCGCCTGGGATCATCTTGAAACTCCACAATCTGACTTTGATGCTGATCAATCCGGTGGCGCACATGACATCAACATATTGATGGACCGGATTGCCGCACGGCTTGGTTTGCAAGCGGCTGCTGCTGTGCCGGTTCGCCGCTTTTCTCCGCAAGAAAGCCATGTGCCCGAGTACGCTGAATGCTTGTCTTCTCAGCATGTGCCGGTGAAAAAAGCGGTAGAACATGATCATTATGCGCATGCGCCAAAAGCGTTGCGTCCGGTTCGTCTGTTTTCAACGCCTGAACCGGTTGAGGTGGTGGCGCAAGTGCCGGAGGGCCCGCCCATGCGCTTGCGGTGGCGCCGTGTTCTTTACACGATTTTAAAGGCCGAAGGCCCGGAACGCATCACCGGAGAGTGGTGGGGGCATGATGTGTCGGATGGTGACGCGCGTTGTTTGCCGCGTGATTATTATCAGGTGGAAGATCAAGAGGGTCGCCGCTTGTGGCTGTTTCGTGAAGGGCTGTACGGGCCGCGTGGCATCAGCAATCCGCGTTGGTTTATCCATGGACTTTTTGCGTGATGGCAGACAAGCCGACCTATTTTGAGCTGGATATACGATCCAATTTTTCCTTTCTGACGGGAGCATCCCACCCTGAAGAGCTTGTTGTCTCAGCCAAGCGTTTGGGCATGTCGGGGATAGGCTTGGCTGACACCAACAATGTTGCCGGTGTTGTGCGTGCGCATATGGCGGCCAAACAGGCCGAGCTTGCCTATCAGCCAGGTGCCCGCCTCGTCTTTTTGGATGAAACGCCAGACATGCTGGCCTACCCCAAAAACCGCATGGGATGGGGACATCTTTGTCGTTTGCTGACGAAAGCCAATTTGCGCGGCGAGAAAGGCGCGCCGATGGTTTTGCGCGATGATGTTATCGCGTGGGGGGCGGACATCGCATTTTGCGTTCTACCCGATTATGCGCAGGTCATGGATGGCGACCGCATCGCCACCTGGCTTGACAAGCTGCGCGAAAATTTTGCTGACAATATCTTTATGGGCATCACGCCCAATTATGATGGCCTTGAAGCGCGCGCATTTGATGCGGCAGTGATATTGAGCCGGCAAATCAATGTACCGCTTATGGCAGCTGGCGGTGTCCTTTATCATGAACCGGACCGGCATATGCTTGCCGATGTTTTAACAGCCGTTCGTAACCATGAACCGCTGACGCGCGCCGGTTACACATTGCGCGCCAATGGCGAGCGTTTCATGCGTGATGGTACCGAAATGGCGCGTTTGTTTGCGCGTGCGCCAGATGTTTTGGACGTTACGGCAAGCTTTTTTGACAAGCTTGATTTTTCACTGGAAGAGTTGCGCTACAATTATCCGGACGAGCCTGCCGGTCAAAGCGCAACGCCACAGGCTGAATTGGAACGTCTGGCGTGGCTTGGTGCTCAAAAACGTTATCCTGATCATGTGCCCGAGCGGGTCAAAGAGCAGATCAGCCATGAGCTCAAACTCATCGAAGAGTTGGAGTATGCGCCTTATTTTCTTACTGTCTACGACATTGTCCGTTTTGCGCGTGAGCAGAATATTTTGTGCCAGGGTCGTGGGTCGGCGGCCAATTCAACCGTTTGTTTTTGTATTGGTATTACGGAAGTTGACCCTGCGTTGACCGATCTTCTCTTTGAGCGTTTCATTTCACCTGAACGCCGTGAACCGCCTGACATTGATGTTGATTTCGAGCATGAGCGGCGCGAAGAGGTGATCCAGTATATTTATGACAAATATGGCCGTGACCGCGCGGGTTTGGCAGCCACTGTGATTACCTATCGCGCCCGTTCCGCCGCCCGTGAAGTCGCAAAAGCCTTTGACATGTCAGAGGATATTACGTCGGCCATGGCCGGTACGATTTGGGGTTGGCACAGCGCTGATCTGGGAGAGCGGGAACTGCGTGCGGCCGGGCTTGATCCTGATGACATCAACACTCGCAACATGTTGCATATGGCAACACAGATCATGGGCTTCCCGCGTCACCTCTCCCAGCATGTGGGTGGTTTTGTTATCACGCGTGATCGGCTTGATGAGGTCATTCCCATCAGCAAATCTGCCATGGACGGCCGCACAATTGTCGAGTGGGACAAGGATGATCTTGATAGTCTGGGCATTTTGAAAATCGATATTCTGGCGCTCGGCATGCTGACATGCCTGAAGAAAGCGTTCGATCTTTTGACGCTGCACTATGACCGAAAACTGTCACTTGCCTCTATGCCCAAGGAGGACGGGCGCGTCTACGACATGATCTGCCGGGCTGATACGTTGGGTGTTTTTCAAATTGAAAGCCGGGCGCAGATGACGATGTTGCCAAGGCTGCGCCCGCGCGAATTTTATGACCTGGTTATTGAGGTAGCCATTGTGCGCCCCGGTCCGATTCAAGGTGATATGGTGCACCCCTATCTGCGCAGACGGCAAGGCAAGGAGCCGGTTAGTTATCCGTCTAAAAAGCTGGAAGAGGTGTTGGGCAAAACCCTTGGTGTACCGCTGTTTCAAGAGCAAGCCATGAAGATTGCGATTGTCGCGGCTGATTTTTCACCTGGTGAAGCCGATCGTCTGCGCCGTGCCATGGCCACTTTCCGGCGGGTGGGGACCATTCATACATTTCAGCGAAAAATGGTCGAAGGCATGGTCGCCAATGGCTATGAAGCCGACTTTGCCGAGCGTTGCTTCAAGCAGATTGAGGGGTTTGGTGAGTATGGTTTTCCGGAAAGCCATGCAGCTTCTTTTGCGCTGCTTGTCTATGCTTCCTGCTGGCTCAAAGCGTTTTACCCTGATGTTTTTTGTGCAGCGATCCTGAACGCACAGCCTATGGGTTTTTATGCACCTTCACAGCTTGTGCGCGATGCGAGAGAGCATGGTGTGGATGTGCGCGCGGTTGATATAAATGCCTCCGATTGGGATTGTACGCTTGAGCCGACCGATGATGATGATGGCGATTTTACCACACGCCTGTCACATCGCCACTGTTCGATGCGTGATGTCATTTGTACGAGTCATGCGGTTCGCTTGGGCTTTCGACAAGTTAAGGGATTGTCTGAGGAGGCGCTGCGCCTAGTCGTTGAAAAACGCGGTGATGGCTATGACAGTGTGCGCGATTTCTGGCTACGCACCGCCCTGCCGGTTTCCCAGATTGAGCGATTGGCCGATGCCGACGCTTTTCGTTCCTTGGGCCTTGATCGTCGTACCGCGCTTTGGGCCGTTCGCGCGCTCACGCCTGACCGTGACAAGGACAGTTTGCCTTTGTTGGAAAGTATGAACGCTGACCATAAAAGCGAGCATATTGGCGTTGAAATTGCCGGTGAACCTGAAACACAGCTTCCATCCATGCCGCTTGGTGAGCATGTCGTACATGATTATCGGTTTTTGGGACTTTCTTTGAAAGCACATCCTGTTTCATTCTTGCGCGCACGTCTGGCACGCGAACGCGGGGTGATTGAGCATGAAAAACTGGATCACGTGAAACAAAACCGCCGCGTTACCGTCGCCGGCCTTGTGCTGGTGCGCCAGCGTCCTGGTTCGGCAAAGGGTGTCATCTTTGCGACGCTGGAAGATGAGACGGGTGTCTCCAACATTATCGTCTGGCCCAAAGTGTTTGAGCGATTTCGGCCTCTTGTGCTGGGTGCGCGCATGATCGCCGTTACAGGCCGTGTTCAATCGGAAGGCGGCGTCATCCATATTGTGGCGGAAAGAATAGAGGATTTAACGCCTTGGATGGAGAATATTGAAGATCCGGACTTTGGCTATCAGGGGTTGGATCGTGCGGACGAAGTGCGTTCGCCAGTCATGGACGCGCGTGAGAAACTGAAACCACGCTCACGACTGGCGCGGCTTTTGCGTGAAATGCCTGACTTGAAGGAGGATTATCTGGCTGCGAGAAGGACAAGAAGCGTGCATGGCGTTCTGCCAAAAGGGCGCAACTTTCACTAAAAAAGAAAGTTTAGATTTTCAGAAATGGAGCGGGCGAGGCGATTCGAACGCCCGACCCCAACCTTGGCAAGGTTGTGCTCTACCCCTGAGCTACGCCCGCTCGGCGCTTCCGAAGAAGTCGGCGCTATATGCTCTAAGCCCAAGTTCAATGCAAGAGCCAATTTCACGCTTTGGTCTTGCCTTTTTAACAGGCTTTCGCCAATCGACCGAAAACAGAAGTGACAATATGCCGAAAACCAGTGAAGACCTCTTTGCCCACCTGACAAAATTGGGCATTTCATTTGAAAACCATGAGCATGAACCGGTCTTTACTGTCGCCGAAAGCCAGGCGCTCCGCGACGAAATTTCAGGTGGTCACACCAAAAACCTGTTTTTGAAAGACAAAAAGGGTCGATATTTTCTGCTCACCGTCGGCGAAGATGCTGTTATCGACCTTAAAAAAATTCACACGCTGATCGGCGCACAAGGCCGAGTGTCGTTCGGCAAGCCGGATGCTCTTCTGGAGCTATTGGGTGTTGCACCCGGCGCCGTCACCGCGTTTGGCATCATCAACGACATGCCACAGGCTGTCACGCTTATATTTGATGAAACGCTTATGGAACATGCGGTCATCAACTGCCACCCACTTCGCAACAATGCCACCACATCGATAAGCACCTCGGACATGCGCGCTTTTGTTGAATCAACCGGCCGTGAATATCGAGTCTTGAAACTGTCGCTGGGGCAAGCGACATAGACCCAATCAGAGGAAAAGGCACCATGAGTTCTTCAAGTGACAATCCATTTGCCGGGTCAGCGGGCGGTTATGGCGCACAAACGTTTGGTTTTGGCGCAGATGCTCTGACTGGATCGGCACCTGCCGCAACGACAGGTGCGCCAAACGCCGCTTTGATCAAAGACACCACAACGGCAGATTTCACGCGCGATGTTGTCGAGGAAAGCCGCAACCAACCGGTCTTGATCGACTTTTGGGCGCCGTGGTGCGGACCTTGCAAACAATTGACACCGGTTCTTGAGGCAGCTGTTCAAAAGGCGGCCGGTAAAATCAAACTCGTGAAAATGAACATTGATGAACACCCTGCGATTGCCGGGCAGATGGGTGTTCAGTCCATTCCAGCTGTTTTGGCATTCGCCAACGGGCAGCCGATTGATGGTTTCATGGGTGCGCTACCGGAAAGCCAGGTTCAGGCCTTTATAGACAAGGTTGTGGGTGCTGCCGGGTCTGATCCCGCTGCCGATATGATTGAACAGGCGCTGGAAAAAGCCGCTGAGGCAATCGCTGCAGGTGACGCGGCCGGCGCGGCGCAGATCTATGCTGCCGTACTGCAACAAGAACCCGAAAACGCGGTGGCCTTTGCCGGTATGGCCGGTCTGATGCTCGACAATGGTCAAGCCGACCGCGCCACAGCAATGCTGGAAACAGCGCCTGACAACATTAAGGATGATCCTCTGCTGGCTTCAGTCAAGTCCCGATTGGAGTTGGCTGAAAAAGTGGCGGCGATCGGCGATCCAGCCGCCCTTCAGGCGCGCCTTGCCAGCAATGAAGATGATCATGATGCGCGGTTCGATTTGGCACAAATTGCCAATGCGCAAAATGACCGGGCCGCCGCATCTGACTATTTACTGACCATTATGGAAAAAGACCGTACATGGCGCGATGATGGTGCGCGCAAAGAATTGCTCATCTTTTTTGATGCGTGGGGACCGACGGATCCGGCAACTGTCGCAGCGCGACGCAAATTGTCGAGCTTGTTGTTCCGCTAGGTCGGTCGGTCCACCATTGTCGTACGCTGTTACCGCACCATGTAAGAAGTGAACGGAGCACGCACTATGAAAGCCGGAAACCAAACCTACCGAGACGTGGATGATATCCCGGCGGTCGTGTCGGTTTTTCCCTTGTCAGGCGCACTTTTGTTACCCGGTACACAAATGCCGCTTAATCTTTTTGAGCCGCGCTACCTTGCTATGTTTGATGCCGCTTTAGCGACCAATCGGCTGATCGGGATGGTTCAACCAGTGTTCTCCGGAGACAAGGGGCCAGCTGAAAAACCCAATTTGTGCCGCGTTGGTTGTCTGGGCCGTGTTACTTCTTTTTCTGAAACCGGCGATGGCCGTTATGTGACAACCTTGCAGGGGATTTGTCGCTATCGCATTTTAGAAGAACTGACTGTGGCTACGCCTTTTCGCCAATGCCGTATAGCACCCTTTGCCGCCGATCTGGCGGATTCAGACCAAGGGGTTGATGTGGACCGGCCTGCGCTTTTGGAAGCCTTTAAAAGCTATTTGACTGCCAACGAATTGGAAGCTGATTGGGAAAGCGTCGAGAAGGCCGCCAACGCGCCATTGGTCAATGCGCTGTCGGTCATGTCGCCTTATGGGTCAGCGGAAAAACAAGCGCTTTTGGAAGCTCAGACCATTAAGGCGCGCGCCGAAACCCTCATTGCGATCACTGAAATGGCGCTTGCACGTGGCAGTGAAGATTTCAAACAGACCTTGCAATAATCCGTTGCCGATTTGGGTCATCTGGAGTTCGGCGTTGCGAAGGCCGAAAGTGCGCAGTATGCAAAGATTATGTCAGAAGATGATATGTCAGATGCGCCATCGGAACCAGCAGAACCGGATCATGAAGATCAAGCCGTTTTGGACGATGCCATGGTCCAATTACTCGTTTGCCCTTTAACAAAACAGCCATTGGTCTATGACGAGAAGGCAAGAGAGTTTGTTTCAAAGGCTGCCAGACTGGCCTATCCCGTGCGCGGCGGTGTGCCCATATTATTGCCCTCTGAAGCGCGATCCCTGGATGGCATACCTAATGCACCTTCTGACAACGACCGTTAGCGCAATAACCAAATGGTCAAGAATTATCCAAGAAATTCAAAGGGTCAGGTTAGGCGAGAGGCGCTGACACTCGCCGCGGCAGAACTCTTTTGGCAACGGGGCTTTGGGGCGACCAGCATTGCTGATGTCGCAAAGGTGGCAGAGGTTCCTGTCGGCAATGTCTACTATTACTTCAAGACCAAGGCCGATATGGCGGAAGCGGTGGCTAAACTTTTTGTCCAGCAGACCGAGGCGCTGATGGCGGAGGTGGAGGAAGAAGCCAAATCGCCACGTGAAGCGGTTCGACTGACCATTCAGCGTTTGAAATCAAGCCAAGGAGATCGTGTTGCATATGGATGCCCCATCGCCTCCGCTTGCCACGAATTTTCCCGCGCAGCGCCAGAGGCTGCCAAACAGGCTGCCGAGAGTTTTTCACTACTTGCCGGCTTTTTGGCTCGCAACCTCACCGCGGCGGGCCATCGACCTTCCGTTGCCCTGGCTCGGGCTCGGGCTCTCTTGTGCGAATGGCAAGGTGGCATTGCGCTTGCCCATTCATTGGGTGAGACTCAAATTTTGTCTGAGGCAATCGCGCGGATGGAACGTATGGCTTTGCAAGGTTGATATCGCTAGAGCGCCTCACCGCGCAACAGACGCGGTGCCGATCCGACGAGTCCTGCGGCCTGTTTGATGAAGAAGTCCTTGGCAAAGGGCATGCGGTCAACCAGACCAAGCCCCATGTTTCGGATCGCGCGAACGGGCATGATGTCGTTTGAAAATAGACGGTTCAGCACATCGGTCGTAACACCCATTTGAACCGTGTCGAACCGCCGCCAGCGTTCGTAGCGCTGTAAAACATCCAGCGTCCCGATGTCCTGGCCATTGCGGTGGGCTTCCACGATGGTCTCAGCAAGAGCAGCTACATCTTTAAATCCCAAATTGAGGCCCTGACCGGCAATAGGGTGGATTCCATGCGCCGCGTCTCCCGCCAGAGCAAAACGATTTTTGACAAAATCACGGGCGAGCGTAAGACCCAAGGGGTAGGCACGCGGTTTGCTCTCCAGCTTAATGTCGCCCAGATGCAAGCCAAAACGCCGCTCCAACTCCATCTCAAAGCTCAGCGGATCAGCGGCGACCAGTCTTTCGGCGTTTCCGGTCGATTCCGTCCATACAATGGACGAGCGGTTGCCCTTGAGGGGTAAAATCGCAAACGGACCTGCAGGCAAAAAATGTTCAACCGCTTGACCTTCATGGTCGCGCTCGTGACCGATCGTCGCGACGATACCGGATTGTCCATATTCCCATGAGACAGTCTTGATCTTCGCTTTTTCACGCAGGCTCGATCGAACACCATCGGCAGCGATCAAAAGCTTGGTGGCGATTTTGCTGCCATCGGCCAGTTCCACCTCCAATTTGCTGCTGGTTTGTGTGAAGCTTTCGATCGCCGTGTTTTGGAAAACCTCAATGCCAGTTTCCTTGGCCCGCATGCGCAGCGACCGCACCAGTTCAACATTGGGGATCATATGGGCGAACGGTTCGCCTTCGCCGACATCTCCATCGAAGGTCAAGAATACAGGCCGGACGGGGTCGGTCGTGCGGCTATCGGTGACGATCATCTCGTTCATGGCTTGCGCATGCGGCTCAAGTTCAGGCCAGCAACCCATCTGCGAGAGCATGCGCGATGCTGCCGCAGCAATTGCCGAGGCGCGACTATCTTTTTCCCAAACGCCGTCAGGCGCCGCATCGAAGACTAGAACCTTCAGATCGGGCGCTCCTTGGGCAATCGCAACGGCTGTTGCCAACCCGACATATCCCGCGCCGGCAATGACAATGTCGGCTGAGGCTTCATGGCGTTCATGAAATTGCGGGATTTTCTTTTCGCGGGCCATATTGTGGTTCTCAATTTTCTACTTGCATGACGTTACGCAAAGTCGCGTAATCCAAAGCTAATTTATCCCTTCGCGGGGCAGAGCAACAGTATCAACATTTACGGAAATTGTCGCATGACCTCCGCCGTCGACCGTCTTGTGGAATATTTAAGCCTGGAATTGACGGGTGATGATGTCTTTTTGGGCCAAAGTCCTCAGACAGGACGTCAGCGCGTTTTTGGGGGCCAGGTGATCGGACAAGCTATGGTCGCGGCCGCGAACACGGTCGCCCCTGATCGCTTAATACATTCGCTTCACTGTTATTTTATGCGCGGTGGTGATCCCAACGTGCCTATTGAGTATCGGGTGGACCGCCTGCGTGACGGGACCAGTTTTTCAACGCGAGCTGTTACCGCATGGCAGCATGACAAAGCTATCTATATGCTGACTGGGTCCTTCCAACGTGATGAGGTGGGGCTGGATTTTGAAGCCAAGATGCCCGCCGATGTGCCCATGCCCGAAACGCTTTTGAGCGAAAGCCAGTTCGTTGAGACCTACGGCGAAAAGCTTCCCGATAGCGTTCGGCAATATTATCGCCGGGAAAGACCGATTGAATTGCGGCCAACGTCTTTGGCGCATTACTTTTCGGAGGAACCATTGGACGCCCGCCAGCTCGTATGGGTACGGCCGACATCGCCGGTTCCCGACAGCAGGCTGACCCAATCAGCAATATTGGCGTATCTGTCCGACATGACCCTGTTGGACACGGCCCTTTTTGCACATGGTCGCTCGATATTTCATCCGCAATTACAGGTTGCCAGTCTCGATCATGCCATGTGGTTCCACCGCAGCCATCGCCTCGATGACTGGCTGCTATATGTTCAAGATAGCCCGAGCACTTCAGGAAGCCGGGGTTTTACGCGCGGGACATTCTTCACCCGCCATGGCGATTTGATTGCTTCGACAGCCCAAGAGGGGCTGATCCGACTGAAATCATGATTAAATTGTAGCCCAAAAATCGATTATGCTTATTATTTGTGCATTTGCCGAAATTTGACGCACGCCAAGACTGATTGTCCACAATTCTATCACAAAATTGCCATGATTCCGGCACTTTCGGCCAATCTGGCACGCTTCATGTATCCCACGCAAGAGAGGGTGAGGAAACCTTCCAATTCGTGCTGCGGCGCTGTTGCCGTGGTGAAATTTCAATGGGGAAATAGAGTTCATGAAAATTATCATGGCCATCATCAAGCCCTTCAAGCTGGATGAAGTGCGTGAAGCGCTCACCGGTTTGGGCGTTCAGGGCCTGACCGTTACGGAGGTCAAGGGCTATGGGCGTCAGAAGGGTCACACTGAAATCTATCGTGGCGCCGAATATGCCATCAGCTTTTTGCCAAAGCTGAAAGTTGAACTGGTTGTCGACGATGACATGGTTGAAAAAGTCATCGACGCCATCTCAGGTGCTGCCAAAACCGGCCAGATCGGCGACGGCAAGATCTTCGTTCATTCCATCGATCAAGCGGTGCGTATTCGTACCGGCGAAACCGATTCTGAAGCGCTTTAACGCGCTGGCATGATGGTTAGGAGTTTGACACACATGTCTAAGACAATTTCATTGATGGCGATGGTCGGCGGCGTAGCTGCCCTTGCTGTCTCCCCTGCTCTTGCTCAGGACGCACCTGTCGTGCCGCCTGTTGAGACGCAATATATCTTCAACACGCTACTGTTTTTGATCGGCGGCTTCCTCGTCATGTGGATGGCTGCAGGCTTTGCGATGCTTGAGGCCGGATTGGTACGTTCCAAGAACGTGTCCATGCAGTCCCTCAAAAACGTGGCTCTCTACTCAATCGCCGGCATCATGTATTGGGCCATCGGCTACAATCTGATGTATACCGGCGTTGACGGCGGCTACATTGGTTCCTTTGTCTTTAGTTACCCCGCCGACCCGGTCGGTGGTGATGCGCTCGACACCGGTTATTCCACGGCTTCTGATTGGTTTTTCCAGATGGTGTTTGTGGCAACAGCGGCGTCGATTGTTTCGGGTACATTGGCTGAGCGTATCAAGCTCTGGCCTTTCCTGATCTTCGTCGTTGTCCTGACTGGTTTCATTTACCCGATTGCCGGTTCATGGCAGTGGGGCGGTGGCTGGTTGTCCGAAATGGGCTTCTCTGACTTTGCTGGCTCGACACTCGTCCACTCTGTCGGCGGTTGGGCTGCGCTTGCCGGTGCGATCCTTCTGGGTTCACGCACGGGCAAATACGGCGCCGACGGCTCTGTCTCTCCGATGCCAGGTTCAAACATCCCGCTGGCAACGCTCGGTACCTTTATCCTGTGGCTCGGTTGGTTCGGCTTTAACGGCGCATCGCAGCTCGCGATGGGTACAATCGGTGATGTCTCCGACGTTTCACGTATCTTCGTGAACACCAACATGGCTGCTGCCGGTGGCGTGGTTGCAACGATCATTCTTCTGCAGGTTCTGTACAAGAAAGTTGATGTCACCATGGTGCTTAACGGCGCGTTGGCCGGCCTCGTCTCAATCACAGCTGAGCCGTTGGCTCCAACTGTCGGCGCTTCCATCCTGACAGGTGCAGTCGGTGGTGCAATCGTGGTCTTCACGGTTCCGCTTCTCGACAAGTTGAAAATCGACGATGTTGTTGGTGCGATCCCTGTCCACCTTTTTGCCGGTATTTGGGGCACACTTGCTGTGGCCTTCTACACAGGCAACTGGGGTGCGCAGATCACAGGTATCGTCGCTTACGGCGTCTTCACGGTCGTACTCTCATTGCTTGTCTGGTTCATCCTCAAAGCGGTGCTTGGCATCCGTGCTTCTGAAGAGGAAGAGATGATGGGCATGGACAAAGCTGAAGTGGGCGTCGAAGCCTACCCAGAGTTCACCTAATCTGAAAACGCGCCGGGTAGCCTGCTCAATCGCTGCCCGGTCATTAATCCCGTCGTGATGGTTATGACCGTCACACACAATTGGCCCGGTTTCATACCGGGCCTTTTTTTGTCGGGCGTTCGTTGCGCCGATAGGCATGGTTAATGCGGCCTTAACCATCCATGCTTAGCGTTAGTGGCCAAACGCTAGCTATGGATACCGGCATGCATATCGACACTGGTCATGTCATCGACAGTTCAGATGAATTTTCCGCCTCTGAAAGGAGTGCCGGTCTTTCAGATGGTATGCGTGGTTTGTTGCGCCGTCAGGCCCAGTTTGCCGCTGGCGTGACAATTCTCGTCGGCGTCTTATTTGTCGGGCTTTCCCTACTCTTTTGGAACGTGGCCGATCCGAGCCTCTCGCATGCAACTAGCGCGCCGGTTACCAATTTGATGGGTGCATCGGGGGCGATTATCGCCGACTTGCTCACACAATTCCTTGGGCTATCGGCTTTTTCTGTTCTTGTGATTGCCGGTTCTGCCGGGTATGCGCTGGTACGGGGATATCGATGGAGCCATCTTCATCAACGTGTCGGAGTAGCGGTACTCGCCACTTTACTCGTCGCCATGTTTTTCGGCACGGTCGCCGCGCCCTCGTCATGGCCGCTTCCCTCAGGACTTGGTGGCGTTATTGGCGACCTCCTTTTGGGGATTCCCGGTATTTTCCTGGGCGACTATCCGCGTTCGGTCACAGGTTTGTTTTTGGGTCTCCTGCTGATCGTCCCCGCGGTTTACGCCATGATGATCGCCTGTGGCCTTGCTTGGTCTGAGGCGAAAGACGAAGACAACGATGCGCATGATGCTGTTATGGGTGCAGTGTTGCATGGTCTTTACTCGGTGCGGGCCACCATCCTGCGCGCGCTACCCATCCGCGAAAAAGCCCGGCAACCGCGACCTGCCCGCCGTAAGACAGTTCCTGACGATGTGGGCGGCGTGCGAGTGGAACCGGACCTCGACATTTTTGTTCGCGATGACAACCAAATGGTTTTGGCGCCATCCGATGATGATCTAGACCTCGATATTGCCGCCGCTGTTGATCGCGAGATGACCGATGCCCCTCCTTTGGAAACGCCGTCTCAAATGCCGATGGGTTCGCAGCCGCGCGTGCTGAAACCGGCGGCGCCGCCAAAGCAAAGCGCACGGGTACACCGCGATGCACAGCCAAACCTGATCAATGATGGATTGTTTGAGCTGCCGTCTGTTCATTTGCTTAATCACCCGAAAAATGTGGAGCGCGACCCGACATTGACCGATGACGCGCTGGAGCAAAATGCGAGGCTGTTGGAAGGTGTGCTCGATGATTTCGGCGTGAAAGGAGAAATCATTCAGGTGCAGCCGGGGCCGGTTGTGACGCTTTACGAATTGGAGCCGGCGCCGGGTATCAAATCGTCCCGTGTCATTGGATTGGCTGAAGACATTGCGCGCTCCATGAGTGCGATTGCCGCTCGGGTAGCGGTGGTGCCGGGGCGCAATGCCATCGGTATTGAGTTGCCCAATGCGAGACGCGAGACGGTTTACTTGCGTGAGCTCATTTCCAGCCAGGCGTTTGAAAAGGCAAAGGCCAAACTCGGCCTCACACTTGGCAAGACGATCAATGGCGATGCCGTTATCGCAGACCTTGCCAAGATGCCGCATTTGTTGGTCGCGGGTACCACTGGTTCAGGTAAATCTGTCGCAATCAACACCATGATCCTGTCGCTGCTTTACCGAATGACGCCCGAACAGTGCCGTTTGATCATGATCGATCCAAAGATGTTGGAACTGTCTGTCTATGACGGCATTCCGCACTTGTTGACGCCTGTTGTGACAGATCCAAAGAAAGCGGTTGTGGCGCTGAAATGGACTGTACGGGAGATGGAGCAGCGCTACAAAAACATGTCCAAGCTTGGCGTTCGCAACATTGATGGGTTCAATGCGCGGGTCAATGAAGCGTTGTCGAAGGGTGAGGAGATAACGAGAACCGTACAAACCGGCTTCGATCGGGAAACCGGCGAGGCGGTCTATGAAACGGAAGCGCTCGAGTTGGAGCCGATGCCATATATTGTCGTGATTATCGATGAGATGGCCGATCTCATGATGGTTGCCGGCAAGGAAATTGAGGGAACCGTACAACGCCTAGCGCAAATGGCGCGTGCGGCAGGGATTCACGTCATCATGGCAACCCAACGCCCGTCGGTTGATGTCATCACCGGTACAATCAAGGCCAACTTCCCAACGCGTATCTCATTCCAGGTGACGTCCAAGATCGACAGTCGAACCATTTTGGGAGAGCAGGGAGCCGAACAGCTACTTGGTATGGGTGACATGCTTTATATGGCGGGCGGCGGACGTATTCAGCGTGTTCACGGCCCCTTTGTTTCAGATGGCGAAGTTGAAGACATTGTGAGTCATCTGAAAAGTCAGGGCATACCGCAATATCTTGATGCCGTTACCGAGGAAGATGAGGATGAAGGCCCCGATGGCGCCGGTTCTGCGGGCGCTGGTAGCATGGGAGACAGTGATGATCCTTATGATCAAGCTGTGGCGGTTGTGCTGCGTGATCGTAAGGTTTCAACCTCCTACATTCAGCGCCGGCTTGGTATCGGGTACAATCGTGCTGCTTCAATCATCGAGCGCATGGAGGAGGAAGGTCTCATTAGTTCGGCCAATCATGCTGGAAAACGTGAGATACTCGTCCCATCTGAAGAAGAGCAAGTTGCGGGTATGGGATGAACCGATTGTCATGTTCGCGCCCCAGTGCCGACAAATTGTCGGCCTATCCGGAACATAGTTTGAAGAAAAGTGGTGGTGCCATGATCTTGAAAAAACCTATGGCCTTATCTCGCCGCACCGTCGTGAGAGGCGGGCTGCTTGCTTTGGCGAGCGCGGGTTTGTCATCTTACCCGAAACCTGCTTTGGCCAGTTCGGCCGCGCCTCAGGAAATTGCCGATCATTTTAGCAGTGTGCGCACGATGATGGGGGAGTTTATTCAATTTGGTCCCACTGGCGAGCAGACCGGCGGTAAGTTCTTCATTGAACGCCCTGGCAAAGTGCTTTTCCTTTACGAAGACCCGGCCGCCATTCGCGTCGTTGCCGATGGACGCAGTGTCGTCGTCAACAATACAAAGTTGAAGACATGGGACATCTATCCGCTCAATCAGACGCCGTTGCAACTGGTTTTGAATGATCGGATCGATCTGTCTGAGCGTCGTGTGAAGAAGGTGGAAGAAAACACTGACCTCACCACCATCGTCATGCAGGATAAAAAGCTGTTTGGTGATAGTGAGATCACCATGATGTTTGATCCGGCCTCTTATGATCTGCGCCAATGGACGATCCGCGATGCCAAAGGCAAAGACACAACAGTCATGATTTTCAATGTGGAAGAGGGTGTTCGTTTCGGACCCGATACTTTTGAAATTGACTATCGCCGCATCCGCAGGGAACGTGATCGCCAAAACCGCTAGGCACTAACAAACTTTCATGTGATTGGTCGCGCAAAAGTGGCGCTGTCGCTTGCTTTTTAGGGATGGTGGTTGTTTCACCAAGTCTGGGAGCAACGCATGATACAGACCGAATTTTCCATTGCCACCTGGAATATCAATTCAGTGCGTCTGCGCCGCGGGCTCGTGGAACAGTTGATTCTCGATCACGCACCTGACGTTATCTGCCTGCAGGAAACAAAGTGTCAGAACGCTGAGTTTCCATCCGCGGCGTTTACAAAGCTTGGCTATAACCATTTGGCAATCCATGGTCAAAAAGCCTATCATGGTGTTGCTACCCTTTCGCGTCTGCCGATTGAAAACATCGAGCGCCGGGATTTTTGCGCCATGGGTGATGCGCGCCATATAAAAGCCGATATTCGCTTTGGTGAACGAACGGTTTCAGTCCACAATTTTTACGTGCCGGCCGGTGGCGATGAACCTGACCGGGAGAAGAATCCCAAGTTCGATCACAAATTGCGGTTCCTTGACGAGATGGAAGATATTCGGGCTGAGGGCAGCGATGAACGCTTTTCGTTGCTTTTGGGCGATTTGAACATCGCGCCGCTACCTGAAGACGTTTGGTCGCACAAGCAGCTCCTGAAAGTGGTCAGCCATACGCCGGTTGAGACCGAAGGGTTGGAACGCGTTCGCCAATCCGCCGGTTGGGCTGATCTTGTGCGTGACCACTTTGGTGTCGATGAAACTCTTTTTTCCTGGTGGAGTTATCGCGCGAAAGACTGGCAAGCCTCCAATCGGGGTCGTCGATTGGACCATATTTGGGGTTCGCCCAATATTCAGCCCGGTCTGAAAAGTGTTGAGATTGTTTCGGTGGCGCGCGGTTGGGAGAAACCCTCTGACCATGTGCCCATCATCGCCCGCTTCAAGATTTAGAGGTCTCGGGCGGCGTTAAAACGGCCTTCCAGTTTGGCAATTTCGTTGAGCAGTTTTTTCAGATCTTGTGTCAACTCGGCGTGAATGGCTGCCGCTGTTTCCGGATATTCGCGCAGCATGCGGTGAAACAGGGACCTGTTGACCCGCAAAAGCGACACATCGGTTGTCGCGACGGCTGTAAATGCCCGCTCTGATTGAGTGATCAACGCCATTTGGCCCAGCAAAGCGGGTCGTGTGACGATTTTCAGCGTTTTGTTGCCTTGCGGGGTTGAGACAAGGGCTTCCACCTCGCCCTTGGCGATCACGCACCCGTAATCGGAGATGTCGCCTTGTCGAAAGATGACCTGACCATCCATGAATGACAAGCGCTCCGCGCCAAACGCCAACAATCTGAGCTGGTCGGCGTTAAGCTCGGCAAAAAGGGGTGCCTCGGCAATAAGGCGGATGTCATCATCCAGTGACACGGGTTGCCCATATGGTTGCTGGTTGCATCAAGGGGCCGACAACTAGCGTTTTTATCCGCCTATGCAAAGCCGGTAAGGCCGTTGTTAAGGCACCAGCTTGTAGCCACCGCTTTCTGTCACCAGAATTGATGCGTTTGACGGATCTTTTTCAATCTTTTGGCGCAACCGGTAAACGTGGGTTTCCAGCGTGTGCGTCGTTACACCCGAGTTGTAACCCCACACCTCCTCCAGGAGCGTGTCACGGGAAACAACGCGAGCACCAGCACGGTAGAGAAACTTGATAATGTTCGCTTCTTTTTCAGTCAGGCGCACTTTCGTGCCATCGCCTTCAACCAAAAGCTTGTGGGCCGGCTTAAATGTGTAGTGGCCAACACTGAACGTGGCATCTTCGCTTTGCTCATGTTGGCGAAGTTGTGCGCGCACGCGCGCCAGCAGCACAGCAAATTTGAAGGGCTTGGTGACATAGTCGTTCGCGCCGGCCTCCAGGCCAAGGATCGTGTCTGAATCTGTATCGTGGCCGGTGAGCATGATTACCGGCGCTTTAAAACCACCTTTTCGCAAGATCTTTACCGCCTCGCGACCGTCCATATCCGGCAATCCGACGTCCATAACGACGAGGTCGATCATGTTGTTTCGAGCAGTTTCCACACCCTTCGTGGCTGTTTGTTCCTGAAGGACGTGGAATTCTTCGTATAGTGATAATTGCTCATTGAGAATTTCACGCAAATCATCGTCATCATCGACGAGAAGAATTGTTTTGGTGGACATCGGTCACCTTGGTATTCGAGTTGACGCAAATCACTATCGTTCATTGCGTAGTTTGGCTTTATGTTGGCTTACGTCAACTGATGTTTACGGCCAAAATAAGCAACCACCGGGTTGATCATGTTTGAACACATCGCTGTGAGAAGAAAGCCTGGTTCCGTGATCGAAGGTATTTTAAGCGCCGGGGAGTGTCGTTTTTCCTGCGTTACCGGGAAGGGTGGGACGAGCATATTCAAGCGTGAAAGTGATGGCGCAACGCCTGCTCATCGCCAGATGCGCCCTGTTTCAGCCTATTGGCGACCCGATCGTCTTGCGCATCGGCCGCAATGCGCGCTTCCGCTGCGCGCGATCACAGCCAATGATGGCTGGTGCGATGATCCGGTGCACGCGGCTTACAATCAGCCCGTTCAATTACCTTTTGTTTCGTCACACGAAGTGATGATGCGGGACGACTGCCTCTATGATTTGTGCATCGTGTTGGACTGGAACATGCCTCCTGTTCGTTCCCGCGGGCGCGGGTCGGCGATATTCATGCATGTTGCAAAGCCGGGATTTCCCCCGACTGCCGGTTGTATTGCGTTGGCTTTGCCCGACCTACTGCACGTGGCCGCCCGGATTTCTTTGAAGACGCAGATCACCGTTCTCCGTCAAGCTTGATATTCAAAGACCGATATAGCCAATCACGGCACCCATAATCAGCAATACGCCCAGCCAATGACCGCCATCGATAAGCGTCAAATCCCAACCTTTGCCGCTATAGCGATGGTTGATGGTAAGCGTGGTGAGTACAAACCCCAGCCAAACAAAGAAGGCTGATATCACACCATTTCGAAGCGTGACTTGGTCGTCGCCCAAATGGCCGATAAGCCCGGCCAGCATGATTGCCATGACGATCTCGCAAACAAGTGTGATCGCAAAGATCGACGGCTTCATACTGGCACTTTGTGGTGAAATGCCCGCGGCCTTCATCCAGGGTTTTGACAGTGTGCCATAGTAAATCGACCCGAAGATGAAAGCCGCAATGGTCGCTGCGCCGATTGCCGGTGGATTAAAACCTGAAAATTCCATAACGTTCCCCTGCTCCCGACAGTAACATCAAAATTGGGAATGCACAGTCTTTCAAGTTCAAAGCGGCGGGTTTTCCAATCCGCCCATGGCGCAGACTTCCAGCCACTCCTCCCTTGTGACCGGTTGAACCGATAGACGCATCGACGTGACCAGTGCCATGTTTTCCAAAGATGGGTTGGCCTTGACTGCTTTCAAACTCACAGGGTTGGGCATGTCGCAAACAGCTTTGATATCGACACACTCCCAACGTTCGTCATCGGTGGTTGAATCAGGGTGGACTTCCGCGCTGACCTCAACAATCCCGACGACCTCCAAGCCCTCGTTGGAGTGATAGAAGAAACCCTTATCGCCCAGTTTCATTGCGCGCATATTGTTGCGGGCCTGGTAGTTACGGATACCGTCCCACTCCTCGCCCGCGTCGCCCTTGGCCTTTTGTTGTTCCCACGACCATTTGAACGGTTCTGATTTAAAGAGCCAGTAGTTGCTCATATGCCGTCATCCTTGTTGTTTCTCCCGACACATAGCTGCGACGACAGGTCGGTCAATCCAGTTCCGCTTTCACCGGGCGAGAAGTCAGACTTTCAACAGCTTGTGGTATGGTTTGGTGGCCCGACAGCACATCCGCCACTGCTTTGGTGATGGGCGCTGCGACACCCATGTTTTCAGCCAGCTGCTGCGCGCTGGCGGCGGTAAAGGCACCTTCTGCCAACTTCTTTTTTTGTATGGTCACCTTGCCGGTGAGCGCCAAGCCATAGCTGTAATTGCGGCTCTCTTGAGAGCCGCAGGTCAATACCAAGTCGCCCAAGCCGGAAAGTCCCTTGAGCGTTTCAGACCGCGCGCCATAGGCTTGCGCTATCCGCTCCATTTCCGCGAACCCGCGGGCAATGAGTGCTGCTTTGGCGCTTTGACCAAGGCCGACCCCATGTACGATGCCAGCGGCGATTGCCATGACGTTTTTGAGCGCGCCGCCAAGTTCCACACCGCACATGTCGTCGCTGGCATAGAGGCGCAAAACTGCTGACGACAGCGTTTTGCAGGCAGACAAGGTGGTATTGAGATCATTGCCTGCCAGCGTGACTGCGGTGGGCAGTCCCGATGCCACATCACGCGCAAAACTTGGCCCCGAGAGCACCATCACCGGATTGTCAGGCAAAGCTGCTTCAACGATTTGGCTGACCCGTCGGCCTGTTTCTTGGTCAAGGCCCTTGGCGCAGCAAATGATCGGCAAGCGTCTTTCAATACCGGCTTTTCTTATCTCACATGCCATCGCTTCAGTGGTTTGCGAAGGCGTTACCAAGAAGATGAACGATGCCCCATCCAGTGCTTGTGACAGGTCGCAAGTCGCGGACAGTGTCGCGTTTAACCTGATATCACCGAGATAGTGTTTATTTGTCCGATCTTGATAAATCTCGGCAGCTGTTTTCTGGCTGCGCGACCACAGTGTTGTTTTGTGGCCTGAGGCTGCCATGGTGTGCGCAATGGCGGTTCCCCAGGAGCCTGCCCCAACGACGCCGATACGGCTCACACTTTTGCTCCGCGTTTACCGTGCCCCATCATTGGCGCGCTTTGTTCATCCAGCGGCCAACGAGGCCGCGGTTCCGGGTCCAAGTCTATTTTTGCGCCCGCCCGCATGCGTTCGGCGGCGGCCCATGCGATCATGGCCGCGTTGTCCGTGCACAATGGAAGCGGCGGTGCGACAAAGTCGAAACTCGTCTGGTGACAGAGATCGGTCAGCATTGTTCTGATCGCCGCGTTCGCTGCCACGCCACCGGCAACAACCAGTGTCGGTTTTTCAGTTATTTTGGCCGCTTGAAATTTTAGTAGGGCGCGCGAAACCCGTTCGCGCAGTGTCTCCGTGACCGCCAGCTGGAAGGATGCACACAGATCCGCCACATCCTGGCCGGATAGCGCGCCAAGTTCGGTTGCGGTTTTTCGCAAGGCAGATTTCAAGCCGGAAAAGGAAAAATCCAGTCTTTCCTCACCGCGCAATGGCCGCGGAAGATCAAAACGCGTGCTGTCACCGCGTGCCGCGGCATGCTCAACCGCTGGCCCGCCGGGATAGGCAAGGCCTAGTAGTTTTGCGGTTTTGTCAAACGCTTCGCCCAAAGCGTCGTCGATCGTGGATGCCCAGCGCTCGTATTTGCCTACGCTGCGCACACAGATAATTTGCGTATGCCCCCCTGAAACGAGCAAAAGCAGGTAGGGAAACGCCACATCATTGGTGAGTCGCGCTGTCAGGGCATGCCCTTCCAGATGGTTGATTGGAACAAATGGTTTGTCTGATGCCTGCGCGATCGCACGACCCGTGATGGTTCCGACAATCAACGATCCGATAAGGCCCGGTCCCGTCGTCGCGGCGATAGCTGTCAGATCCTCATAACCCATCCCTGCGTCGGTCATCGCCGCTTCAATGATTTTATCGAGCCGTGTGACATGCGCGCGCGCGGCCAGTTCCGGTACTACGCCACCAAATGCGGCATGTTCGTCAATTTGACTAAAGACGACATTTGCGAGGATTTGCCTGCGGTTCCCGTCCAGTTTGACGATTGCCGCGGCCGTTTCGTCGCAGCTTGTTTCGATGCCAAGTATGGTGATCGGCGGCAAAGTCTGACTCTTTTTGATCCATGTTGCACCTAACGCCGGATTGCCGCAGCGTTTTTGACAGGTTAGTGAGCGCCTAACACGGATCGGGAAGGTTTCAAACGTGGGAAAAGAATTTGGTCCCGTGCGCATTGCCACGCGCGGCAGTCCTCTGGCGTTGGCGCAGGCGCATGAAGTGCGCGACAGGTTGGTTCGCGCTCACGGTATCATTGCTGATGATGTTGAAATCGTCGTCTTGTCGACAGCAGGTGACCGCATATTGGATCGGCCACTATCTGAAGTCGGCGGCAAAGGACTTTTCACGCTCGAGCTTGAAGAGCAATTGCTGGATGGACGATGTGATATCGCCGTTCACTCTTCCAAGGACATGCCAACGGTTTTACCAGAAGGGCTGGCAATAACAGCCTTTTTGGAACGTGAAGATCCGCGTGATGCATTCATAGGCGTCGCCGCGCCCAAGCTCGACGAATTGCCGCGTAACGCGGTCGTCGGCACGTCGTCTTTGCGACGGCAGGCGTTGGTGCGTCGGGCGCGGCCCGACATTACCGTTGTCGAGTTTCGCGGCAATGTGCAGACACGTCTTCGCAAGCTGGAAGAGGGTGTTGCCGATGCGACACTCTTGGCTAACGCTGGATTGCGCCGATTGGGCAAGGCCGATGTCATCACGGATTTAGTCGATCTTGAGACGTTTCCCCCTGCACCGGGGCAAGGGGCGATTTGTATTGAGGGGCGCAGCGGGGATGCCCGCACCGATGCACTGGTCGAGCCGCTCAACGACATGGCAACCCATACGGCTCTCGTGTGCGAGCGTGCCTTTCTGGCGGCGCTGGATGGTTCGTGCCGCACGCCCATTGCCGGACATGCCACCATTGACGCTGACAGCCTGCGTTTTTACGGCATGATTTTAACGCCGGATGGTACGCAATCCCACGATGTACAGCTATCGGGCAATGCCGGAGAAGCCGAGGAAATTGGTAGAAAAGCCGCTAAAACTGTACGCACGGCGGCCGGGCCCGGCTTTTTTGAAAGCTGGGCATGATACAAGCCGATTTTTGCCCGCGTATAGTCGTCACACGGCCCGAACCGGGTGCTTCGGCCACCGAGCGTGTTCTACGCGAACGTGGTTTTGATGTCCTCAAGCGCCCGCTGACACAATTGGTTCCTGTGTCGGTTGATAGCGATCTGCGACAGGCTTTCTTTACAGTCGATTACATCATCATCACCAGTGCGAACGCAATTCGCCATGCGCCAGGCGGCTTTCTTCAGGCGGTGCGAACTGTCCCTGTTTTGGCTGTCGGGGAGGCTACCGCGCAGCAGGCACGTGATCTTGGGATGGCTGACGTTACAAGCGTCAATGGCGATGCCGATAGTGTGGCAGATGAAGCCCCGCGTTTGTTTAAGAATGGAGCCAGAATTGGGTATTTTTGCGGAAAATTACGACGCGATACCGTGGAAACCGCGCTTTCAGCTCACGGTTTTGATGTCGTCATCGCTGAAACCTATAAGACTGAAAAAGTCAGTCAAATAACTGATAAATTTAGGAGTGATTTACTCACCTTCTTTCCTGATGCGGCAAGCATATTTTCGGGCGTATCAGCGCAGATCCTCAGTGATACTATTGCCGAACCTGATATTCGACAAGCTTTTGAAAATAAACCTGTATTTGCAATTTCAGATCGTGCTGCGAAGGGCCTGACTGAAGGTTGGCCGGGGCCCGTGTTAATCGCTGAACGAATGGAAGCGGGCGCGATGCATGATCTCATCGAGAATTATTTTTTTGGTTGCGCATCTTGAGATGCCTTAATGCGCCTGCATTGATAGAGGAAATTTAACGGCGCTTATCTTAGGGGTTTCAAATGACCACAAGACCAAAAAAATCGCCGAGTGCACGCACGCGCCGAAAACCAGTTACGATTGATATGGAAGCGGAAAAAGTTACCGAACCTGTTGGCGACAATTCGGTCGATATGCCTGGAGCCGAACCGGTCGCGATGACTGAGCCCGGGCCTTCTGAAAATGCGCAACCGGCGAGCCCCGATACAAAGGTTGGTGCGGATTTGGATAAAGAGGCAAGCGCCTCCGAAGTGCCGATCGCGGGAGAACCTTCCGACGAGAACCCTGCGCCGAAAGGCAGGTCCGGATCTGGACTTTTGGGTGGTATCGTTGGCGGAGCCTTGGCGCTACTGGGCGCGGCGGGTCTCCAAACTGCCGGCGTACTTCCAAATTTGGGTGCCTCCTCGGTCGACACATCAGGACTTGAAGCAGAACTAGCGGCGCTTGATGCCCGTGTTAGCGCTGCGGAAGCTCCACCGCCAGCCACAGGCAATGTCGATGAATTGGCGGGGCGCATCGATGATCTTGGCCAAACTTCGGATGCGAACGCCGATGCACTGGCGGCCGTCACCGGTCGTTTGGATGAGGCGAGCGCCTCCATCGCGCGGCTTAATTCTGCGGTTGAGGGGGGAGAAGCGGGTGATGGCGCCGCACTGGAGGCTCTGTCCGCGCGTATTGCTGAAATAGAAACGTCGATCGATGCGCTGCGGACTCAGGAGGCTGATCTCGCCGTAGATGGTGCGGCTGATGTAGATCTGTCCAAGGTCACGGGGCGGCTTGATGAGATGAGCGCTCAGCTTGAAAGCAGTATGGCCGACGCAGGACAGATGTCTGGAGCCCTGGCCGTGCTTGAAACGGAGATGACCCAATCCATCACATCGCTCTCCAATGGGCTTGAAACCCTCGCTGGCGATGTGGCCACGCTAAAGGATCAGGTTGCGGCTGGTGGCGCCGATTCGACGGCGGTTGCCCGCGCTTTCGCTGCGTCCAGTTTGAAAAACGCGGTCGATCGCGGTGGTGCTTTCGGTGCTGAGTTAGAGGCGTTTGCCACGGTGGCACAGGAAGCTGATGGGGAGGCTGTTGCGACGCTGCGCGGTTTTGCATCCGGTGGAGTACCGACATTGAGCCAATTGGTTGATGCCTATCCGGCTACCGCCAACGCAATAATAACCTCGGCACGCACGCTCGATGAGAACGCGGGTTTTGGCCAGCGCCTGCTTAATAATATGCAGGGCCTTGTTTCGGTTCGTCCGGTTGATGAACAAGAAGGTACAGGACCGACGGCCATTTCCACACGCATCGGAGCCCGCCTGTCCGAAGGCGATTTGCTCGCCGCGCTTGATGAATGGGAGACTTTGTCGGATCCGGCAAAAGCCGCCTCACAGGAATTTGCCGATCAGGTGCGGGCCCGTGCAACGGTTGACGGGTTGATATCCAACATATTGACGGCTGCCATGTCCGGCACCTCAGCGACTGTGCAGTAAGGAGGCTGAACCGATGATCAAGCTTCTCCTTTTCATCCTTCTTGTTCTCGGATTGGCGTACGGTTTTGCCATCCTTGCGGATATGCCCGGTGACGTTGTCATTACGGTCGCCGGTCAGGAAATCAGTTTCACCTTGATGTTTGCAGCCGTTGCTCTGGTCGCAACCATTGTCACCGTGATGATATCCTGGTGGTTGGTTCGTGTGATTTTCACTTCACCGCAACGGGTGAGCCGGTTTTTCCGTCTGCGGCGTCGCGACCGTGGCTATCAAGCGCTATCGGCGGGTATCATTGCCGCTGGTGCCGGTGATCCGGCCACGGCGCGCCAAATGCTGCGGCGGGCCGATGGCCTGTTGATCAAAACCTCAGAGCCCCTCATTCAGCTGTTGGAAGCACAGGCAGTGATGCTCGAAGGCGATCACGACAAAGCGCGGTCCAAATTTGAAAAGATGCTGGAAGATCCCGAACTTCGCGATTTGGGGTTGCGCGGCCTTTACATGGAAGCGCAACGCCTCGGCGACCGAGATGCGCAAAAGCACTACGCAGAAAAAGCAGCCGAACTGGCGCCACAACTGGGTTGGGCAAGCAAAGCAGCGCTTGATATGAAAACCAGTGCCGGCGACTGGGAAGGCGCGTTGCGCCTCGTGGAGCGACAGACAACGGCCAAGCATATCGACAAGGATGCGGCTAAACGCAAGCGCGCGGTCCTACTGACCGCTATCGCGATGGAAAATGTTGAACCCAATCCAACCAGGGCCAAACAGGCCGGTCTTGAGGCACATCGCTTGGCACCTGATTTTGCGCCGGCCGTGATTGCCGCGTCGGACGCATGCTTGCGGATGAATGAATTGCGCCGTGCCGCCAAGATTCTGGAGACCACTTGGCGCAAAGCGACCCACCCGGAAGTTGCACTTGCCTATGTCAATGTGCGGTCCGGCGACAGCGCAGCTGACCGGCTTAAAAAAGCGCGTAAACTGGAACAGTTGAAACCCAACACCACTGACTCTAGCCTGATCGTTGCGCAAATGGCCATGGAAGCTGGCGAATTTGAAGAAGCACGAAAGGCGGTTGCCGCGGTGTTGCGCAATGAACCGCGCGAGAGCGCCTACATGTTGATGGCCGACATCGAGGAACTTGAAACTGGTGATCAGGGCAAAATCCGTGAATGGCTTTCAAGAGCGCTGCGCGCGCCTCGCGACCCGGCTTGGACAGCTGATGGTTATGTTGCCGAAAAATGGGCGCCGTTTTCGCCTGTCAGTGGTCGAATTGACGCCTATGACTGGAAAGTGCCCGTCGAGCGCATTGGCGGTAACTTGATCGAAAATGACATGGATCCGATGCAACGCGGCGTTGCGCCGGTTTCTTTGGTTGAGCCGCAAGTTGCTGAGCCTGCCTCTCCGCCCGATGAGGCGCCCGATGATAAGACGCCTGAAGCTGTGAAACCGGATCTGGAAGCTGCGGAGGCGGCCATATCCACTCCAACGCCTCAAGAGAGTGTACAGACCCCCGACATTGAGGATGAAAAGCAAATCGTTGAGATTGAGCCGGTTTCCGATGAGGTTATTGCAGCGCAAAAGGATGATGACGCGCCCGCTGACGAGCCCGTGCCGGTGATTGACGCGGATGTTCATGACCAAGCTGCCGAAACCACCGCTTCCACAGAGGTGGACGAAAGTGAAGCGGCCGTACATTTAGCAGAAGCGGTTGAAGACGATGGTGAGCCGGAGCTTGCGGCCGATGAAGCGTCAATAAAAGCAGAACCTTCTTCGCCGCCGAAAGTATCGACCGATATCGCGGTTGAAAAAGAGGAAGAAATGGTACCGCCAATTCCAGATGATCCCGGTATTGACCCGGCCGAGGCACCACCTGAACAACCGCGCCGGTTCCGGCTTTTCTAATCGGGCAAAAATCATATATGGGGGCACAAAGGAAAGTGCCCATGCTTGAAAAATTCCAGCAATTCATCTCCGGCCTAGCGAGTAGTCTAGATGGCGGTCCCGCGTCGACCGACGCAGACACCCATCCGGGGCGTACCGCGGCTTCGGCTCTCATGTATCATGTTATTCAGGCCGATGGCGTTTTGCGCGACATTGAAAAGCAGCGCTTTAAAGAAGTGCTCACCGAGGAATACGGGTTGTCTGAACAGGAGCTGGAATCACTGGTTGCAGCTGCCAAGGCCGCCGATAGCGAGGCGGTGGATTTTTACCGTTTTACATCGGTTCTGATGGATATGCTGGATGACGAAGAGCGCGTCGGTTTCATCGAGATATTGTGGGAATTGGTTTACGCCGATGGCTACAAGCATGAACTTGAAGAAAATGTCGTATGGCGCATTTCGGAGCTGCTTGGGGTTTCAGGCCGTGACCGCGTGCTCATGCGCCAACGTGTTCAAGAGCGTCTTGGAATTCATGGCAGTGGCGAGCCGTTCGTACCGCCAGCAGACAATTCTCAATAGTAAGTTTTCCCGACAGCCCCATGGAAACGCGCCAACCCATTCTCGTCGTCTTGCATCAGGCCACTTCGTCGCCAGGCCGGGTCGGTCAATTGCTGCAAGCGCGCGGTTATCCGCTTGACATCAGACGGCCACCGCTCGGGGACCGGCTTCCGGAAACGCTGGAAAGTCATTCAGGTGCGGTGGTTTTTGGCGGACCGATGAGTGCCAATGACGATGAAGAGCATGTCAAACACGAGACCGACTGGATGGCGGTGCCGTTGGCCGAGAACAAACCCTTCCTGGGTATTTGCCTGGGTGCGCAAATGCTGGTCAACCATTTGGGCGGATCAGTGCAGGGTCGCGATGATGGATTGGTTGAAATTGGCTGGTACCCTTTGGAGGCAACCGATGCCGGTGAGCAACTGATGTTATGGCCTTCCATGATTTATCATTTTCACAAAGAAGGCTTTTCCCTGCCATCGGGAGCCGTTCATCTTGCCCGTTCAGATGCTTACCCCAATCAGGCTTTTCGCTACGGGGAAAACGCGTGGGCTGTCCAGTTTCACGCTGAACTGACGCAGATCATGATGCAGCGATGGGCGGTTAAGGGTGCGCATCGTTTTGATCTGCCAGGCGCGCAGATGGGTAAAGCTCATTTGGAGGGGCGGTTGCTTTACGATGCTCCAGTGCGCGCTTGGCTTGATGAGTTTCTCGATATTGTTTTTGAGCGCGGCAACCAATGAGGAAGGCTAGTTAGTCTGGTCTAGGTAGCGCACATCACGCAACTGCGGGAAGAGCCACGCCCATGCGCCCGCAACAACAACGGCTCCTGCGCCACCTAATATGACCGCAGGAACAGCACCGATCCAGGCCGCCACAAATCCGGCACGAAACTCGCCCAGCTCATTGGACGCACCGATAAAAACCATATTGATGGCGTTGACCCTGCCGCGCACCTCGTCGGGTGTCCACAGCTGGATCACGGTTTCGCGAATGTAGACGCTGACCGCGTCGGTCGCGCCGACCATCAACAAAGCGACCACTGAAAGCCAAGTAAGCGTTGAAAATCCGAAGACGATGGTGAAAACGCCGAAAAGCGCCACGAACACCAACAAAATGCGCCCGGCATGATCGCGGATTGGTGAGGCGGTGAGCATGAGTGCCATGACTACTGCCCCAATACCCGGCGCTGCGCGCAGCAGGCCAAGCCCCCAAGGGCCGGTTTCCAAGACGTCGCGCGCAAATACCGGGAGTAGCGCGACCGCCCCGCCAAGCAAAACCGCAAACAGGTCAAGCGAGATGGCACCAAGGACCACCTTTTCCTTGCGCACATAGCGGATGCCTTCAAACAGGGATGACAGCGTTACCTGTTCCGTTTTGCCCTGTTCTTGGGGTTTTGGGATCATTCGGATCAACACGAATGCGACCGCGATAAAAAGAGCTGCGGTCACATAAGCAACATTGGCGCCTACGCCATAAAGGAGGCCTCCCAACACAGGCCCGCCAATGGATGCGACCTGCCAGGCGGATGAATTCCAAGCGACGGCATTGGGGAAAACGTCGCGTGGGACCAGATTCACCACAAGCGATTGAGATGCTGGACCAAAAAAAGCGCGCGCCGCACCAAAGCCGGCCAACGCCACGAAAATCGGAAATGGAGAGGTCAGGCCGCGCCAAGAATAATACAAGATCGCCAGGGCGCAGATCATCTCCGCGGCGATCGCCCAACTCATCACGTTACGGCGACCGAACCGGTCAGCAACTGTGCCGGTGATGAAAACCAGAAGCAGGAGCGGGACGAATTGGACAAGTCCGATGATGCCGAGATCGAGCGGATTACGGGTTAAATCGTAGACTTGCCATCCCACCGCGACCGCAATCATCATGCCAGCGAGTGTCGCCAAAAAGCGTGACAGCCAATATTTCACATACGCCGGATAGCGGAAGGCAATGAACCGATCTGCCGGCAGCGCTGAATTATCGGGCGAGGACATGCGATTGCGTTACGCGTAAACGGATGCCAAAGCAAAGAAAGAATGTCGCTTGCCGGTAGCCACTGCGATGCCTAAGTGAGCGTTGAAAATGAAACCGGTGAAGGAAAACTCCCGTGGGCATTACGATCGTCAACACCCTGCTCTTTGCGCTCAATATTTACAGCTACATCGTCATCGGTGCGATTATTTTTTCATGGCTTTACGCCTTCAATGTGATCAACACATCGAACCGTTTTGTCGGTATGGTTGGCGAGTTTTTCTACAAGGCGACCGAACCGGTACTGCGGCCCATTCGCCGCTACATGCCCGATTTAGGCGGTATTGATATCTCGCCGATTGTGCTCTTCATCGCGATCTACTTCCTGCAGCAATTTATCTGGAATGTGCTTCGCCCTGCGATCACATGATCCATGTATCGGATTGGGCATAGCGAGCCGAATACGGTTCAAATTTACATCAAGGTGACGCCGAACGCTGCTGGTGATTGTGTTGGTTCGGTGGAACGTCAGGCGGACGATAGTTTGAGGCTTGCTGTGCGCGTGCGGGCAACGCTGGACGATGGCGCTGCCAATTCGGCAATTATAAAGCTCTTGTCGAGGCACTTTGGGCTCTCTAAGTCGACGCTGCGTCTTGCGCAAGGGCAGACAAGCCGGCTTAAAACCGTCATAGCTCCCGACAGTGCCGACTTGCGCGCGCAATTGGAGGCTTTGCTCTAAAGCTTACTTCTTGGCCCGTTCAATCGCCTCGACGATGAGTTTTTGCGCAACTTCAACGCCTTGCCAGCCGCCGGTTTTCACCCATTTTCCGGGCTCAAGGTCTTTATAGTGTTCAAAGAAATGTTCGATCTGCTGCAGGGTTATTTCCGGCAGGTCGGAGTAATTGTGCACTTTGTCATAACGTTTGGTCAGATGGTGTGAAGGCACAGCGATGACTTTTTCATCCTGGCCCGAATTGTCCTCCATCAACATAACGCCAATGGGGCGCGCATTGATCACGCAGCCGGGAACAAGCGGACGCGTGTTGGCGATTAATACATCAATCGGGTCGCCATCATCGGACAGTGTATGCGGCACAAAACCGTAGTTACCGGGGTATGACATTGGGGTGTAAAGAAAGCGGTCAACGACCAAAGTTCCCGCTTCCTTGTCCATCTCATACTTAATGGGATGTCCGCCCATCGGCACTTCAATGATAACATTGACGTCTTCTGGCGGATTGTCGCCGATGGATATCGCATCGATGCGCATGCTGTGTTTGCTCCTGAAAACTGGCTTTGTCTAAGCGTGTTGTGCCCCATCGCGCAACAAGACCTTAGATCAGTGCGGTGTGTCATTGGCCTGTCGCGGTAGGCGTGTCATAAGACCAGAAACGGAACTTTGCCATGAATATGTTCAGATTTCTTTTGGCCCTTGCGACTTTGGTTTTTGTCACACCGGTTCATGCGCAGACGGTCTCCAGTGAATACACACAGCTCGATGTCGGCGATAGTTGCACGGTTTTTGACGCTGATGAGATTGGTGCATCTTTTGCCTGCGAAGGATTTAAGGGATACGGAATTTTGTTTTCAGAATATGATCTGAGAACGTCGATATTCTACGGCTATGTGGGCGATTGGTACGGCGAGGGCGCGTGGGAGAGCTTTCAGTCTTTCAACTCGGTTAATGACACCATCGAATGGCGCATTCATGACGGTATCCCACGCGCTACAATTTTGCGGTGGTTCGTTGATCATCCCGATCCCGGCACCGGGTCGCCATCGGAAAATACACGGGGCCAGGTTTTGGTTGTTTCCAAGGTTGCACAAGCTGGCGATGGCGATGGCGAAGGCTGCATCATTGCCTATGTCGATGCGCGCGCCAATGCCAATGCCAACATATTGGCGCGCCAAGCTGCCGATACGCTATTAGACACGTTTCGCTGTCGTATCGATGAGCCGAGCTATGTAGGCGACGAGGGTCGTTTTTCGGGCTTTCCATCACGCAGTTTCGGCCCTTGAGTGGGCATGAGCTGCTAACGCCAGACGTAGGCGATTTTCTTGATCGACTTGCCAGAGAAGATTTCATGGCCTTCCGCCACATCTTCACCGCCCATATTGGCATAAAATGCGTTGGCATTCACATTTTCCTCCAAGGTCCAGATAACAAGACCTTGGCAGCCGTGCCGGTGCAATTCGCGTCTGGCTGAATCGAACATGCGCTTACCGAGCCCCACCCCCTGATATTCTGGTAGCAGATAGAGTTCGTAAATCTCGCCGTCTTGTGGCAAAGATCGTGCACGGTTCAGCCCATAGGTGATGTAACCGACCACTTCACCTGCCATTTCCGCGGCCATAATACACGTGCCCCGTTTGACAGCACGCGACCACCAATCCGCGTTTCGGCGGCTGATCATCGACAACAGAGAGGCATGCGGCAGAATACCCGCATAGGCATGCTGCCAAGCGGTAGCGTGGACATGCGCGATCGACGCGCAATCCTCCACCGTTGCCGGGCGTATGTCTATGGTTAACAAACTCATCACGCATACCATGATGCAGGATGGCTCTTGCGGCAACCTTGCAGAGGTTACCCTTGCCTTTTTTCACAGTTTCGACACGCAAGTTATGGGTCAGGAAGCCAGTGCGTTGCGGCTTTTTTCAAACCGTTTGCGTTCGTGAGGATCAAGGTAGAGCTTGCGCAAGCGGATTGATTTGGGCGTGACTTCCACCAATTCATCATCTTGAATCCACGACAATGCGCGTTCCAGCGTCATTTTGATCGGCGGTGTCAGTTTGACCGCATCGTCCTTGCCCGCTGCACGAACATTGGTCAGTTTTTTGCCCTTTAGCACATTGACTTCCAAATCATTGTCGCGTGTGTGGACGCCGATGATCATGCCTTGATATACTTTCGCGCCGGGGTCGATGACCATTGGGCCGCGATCTTCCAAATTGAAGAGCGCATAGGCGACCGCCTCACCCTGTTCCATCGAAATAAGAACGCCGTTGATCCGACCTTTGATTTCTCCCCGATAGGGCGCGTATTCATGGAACAAGCGGTTCATGATGGCCGTTCCCTTGGTGTCGGTCATCAATTCAGACTGGTAGCCAATAAGGCCGCGCGTTGGCGCATGAAAGACCAGTCTAACGCGATCGCCGCCTGAAGGGCGCAGTTCAAGCATGTCGCCTTTGCGTTCCTGCATCTTTTGGACAACTGTGCCTGAGTGTTCATCATCAACGTCGATGACGACTTCCTCGATCGGTTCCAGCAGTTGACCGTTTTCATCTTTTTGCATCACGACCCTTGGACGTGAGATGGACAGTTCAAAACCTTCGCGGCGCATGGTTTCGATCAAAACGGCTAGTTGCAGTTCACCGCGACCGGACACGAAAAAGGAATCTTTTTCAGCCGAATCTTCGATTTTCAGCGCGACGTTGCCTTCCGCTTCTTTTAGCAGGCGGTCACGGATAACGCGGCTCGTGACCTTGTCACCCTCAGTGCCGGCGAGCGGGGAGTCGTTGACAATAAAACTCATGGTCACCGTTGGTGGATCGATCGGTTGCGCCTGCAATGGTTCGCTAAACGATGGATCGCAGAAAGTGTCGGCGACCGTACCCTTTTGCAGGCCCGCGATGGCGACGATATCCCCGGCAATACCCTCGTCGATCGGCTGACGCTCCAGACCGCGAAAGGCCAAGATCTTGGAGATACGGCCGCTTTCCAGCAACTCACCATTTTGATTGAGTACCTTGATCGTCTGGTTTGGTTTGATGGAACCGGAGTGAATACGCCCAGTAATGATCCGGCCCAAAAACGGGTTGGCCTCAAGGATTGTTCCGATCATACGAAACTCGCCGGCTGCAACGGTGGGTTCCGGCACATGTTTCAAGATCAGATCAAAGAGCGGTTTGAGTGAGGCGTCTTCCGGCTTTTCCGCGTTCTCATCCATCCAGCCGTCCCGGCCGGAACCATAAAGGATCGGAAAGTCGAGCTGTTCATCAGTTGCATCGAGCGCGGCAAACAAATCGAACACTTCATTGACCACCTCTTCGGCACGTGCGTCGGGGCGGTCGATCTTGTTGACGGCGACGATGGGACGAAGGCCGACTTTCAATGCTTTGCCCACGACAAATTTCGTTTGTGGCATGGGGCCTTCAGCTGCATCCACCAGGAGCACAGCACCGTCCACCATATTGAGAATGCGCTCAACCTCACCACCGAAATCGGCGTGACCTGGCGTGTCGACGATGTTAATACGCGTGCCTTCCCATTCCACCGACGTGGCCTTTGCGAGAATGGTGATGCCACGCTCTTTTTCGATGTCACCGGAATCCATGGCCCGTTCGGTGACCTGCTGATTGTCGCGGTAAACACCGGATTGTTTGAGAAGCTCATCGACGAGGGTTGTTTTGCCATGGTCGACGTGCGCGATGATCGCGATGTTGCGGAGTGCCATTTTTAAATTCCGGGAGTTGATAAGCCCCAAAGCGGTGTATTGGAGCAACGCGGTTTGTGTTGCAGCGCGCATACACCAAAAAAAACGTATGTGAAAGTGCGCCTCTTCAGTGGGAAGAAGCCGAAGCAAGAAGCATCATCTCGCCAAGATTTTCACTGGTGATGTAACCAGCCAACCGCCCGCTTCGCCGGTCGAGAACCGCGACAGCGGGTTTTCTTTGTCGGCTAAGGGCATTTAGCGCCAACTCCAGCGAGTCGGTTGCATATACAACTGGTATATCGAGCTCCAAATGCGCACCAACAGCACTTTCGCGTCCTTCGCGCTCCATGCCGGCAACAAGAGCCGTGCGCGTGAGTACGCCTACCATCGCACCATCATTGTCAAGAACCGGAAATTCATGCTGGGTGGTTCGCAAAAGTAGATCGGCGGCACCGCCGAGCGTGGCATCGGGCCCCAACGCTTCATAGGACGTGATCATGCCATCGGCTGCGGTATGAGACCGCGTGACGGCCTGCATTGTAACCGCTTGCGACTCTGTTGCGGCCGCAACATAAACAAAGATGGCAATAAATATGAGCAGTACGTTTCCGCTCAAAAGTCCCAATGCACCGAACAGGAAAGCAACAGCCTGTCCAAGACGTGCAGCAATATCGGTTGCTTTTACCCTCGAATAGCGGGTTGAGAGAACTGCACGCAAAACCCGGCCTCCGTCCATGGGAAATGCCGGGATCATGTTGAAGACAACCAGCATGATATTCACCATCGCCAAGCGTGTCCAAAAGCCGAAGTCTGGCTCTTCAATATTCTGCAGTGTCTCCATGGCTGGCCACGCGCCAAAGCCGATGATCAATATGGCCGCGATCACAACGTTTACGGCTGGCCCGGCCAGTGCAACGATGATTTCCCGCTCCGGTTTTTCCGGCATGCGCTCCAATTCGGCAACGCCGCCGATTGGTAGAAGCGTGATGCGCGGCGTCACGATACCGTATTGTCGCGCCGCCAAGGCATGGCCCAGTTCATGCAGCACAACGCAGGTGAATAAGGCGAGGATGAATCCCACACCTTCAATGGCTGCGTCGGGTCCGCCCTCCTGTAGGTAGATCAAACCGAACCATGCCAGCAGGATAAAAAATGTCAGGTGAATCCGAATTTCACTGCCAGCGACCCGTGCGATCGGAAGTGACCATTGCATTATTCAAACCCCGTAAACCCGGATTGCATCCTAGCACATCAACGCACTTTAAAACCCAGAAAGATGCATCCGGCGATGCACTACTTGGCACAGATGCCAGCAACACAGGGCATTAACAATAATCCTCAACACCAAAGGCTTGTGCATGGCTATAACGCGCGCCATGGCACCATCCGACCGGGATCAGTCCCTCGATTTTAGCCAAATCATCGCTCGAAAGGGGCAAATCAGCTCCCGCGGTATTCTCCGTTAGATGACCCGCTGACCGGGTGCCGGGGATCGATACGGAATTAGGGGCCATCGCGAACGTCCAGGCGATGGCGAGTGTGGAGGTTGCAACACCCTTCTGGCGGGCGAACGCACGTAGCTCCTGCACTTTTTCCATGTTGGCAGATAGATTGGGCTCGGTGAAACGCGGGTTGGATTTGCGGAAATCAACATCTGGGAACTGTCTGCGATCGGGATCCTTGTCGGTCAACAACCCGCGCCCGACGGGTGAAAAAGAAACAAATGTCGTTCCGAGTTTTCTACACATTTGCAGCATGCCCATTTCAGGCAGGCGCGTTTGGAGCGAATATTCAGATTGCACGGCGGCGACCGAATGTACGCTGGCGGCGCGCTCCAGCGTCGCAGGTTGAATTTCAGACAAGCCGATGGCGCCAATTTTCCCTTCTTCTATAAAGCGGGTGAGCGTTCCCATCATGTCTTCGACCGGTACGCGCGGGTCCCGGCGGTGAATGTAGAAAAGCTCCACATGGTTGGTGCCGAGGCGCTTCAGCGAAGCTTCAAGTTCCGCCCGAAGATAAGGCTCGTCATTTCTGAAGTCGCGTTCGGGCTCGGTAATGATGCTCGCTTTAGTGGCAATGACAAATTGCTCTCGGGTGCCGGGATTGTTCCTCAGGAAAGAGCCGATAGCGCTCTCGGAAACGCCCATACCGTAGATATTGGCCGTGTCGATGTGATTGACGCCAAGATCCAGCGCTTTTGCCAGCGTTGCGTGGCTTTCCGCTTCATTGGTCGTGCCGTAAATGCCGCCAAAACTCATGGCCCCGAGCCCAACCGCGCCCACTTTCGGGCCCGATTGACCCAACTGAACTTGTCTCATGTCTTCGATTTCCGTTGTTAGATCAGCCCACGGCCTTTTAGCATGGCGTCGGGTGTTGGTAGCTTCCCACGGAAGCCAAGATAAGCATCTTCCGGTTCCATTGTGCCACCGGTGGACAATATGTTGGCTCGGAGTTTGTGGGCCAGATCGCTGTTGAACGGGTCGCCGGATTCTTTAAAGGCACTGAACGCGTCAGCATCCAAAACTTCAGACCACATGTAGGAATAGTAGCCGGCCGCATAGCCATCGCCCGAGAAGATATGCAGAAAGTGCGGCGAGCGGTGCCGCATCACCATTGCGTCAGGCATGGCCAGTTGGCCCAGGGTCTTGGCTTCAAAACCGAGCGGATCAGCCGGTGTTTTCTCTTCCTGGTGGTAGATCATGTCCACCAAAGCCGAAGATGTATATTCAACTGTATCAAAGCCAGCATTGAAGGTTTGTGCGGCCAGAACTTTGTCCAAAAGTTCCTTGGGCATTGGTTCTCCGCTCTCGAAGTGCACCGCGAATTTTTCAAGTACGTCTGGCACCGTCAGCCAGTGCTCATAAAGTTGCGAGGGGAGTTCCACAAAGTCGCGGCTGACAGCAGTGCCTGATACGCTTGGATAGGTCACATCAGACAGCATGCCGTGCAGTGCATGACCGAATTCGTGGAAAAGAGTGCGTGCGTCTTCAAATGAGATCAGTGCCGGTTTGCCATCCGCTGGTTTGGCAAAATTCATCGTGTTGGTGATGATTGGCGTTTCGCCTTTCAGCTTGGATTGCGTCTGAATGGCGCTCATCCAGGCACCAGAGCGCTTCGATGGCCGGGCGAAATAATCGGCAACGAATAACGCCTGGTGACTATCATCGGGATTGACAACCTCCCATGTCCGGGCTTCCCGGTGAAGCCAATCAACGCCATCCACCGGTTTGAAGGAAAGGCCAAACAGCTTGTTGGCCACCCAAAAGGCGGCCTCAATGATGTTTTCAAGTTTTAGATAAGGCTTTGTGTCTTCATCTGAATAGTCAAAACGTTCTTTGCGAATGCGTTCTGCATAGTGACGCCAATCGGACGCGTACAACGTCTCATTAACACCATCGGCCCTCATCACGGCGCGAACATCTTCGGCTTCTTGAAGCGCGCGCGCGCGCGACTTTTCCCAAACCGTTTCCAAAAGCTCCATCACCGCTCCCGGGGTTTTGGCCATGGTCCCATCAAGTTTCAGTTCCGCGAAGTTGGAAAAGCCGAGCAGTTTGGCTTTCTCGGCTCGCAGCCGGAGGGTTTCTTCAATGACCGCGCCATTGTCCGTTTCACCGCCATTTTCACCGCGTAACGTCCAGGCTGCAAATGCCCTTTCGCGAAGGTCGCGGCGTTTTGACGATGCCAGGAATGGCACCACCACGGAGCGGGATGTGGTCACCGCATATTGCCCCTCATAGCCGCGGTCAGCGGCAACGCCTGCCATGATGGACTTTAAATCCGCAGGTATGCCGTCGAGATCGCTCTCGTCGAGCGGCATGATCCAGTCTTTCTCGTCTTTGAGAACATTTTGCCCAAATTGCGTGCCGAGCGACGCCAGGCGCTCGTTGATGGCAATCAATCGCGTTTGGTCATCGCCGATGAGCGCGGCCCCCATGCGGATGAAACCGCGCCGCGTCTTCTTCAGTACTTGTCGTTGTTCGGCGTTCAGGTCCAGTTCCTCGCGTTTTTCCCAAAGGGCATCCACGCGTTCAAATAAAGCGCGGTTTTTGGCTATTTCTCCGGAATGACGGGCGAACTGGGGCGCAAATTCGCGCTCCAATGCCTGGATATCATCATTGGTGTGATTGCCCGCTTTGGTGAAGAAGAGCGAAGCGGCGCGCCCCAGTGTTTCGCCAGCGCGCTCGAGTGCATCGATGGTATTTTCGAAGGTTGGTGTTTCGGCGTTGGAGGCGATGGCGGCAATCTCGGCGAGATTTTCCGTAAAGCCCTGCAGCAGCGCGGTCGCAAAGTCTCCATCAGCAATTTTTGAGTAGTTTGGCAGGCCATGCGGGCCATCCCAGTTCAAAACTGCGGGGTTGATGTCTTCTTTGGCCGTCATGGCGCGCTCCCTAATTGTGATGGGAGCATGTAGGCGTGATAGTCTGTCAGGCCAAGCCCTCACCGCAATTGTGAGATGCGGTCATTGATGGTTTCACGCACCGCTTCCCACAAAATCGAAAATGACTGAAACCCTTCATCAGAAACCTCGTCCGTGTCCAAGGCCACAACAACAGTTTGCAAGACATCGGCGAGTTCCACTTTCAAGCCGTGCAGTTCTTCTATATCGTCTTCCAACAAGGCGCGTTTTTGGATGTCCAAGATCTGGTAGTTGTAAACATCCGCCTTGTTTTTCTGGCCTGCGCTGAGCCGTGACCGCAACGCGAAAAGACTTGATATCAAAAGCGTCGCGACCGTGACCATCAGCGCCAGTGGCTCGGCATTTTCCTGGATAAAGCTGGGTTCATCGCGCAGGTAAAACGCTTCTGCCCCATCATGCAACGGGACCGAAAGACCACGTGTCTGGTCCGGCTGGGTGATCGCCGAAGCCAGTGAAAAACGGATCGTCAAATCCAACCTGTGCTCAAACAAAATGCGCGTTAATTCGCGGATTGCCTCGGCTGAAATGTTGTCGCGTGAAACAAGGATGCGATCGACAGATGAAGTTGGCAAATCAATCGCCGGCACCGGTGTGGCGCCGGTGTAGGTTCCAGCCGGTATCGTGGCTGGTTCAAGAAACGGGCGCTTGACTGCGATAGCGGCGGCCTGGCGAATGGGCACCAAGCGCAATTTGATGCCCTTTAGCTGTGCATCTTCAAACAGGCGGATCAGTTGTGCATCGCGCAACGAGCGGGTGGTGAAGAGCGCATTGACATCGCCATCGAGCAAACGCTGGGATCCTTGCAGAAATGGTTCTGCGGACCAGCGCATCCGGTCGATGGGTAAATCATAGTGATCGCCCAAAATCCAAAAAGAACGGAATGCATCAGTGCCGTATTGCGGAATGGAGACCGTCGCCCTTTGCAAGCCGGTAACGTTGCGGATACCCGCCTTGTATAAAGTGATCACGTGCATCACATCGGGATAGAGATCGGCGATCACACGCACGTTCGAAACCACCGGTGTGTCAGAGCGGATTACGGCGGTATCAATTTCACCGCGGTTCAACAAAGCGATGTTCTGCGAGGCGTCAAGTGTTGCCCTGACCGACAGGCGCAACGTATTTGAATGGCGTTCCACCACCTCGGCGACCTCACGCATAAGAACATTGGCATCTGAACCAAGCGGCCCGGTAGCAACCGTCAACAAGGCCGGTTCGCGGTCTCTGTCCAACCAAACCGACCCGGCGATTGCGCTGGCAATCACAACCAGAGACGCATAAATCACAAACCGGCGCGTCTGCGACGAGCGGCGCGATTTTACATTTGCGTCTTTTTTGTCTGCCTGAACGATCAACAGCCCGGCCCCACTCGACTTGCCTGATTAAAAAGCTTACTCGCCTTTTCTTCGCCGCGCGGCCAATGTGCGCAAGCGTAGGGCGTTTAGCTTGATGAAGCCAGCCGCATCCTTTTGATCATAGGCACCATGGTCGTCTTCAAATGTTACCAAATCTTCGGCGTAGAGTGATTTGTCGGACTTTCGGCCCGTGATCATGATATTTCCCTTGTAGAGCTTGAGACGCACGGTGCCTTCAACATCTTTTTGGCTCAAATCGATTGCCGCTTGCAGCATTTCACGCTCTGGCGAGAACCAGAAACCATTGTAGATCAGCTCGGCATAACGCGGCATCAGCTCGTCTTTGAGATGCATGGCGCCGCGATCCAGCGTGATGGATTCCATCGCGCGGTGCGCTTGCAAAAGGATTGTGCCGCCGGGCGTTTCATAAACGCCGCGCGATTTCATGCCGACGAAACGGTTTTCGACGAGATCAATCCGGCCAATGCCATTGTCACGGCCCAGATCGTTCAAAGCGACAAACAAGGTCGCGGGGCTCATCGCGGTTCCGTTTAAGGCGACGGGATCGCCATTTTTGAACTCAAGTTCGATTTCGGTGGCCCGATCGGGCGCTTCCATCGGTGAAACGGAACGCATGTGCACATATTCAGGCGCTTCAGACCATGGGTCTTCCAGTACTTTCCCCTCCGATGAGGAGTGCAGCATGTTGGCATCAACCGAGAAGGGCGCTTCGCCATGCTTGTCTTTTGGTACCGGGATTTGGTGGAGTTGGGCAAATTCAATCAGGTCAGTACGCGATTTGAACTGCCAGTCACGCCAGGGCGCGATGACCTTGATATCCGGATTGAGCGCATAGGCTGACAGTTCAAAACGGACTTGGTCGTTGCCCTTGCCTGTCGCGCCATGGGCAATCGCATCTGCGCCTGTTTCCTCTGCGATTTCAACCAGGCGTTTTGAGATCAATGGCCGCGCGATGGAGGTGCCAAGTAGGTAAATTCCTTCATAGAGCGCGTTGGCGCGGAACATGGGAAAGACAAAGTTGGCTATGAACTCCTCACGCAGATCATCAATGTAGATTTCCTCAATACCCATCATTTCCGCTTTTTTGCGGGCCGGTTCCAACTCTTCACCCTGACCCAGATCAGCGGTGAAGGTGACTACCTCTGCGTTCAGCTCGGTTTGGAGCCATTTGAGAATGATGGATGTGTCGAGGCCGCCCGAATAGGCCAGCACCACTTTTTTGATGTCTGTGGGGAGCGTCATGAATTTGTCCGGAAAAGGCGGGTTGAAGTTGGGCGCAACATATTGGCTTTGCGCGTGGGCGCAAGTCAGGCTTTTGCTGTGTATCGGCTCAAAAAAACGAAAGTGAGCGCAAAAACAGCAATTGTGCCCCAATATCCCAACAAAACGTCCGAAGCGTAATGCGCGCCAAAAGAAACCCTGAGCCCTGCCATTAACAGTGAGCAAGGAATGAGTACGAGGGCCGCGGCAAGTCGGTAGTGAGGTGAAAACAACAGTGGCAAAAGCGCAATCCAGCCTGCTGATGCCGCTTCACCGGAGACGAAAGAGCAGTTGGACGCACAATAGTCGGTTACGAGTCCAGCTTCCACAAACGGCCAGTCGCCTCCAAAGGGTTCCGATTGCCATGGGCGCGGGCGACCCCAAAACGCCTTCAAAACACCATTGACGATCAAAAGGGGCCAGATGATCAGCGTAGCCACCATTGCGGTTCGCAGAAGCATCCCGGTATCGCGCCAACGCAGGCCAACGCGCCAATCGGCAACGATCCAGGCTAGGATACCAAGACCGACCCAGGGCGGGATGGCTTGAAGGGTTTTCCTGATAGCCCTCAAGATAGGATCTGTTGCCGCCGGAAATCCCTGACAAAAGTCATGGTTATTTGCTGTTTGTGCGCAAAGTTCAGCATCGAAGAAACCGGAGGAAACCAACAAATCCCAATGGGGGTTGATCGCAAAAAACGCCAAAAACATAAACCAGCACGCAACAGGCCCCGTTGCTAGAAACAGATCTAGAAACGGGTTGCCCCAAATGCTCGGCGGCGTATCAATGCGTGCGCTGGAAATGTCGCGGTCGAAGGTCATGCCGGTGTGTGGCATGGGGCCCTTCCTGCAGCAAGGTGGAGAAAAAGATGTTTGAGTTCGTGCCGTCCACATCGGTTCTGTTACAGTTTGCCTTGGCAGCTGTTGTTCTGGCAGTTACGCCCGGGCCCGATATGGCGCTTTATGTGGGTCGTGCCGTTACTCACTCCCGCACGGTGGGTTTGGCATGTTTTGCCGGTGCGGTGACAGGCGTTCTCATTCACACCATGCTGGTCGCACTTGGTCTTTCTGCTCTTTTGGTGGCGGCACCCACCGCATTTTTTGCGCTCAAGGTTGTCGGTGCAGTTTATCTGGTTTGGCTTGCCTATCAGGCGATCCGCCATGGGTCTTCACTGACCATAAAGGGCGAGAAAAAGGAGGAGGGTTCCCTTTGGCGGCACTATTTCACCGGAATAGGGATCAATATTTTAAACCCGAAGGTAGCCTTGTTTTTCATGACGTTCCTGCCGCAATTTGTTTCGGCAGATGATCCGCAAGCGCCCGGCAAACTTTTTTTCCTAGGTGTGTTTTTCCTGGCGGTTGCCATCCCGACCATCTTGCCGATGATTTTTGCTGCTAGTGCCTTCAGTCAGGCGTTAACGAAACGGCCGCGCGTCACGCGCGCGCTCGACTGGTTGTTTGCAGGGGTGTTTGGCGCCTTTGCGCTCAAGATTCTGACCGCGAAGGCGGCTTGAAAACGCGTTGATGGAACCATGCGTAAGCAAGGCCGCCTGCTGCCCCGCCGACATAAGCAAACGAAAACTCGGTCAATTCATTCAAGTGATTTCTGGGCCCACTGAACAGCGTTAGCGCCAAAGCCGTTGTGAGCACGCCGCCGATACCGAAATAGGCATAGGATGGCCGCTTGAATTTGTAGGCTGACCACAGGGTTATCAAATAGCCCGGCCATGCAAACATCGCGGTCAGCACAATGGCCATACCAAACGCTATGCCCAAATCACTGCCGACCGGGCCATTCCCGTCGTTCATCAAAGTGATAAGCGTAAACATGCAAAAAATTGAGACAAAGGCAGCCACCAGAACGGCGATCACATATCCGGCGGCCAACTTGGCAAGCAGTATGAGGACGCGTTTCCCCAATTCAGTCTCCGTGGCCGGCAATCATCATGGCTTCATAGGCCAGACGCTCGGTCTTTTTCATGCGCTCGGATGTAGATTTCAGCTGACCGCAGGCAGCCAGAATGTCCTCACCGCGCGGTGTGCGGATCGGGGAGGCATAGCCATTATCATTGATGAAGTCGGCAAACTTCTCAATTTGTTCCCAATCAGAGCACTCATAGTCTGAGCCTGGCCATTTGTTAAAGGGGATGAGGTTGATCTTGGCGGGAATGCCTTTGAGAAGACGCACCAGTTCCTTTGCGTCGTAAAGCGAATCGTTGATGCCTTCGAGCATGACATACTCAAACGTGATCCGCCGTGCATTTGAGAGGCCGGGATAGTTGCGGCATGCATCAAGCAGTTCGCCAAGCGGATATTTCTTGTTGATCGGAACAAGTTCATCGCGCAACTCGTCAGTCACAGCATGGAGTGAAATCGCCAACATCGCACCAGTGTCTTTGCCAATCGGGGCAATATTGGGAACGACACCCGACGTTGAAAGAGTAATGCGGCGTTTGGAAAGGCTGAGACCTTCGCCATCTGAAAAGACAAGCATGGCGTCTCTGACATTTTCGTAATTGTACAGCGGTTCTCCCATGCCCATCATCACGATATTGGAGACTTTGCGCCCATCTGCCGGGACGACAGCGCCCATCGGTGTTTCGACATCAGGGAAGTCGCCCAGACGTTTACGCGCCAGGATGACTTGCGCGACGATTTCACCTGCTGTGAGATTGCGGACGAGTTTTTGCGTGCCGGTATGGCAAAATGTGCAGGTCAATGTGCAGCCGACTTGAGATGACACGCACAGCGTGCCGCGCCCCTCTTCGGGAATATAGACTGTCTCAACGTCGACCGGTGCGCCGGCACCCCTTGAAGGAAAACGCAAGAGCCATTTGCGGGTGCCATCGGCGGAAATCTGTTCTTCAATGACTTCAGGCCGCTCTATGGAAAAATGGTCACTCAGCTTGGCCCGCAAATCCTTTGACACGTTGGTCATGGCATCGAAATCTTCGACGCCGCGGATGTATAACCAGTGCCACAATTGCTGCACGCGCATGCGGATTTGTTTTTCGGCAACGCCAATTTCACGCAAAGCATCGCCAAGTCCGGTCCGGGTGAGGCCGGTGAGGCTAGGCTTTGACGGCGCTATCGCTGCTTTGGGGCGCGTCTGCGGGTTCGTGGTGTCTATGGAAACAGACATTGGCCTATGGTCCGGTTGCTCAAAGCACCCCTATAGTGCCGCAAATCAAAAACAAAAAGGCCGCGCTTGCCACGCGGCCTTAAACAGCGGTTTTTCGGCGCTATCAGCGGCAGTCTTTGATCGCATCCAGCGCTGCCGTGACGCCTGACAGCGAATATTCATAGGTCGTATTTGTACCGCGACGTGAAATTGCTTTCACCGTCATGTTGCTGCCGGCTTTCATGGCGGCCACCAAGGCCGGGTCTTGCGCCGCATTTTCTGTCCAGGCGCTGTTGTCCTTTACGAAAAAGCTGAAGTCTGTGCCATCGACGTTTACCGTTACCTTGGAACCTCCGCGAAGGGTATATCCGGCAATAAACTGCGGTTCATATGTCACGTTTTGGCTGCCGCGTTGAGTGATGACGAAAAAGTTATCGCCATGGTTCACGTTCGCGGGCTGTTTCGTTTGTGGAATCGAGAGGGCATAGCAAACTTTTCCGTTTGGCGAATCATAGCTGATCGCGCCCCAGTCGCGGAACTGGCCAATAGGTTTTTGTGATTGCGCAAGTGCCTGCGTCGACAAGCCTGTTACCAAGGTCAGGACAAGCGCTGAAATGGCAGATTGACGTAGGTCCATTAGTTAACACCGAATTTGTGGTTGAAGGGTGGGTGATCGCAAAACATGTCTAGCTTACATATTCTTTTGACATGGTTACCAAATGTTAAATTTCATCTCTAGCGCCTGCGCTGATAGTTTCACGCGGCTGTGCCCCGCCTGCCATTTTCATGGATTTGAGCCGCACCGACCTCTTTAGTATGGTTGCACCCAACAAAAGAGGCAACAGTTTGACTTACGCAGTGAAACCGGATGATGTTACGAACCAATTGCAACCAGTACGGTCGCTATAGGCGGCTTCTCCCGCAACGTGACAGTTGAATTGATTGAGCGCCGGAATTCATGAGTAAAGAGCAGCACAAGCATTTTGCAGCGCTCGCAGTCGCTATTGCAAGCCAGCGAGACCAAACTGCTTTTGCCGAGCTGTTTGATTTTTTTGCGCCACGTCTGAAAACCTATCTGCGTCGCCTTGGGTTGGGTGACTCGGAAGCGGAAGATCTGGCTCAAGATGTGCTTTTCGTCCTCTGGCACAAGGCTCATCTATTCGATCCCTCAAAATCATCACTGTCTACTTGGCTCTTTCGTGTTGCGCGCAATCGCCGGATTGACGCATTAAGGCGCGATAAGTCCGGGCTGCTTGATCCCGATGAGCCTATGTTGCGTCCGTCTGAAGAAACACCCGCTGATGCGTTGATGGATGCAGAACGACGAGATGAAAGGGTTCGTGAAGCCATGCTGGAATTGCCTGAGGAGCAGGTGGAACTGGTGAAGCTTGCCTTTTTTTACGGACAGTCCCACAGCCAGATTGCAGAGACGACCGGTCTGCCGCTTGGTACTGTCAAGTCGCGTATCAGGTTGGCTTTTGGTAGACTGCGGCGCAAACTGGAGGCTGATGATTTGGTCGATACAGACTTTGCTTAGTCGACGTCAAGTTCAGCCGTTTTCCACTCATCCAACGTGTTTTTAGCCGCCGAACGATGCGCTTTGGTGATGTTGCCGTGCACAGCTGCCAGCGCTGCCGTCAGCACGGCGATATCATCTGTGAAGCCAAAACCGACAATAAAGTCAGGCAATGAGTCCAACGGCAAAATAAAGTAGGCGAGCGCCGCAAAGAGAACACCGCGAACACGGGTGGGGGTTTCGGGGTCCATCGCGCAATAATAAGCGGCCAAAGCGTCGTTGGCGAAAGGGAGGTTGCCAGCGACCCGCTTGAATTTGGGCCAAAAATTGTCTCTTACCCGCTTTTCATTGTCGGACTTGCCGTCATCGCCGGGCTCCAGAATTTCGCCGATTTTTACGTCATCCATATGCACCTCCCCAATGTCATTTGGCCATCACGTGCATGATGTTCAAGATGCGGCGCTGTCCATTGCTGCAGCAAGCTTCATATCCAGTTTCGTGATCCCGCCAGCGTCATGTGTGGTCAATTTCACGTCTACCCGATTGTAAACGTTGAACCATTCAGGATGATGGTCGTCAGTTTCCGCGTACATGGCCGCATGCGTCATAAATGAAAACGCAGATTTGAAGTCGGTGAAATTGAACGTTTTGCTGATCGCTTTTTCATCATCGCTGACAGCCCATCCGTCGAGCCCTGACATCGCATTTGACAACTCGTCACCGGTCAATACAGAATTGGACATCGTCACCCCATTTGTTTTCCTGGTGACTATTTAGGGCCACTGGCCGGCAAACCAAACCGCAAAGTTTGCTCGGGCTACCAGCGTGCCTGACGTCCCACACCGGAGGGTGCCGGAACGCGATTGGGCGGCGGCATCGAGAGGCTGCCCAATTTGCAGCTTTCCTCTACAATATAAGGGCCGCCGCCAACGGATTCGCGCGACGACATGATGACGAACCGCTCGATTTTGAACGGCGCCACAAAAAACCCGCCGCGTAATGAAAGATAGTTTGCCACCGCTTCGGGTGATGATTTGCGCAAGCGCGCAATAGTGACGTGGGGTGTGAATTTTCTGGGATCAGGTGCCAAGCCGATGCGTTGGCATTTGCGGGCAATCTCCGCTTGCAATTCATAGATGTCGGGTGACGCGGTTGGCTGTGCGAAAAGCGAATGCGGTTTCTTGCCACCAAAAGCGCCAAGGCCCACCAGCCCGATTTCAAAGCCGGGCCGTTGAATGGTGCTCAACGAATTGAGAATTTCATCGGCAACATGATGCTCTACATCACCCATGAAGCGCAGGGTCAGATGATAGTTTTCCTGGTCGATCCAGCGTGCACCTTGAAGCCCGCCTTTCAGCATGGACAACATTATAGCGGCATGGTGTGGGATCTCGATCGCGGCGAATAACCTGGGCATTGCAGCATCCCCTCTGCATAGACGGCCGGTTTGCCTTCACGGTGAGGGCAAATCACTCAACCGCTGATGTGAATCGAATCATCGAAACGCCATCTTGTCCAGCAAATTTGGGCAAAAACGTTGCGGTAATCTGAACAACGCTGTCTTCAAACTGTCGTACTATTGGCGAGTGTTCGGCATTTCGTCGAGGTATTGAGTGATCAACGGCAGAAAGTTTTCCACCATCACTTTGGTGCCGGCGCCGTTCGGATGGATGCCATCAGCCAATAGAAGCTCAGGGTTGGTAATCACACCTTCAAGGAAAAATGGGTAAAAGGTCAGCGCGTGCGTTTGAGCCAGATCTGAAAATATGGGGTTGAAAGTGGCAGCATAAGTATCACCCATATTGGGCGGTGCGAGAATGCCAACAAGAATGATGCCTATGTCACGCGCTTGAAGGCTCTCGATCATCTGGTTGAGATTGGTGCGGGTGATGTCAGGCGTGATACCGCGCAAGGCATCATTGCCACCCAGTGCGAGTAGAACCAGATCGGTTCCGTCGGGTACTGACCAGTTGAGGCGGGCAAGCCCACCGGAAGTGGTGTCTCCCGATACGCCGGCATTTTGAACGCGGACATCATAGCCACGTTCTTTGAGCGCGTTTTCAAGTTTGATCGGAAACGCGTCTGTGTTTGACAATTGATAGCCTGCCATCAAACTGTCCCCGAAGCCCACCACATTGACGGTCTGCGAAAGCGCGGGAATTGCAGCAACCAAGTTTAACAAACCAAAGAGGGCTATCGTGCGTAGATTGACCAACGGACTTTGCATACCCATCTCCACTCATCTCGTTTTAACGCATATAGGAAGCCGCACCCGTGTCAGAACCCGCGATTCATCTAAAATCTGTCGATTTGACCTTGGGCGATGCCGACAATCTGGTCCACGTCCTCAAGTCCGTTGACCTGGAAGTTGGCCGTGCAGAAACGGTCGGCATTGTCGGCCCGTCCGGTTCCGGCAAGACGACATTGCTGATGGTTTTGGCCGGTCTAGAACGCCCCGATAGCGGCGAGGTTTGGGTGGCGGGAACCCGGCTTGATCAAAAATCGGAAGACGAGGTGGCTGCCTTTCGTGGCAGGAATATCGGCTTTGTCTTTCAGTCCTTTCACTTGATTGCCAACATGACGGCACTGGAAAATGTCGCGGTTCCGCTTGAGCTGGCAGGTGAGGCCAACGCATTTGAGCGCGCGCGCGAAGAGCTGGATCATGTCGGACTAAAAGATCGTCTTACGCACTATCCAGGCCAGTTGTCCGGTGGCGAACAACAACGGGTTGCTGTCGCGCGGGCACTGGCGCCGAACCCGCAAATCCTGATCGCTGACGAACCGACCGGTAATCTTGATACGTCTACCGGCACGCAAATCTCCGATCTGATTTTCAAGAAGCAACGCGAGCGCGGCATGACGTTTGTTCTCGTTACCCATGACATGTCATTAGCCGCTCTTTGTGACCATCAGGTTCGTGTTCGCTCTGGCGAAGTTTTTGCGGATGCGGTTGGCGACAGACCATTAAGCCAAGCGGCGGAATGATGATGACCACTTTATCGCTCGCCTGGCGGTTTGCCGCACGGGAAATTCGCGGTGGATTTTCAGGCTTTTATGTGTTTTTGGCCTGTATTGCGCTGGGGACCGCAGCCATTGGCGGTGTCAACGCCGTCAGCCAAGCCATCACCCAAGGCATCCAACAGGAAGGTCAGTCTATTCTTGGAGGTGATCTGCGCTTTGAATTGATCCAACGCGATGCCACCGTCGGTGAATTGACCAGCCTGCGTGACGTAGGTGATGTCGCGATCATGGCCAACACAAGGTCGATGGCGCGTTTGTCCGATCAATCCGACCAGGCGCTGGTGGAGATCAAGGCTGTCCCGGCTGCCTACCCGCTTTATGGTTCCTTCGAGACATCGCCGGTGGAAGCTGCGCAGCGCCTTCAGGACGACCCGGTTGCCGAAGGTTTTTGGCCGGTTGTTGTTCAACCGCTGCTTTTAGAGCGTTTGGGCCTCGCGGTGGGTGATGATCTTCTGATCGGCAATTCGACTTATTTGATTGCCGGCACAATCATCATTGAGCCTGACCAACTCTCTGACGGCATCGGGCTCGCACCGCGCGTGATCATGTCAAATGACGCGCTCGCAGCATCGGGACTAATTCAACCAGGCTCATTGGTGGAGCGTGTTTACAAAGTGCGCGCGCCTGAAGGCACCAGTGACGCGCAACTGCGTCAATCGGTAGAGCAATTGAATGAAACACATCCGCAGGCCGGGTGGTCGGTACGTTCCCGCTCCAACGCAGCGCCAGCGCTCACAGCCAATATTGAACGATTTGCCCAGTTTCTTACGCTTGTCGGTTTGACCGCTCTGGTGACAGGCGGGGTTGGTGTGGCCAATGCGGTGCGTGCTTTCCTTGATGCGAAACGTAATGTGATCGCGACGTTTAAATGTCTTGGGGCACCGGCAGATTTTGTCAGCGTGATCTATTTCATGCAGATTATGGTGATTGGACTGATCGGCATTACCGTTGGTTTGGTGCTGGCGGCCATTGCACCGTTTGCCGCCAAGGCCGCGTTGGTCGGCATTTTACCGCTGCCACAAGGGGGCACTGGTCTTTTTCCGGGCGCGTTACTGCTCGCGCTTGTGTTTTCCGTTCTGACCATTGTCATTTTCTCCATCCTGCCGCTGGGACGCGCGCGCGACATTCCAGCATCCAGTCTGTTCCGTAATCAGTTGGGCGCTGTCGCCCATGCCGTGCCGCGATGGCCCTATCTGCTCATCGCGCTGGTTGCCGGCGTGGTTTTGGCTTCCATGGCGATCTTTCTATCCTTCGACCCGCGTGTTGCGGCGGTATTCTTGTCCGGTGTTGCCATCGCGTTTCTTGTCCTGCGGGCGGTCAGCCGTTTGCTGATGGATGGCGCGAGGCGCTTTAAAAATGTGCGTGGCACAGCGCTGCGCTTGGCTGTGGGCAATATTCACCGTCCCGGTGCGCTTACGCCATCTGTGGTTCTCGCACTCGGTCTCGGCCTTACCTTGCTGGTGTCTTTAGCGCTGATTGACAACAATCTTCGTAGCCAGATTGCAGGCAACATTACGCAGCGGGCACCGAACTTCTTCTTCGTCGATATTCAATCGAACGTGGTGCATGATTTCGCAGCGCTGGTTGAAGAGCAAACCGCACCTGATGACAAGCTGGTGCGCGTACCCATGCTGCGCGGACGCATCGTCGAACTCAATGGTGAAGACGTCTCCCAAATCGAGTTGCCGCCGGAAGCGGCGTGGGTTCTTCGAGGCGACCGCGGGATCACCTATGCGCGCAATGTCCCGGAAAACTCGACCTTGTCTGATGGCGAATGGTGGCCAGAGGATTATTCAGGCGAACCATTGGTCTCTTTCTCAGCTGAAGAGGCCGGTGAAATCGGTTTGGAAATCGGCGACACGGTGACCGTTAATGTGCTTGGGCGAGACATCACGGCGCGTATCGCTTCTTTTCGCCAAGTCGAATGGGAGTCGCTGGCCATCAATTTTGTCATGGTGTTCTCACCCAATACATTTGCTGGTGCGCCGCACTCGTGGCTCGCTACATTAACGATGCCCGAGGCTGATAGCGCCAAAGAGGGTGACATCTTGACGGCCGTTACACGTGCTTTTCCATCGGTCACCAGCGTACGCGTGAAAGACGCCATCGATGTGGTCAACCGGGTTGTGGGACAATTGGCGACCGCGATCCGCGTGGCGGCCGCCGTGGCACTGGTGGCATCCGTTTTGGTGTTGGCCGGCGCGCTGGCGGCGGGCAACCGTGGCCGTGTCCATGATGCGGTGGTCTTGAAAACACTTGGTGCGACGCGCGGGACGCTGATCCGTGCTTTTGTGACCGAATACGCGCTTCTGGGCTTGGCGACCGCACTTTTTGCGCTCGTTGCTGGTGGTGTTGCCGCCTGGTTTGTGATCAGCCAAATCATGACGCTGCCGTGGTCATTTTCACCGGTATTGGCTGTTGTGACGATTTTGGTCTCGCTTGTATGCACAGTTGGCTTCGGGCTGGCCGGCACTTGGCGCGTTCTCGGTCAAAAGGCGGCTCCCGTTCTTCGAAATTTGTAATCTGTTAAGAATTGCGCTGATTTTTCAAAGATCGGGTCTTTTTGTCGCCCTGATGAAGCAATTCTGGCAGACGAATCGCCTTGAATGAGACTAAATGATTACTCATATTAGCGTCAGGCATGCTGGAGCCCCGCCAGCGGCGCCTCGGATGCGTGACTGTCACGCGGTTCCGGACACCCGACGGGGTCTTGTGCAAACAGAGGTCCAAATGGCTGAACTTAGAAATTATCAAACGCAAGCGGGTTATGGCGCCCGCACCGCTGCGGATATTGATGAGGGTCTGCGCTCTTACATGCTCCGCGTTTATAACTACATGGCAATGGGTATCGCTCTCTCTGCTGTGATCACACTTGTGCTGGCCAATGCACCTGGTCTGCTGTCTGTTGTTTCTTCCCTGAGCATTGTCTTTTTTATCGCGCTTCTGGCGATGAGCTGGTTTGGCCCGCGTATGGTCATGAATGCTCGCAGTGAGACGATGGCCCATGCTGCCTATTGGGGATATGCAGGGCTTTGGGGCGTAGCGATTGCTCCAATGGTAGTTGCCTATTTGAACTTGGCCCCCGAACTGGTCGTTCAGGCTTTTGCAATCACATCGGCGCTTTTCGGCTCCATGAGCTTGATTGGTTACACCACCAAACGTAACCTGACAGGTATTGGGCAATTTGCTGTCATGGCGATGATTGGTTTGGTCATAGCCATGGTCGTGACAATGATTATCGGCATGTTTGGCGGCGGCGGCATCAGCCCATTGGTAAGCTTTGGCTTCTCCGCTGTTTATGTCTTGTTGATCTCAGCGATCACAGCTTGGGAGACCCAGGAGATCAAGCAAATGTATGTGGAAAGCGACGCACAAGGCGTTGCGACCCGCAAAGCCATCTTTGGCGCGTTCCTGCTCTACGGTTCATTCATATCCATGTTCATCCACATCCTGAACATGCTGGGCTTCATGAACCAGGAGTAAAGTCGTAGCAGATGCGATTTTCGAAGGCGGCATTCGTGCCGCCTTTTCTTTTTCGCAATTTCCCCGCAATGTAGCGTGATGGAATACAGCATCGTCCCCGCCAAGATTGACCATGTGCCGGGTGTAACCGCAATCTATCGTGAAGCGGTGTTGCACCACACCGCAAGCTTTGAGCTAGACCCTCCCGACGCTGCGCAGATCGAACATCGCATGATGTCGATTACCGAGCGCGGTTACCCCTATCTGGTTGCCTTGGGATCCGATGGATCATTGTTGGGTTATGCCTATGCCAGCGCATACCGCTCGCGGCCCGCCTATCGGTGGAGCGTTGAAAACTCAGTCTATGTCGATCCGTTGGCCCATGGATTGGGCATTGGCACTGCCCTGACACGGGACATCATTAACCGGTGCGAGGCGCTTGGTTTCCGTCAAATGATTGCGATCGTTGGCGGCGCAGACAATCTTGCCTCGATTGCCATGCATGAAAAACTTGGTTTTACACGGGCGGGACACTTGCCGGGGACCGGGTTTAAGCATGGGAAGTGGCTGGAAAGTGTGTTGCTGCAACGACCGCTCGGGGAAGGGTCAAGCACAGATCCCGACGTCAGCGCGTTTCCCGGAAATCTTTATCCCTGATCCGCACTAGTCCGATTGGATAAGGCTAATTTTCTTGTCGAAAAACTTCAGCAACTTATCAAGTTCATGCCCGCGTTTGAGGATCTGGCCTGTTGGAGCGATAATGGCGTAAGCCCCCTGCCGGCGTGCATTCCTCGGGCACTTCTCGATCCGATAGATAGGCATTTCTGATGCCCGCCGAAAGATCGAAAAAACCGCGCTGTCTTTCAGATGTGAAATGCCATAATCACGCCATTCACCACCGGCGACCATGAAACTATAGACCCGCAAAATTTGATCGAGTTCTTGCCGCGTGAATTTCGTCTCCGCCGCCGGTTTGGTCCGTGCCTGTCCAGAATGCAGCGAAACCACATTATCGCCGGGTGCGGTTTTTCTCTGCAACTGCGAGCTGATGGCGACCTACTCCTCACACCAATGTATGTGAAACAATGGCCAATTTGCTGGCAAGCGCAAGAGGGCAATTGCACCAACATAGTCTCACGCCATATTTCAGAGTGTTGGATTCGTTGATTAATTCGGTTCCGTAATCCCATTGCTGCCGTAAAGTGACCCGAACGGTGCCCCAATTTCGGGTGAAGTTACTTTCAGCAGAGACGCAGGGGATTGCCCACCCATGTCACTGTGGAAAATGTTCCCCTTACCGGAGGGACATTTTCAAGGTCCGGGATGGTGTGGTCCGCAAAACCAACAGCCCCCAGCCCCCTTGTGGATCACACACCCGGATCAGATTTTGACGATAGTCAGCTGTCCAATATGGCCGCGCCGACGATCTCACCGGGATTGCCGTTCTCGTCATAGCGTTGCAGCAGAACGGCACAATTGTCAGCATCGTACTTCATCATTTCAGACACAGGCATTTCCATGCTGGCCGCTTCGCCCTTCCACATGCCAATCACTTGCTGGCCGATAACGGCATTGGCGTAGGTGCGGTTTTTTCCAGCATTTTCCCCGCGCTGGATTTCAACCGGCGTTGCGTTTTTGAAGTAGACGAGCGTGACACGGACATCGCTGGTAATCGAGCTACTTTCCGGCTGCCCAATTTCGACCGAGAGGCGATTTGCTGTCTTGGAAAGGCTCACCGGGATGGCAAGTTGATCACTAAAGTTCGCACTTATGGCATTAATATCGCTGCCCACATGGTGGGTTTTTCCGTCGACGACCGCTTGAGGGGTATAAACACTTCTCGCGCGCATCGCTTTGGCATAGGCCCGTTGGCGCGCTGTATTTTCAGCGCTGCCGAGCGTATCCTTCCACCCCAGATAATCCCAATAATCCACATGGTACCCAAGCGCCAAAACGTCGGCGCGGGCGGCATAATCTTTCAAGGCATCATCGGCGGGCGGACACGACGAACATCCTTGGCTGGTGAAAAGCTCAACGACCGCGCGGATTTCTTGCGCAGTCGCGGGCGTAGGGCCGACAACAGCACTGATACCGAAGATCGCAAGCGCAGCGACCGGTGAAGTCATTTTTTTTGAGAAAGCGTTCATACGCGATAAATAGCAAGCAAGCAGGTCACCTTAAACTCACATTCAGGTGACCCTTACCCTCCCACCCGTCTATTCAGCCGCCAGCGGCAGCGGTGCCAACATGGGTTTTCGTGCAAATGGCTTAAGAGACTTTTCCACTGTCTCGGCAACCATGTCTGCTGTTGCTCCGGACAATGTCCAGCCCAAATGCCCGTGGCCGGTATTGTAAAATACGCCCGGTGCACGGCCCGCGCCGACTTTGGGCATCATGTTGGGCATCATCGGGCGCAGCCCCGCCCATGGCACCACATGCTCGGTTGAGGCTTGCGGAAAGTATTTTTGGGACCAGTCGACCAACGGTTTGATGCGCGCCGCGCGAATATCGCGGTTGAACCCTGAAAATTCAGCCGTACCGGCAATCCGGAAACGATCTTTGCCCAGTCGGCTGGTCACTATCTTCGCGTCATCATCGAGAAGCGACATCCATGGCGCGCCTTGTTGGCTTTCGCAATCATTCAAATTGACCGTGATCGAGTATCCCTTCACCGGATAGATGTTGACGCGATCACCCAGTTGCCGGGCAAATTCACGACTGTGGACGCCCGCGCAGACCACCACCGCGTCATGCAAAACCTTATGTTGATCATCGTCCTGCGCAAATGAGACGGTGATACCCCCTGCGTTTCGGTTCAACGATTGGACCTGTGCGCCGCGCACAAAACTTACCCCCTCGCGGACGCAAGCCTCGGACAAACCGGCGGAGAATTTGTGAATGTCACCGGTTGAGTCACTTTCGGTATAAAAGCCGCCAACAAATTGACCTGTCAGCGTCGGTTCGATCTTGCCAATTTCCAGCGGAGACACTTCGCGCCGGTCAAGACACCCTTGCTGGAGTAGTCTGTTGACCTTGCGTGCATGCTTCAACGATTTTTCATTGCCGTAGAAATGAAGAATGCCGCGCTTTTCCAAATTGAAGTCGATGCCTGCATCGCGGGCCATGGAAAGCAAATGCTTGCGCGCTGCAATCGCCAGCCGTGTCGTTGCGACGGTGTTTCTTTCATAGTTCGGTATATTGGCAAGGAACTCGGCCATCCATGAGTATTTATGCCAGGAAGGGGCCAGCGACATTTTCAATGGCGCGTCTTCCTGCATCATCCAACGAATGCCTTTGATTACCGAAGACCAGTGGTTCCAAACTTCCGCATTGGACGCTGACAATTGCCCGCCATTGGCAAAACTCGTTTCCATCGCGGCATAGTTGTTTCGGTCATAAAGGGTGACATCAAAACCGCGCCGGGAGAGTGTCCATGCGGTGGTTACGCCTGTAATACCAGCGCCGATGATCGCAATATTTGGTGTTTTCATGTTCAATCTCCTGACAGCACCAAGTGCGCGCCTTCGCGCACTTATCGCCCCATCTGTCAGAAGACCTGAGAGCTTCACCCAGTTCAGCGCCGTTTTACGGTCGCTGACACCGCATCCCTTGCAGTGGGGCTTTCTCCTTCGGTGGGTTGTCGGCTGGCGCCTGCAACCTCTCTCCAGATTTTAACATCGATCCATAGTCCTTTTGCCTGAGAGTTTCCGGGGCGGTTGCTCCTTCGGCGCCGGTCGTTTTTACAACGTTAATCCGGTCTCTCCCATGAATCGCAGTGCAAAACCGATACCACAAAATTATGAAAACTCAATCCCGTATATTCCTTCATGATTGATTGAATACCATAGGATGGTTTTCATCCTCATACTTTTGTCGCATACGAGGCCAAAGCTCTCAAACCCGCAAAAGCAATCAAGGACACATCATGAAAATCGCAATTATGGGCGGCGATGGCTTCGTCGGTTGGCCAACCTCGCTTCACCTTTCTTCCCTTGGCCATGAGGTCCACATTATCGACAATCTATCGAGGCGTTGGATCGATACTGAGCTTGGTGTCCAGTCTTTAACGCCGATGGATTCTATTCAGGAGCGCACACGCATCTGGCATGATGAAACGGGACGCCGGATTCACTTCCACCTGATTGATCTGGCGAGCGATTATGATGTGTTGAAAAACTGGTTGGCAGAGCATCGCCCGGACGCCATTGTGCACTTCGCCGAGCAGCGTGCGGCACCCTACTCGATGAAGTCAGACCGACATAAAAACTACACTGTCAACAACAACCTCAATGCGACGCACAACCTGCTCAACGCGATGGTCGACATCGACCTCGACGCGCACGTCGTGCATTTGGGTACGATGGGCGTGTACGGCTATTCGACGATCGGCGCCGCGATCCCGGAAGGATATTTGCCGGTGGGTGTTGAGACACTGTCTGGGGACACCGTTTCACAAGACATTCTTTACCCGGCTAACCCAGGCTCCATTTATCACATGACAAAGTGCCTGGATCAGCTCCTGTTCCAGTTTTACGCCAAAAACGACCAGATGCGGGTTACCGATCTGCACCAAGGCATCGTGTGGGGCACGCATACCGAACAAACCCGCCTGCACCCGCAACTGATCAACCGGTTCGACTATGATGGCGACTATGGCACCGTGCTCAACCGCTTCCTCATTCAAGCCGCTATTGGTCACCCGCTAACGGTCCATGGGACGGGCGGTCAGACCCGCGCTTTCATCCACATTCAAGATTCAGTGCGGTGCATTGAAATTGCGCTCAATAATCCGCCGGAAAAAGGCGCCAAGGTGGAAATCTTCAATCAGATGACGGAGACCCACCGTGTCCGTGATTTGGCAGAATTGATCGCTGAAAAGACCGGTGCTGAGATCGCCTATTTGCCAAACCCGCGCAAAGAAGCCGCTGAAAACGATTTGATCGTGAAAAATGACAAGTTCCGCGCGCTTGGTCTCGATCCGATCACGCTGGAAGAAGGCCTGCTTGATGAAGTCGTTGAAGTGGCACGCAAATTCTCCTATCGCGTTGATCGCAGCCGCGTTCCTGCCGTTTCGGCCTGGACGAAAGACCTTGCCAAGAATGTCGAGCATGATGTTGAGGGCAAGCGTCTGAAGGCCGTTTCCTGATCTGGCATGACCCAAAACGCCTATGTGACGCTTGTCACCAATGACGATTATGCGAGCGCGGCTGTCGCGCTCGTTCGCTCGCTGGCCCTGACCGCTACACGCGCTGATCTGGTTGTCATGTACACAGGTGCCGTCTCAGCCGATGCCCTTTCTGACTGTGTTGCGCTTGGCGCCAAAGCGCATCCGGTTGAGCTTCTCGATACATCCCGTGGTTTTAATGAACGCCATCAGCGGGATCGGTTACATGGTGCCGCACCATTTACCAAAGGTAACAAACCGGCTTTTCACACGCCACTGGACAATTTCGCCAAGTTGCGTCTTTGGGAAATGACGCATTATGACAATGTGACGTTTCTCGATGCGGACACGATCGTGTTGCGCAATATTGACCGCTTGTTTGACTATCCCGAGTTTTGCGCCGCGCCGAATGTATATGAGAGCGCTGCAGACTTCCACCGGCTCAATTCCGGCGTATTTTCCGCCAAGCCTTCGACGGAGACTTTCGCCAAAATGATGGAGGCGCTGGACAAGCCGGATGCTTTCTGGCGTCGCACAGACCAGACTTTTCTGGAAACCTTTTTTCCCGATTGGCACGGCCTGCCGGTGACCTTTAACATGCTTCAATATGTGTGGTTCAACATGCCGGCATTGTGGAATTGGCGGTCGGTCAAGGTGGTGCACTACCAATATGAAAAGCCGTGGCAGAAAGACCATCCAAAGGCGGAAAAGTTGCAGCCGCTGATCGACCTTTGGTGGGCCTACCGCTCCGGCGAGAACATGCCGGTAATCGACAGCTTGGCCAATCCGGGCGCATGAGCAGGTTTGTCATTTCCGGTGCGACCGGTCTGGTCGGGCGCTTTATCGTCGAACGCTTTTTGCGTGGCGGGCATGACGTGTGGACTATGGGACGCAAGGCACCCCCCGAGGGCTTTTTCTCCAGAGCCGTACGATGGACAGCTGGAGACTTGGATCCCACCAACCATGGGGCGGTCAGTTTTGAGGGTGCCGACTATTTTATTCACTGCGCCTTCAGTCATGTTCCCGGCAAATACCGTGGCGGGGAGGGCGACGACCCACGCGAGTTTTGCCGACTTAATATTGATGGTTCACTCGGCTTGTTTAAAGCGGCGAAGGCTGCCGGGGTGAAGCGTTCTGTCTTCCTGTCAAGCCGGGCGGTTTATGACGGTATTCCACTCGGCCATCAATTGACGGAGGAAGTACCGGTTTCCCCATCATCGCTTTATGGTCAGATCAAGCATGAAGTTGAACTGGGATTGGCTGCATTAGAAGGCAAAGATTTCTTGCCGATGAGTGTGCGCGCAACCGGCGTCTATGGACCACCTGGACCCGGCCAGAGGCACAAGTGGGCTGACCTGGCTGGTGCATTTGAAAAGGGTGATGTCATTGCATCTCGGGTAGGTGCTGAAGTACATGGAGATGATCTGGCGACGGCAGTCAGCTTGCTGCTGGCGCACGACGAGCAGGCATTACGTGCCTTTGGTGTGGCTCCCGTTTTCAATGTATCAGATATTATGCTGGATCGCCGCGAATTGTTGGCTGCTTTTGCACGGCGACAAAACATGGATGCCACCTTGCCGTCCAGTGCGGATGCATCGGCGCTTAATGTGATGGACTGCACACGCCTTAAATCGCTTGGCTGGTCGCCCCGCGGCAGACTGGACCTGACGGGTTTTTAGACTTTCAAGCCTCGACATTGCCTATTGTTCCTGGATCGATTCCAGCCACGCCAGAATCGCATCAACCTCCTCCACGCTGAACGCGAACTCCGGCATGTCGGCGTGTCCCGTCATGATGCCCTCCACCAAAGCTTCGGCCAGTTGCTCAACCGGATAGCTAGCCGACAGGCTTCGAAACGGGGGGGCGTCGAGATGCATGCTTTCGTCATTCACACTGACGGCATGGCATGCGCTGCAATTATCGGAGAGAATGGTCTTGCCCGAAGTCAACATGTCTGTGTTTTGCGCCAAAGAGGGTGTTAAAAACACAGCGCACAAGAGGGCGGTCAATGACATTGGTAGCATGCGAATCAAGCGCATCGAAACCTACAACTGTTTTCGGACAGTATAGCATGGAATTTGCTGATCGAATGACGCGCAAGTCTTTGTTGCGGGCCGCCACTTGTGGTTATTGGTTGGCTAACGGTCCCTAAGGCTGAATTTAACGGTTTTTGTCTACAATACCTTCAGACAATGGAGGCAGGCATGAACAATTTAGCATTTGGTGGCATTCTGGTTGTTGGTATCGCGATGGCAACCGTTGGCGGGGCGCAATTGGGTTCATTGGGTGAACCGCCTTTTGCCTATGACTCAGCGACCAGTGAGAAACGTATAGCCTGGCTTGAAGGTCATGCGTCTACAATGGAACGGCGGGTCAAAGGTGCCCTGGTTAGCCCAAGTGGTGTGGGTGCATCGTTCAAGTTGGACAAGACGAGGACGGATAGTCAGCGCCGTCAGATCACGTTCGATATTGCCGTCAGTGGCTCGGGTAAAATCAACCACCAGGCGTTTAGGAACTTTGAGAAAGCCTATTTGGAACGCGAATGCCCGCGCTTTATGCGCACGCCGCTGGCGGACAACAATGTGACGGTGAACTATAGCTTCAAGCGCAAGACTGGCGGCACGCTGCACACGGTGCGTATGTCACCAAGCACTTGCGGCCGTTATGTTTGATCAATGATCCACAAAATACGCCCGCTCAAAAGAGCGGGCGTATTATTGTTTTGGGCTTTCGCCTTTAAGCAGCCAAGTCGCGGAGCACGTAGTGGAGAATACCGCCATTGTTGACGTAGTCGATTTCGTCCGCGGTATCGATCCGGCAAATCAATGGAAGGTCGACGGTGCGGCCATCGCCAAAGGTCAGTTTGGCAATGACTTTCTGGCGTGGCTTGACGTCGGCAAGGCCTTCGATGGTGACCGTTTCATCGCCTTGAAGATCAAGCGACTTCCAGGATGTGCCGTCCTCGAACACGAATGGGACAACGCCCATGCCCACAAGGTTCGAGCGGTGAATGCGCTCGAACGATTGTGCTATCACCGCTTTGACGCCCAGAAGGTTTGTGCCTTTGGCTGCCCAGTCGCGTGATGAGCCATTGCCATATTCGCCGCCGGCGAACACAACGAGCGGCACACCCTCTTCGCGGTAGCGCATAGCTGCATCATAGATCGGCATTTCTTCCTTGGACGGATAGTGGATGGTGTATCCGCCTTCGCGGCCATTTTCACCCAGCATGTGGTTGCGGATGCGGATGTTGGCGAACGTGCCACGCATCATCACCTCATGGTTGCCACGGCGTGTGCCGTACTGGTTGAAGTCCATGATGCCCACGCCATTGTCCATTAGGTAAGAACCGGCTGGCGAATCTGCCTTGATGGAACCGGCTGGGGAGATGTGGTCGGTCGTGATCTTGTCGCCGAATATGCCCATGACGCGAGCGTCTTTGATGTCGGAAACGCCACTCGGCTGTTTGCCCATGCTGGCGAAGTAAGGCGGGTTCTGCACGTAGGTAGAATCATCATCCCAGGCATAGGTGTCGCCTTCGGGCACTTTCACGTCCTGCCAGCTTTCATCGCCTTTGAAGACGTCTGCGTATTTCTGCTCATAGAGCTCGCGCGTGACGTGTTCCTCAATAAACTGCTGGATTTCGTGGTTCGATGGCCAGATGTCCTTGAGCATCACATCATTGCCGTCCTCGTCCTGACCAATAGGCTCCGAGGTCAGGTCTATTTTCACCGTTCCAGCCAGCGCATAGGCGACAACGAGGGGCGGTGAGGCCAGATAGTTGGCTTGTACATCCGGCGAAATGCGGCCTTCAAAGTTTCGGTTGCCCGAGAGAACCCCGGCAGCAATCAGACCCTTGTCATTGATGGTCTTTGAGATAGGCGCTGGCAGTGGGCCGGAGTTACCAATACAGGTTGTGCACCCAAAGCCCACCAGGTTGAAGCCGATTTGGTCCAGCTCTTTTTGCAACCCGGAATTATCAAGATATTCGGCAACAACCTGCGAACCTGGTGCAAGTGACGTTTTCACCCAAGGCTTTTGCTTCAGGCCCAATTTGTTGGCGTTGCGTGCCAAAAGGCCTGCGCCGATCAGAACAGACGGGTTGGACGTGTTGGTGCACGATGTGATCGCTGCAATGGCGACATCGCCATTGCCGAGATCGTATTCTTCACCTTCAACTACATGGCGTTTGTCGAGTTCGCTGGGACTTTTCTTGTACTCGGAAACAAAAGCCTCGCCGTAGCCTTCGCCGATTTTTTCCAGCGGGATGCGGCCTTCGGGGCGCTTGGGTCCTGCCATGGATGGCACGACATCTTCCAAAGCCAGTTCCAGCGTGTCGGTAAAGACCGGCTCTTCACCGGTCACGCGGAACATGCCTTGCGCCTTGCAATATTCTTCCACCAACGCAACCCGGTCAGCCTCCCGGCCAGTCATGTTCAGATAACGCAGCGTTTCGGCGTCAACAGGGAAGAAGCCGCAGGTCGCACCATATTCAGGGCCCATATTGCCGATCGTGGCACGGTCAGAAGCGGTGAGGTGATCAAGGCCCTCGCCGAAGAATTCAACGAATTTGCTGACAACTCCCTTTTGGCGCAGCATTTGAACGACGGTCAGAACTAGGTCGGTCGCCGTTACCCCCTCTTTCAAGGCACCTGTCAGTCGGAAACCAATGACTTCTGGCAACAGCATTGAAATCGGTTGACCCAGCATCGCGGCTTCCGCCTCAATGCCGCCAACGCCCCAACCCAAGACACCGATACCATTGATCATGGTTGTGTGGCTGTCTGTGCCGACGCATGTATCCGGGTAGGCGACAATTTCCCCGCCCGCATCTTTCGTCCAGACGGTCTGGCCGAGATATTCGGTGTTTACCTGGTGGCAAATGCCGGTACCGGGCGGCACAACACGGAAATTGTCAAAGGCTTGCTGGCCCCATTTCAGGAAGCGGTAGCGCTCGCCGTTGCGCTGATACTCCAGTTCGACATTGCGGGCAAAAGCATTGGGATTGCCAAATTCATCAACAATCACGGAGTGGTCAATGACCAGATCGACCGGAACCAGCGGGTTGATTTTTTGCGGGTCACCACCAAGCGCCTTGATGCCATCGCGCATCGCCGCCAAATCAACAACGGCGGGAACGCCTGTAAAGTCTTGCATGAGAACGCGTGCCGGGCGGTAAGCGATTTCGTAGCCAGCGGTGCCTTTGTCGTTGAGCCAAGCGGCGACAGCTTGAATATCTGCCTTGGTGACGGACCGATCATCCTCGTTGCGCAGCAGATTTTCCAACACTACTTTCATGGAAAATGGCAATTTGGAGATGCCGTCAAGCCCGTTTTTCTCCGCTTCTACCAAGCTGTAATAAACATATTCCTTGCCGTTTGCGGTAAGCGTGCGACGGCAATTAAAACTGTCGATCTTTGACACGTAATGTCCTCCGTTCAGGCCGGCCCCGATACATACCGGCGAAAAGCGCAATCAGCGCCGAGTTTCCGTTGGCCGGGATACCAACGGATTTGGTGTCCCTTTAAAATGTTTTTGTTGGAGTGCGCCAGACCAACGAAGGTTAAAAAGCCCGGACGATTGCAACCATTTGCTGTTTCATGCTCATTGGCGCCATGAAGTGGGATGACATGCGATTGGTTGTAGAGGATTTGTACGTCTCGCGGGGCGGGCGTACGATCTTTGAAGGTGTCCGATTTGAACTTGCCCGAGGCCAGGGTCTGATTGTGACCGGGCCGAACGGCGCGGGCAAGTCGACGCTTTTGCGGGCGATTGCCGGTTTCTTACCGTTGGATCGCGGTAGCGTTTCCGTCCTACCGAACGCCGATCCGGTGTGGGTACACGCCCATTTTCTCAACACATTTAACGCTATGAAAACTGCCCTAACCGTGGCGGAAAATTTGAGTTTTCATCAGCAGTTTACCGGGGCCGCCGCGCTTGGTGTTGAGGACGCGCTGGAAAGAGTTGGCCTTCTTCATGTTCTCGACAATCGCTTTGGCGATCTGTCGACCGGCCAGCGTCGACGTGTGGCGCTCGCGCGCCTTCTCTTGAATCATCGACCCATCTGGTTGATCGATGAGCCCACCACCGGTTTGGACAAGGCCTCCGAGGCCACATTCGCGCGAATACTGGCGGAACACTTAAATGGCGACGGTCTTGTGGTTGCGGCCACCCACTTGCCGATTGATGTGCCGGGCGTGAAATCGTTGCGGTTTGAGGAGGCGCCGGTTTGATTGCGCTGATCATCCGTGATGTTCGGTTGGGGATCAGGTCCGGTGGCAGCGGTCTGATCGGCGTCCTGTTTTTTCTTTCCGTTGTGGCTGTTACGCCCTTTGCCATTGGCCCTGATCTAAACTTGCTGGCGCAAATCGGACCAGCAATCCTCTGGATTGGCGCGCTGCTGGCGTCGCTGCTCGGGCTTGATCGCTTGTTTCAAATTGATCTGGAAGATGGATCGCTTGATGTGTTGGTTCTGGCACGTCACGATCAACCTTTGGCGCTGACGGTTTTTTCCAAATGCGTGGCGCATTGGCTGATAACCGGCTTGCCACTTGTCATTGCGGCACCGCTTTTTGGCATTTTGCTGAATATGCCGCTGGAAGCGACCGCTGCGACAACGGCCACGCTCCTCATGGGGACCCCTGCCATCACTTTCATCGGCGCCATGGGCGCATCGGTGACGGCAACCTTGCCGCGCGGTGGTCTTCTGGTGTCAGTGATCGTCCTGCCCTTTGTGATACCGGTGCTTATTTTCGGTGTTCAGGCTGCCCTTGGCGCAACACTGGCAGGCGTGCCTTTCATGCAACCTTTCCTCTTCCTGTGCGCGACGACACTTTTCTTTTGTGTGTTAGGGCCGTTGTCGGCGGGCTATGCGCTGCGTCAGCTTGAGGGATAGATGCGCCGCTTTTTGTGACATGATGCCGAATTGCGCAGGTTCAAATCGAAGGCTATATGCGCCTCATGAGTGATGTGATGTCTGCACCGCGTAAACCGTCCGGTTTTGGCGCATTGGCTAATCCAACGCGCTTTATGGCGCTTTCGGCAAAGATTTTGCCATGGTTGTGGGGAATTGCCAGCCTGTTGATCGGCGTTGGCCTTTTGTGGGCCTGGAACGCGCCGGAAGATTATCAGCAGGGCATTACCGTGCGGATCATGTATGTGCATGTCCCCTCGGCATGGATGGCGATGTTTATCTACATGGTCTTGGCCGTTTCGGCGTTGGGGGTGTTGATCTGGCGTCACCCACTGGCCGATGTGTCCATTCGTGCAGCGGTCCCGCTGGGCGCGGCTTTTACGTTGATTTGTCTTATCACGGGTTCGCTGTGGGGTCGGCCCATGTGGGGAACCTGGTGGGTTTGGGATGCGCGGCTGACATCGGTATTTGTGCTGTTTCTGATGTATTTGGGGATATTTGCGTTGCAGCGCGCCATGGATGATCCTGTTAAGGCGGCCAGACCTGCGGCCATCCTTGTTTTGGTCGGTGTGATCAACATTCCGATCATTCGTTTTTCAGTGGATTGGTGGAACACGTTGCATCAACCGGCTTCGGTGATCCGTTTTGATGGTCCGACCATACATCCGACCATGCTTTGGCCGCTGCTGATTTGCGGGATCGGGTTTACCGTGCTTTTCTTTGCCATGCACATGCTGGGTATGCGCAACATTGTCCGGCGCCGACGCGTCGAAGGCTTGCGCCGAGCTGGCACACGCGATGCAACCGCCAAGCCCATGCGGGTTATTGTTGAAGAAGGCGGTACGTCATGAGCCATATGACGTTTGTTCTATTATCCTATGGCATCACAATTTTGATCCTCGGCGGTCTGGTTGCTTGGCTTTGGCTGGATGCGAGCGCAACGCGCGCAGATTTGGCGCGTCTTGAAACTCAAGGTGTCAAACGTCGATCTGAGGTTTCGTAGATGCAGACGCCTGGCAGTGAAACAAATCCTGATGGTGGGCCAACGGGCGGCGTTTCATGGCCACTGCTGGCGGTTGCTGGCGTCGTTCTCGTCCTATTTTTGGTACTTGGAGCGATGTTGCTGCAACCGGGCCGCAATGTTTCGGCAGTGCCGTCGGCATTGATCGGGCGTCAAGCTCCGCCTACCGACTTACCCGCCGTGGAGGGCTTGCTTCGCGCCGACGGCCAGGACATGCCGGCCTTTACATCAAGCGTGCTGGAAGGTCGATTGACGCTGGTCAATGTGTGGGCATCATGGTGTGCGCCATGTCGCGAGGAACACCCGTTTTTGATGGATTTGGCTGCCGATGACGGCATCCAGCTTGTGGGATTGAACTACAAGGATACGCCCAAGAACGCATCGCGTTTCCTTGCAACCCTGGGCAATCCGTTTGATGCCGTCGGGGCAGACAATACCGGCCGAACGGCTATCAATTGGGGCGTTTACGGTGTGCCGGAAAACTTCCTCGTTGGTGCTGACGGTACGATCATCTGGAAGCATGTGGGTCCGCTCACGCCCGGCGTCATGCAAAACGATCTTCTGCCGCTTTTGGCTGAACATAAAGGTCAGCAATAGCATTTGCTGCCTGGGGGCGCTATGTCGTCACCCATGAATGATTTTCTGGAAAAGCGCTTTTCAAAGCGCCAACCCGATGGCGACACACATGCGCGCGATGTGTGTGATCGCTGCGGTTTTGTTGACTATCAAAACCCGAAAATCGTCGTCGGCTCGGTCGTTGAACATGATGGCAAGGTCTTGCTCTGTCGCCGCGCCATTGAACCGCGCCATGGCTACTGGACAGTCCCGGCCGGTTACTTGGAATTGGGTGAGACGCCTGAGGAAGGAGCCAAAAGAGAAGCTTCCGAGGAGGCCAATGCGTCGCTTCATTTGCATGAATTGATGGCGGTTTACACGGTGCGCCGGTTGAGCCAGGTGCAACTCATATATCGGGCCAGCCTTGTCTCTCCGCAGTTTAGCGCAGGCGAAGAGAGTCTCGAAGTGCAATTGTTTGGCTGGGATGATATCCCCTGGGACGAACTCGCCTTCCCAACGGTCAAATGGATGCTCGATCACTATGCAGCCTGGCAAAGGGGCGGCCTCGAGCTTCCGGCAACAAATCCGGCTGGCGCGGATTCTGATCTGGACAAGCCATTCTGACCGAGGTCATGGAGTAGACCGACCGCAGCAATTATGGTGCCTTCATCATACCGGCAGCGAAAAGAAAAACAGAATTGTTGGCCGTTTTCGACAAGGAGCGTGAGACACTGAACGCCACACTGATGTTCGTCGACGACAAGAACTCGTCTTTTGCAGCACCAGGCGACAGTGTGACGATCAAGGGTATGCTCGCGCACCGCACTCATCGGATGGGCATGTTCAACCGCTGTCATCAGGATGGGGTTGACGGACGTGCAGTGCGCGTGTCTGCCAAAGGCTATAAATGGAACCAGCTGAAAGCCTATAGTTCTGAGCATTAAACCAAGGGCGATAGGACGCCATGGCATGAGCTGAAAACTGAGTTTGAACAAGCTTGCGATAGGTTGCGTCATTTCCTTGAAGAGCGGGAGCAAGCGGAAATCTATGGTACTGGTATCCATTCATGGACCGGCAAATGGACATTGGGCCGATATGCCGAGGCGTCGAGGCCATCACACTTTAGGTCAGCAAATCAGTATTTCCGCAGGGCCCTCTAAGCGGTGCGCTAACGCCCCACTTTCAATTAGGGGTACCATCCGCCATATAGGCATTAAACCGACACTGTGTTTGAGAAAGCGATGGACGTCCCATTTGCGAAAATGAACGGGCTGGGCAACCAGATTGTCGTGGCTGACATGCGTGGCCGCGATGATGCTGTTTTACCCGAAGCAGCGGTCGCTTTGAATGCATTTGCCGATACTGCTTTCGATCAGCTCATGGCCATTCATGATCCGCGCACTGAAGGCACTGACAATTATGTTGCCATCCTCAACAATGATGGTTCTCCTGCCGGTGCCTGCGGAAACGGTATGCGCTGCGTCGTGCAGGCATTGAACGCTGACATCGCTCAGTCGCTTTTCACCTTTGAAACGATTGCCGGTGTGTTGAGTGCCGAGATGCTAGGCAATGGTACCGTAACCGTCGATATGGGGCGCCCACGCTTTGGTTGGCAAGATATTCCGCTTGAAGAGGAATTTGCCGATACGACCGGCATTCAGTTGCAAATCGGACCAATCGATGATCCCGTGCTGCATACACCATCGGTTGCTTCCATGGGTAATCCGCACGCGATCTTTTGGGTCAATGATGTCTGGTCTTATGAGTTGGATCGATTCGGCCCGCTTTTGGAAAACCATCCCATTTTTCCAGATCGCGCCAATATCAGCTTGGCCGATGTCAAATCGCGTGAACATATTGTTATCCGCACTTGGGAGCGCGGGGCCGGTCTCACACAAGCCTGTGGTTCAGCTGCATGCGCTACTCTTGTTTCAGCGTCACGTAAAAATCTTGCCGACCGCATAGCGACTGTCACCGTTCCGGGTGGCGATTTGCGCATTGAATGGGCTGAGAATGACCATGTCATGATGACGGGTCCTGCCCAATGGGAGTTTGCCGGTCACTTTGATCCCGAAACTGGTGAGTGGCGACGCGACGGCATCGCGGCCAATGACAATGGCCCGCAAGATGAGACGGTCAGCTGATGGCGGTTGATTTTAAAAATTTCGGCTGCCGTTTGAATATTCACGAGGGAGAGGTCGCTAAACGCCAAGCCGAAGCCGCGGGCCTTTCCTCACTTGCAGGAGGCGCAGTGGTCGTCAATACGTGCGCCGTGACGGCAGAAGCCGTACGCCAAGCAAAGCAGACGATCCGTAAAACGCGCCGCGAAAAGCCCGATGCCCGTATCATCGTCACTGGCTGCGCCGCGCAGATCGCTCCGGAAGACTTTGCCACTATGGAAGAAGTGGATCTGATTATCGGGAATGACGACAAGCTCAAAGCGCAGTCATACCGGGTCCTGCCGGAGTTTGGCATCAACCGGTTCGAAAAAGTGCGCGTCAACGACATATTTGAGGTGACCGAAAACGCTCCCCATCTCGTTGAGGCCATGGAAGGCCATACTCGTGCGTTCGTGCAGGTGCAAAATGGCTGCGATCATCGTTGCACATTTTGCATCATCCCTTATGGCCGCGGTCGGTCCCGCTCTGTGCCGATGGGCAGCGTTGTGCAACAAATCTGCACATTGGTGGAAAATGGCTATCGTGAAGTGGTGTTGACCGGGGTGGATCTGACCTCGTACGGGCCTGATCTGCCCGGTTTCCCGTCGCTTGGCAGGCTTGTCAAATCCATCCTCAAATCCGTCCCTGAACTGGAGCGGCTTAGACTGTCTTCGATTGATTCCATCGAGGCGGATCCTGAGCTATTTGATGTGATCGGCAATGAGGAAAGGTTGATGCCGCATTTCCATTTGTCCATGCAGCACGGCGATGATCTGATTTTGAAACGCATGAAGCGTCGTCACCTACGTGGTCATTCAGTGGCGTTTTGTGATCAAGTGCGCGCGCTGCGGCCAGAGGCGGCTTTTTCTGCAGACATGATTGCCGGGTTCCCGACTGAGACAGATGCGATGTTTGAAAACGCATTGTCAATCGTCGATGAATGCGGTCTTTCCAAGGTACATGTCTTCCCATTTTCAGCCCGGCCAGGCACCCCTGCAGCGAAAATGCCCCAACTTGCACGGCCATTAGTCAAGGAGCGAGCGGCGCGACTACGTGCCAAATCCGACAAAGCCTGGCTTGCCCATTTGCAAAGTCTTGTCGGCAGACAGTTTAAGGCGTTGGTGGAAAAAAATGGCATCGGCAGGGTCGAGGATTTCACGCCGTTGAAACTGGGGTCAAATGCTGATGCTGGGACAATTTTGACGGTTTTCAGTACCGGCCATGATGGTGACATGCTTATTGGCGAAGTGACGTCTGGAACAAGCGTGCAAATGCTGGCAGCGGAATAGACATGGCGGGTTTTCTCAAACGTGTGTTTTCATTTGGCCGAAAAGAGGTTGAGGACAAGTCGGCAGAAACCAGCGCCGCAGCCGATAGCGCAGAGGAAAGTGTTGTCGTTCAAGATCTGCCCGCAGAACCAATTGAAGCGCGGCCAGATGAACCAGCGGTAGAAAATGAGCCGGTCGAGGCTGGCCTTTCCGAAAAGGTCATGATCGGCGAAGCGCAACCGCAGTCAAAGCCTGAAGACGAGCCGGAAAAGCCCAAAGGCTGGCTTGGACGCTTAACATCCGGCCTTTCCCGTTCTTCAAAACAGCTAACAGACAACATCACGGGCGTATTTACCAAGCGCAAGCTGGATGATGAAACGCTGGAGGAGCTGGAAGACATCCTGCTGCAATCCGACCTTGGTCTGGAAACCGCCATGCGAATAACTGATTCTCTTTCATCGGGCCGCTATGGGCGAGATGTGTCCACCGATGAGGTGCGGCAAATCATGGCAGAAGAGATCACATCGGTTCTTGAGCCGGTGGCTAAACCACTGGAACTTGATTTGAACCACAAGCCGCACGTTTTGCTGGTTGTCGGCGTCAATGGTAGCGGCAAGACAACCACCATCGGCAAGCTTGCGGCGAAGTTAAGTGCTGCCGGGCTTAAAGTGACACTCGGCGCGGGGGATACGTTCCGTGCCGCAGCCATTGAGCAGCTGAAAATCTGGGCGGTTCGCACCGATTCCGCATTTGTGGGTACCGAACTTGGGGCCGACGCCGCTGGCCTGGCCTTCAGCGCATATGAACAGGCGCGTGACAATGGTTCGGACGTGGTAATCATCGATACGGCCGGCCGGCTTCAGAACAAGGCCGAGTTGATGGACGAACTCGCCAAGATTGTCCGCGTCCTGCAAAAGCACGATCCGGATGCTCCCCACACGGTCTTGCAAACTCTTGATGCGACGACCGGGCAAAACGCGCTGAACCAGGTTGAAATCTTTCGCAATGTTGCCGGTGTGAATGGATTGGTTATGACCAAATTGGATGGCACAGCCCGGGGCGGTATTTTGGTTGCCATTGCCGCAAAATTTAAATTGCCGGTCTATTTTATTGGCGTCGGGGAAGGCATAGATGACCTTGAGCCGTTTCGGGCGTCAGATTTTTCATCGGCGATTGTCGGGACCGGATTGCAAGAGCCAGCGGAGGCGTAACCTTGGCAGATATCGAAGCAGATAAGAACGAGATCGGGGAAAAGCGCGAAAACCCGGTGTTGAAGCTGGCACTGGAGTTCGGCCCGCTTGTTGCCTTCTTTTTTGCCAACGCCCGTGGTGAATGGATTGTGGAACGGTTTCCTTCACTTGAAAATCTTGGTGGGCCGATTTTTGTCGCGACCGCGGTTTTCATGGTCGCGACTGCCATTGCACTCACCCTGTCATGGATTTTGACCCGTACGATCCCGCGCATGCCACTCATTTCGGGCATATTCGTTTTCGTGTTCGGAGCGCTGACGCTTTGGCTTCAAAATGACCTTTTCATCAAGGTCAAGCCGACCATCGTCAATACCCTGTTTGGTACCATGTTGCTCGTGGCATGGTACGGTTTCAAGACTTCGCTGCTCAAATATGTGTTTGATGCCGCTTTCCAGATTGATGAAGAAGGCTGGGCCAAGATGACAGTGCGCTGGGGCTTGTTCTTTTTCTTTCTGGCCGTCCTTAATGAAGTGGTCTGGCGGAACTTTTCGACAGATTTCTGGGTGGCTTTCAAAGTGTGGGGAACCATGCCGATCACGATCGCTTTCACACTGGCTCAAGTCCCGCTCTTGATGAAGCACTCCGCTGAAAAAGACGAAGCGAACGAAAGTAACGCTTGATACTTGCGTGGTTGGCGGCTGCTCGCTACGGGTGCGCCGCCTAAGGAAAGCGTAAGTTATGGACTCCATTATCCAACTGGCAGCGTCTAATCTGTTGTCTCCTCCCGTCTTGTTTTTCATTTTGGGCTTTGTGGGATCTATTGCCGGTTCGCAACTGACGCTGCCGGAAGCGATGGCAAAGACGCTGTCGATCTATCTCATGCTCGCTATTGGGTTCAAAGGCGGCGTGGCCTTGTCCGAAGAAGGTCTTTCGGTTGCGCTTCTTCTGGCACTTGTCGCGGGCACCATCTTATCGGCGCTTATTCCGCTCGTTGCCTTTTTCATTTTGCGCCTGATTTCGGATCTGCCCCGATATGAGCTGGCCGCCGTTGCGGCGCATTATGGCTCCATTTCCATCGTGACCTTTGTGGCTGCCACCCAAGCGGCCGATGCAATTGGTCTGATGCCCGAAGGCTTTATGGTTGCGGTTGCAGCTGCGATGGAAACGCCCGCGATCCTCGTTGCGCTCTACCTTGCCCGTTCTTCGGCTGAAAGACGCGGTGCATCGGATGCCGACAAGGGCAGCTTGCTGCATGAAGTTTTTCTTAATTCATCCGTGGTGGTCTTGATGGGCGCGTTCGTGATTGGCGCCCTTACGGGGGTCGAAGGAAAAACGGCCATTGATGGTTTCATTACGGTGCCGTTCACAGGCATTTTGTGCCTATTTTTGCTCGATATGGGTGCGGTTGCCGGTCGCGGCATGGCACAAGCGCGGGGGGTGTTGACATGGAAGCTGGTCGGTTTTGGTTTGGTCATGCCATTTGTCGGCGCGATCATCGCTATTCCGTTTGCGCTTGTGGCCGGTTTGAATGCAGGCGGCACCGCCCTGTTGCTGACGCTTGCCGCCAGCGCGTCCTACATCGCGGTACCGGCGGCTATGCGACTTGCGTTGCCTGAAGCGCGGCCTTCGATCTATCTTTCATTGTCGCTGGGCGTCACGTTCCCGATGAATTTGACCATTGGTATTCCAAGTTATGCGGCGATTGCGCAAGCTGTGGTGGGAGGATAAGCCACGATGGAAACACATGCCAAAAAGCAGATGACGGTGATCTGCGAGGTGCCTGTCATCGGGAGGGTTACGCGTGCTTTAGACCGTGTCGGTGTCACCGGATACACTGTTTTTAACGCTCATGCAGGCAAAGGGACCCAGGGCGAGTGGGATGAGGATCGCATGATTGGTGACACCGGTCGCATGGTCATGATTGTTTCGGTGATGTCGAAGGAAGATGCCGACAAAGCCACCGATGAAATCTATAATGTCCTCGACCCGCAAATGGGCATAGTCACTGTTGGCGATGTCTTTGTTCTACGTCCTGACCGGTTTTAGCGGCTTTGTTTTCCCAACGTGGGGCTCGTTTGGTCAGACCGAGCAGCTTTACTTAGCTGATTTGCGCTGATCCAGCTTTTGGGCCTTCTGGACCGACCGGCGTACCAGCTGTTTGCGCTGCTTTAATTGACCCGCCAATGCCTGTGCTTGCGCGCTGACAATTATGCTGCGTGGAATAAGTGCGATCATGACTGGCCTCCGTAATCTAATTACGTAGGGCGAGGAATTCAGATTTCCTCTATTTGCTGGAAACATTAAGCTTCCAGATTTGATAAAACGCGCATGTGCCAAGCCAAGACTGAATTGCTTGAAAGGACCGGCATCTTCAACTCAACCGAGAGCGGGCTGAGTGAGCGTTGGTGTGCAGGTTTGTACATGAGAGAAATAGTGCTTTTAAGTCTTGGATCGCTTCAATTTCGCCAACCGCTTTTTTTATGCTCGATTGGCTAATGCGCACGACTGCCGCCTCTCGCTGCTCGCCGAAGTATCCAAAGCTTGGCGTTTGTATCATGGCTTCTGGCAAGCGATGTCGCAGCGTTTCCGAGACATCGGCCCGGTAGGGCGATAAAAAACCCAAGCGGCTGATCTTTGCGTTGCGGCAGTAGGCGATCAGCGCGTCAGTTACTTTTAGTGTCTGACAATTCCTTACGAGCGGTGTTTGCGCATGCGCGGGGCATCTTTCCAGAAGCTGACGGACAGCGTCGGCATTTATGCTTGGAAACGGAATGGTATCCGACAAATTTGCCAGAGCCCGGCCGCGTTTGTGATTGGCAAAGATATGCAAGCGTTGTCCTGCGCACTAAAGGCTATTGGTAGCCAGTTGCGGTGCCAAGTCATTTTCTTGACTCACGGCACAGTTTCCGTCATACGCCCGTTCACCGACGAGAAGCTTGATTGTTCGAGCCACTGACCGCGTTATGAACGCGGAGGTCAACATCCGACAGCGCGATGCGCCCTCGGGTGCTTTTTGGCTTTTTTTCGTGGCTGGCTATTTGGGCTTCGCGCAGAACATAATTATCTCTGAGGTCACGAGACCAAAGAGGATGGAACACGATGTTTGAATCACTGCAGGACCGTCTAGGTTCGATCTTTTCCGGCCTGACCGGTCGAGGCGCACTTTCTGAAAAGGACGTGTCTGCTGCGCTGCGCGAAGTGCGCCGAGCGTTGATCGAGGCTGACGTCTCCTTGGAGGTGGTGCGCGGTTTTGTTGATCGGGTCCGCGAAAAGGCGGTCGGCGTGGAGGTGCTCAAAAGCGTCAAGCCCGGCCAAATGGTCGTCAAGATCGTCCATGATGAACTTGTTGCGACCCTTGGATCTGATGCGGAAACCATTGATCTGAATGCACCCGCGCCCGTCGCCATCATGATGGTTGGCCTGCAAGGTTCTGGTAAGACGACAACAACCGCCAAGATCGCAACGCGCTTGACCGAGCGTGACGGCAAAAAAGTCTTAATGGCTTCGCTCGATACGCGCCGGCCGGCGGCGCAAGAGCAGCTGCGTCAACTTGGTGAACAGACCGGAGTTGCCACATTACCGATTATTGACGGCCAATCGCCGGTTGAGATTGCCGCCCGAGCGCATCAGGCCGGCAAACTTGGCGGCTATGATGTGGTGATCCTTGATACGGCGGGCCGCACGCATATTGATGAGCCACTGATGGTGGAGATGGCGGATATTCGTTCTGCCGCCAGTCCCCATGAGGTATTGCTCGTCGCCGACTCATTGACCGGTCAGGACGCGGTTAATCTGGCTCAAAACTTTGATGATCGTGTAGGTGTCACCGGTATCGTGTTGACCCGCATGGATGGTGACGGGCGCGGCGGTGCGGCGCTTTCCATGCGCGCGGCAACCGGCAAGCCGGTCAAACTGGTCGGTGTCGGCGAGAAAATGGATGCTCTGGAGGAGTTTCATCCCAAGCGTATTGCCGATCGTATTCTGGGCATGGGCGACATTGTCTCGCTGGTTGAAAAAGCCGCTGAAACGATCGACCAGGAACAAGCCGCCGCCATGGCCAAAAAGATGGCCGAGGGCAAGTTTGATTTGAACGATCTTTCTGCACAGCTGGGTCAGATGCAGAAAATGGGCGGTATGGGCGGTATCATGGGCATGATGCCGGGCATGGGTAAAATGAAGGACCAGATGGCCGCCGCGGGTTTGGACGATTCGATGTTCAAACGCCAGCAGGCCATCATTTCATCCATGACGCCGCATGAGCGCAGCCACCCCGAAGTCTTAAAGCACTCGCGCAAGAAACGAATTGCTGCTGGTTCCGGTACGAATGCTGCTGAGATCAACAAGCTTTTAAAGATGCACCGACAGATGGCCGACATGATGAAATCCATGAAGGGCAAAAAGGGCGGTGGCATGATGGGCAAGATGATGGGTGGCTTGGGTGGCAAGATGGGGATGCCGGGCGGCGGTATGCCCAATATGGATCCCAAGCAATTGGAACAGATGGCCAAACAGGCTGAGCAAATGGGTCTTGGCGGCCCCGGTGGCCCCAAATTGCCGGGTCTTGGTGGACCAGGCCTACCAGGGTTAGGCGGCCCTGAATTGCCCGGTTTGCCAAAGGGCAAGAAGTGATGCTCCACCTTGCAAAATACACGCGCATGGTAATCGTGCTTGTTACCGCTTTGGCTTTAATGCTGCCGGGTGCTCATTATCTTTATCGGGCCGCTGAAGCCGCACCGATGAACATGCCTACCCTGTTTCGTTGTCAGCCGGGGTCGCTGTGGCATCATTTTTATACAGAGCCTTTTCCTTTTCCCGGCCTGCCGCACTATTGTTTGCGTGCCGATGATATCGGTATTGAGGTGGCTACTTGGGCATCCGTGGTAGATGGTTCGCGCTTTATTGTTGTGGTGTTGATGATGGCTATCGCATTGCGTTATGCGCGCACCAAGCTTGTATTGCGGAGCCGACCTCAATGACATCGGTAACCGTTAACATCCCGGTTTTGGAAACCGAACGTTTGATTTTGCGTGCGCTACGCGTTGATGACCTTGATGGATTTTTCTCAATCTATGTCGATGCCGACCATGCCCGTTTTATCAGCCGCGTGGCCGATCGGGCGAAAGCCTTTGATAAAATGTGCAGCCTCATGGGGCATTGGGTATTGCGTGGCTATGGACGCTTTGCCGTTGAAGAAAAGTCAACACGCAGGTTTGTCGGTCATGTGGGTGCAAGCCATTTAGACGAAACCAGAGAGCCGGAATTTAACTATTCATTCGTGCCACAGGTGAGCGGTAGTGGCTTTGCGACCGAGGCATGCTCGGTTGCATTGCGTTACTTTTACGAAGTCCATGGCTGGCAAACTGCGATCAGCGAAATCAATGCACAAAACGATAAGTCACTTGCGCTTGCCAAGCGCATGGGCGCTGCCAAAGAAACCGAGCGCGATGCAGGTGAGTTCGGCGTTCTTGAAGTGTGGCGCCATTTGCCGCCAGGAGAGTTTTTGCAGCGCTTTGAGGTGGCGGTATGAGTTTTGTCACCGTCAATATTCCGGTTCTGGAAACCGAGCGGCTGATCCTGCGCGGTTTTGAAGAAAAGGATCTGGACGCCTATGCGGCTATTCGTGCTGATGCCGAAGTTGCAATATTCGTCGGCGGTCCGATGCCGCGCTATCAGGTGTGGCGCTCCATGACGTCGTTCGTGGGCCAGTGGGCGTGGCGCGGGTTTTCCTTCTTTTGCGTCGAGGAAAAAGCGTCAGGCCAATGTATCGGCAGCGTTGGTCCCTACTGCCCCGATGGCTGGCCTGAACCCGAAATTGGCTGGACATTGGCGAAGTCTGCGCAAGGCAAGGGCTATGCGACGGAAGCAGGTCGTGCGGCGCTCACCTTTACCTATCAGGAATTGGGCTGGACAACCGCGATCAGCGTGATCGACCCGGCTAATTACGCCTCTCAACGTGTCGCGGAGAAGCTTGGCGCTCATAAAGAACAGACCGATGTCTCCATATGGGATTTCACTGCGGACATTTGGCGGCATCTGCCGCCGGAACAATTTCTCAAATCAAACTGACAACCATCATTGAAATACAAAGGACAAAAAGATGGCTCTTAAACTTCGCCTTTCACGTGGCGGTTCAAAAAAACGCCCTTACTATCACATCGTTGTTGCTGATGTGCGCATGCCGCGCGATGGTCGCTTTATTGAGCGCGTCGGCAAGTGGAACCCGATGTTGCCGAAAGACGGTGCCCGCATTGAATTGAATGAAGAGCGCGTGCGCCACTGGCTGGCCAATGGTGCCAAGCCAACAGACCGCGTTCTGCGCTTCCTGTCTGATGCTGGGATCATGGAGCGTGCTGAGCGCAACAATCCAAAGAAAGCGCTGCCGGGCAAGAAGGCGCAGGAGCGCATTGAAGAGCAAAAAATGAAAGAAGAAGAAGCGCGCCTAGCCGCAGAAGAAGCAGCCGCAGCTGAAGCTGAAGCGGCCGCTGCGGAAGCCGAAGCGCCGGCTGAGGAAGCAGCTTCCGAATAAGTGCGTGTATCCGGAAATCGATCAACTGGGGTCGATTTCTTGGGCTACAAGGCTAGCGATGTTACATTTGTTAACCTTGTCTTTTCCTTCTTTCGCCTTTTTATGGGGGCAGAAGGGCGCGGCAGCGATGCAGTGAACAGCTGCGCGGATGGGAGAATTACATGGTTTTGAACCGTGGAGCAGGTTTGGTATTGGCGTGTACAGCGGCCATCTTGGTAAGCGGCTGTACGAGCTCGCGTTTGGGTGCGCTTAACACTGTGCAACCGGCACCGGTCAATCCGGCACCGGCGGGGACAGTTCAAAGTGGTCAGTTGCCGCCGCCAGCGCCAGCGATTGGGACCGCGCCAGCAGATGGTTCAGCGTTTCCACAAGCACCGCAAACCAACAATGATCTCGTCACGACGGGAGATGGTGGTACCACAACATCAACCGATCCCAACACGCAGACTTCTCCTAGTGTAACCACCGCTACTGCTGAACCGGTCACCCGTGAATCCATGGGTGGTGTTTGGACGGCAACGACAGGTGGAACCTCCTGTCGGATCGCAACATCGTTGACGCGCGGTGGAAATGATTTTCGGGCAGCGTCTTTGGGATGTTCCGGAGAGCTGGCCGATATAGGTTTTTGGAACTTGAACGGTACGCAGGTTGTTTTGAAAGACCGGTCCGGCAATCAAGTTGCGACGCTCTTCTCATCGGGTACCAACCAGTTTAACGGTCAAACAAGCGGCGGTCGTGCCGTTTCTCTTGCACGCTAACCACCAGGAGGCCCGACGGGTATGCCTGAGCGGATCATGCCCGGCGATAGCGTCGCCTCGCGGTATCATGAAATTGCCAATGACGGCGTCATTGAGCGTGACGCTGCTCAAGAAACCATTGTTGCCAAGCTCGATGCGCTTAACGCGGCTATCGTCAATATTCGTCTCGCGTCAAAATCATCGTCGCTCGGCTGGTTCTTTGCCCGCAAGCGACAGGAAAAAGAGACGATAAAGGGACTGTACATCGTCGGTTCTGTGGGTCGCGGCAAGACGATGTTGATGGACTTTTTCTTTCGCGCATGCCCTGCAAAAAGAAAACGACGCTGTCACTTCCACGAGTTTATGGCGGATGTGCATGACAGGATCGGCGCGCATCGGGCAGCAGTAAAGGACGGAACGGCCAAAGGCGACGATCCGATCCCGCCGGTGGCCAAAGCGCTGGCACAAGATGCCTATGTGCTCTGTTTTGATGAGTTTGCTGTTAACGACATTACCGATGCCATGATCCTGTCGCGCCTGTTTACCGCGCTCTTTCAGGAAGGTGTCGTCCTTGTGGCTACCTCTAACGTGGATCCCGATGATCTTTACAAGGATGGTTTGAACCGTTCGCTGTTTTTACCCTTTGTCGATCTGCTCAAACAGTATGTATCGGTTGCAAGTTTGGATGCCCGCCGTGACTATCGGCAGGGGCGCCTGTCGACCGAACGGCGCTACCTGACCCCGTTGAGCTTGAAAACGACAACCCTGATGAACGCTGTGTGGGCGCAGGTGATCGCCGGTTTGGAGGAAAAACCCACGTCGGTAAAAGTCAGCGGGCGCGAAATCCAAGTGGCTCATGCGGCGCGCGACGCTGCCCGCTTTTCATTTGATGAATTGTGTCGTCGTCCGTTGGGTTCTCGCGACTATCTGGCTCTATCCAAACGCTTTCGTACACTGGTGATAGATGATGTCCCTGTGATGCGGGAAAGCGATCGAAATCAGGCCAAACGTTTTATCAACCTGATCGATACGCTTTATGATGCGCAGGTCGTCCTTTTTGTTTCAGCTGAAGCAGAACCTGATGATCTCTATCAGGCTAGTAGTGGCGCAGAGGTTTTTGAGTTTGCGCGTACGGCATCGCGGCTCATTGAAATGCGCTCAGACGATTGGCTGGGTCGATCAGCTTAAGTTTTAACGAAATCGGTGTCGTTGGATGATGGCAATGGCCCGTCTCCACCAAACGGCATTGTGTTCTGCTTGACTTGCCAAAGCCGGCAAGGATGAGAGCGAGGATGCTCGTTTGCGTATCATAATCTGCCGTAAACTGTTCAGTTCGCACCGTACCGTCTTTCGTAATATTGCTTGCTGTCGACTATATTGACGTTTACGTCAATCAAAAAATAGCTAACCCATTGATAAATATAGAAGTGAAAATTCTGGTTGATTTTCACCCATATGTGAGTCACTCACCGCGTACCAAATGTGGTTGGATATCAGCGCGGAGGAGCGCGACCAATCGCATTCCCGCATAGCTGAGTTTGGACGGAATTTCATGGCACGCAACAAAATCGCACTCATTGGCTCCGGCATGATCGGTGGCACACTTGCTCACATGATCGGCTTGAAAGAGCTGGGTGATGTCGTTCTTTTCGACATTGCCGAAGGTATCCCGCAGGGTAAAGGGCTCGACATGGCGCAGTCGTCGCCGGTCGATGGTTTCGACACTGCCTATGTGGGAGCTAACTCCTATGAAGCGATTGAAGGCGCCGATGTTTGCATCGTGACAGCAGGTGTGCCGCGCAAGCCCGGCATGAGCCGCGACGATTTGCTCGGCATCAACCTTAATGTGATGGAACAGGTTGGTGCAGGCATTGCCAAATATGCGCCAAACGCCTTTGTCATTTGCATTACAAATCCGCTCGACGCGATGGTCTGGGCGCTGCAAAAATTCTCCGGACTACCCAAAGAGAAGGTCTGCGGCATGGCTGGGGTACTCGACAGTGCGCGCTTCCGCCTGTTCCTTGCCGAAGAGTTCAAAGTGTCTGTCGAAGACGTAACAGCCTTTGTTCTGGGTGGTCACGGCGACACCATGGTGCCGTTGACCCGCTATTCAACGGTCGCCGGTATACCTCTTCCTGATTTGGTCAAGATGGGTTGGACCACGAAGGAAAAACTTGATGCGATTGTCCAGCGCACACGTAATGGCGGCGCGGAGATTGTTGGCTTGTTGAAGACCGGCTCCGCCTATTATGCGCCGGCTTCCTCCGCGATTGCCATGGCGGAAGCCTATTTGAAGGACAAAAAGCGCGTTCTGCCCTGTGCCGCGCACCTCGATGGGCAGTATGGCGTCAAGGACATGTATGTGGGCGTTCCTACCATCATTGGTGCTGGCGGCGTGGAGCGCGTGATTGAAATCGACATGAACAAGACCGAGCAGAAGATGTTCGGCAAGTCGGTCGATGCGGTGGCGGGCCTTTGCGAGGCGTGTATCGGCATCCAGCCAACGCTCAAATAATTTGAACGAAACCAGATTGATACGATCGGGATCATCTTATGAACATTCATGAATATCAGGCCAAGCGCCTGCTCCATTCTTACGGTGCGCCTGTCGCCGGTGGTGTAGCGGTTTACTCCGTTGAGCAGGCAGAGGAATGGGCCAAGAAATTGCCTGGACCGCTCTATGTGGTCAAAAGCCAAATCCATGCCGGTGGACGCGGCAAGGGCAATTTCAAAGAACTGGGCGAAGATGCCAAGGGCGGCGTGCGCCTTGCCAAGTCTGTCGAGGAAGTGGTCGAGAACGCCAAGGAAATGCTTGGTAACACGCTGGTGACCAAGCAAACCGGCCCTGCGGGCAAACAGGTCAACCGTCTTTACATTGAAGATGGCGCTGACATCGACCGCGAACTATACTGTTCACTCCTCATCGATCGCTCAACGGGCCGTCCTGCTTTCGTAGTTTCGACCGAAGGCGGCATGGACATCGAAGCCGTTGCCGAGGATACGCCAGAGAAAATCCTGACACGTCCCATTGATCCTTCCAAAGGCATGACGAAGACGGATATCAATGCGATTGCTAAGGCGCTCGAACTAAAGGGCGATGCGAAAAAGGATGCGGACGTGCTTTTTCCGATCCTGTATCAGGCTTTCACCGAGAAGGACATGAGCCTTCTGGAAGTCAACCCGTTGATCGTGATGAAAGACGGCCATCTGCGGGTGCTGGATGCCAAGGTTTCCTTCGATGGCAACTCTCTCTTCCGCCATCCGGACATTTTGGAATTGCGCGATGAGTCAGAAGAAGACGATAAGGAGATCGAAGCCTCCAAGCACGATCTGGCCTATGTAGCGCTCGACGGCGATATTGGATGCATGGTCAATGGTGCTGGCCTTGCCATGGCGACCATGGATATCATCAAGCTCTACGGTTCCGAGCCGGCCAACTTCCTCGATGTGGGTGGCGGGGCTTCCAAGGAAAAAGTCACGGCGGCGTTTAAAATCATTACGGCCGACCCAAATGTCAAAGGCATTCTGGTCAACATTTTCGGCGGCATCATGCGCTGTGATGTGATCGCTGAAGGTGTGGTCGCGGCGGTCAAGGAAGTGGGCCTGAAGGTGCCGCTCGTTGTGCGCCTTGAGGGTACCAACGTCGATATCGGCAAGGACATTATCAACAATTCCGGCCTCGACGTTATCGCGGCTGATGATTTGGACGATGCCGCGCAGAAAATTGTGGCTGCGGTGAAAGGGAACTGAGTTTTATGTCTATTCTCATCAACAAAGACACCAAGGTTGTCGTTCAGGGCCTGACGGGTAAAACCGGAACGTTTCATACCGAGCAGGCGCTGGCCTATTTTGGCACCAAAATGGTAGGCGGCATCCATCCGAAAAAGGGCGGCGAAACATGGACCGCCGGTGAGGGCGCAAGTGACATGGCTGGCACTGAGCTGCCGATCTTTGCCACTGTCGCGGAAGCCAAGAAAGCGACCAAGGCCAACGCATCCGTCATTTATGTGCCACCAGCAGGTGCTGGCGCGGCGATTGAAGAAGCGATCGACGCGAAAATACCGCTGATCATTTGTATTACGGAAGGCATTCCCGTGATAGACATGGTCAAGGTGAAAGCCAAGCTGGATAAGTCCAAATCGCGCCTGATTGGCCCGAACTGCCCGGGTGTGTTGACACCCGAAGAGTGTAAAATTGGCATCATGCCGGGCCGTATCTTCAAAAAAGGTTCAGTTGGCATTTTGAGCCGCTCTGGTACGCTCACCTATGAGGCCGTGTTCCAGACCTCGAATGAGGGGCTTGGACAGTCAACGGCTGTTGGCATCGGCGGTGACCCGGTCAAAGGCACCGAGTTTATCGACATGTTGGACCTGTTCCTCGATGATCCGGAAACCGAAAGCATCATCATGATCGGTGAGATCGGCGGTTCGGCTGAAGAAGAGGCCTGTCAGTGGCTCAAGGAACAGGCTGATAAGGGGCGCAAAAAACCAATGGTCGGCTTCATTGCCGGTCGCACGGCTCCTCCCGGACGCACGATGGGTCATGCCGGCGCTGTGATCTCCGGCGGCAAGGGCGGCGCGGAGGACAAGATCGCGGCGATGGAAGATGCGGGCATTCGCGTGTCACCATCGCCGGCACAGCTCGGCAAAACACTGGTTGATGTTTTGAAAGGCTGACGCCTTTGGTCTGGCGCTGAAACGCGTCTTCGCCTTTCCCGGCAAAGGGAAAGGCAGCCCGAGAGGGTCGTAAGGGAAGCCTTACAAGTGGGGGTCGAGGTGATGAACCCCAATGGGAGAAGTACATATGGCACGCAAGGACCAACAGAACGACGTGATGGCAGAAACCTCCTTTTTGTATGGAGGCAATGCTGTCTACATCGAACAGATGCATGCCAGATGGCTGGAAAATCCCGCTTCTGTTTCAGAAGACTGGCAGCGCTTTTTCGCCGATGTCCAGGACGAGGCCGATAGCGTTCAAAAGCAGGCTGATGGCCCTTCCTGGGAAAAAACAAATTGGCCCATTGACTATAATGGTGAACTGACCGCAGCGCTGGACGGTAATTGGGGCGACGTTGAAGCCCATATGACGTCAAAGATCTCGGCCAAGGAAGAGCGGCGCAGCGTCGGGCCCGGTCTGACCGAAGTGGAAGTCGCCAATGCCGCACGGGACTCGGTCCGGGCCATCATGATGATCCGCGCCTACCGCATGCGAGGGCACTTGCATGCCAATCTTGACCCGCTGGGTTTGGCTTCCAAGAAAGAAGACTATAACGAGCTGCATCCCTCCAGCTATGGCTTCATGGAAGCAGATTTGGATCGTAAGATCTTCATCGACCATGTGCTGGGGCTTGAGTATGCCACGCCGCGCGAAATCGTTGATATCTGCAAGCGCACCTATTGCGGTACTATGGCGGTGGAGTTCATGCACATCTCCAACCCGCAGGAAAAAGCATGGTTGCAGGAGCGTATTGAAGGTCCGGACAAAGGCGCTGCCTTTACCGAAAACGGGAAAAAAGCGATCCTTTCCAAGCTGATTGAGGCCGAAGGCTTCGAGCAGTTTCTCGATGTCAAATATAAAGGCACGAAGCGCTTTGGTCTTGATGGGGGTGAGGCGCTGATCCCCGCGCTTGAGCAGATTATCAAGCGTGGCGGTCAGATGGGCCTTAAGGACATTGTGTTTGGCATGGCGCACCGTGGCCGCCTGAATGTTCTGACGCAAGTAATGGCCAAACCGCACCGGGCGCTGTTCCACGAGTTCCGCGGTGGTTCGTTCAAGCCGGACGATGTTGAAGGGTCTGGCGATGTGAAATACCATCTGGGTGCGTCGTCCGACCGTGAGTTTGACGAGAACAAGGTTCACTTGTCATTGACGGCTAACCCGTCTCACCTTGAGATCGTGAACCCCGTTGTTTTGGGCAAGGCGCGCGCCAAGCAGGACCAGCATGCTGGCGGGCCGTTCCGAAACGAGACCGTTCCGCTCACGGAGCGAAAAGTGGTGATGCCGCTCTTGTTGCACGGCGATGCTGCTTTTGCCGGTCAAGGCGTTGTTGCCGAATGTTTTGGCTTGTCTGCGCTACGTGGTCACCGTGTATCCGGCTCGGTTCATTTCATCATCAACAACCAGATCGGCTTTACGACGAACCCCTATTTCTCGCGTTCATCGCCCTATCCCTCTGATGTTGCCAAAATGATCGAGGCACCGATTTTCCATGTGAATGGTGATGATCCGGAAGCTGTGGTCTATGCCGCAAAGGTCGCGACCGAATTTCGGATGCTCTTCCACAAGCCTGTTGTTATCGACATGTTCTGTTATCGCCGCTTTGGCCACAACGAAGGTGACGAGCCTGCGTTTACGCAGCCGCTGATGTACAAAACCATCCGCAAACACAAGACGACAGCGCAGATATATGGCGAGCAGTTGATTGCGGAAGGCCTTATCTCTGTTGATGAATTCGACAAGATGCGGACCGATTGGCGTGAGCATCTGGAGGTCGAATTTCAGTCAGGTGAAGCTTACAAACCAAACAAGGCCGATTGGCTGGATGGCAAATGGTCCGGCCTGCAGACTGCTGACCGCACAGATGAAAGACGCCCCGGCAAGACGGCCGTGCAGCTCAAAACGCTGCGGGATATAGGCGAGAAACTCACCAAAGTTCCGGATGACTTTAACGCGCACCGCACGATCCAACGTTTTTTGAACAACCGCGCAAAGATGATTGAAACGGGCGAAGGGATCGACTGGGCAACCGGTGAGGCGCTCGCATTTGGATCGATCTGCGCGGAAGGTAATGGCGTGCGCCTTTCCGGACAGGACTGCGAGCGCGGAACATTCTCTCAACGCCATTCGGTTCTCTATGATCAGGAAACGGAAGAGCGTTACACGCCGCTGAACGATCTCAAGGCTGGCCAGGGCCGCTATGAAGTCATCAACTCCATGCTGTCAGAAGAAGCGGTGCTGGGCTTTGAGTATGGCTATTCGTTAGCAGAGCCTAACATTTTGACGCTTTGGGAAGCCCAATTCGGCGACTTTGCCAACGGCGCACAGGTGCTGTTTGACCAATTTATCTCGTCTGGTGAACGCAAATGGTTGCGCATGTCGGGTTTGGTGTGCTTGCTGCCGCATGGTTACGAGGGTCAAGGACCGGAGCATTCTTCGGCGCGCCTGGAACGTTTTCTGCAAATGTGCGCAGAAGACAATATGCAGGTTGCTAACTGTACGACACCGGCGAACTATTTCCATATTTTGCGCCGGCAGCTTAAGCGTCCGTTCCGCAAACCGCTAATCCTGATGACGCCGAAGTCGCTTCTACGCCACAAGCGAGCGACATCTACCTTGTCAGAGATGTCGGGAGAGAGCCAATTCCACCGTCTTTTGTGGGATGACGCAGAGTATAAGAAAGATGCCGAGGTTAAGCTGGTTACGGATTCGAAAATCCGGCGCGTCGTTATGTGTTCCGGCAAAGTCTACTATGATCTTTATGAAGAGCGTGAAGCGCGCGGAATCAACGACATTTATCTGCTGCGTCTGGAGCAACTCTATCCGTTCCCGGCCAAGGCGCTGATTACCGAACTATCAAGGTTTAAAAACGCAGAGATGGTGTGGTGTCAGGAAGAACCGAAAAATATGGGTTCCTGGTCTTTCGTTGATCCGTACCTTGAGTGGGTTCTTGCGCACATTAAGGCCAAGCATAATCGGGTTCGTTACACGGGTCGATCGGCAGCGGCATCCACCGCGACAGGTCTGATGAGCACACACAAAGCACAATTGGAGGCGTTCCTTGAGGACGCACTCGGAGAATAACGCCAGCACAAAAATGCAAAGTCGGGAAGATTGACCATGGCAAAAGAAATTCGCGTTCCAACACTCGGTGAATCGGTCACCGAGGCCACAATCGGGAAGTGGTTTAAAAAGCCCGGTGAAGCGGTCAGCGATGGTGAGACGCTGGTGGAGCTGGAAACCGACAAGGTGACGCTGGAAGTGCCGGCACCAGGTGCGGGCACGTTGGCAGAAATTGTTGCCAATGAGGGCGATACCGTTGAAGTCGATGCGCTGCTCGGCATGCTGGAGGAAGGCGAAGTTGCTTCCGCTGCCGCGCCTGCAGCAGCGCCCGCCAAAGCGGCAGAAGCACCCGCTCCCACGGCAGCACCGGTAGCCGGTACTGACATGCCGCCAGCACCCTCGGCTGCGAAAATGATGGCGGAAACCGGCATGGATGCTGGTTCCGTGGCCGGTTCCGGCAAGCGCGGTCAGGTGCTCAAAGGCGATGTCATCAATGCCTTGGCCGGAGGCGGTGCGCCTGCGCCAATACCTGCGGCGCCGCGTGCGGCATCGACGGCCAATGACGCTTCGCGTGAAGAACGTGTTCGGATGCCTAAACTGCGCCAGACAATCGCGCGTCGTTTGAAGGAAGCGCAAAACACAGCAGCCATGCTAACCACCTATAATGAGGTGGACATGACGGCCGTCATGGACATGCGCAAAAAGTACAAGGAATTGTTTGAGAAGAAGCATGGCGTGAAGCTGGGCTTCATGGGCTTCTTCACGAAAGCTGTGACGCATGCGCTGCAGGAAATCCCCGCGGTCAATGCCGAGATTGACGACACCGACATCATCTACAAGCATTTCTGCCATATAGGCGTTGCTGTGGGCACAGACAAAGGTTTGGTTGTACCGGTCGTGCGCGATGCGGACGTGATGTCCATTGCGGAAGTCGAAAAGGAAATTGGTCGGCTTGGCAAGGCTGCGCGCGATGGCCAACTCTCCATGGCGGATATGCAGGGCGGAACGTTCACCATTTCCAATGGCGGCGTTTACGGGTCGCTCATGTCGTCGCCGATCCTGAACGCGCCGCAGTCCGGCATTTTGGGCATGCACAAGATCCAGGAGCGCCCGATGGCCATTGGTGGCCAGATTGTTATCCGACCGATGATGTATCTGGCGCTTTCATACGATCACCGAATTGTTGATGGCAAAGAGGCGGTTACGTTCCTTGTCCGCGTGAAAGAGAGCCTGGAAGACCCGGAGCGGTTGGTTCTGGATCTATAAGACCAAGCCCTGAATTTGAAGGATTGAGTTATGGCATATGATGCAGTGGTGATTGGCTCCGGCCCCGGCGGTTATGTGTGCGCGATCAAAGCGGCGCAGCTCGGATTGAAGACAGCGATCATTGAAAAGCGTGAAACGCTCGGTGGCACATGCCTGAACATCGGCTGTATTCCCTCCAAGGCGCTTTTGCACGCCTCGGAAGTATTCGCCGAGGCAGGCCACACGCTTGAAACGCTGGGCGTGAATGTTGGCAAGCCAAAGCTCGATCTTGAAAAGATGATGGAGCACAAGGACGCGACGGTGAAAGCCAATGTTGATGGCGTCGCGTTCCTGATGAAGAAAAACAAGATCGATGTGCTTACCGGGACAGGCAAAGTGCTCGGACAAGGTAAGGTTGCGGTCACGAAAGACGATGGCTCGGTCGAAGAGATCGACACCAAGAATATCGTCATTGCTACAGGCTCAGATGTGGCTGGCATTCCCGGCGTCGATGTCGAGATCGATGAAAAAGTTATCGTTTCGTCCACCGGCGGCTTGGAACTGACCAAAGTGCCGAAAAAGATGATCGTCGTCGGCGGCGGTGTTATCGGCCTGGAGCTGGGTTCCGTTTGGAACCGTTTGGGCGCGGAAATCACTGTGGTCGAGTATCTCGACACTATTCTGGGTGGCATGGATGCGGACGTTTCCAAGCAATTCCAGAAAATGCTCGCCAAGCAGGGCATGGACTTCAAGCTGGGCGCCAAAGTGACTGGTGTCAAAAAGGCGGGCCGCGGCGCGGAAGTAACCTTCGAGCCTGTCAAAGGCGGCGACAGCGAAACGCTGAAAGCCGACGTCGTTTTGATCTCAACCGGTCGCAAACCTTACACCGAGGGGCTTGGCCTTGCCGAAGCCGGTGTTGTTCTCGACGACCGCGGTCGCGTGGAAGTCAATGCCCACTGGCACACGTCCGTCGAAGGAATTTGGGCGATCGGCGATGTAGTCAAAGGCCCCATGCTCGCGCACAAGGCCGAAGATGAAGGCATGGCGGTTGCAGAATTGATGGCTGGCCAAGCCGGTCACGTTAATTTCGATGTGATCCCGTCTGTTGTTTACACGGAGCCAGAAGTGGCCTCGATCGGCAAGACCGAAGAAGAACTCAAAGCTGCAGGCATCGATTATGTGGCGGGCAAGTTTCCGTTCACCGCCAATGGCCGTGCGCGCGCCATGTTGGCGACCGACGGTTTTGTGAAAGTGTTGGCTGACAAAGCCACCGACCGCGTGCTCGGCGCGCACATTGTTGGCAAGGGCGCTGGCGATTTGATCCACGAAGTGGCCGTGCTCATGGAATTTGGCGGCTCATCGGAAGATCTGGCGCGCACCTGCCATGCGCATCCGACGATGAGCGAAGCTGTCCGCGAAGCGGCGCTGGCGAGTGCTACCGGCAAGCCACTGCATATGTGAGGATGCAGATGATGGCAGCGGCTTTTGAAATTCCCATCGAGCCCGGCCATCCTGCTTTGCAAGACGCTGATTGGGCCGATTGCTGGGAAGTCGAGGTGCAGCCTCCCTACGCCAATGCCCGCGAAGCCGCCACAGACATGGTGAACTGTTTTCCCGCATGGATGTCGCCCATGTTGAAGCTGAGGGATGGACTAGTGTCCTTGGCGGGGCTTCGGACGACAAAGGTCGTTCAGCAAGAAGGCGCTGAAGACGTGCTGGGAACCGTCGCCTTTTTCCCTGTCATTTCTGAAATACCAGGCGAAATCGTTTTGGGTACCAACGACAAGCATCTTGATTTCAGGTTGGTCATATCGATTTCGCCCGGCAGCAATAATGGCAGCCAGCGTATTAGTATGCAGACGCATCTGAAACGGCATAACCACTTAGGGCACGCGTATTTGGTCGTGATACAATCATTTCACCGAGCGGCTTGCAGTGGTTCCCTGGACAATATGGTTGCGCGAAGAACCGCGTCTTAGCCGGCCTTTAAAAGAAAAACCCGGCACGCAATGTGGGTGCCGGGCTTTCGATTTGAAAATGGTGAAGGCAGATCAAGCTTTCTGCCAGTTCTCCAGATATTTGACCAACCAGCCATCAACAGGTATTTCGGCTTTGGCGACTTCAGGCATGTGAGTCATTTTGGTCATCGGCGCTTCTGCGACAGTGTCCATTTTGGACGCGCCCCAGTTGCAGTCATACGCAAACGCGGTGCTGGCTGTCATCGCGATGGCAGCAGCAAGGGTCAAAGTTGTCATCCGCATGGATTGGCTCCTTTGGCATGTTTTGCACTGCCCCGGGATAGAGGCAGAACAACAAGCGTGCCTTAAAACCGACTGACCACCAAGCGTATAATTTGGGCACGTGAAAATGCAACAAAATCAATCGAATACAGGTGAAACCAAGTAACCTGCATCTTCAAGCAGCTGTGCAACGCCCTCATCGCCGGGTAAATGAAGCGCGCCAACGGCCAGGAAAACGCCGCCATCATCCAAATAGGGTTGCGCCCGTTCGGCCATGATATGGTTGCGATTAACGACAATTTTTTCTTCAAATGCTGCATAGCCTTCGTCGTCGTTTGTCCCGCCCAATTTGGTTGCCACGGTTTCAAGTGTTGGCATTACAGCGGCGATGTTTTCATCGAGATAGAGCTGAATCATGGTTTCAATAACATCGTCCATCGCGTCGCCCAGCTTGATGGTCTCAACCAAGCCCTGGATATGAAATTCAACGGGCAAAGACGCCAAGGCTTCCAGCTGTTCGACGATGGTCTCCAGACCTGCGATCGTCTTGCCTGTTGCCTCGGCGCGATCAGCCAGCGCCAAATCGAGAAAGAGCTCGCCAGCCTGCTTGCGCTGCATTTCGCACGCCGGTAGTGCAACCAGTCCGGTGACCATCCATGGCTGCATGCGATTGATCAGTGCCAGTTGAAGGCCGCGTTTTTGCAGGCCAGCCTCCAGGACGGCGCGCTCCTCCGCATTGATGAAATCGGTGAGCCGTTCGTCACCCGTAAACATCTGTAGATCCGGACGCCCTAACAGTGCCAGCTGGGCTTTTGTCATGTCGAGCACTTCGTCACTCTCTATGATCAAGGTGTCGGCCCGCTCGAAAGCGTTTTGTGCCTTGTCAGACAGATTCACAATTCTCGGATCTGTCATGTGCATTGTGCCAAACAGCCAGGACGGTTTCACGCCATCTTTCTCGATTTTGAACAATAGAGACTGGGCGAAGGGTGTGTTTTTTGCAGTCTTTAGAATTTCCGCATGCGCTGCCGGTTCGTCATTTGCCAGCTGTGTCAGCAGGTTTTGGCCGGAGCAGACAGGCATTTGCTCTGCGTTTGCTTTTGTCACACTGCCAGCGGTGAGCATAAGGAGAAAAACAAAAACTACATTGAGAAAGCCGAGGAGTGTCAGAAACAGCTTACTCGCACGGTCAGCCAGATTGGCGCTATCGAAGTGTCTTTTCATGCTTGCTGTTTTAACAAACCATCACCACAAAACAGTTAAGCTGATCGGAAAAATAAGCTGACTTGTCGAATTAGCGCCTTGGATGGGCGGCGGCATAGGCTGCCATCAGGCGTGACGTATCAACTTGTGTGTAGATTTGTGTTGTCGACAGGCTGGCATGACCAAGCAACTCTTGGATCGTACGAAGGTCGCCACCGTTGGCCAAAAGATGGGTTGCAAACGAATGGCGCAACGCGTGAGGCGTCGCGGTATCAGCCAACCCAAGCGCCCCGCGCATCACGCGCATGTCGCGTTGTAGAACGGCCGGTTGCAGCGCACCACCGCGTGCGCCGCGAAAGAGTGGCCCTTTGCGCGAAACATCATATGGGCATTGCGCTCGATATGCGTCGACCGCTTCGAATACAACCGGCAGAATTGGGACCAGACGTGTTTTCCCGCCTTTGCCCTTGATACTCAGCGTTCGCAATGATGGATCTTGAAGGTCAGCGCCGCTCAGGCTCAACGCTTCGCTGATGCGAAGGCCACAGCCATAAAGTAGGGCCATGATCGCTGCATTGCGCGCGCGCACCCATGGTTGGGATGACATATGATGGGCGGCATCAGAAAGGTCCAATGCCTCGGTGGGCGACACCGGCTTGGGCAAGGATTTGGGTTGTTTTGGTGCCCGCATCGCGCCGATGCCTGCCGCGTTCACTGCGCCATGCTTTTCCAGATGTTTTAGAAAAGAGCGAATAGCGGAAAGGTTCCGCGCAAGTGTACGCGGCCCTGCATCGGCAGATTTCCGTTTGGCCAAAAACGCCCGGAAAACGCCCGGCTTCAGGCTCTCCAGATCATTTAGGCGAACGGATTTTCCGCCATTTGCTGCGGCCATAAAAGTGAGGAATTGCCGCGTGTCACGTTCATAAGCGTCCAGCGTTGCCGGCGTGAGTCGTTTGATGTTGCCAAGATAGTCAAGCCAATCTTTGCGGGCCAGTTGCAATTGCGTACTGCAGGGCAAGATATCGCTGTGTTCATCCATGCTTGTATTATGGTGTCATGGTGGTTACCGCATCCTGAAGGAGATGATTGGTTGCTGGACCGCGATGGACTTGTTTTGATGGGCGTGGTGGGTACTCCGCATGGCGTGAAAGGTCAGGTGCGCGTGAAATCATACACCGGCGATCCATTGGCGATCGGCGATTATGGGCCACTTGTGACCAAGGATGGCCGCGTTCTCAACGTTTCTCATGTCCAGCCTTCAAAGAACGTTGTTGTCGTCACTTTCAAACAAGTCCGATTTCGTGATGAAGCTGAAGCGCTCAAGGGAACCGAGCTTTTCGTCAAACGTGACCAACTTCCCGATGGTGAGCTTGAAGAAGATGAGTTTTTTATCGACGACCTGATCGGTATGGCGGTCGTGGCCGAAGATGGCACCACCTTTGGGACGGTGCAGGATGTTCCCAATTTTGGGGCCGGGGACCTGGTGGAAGTAAAGCTGACGGGGTCGCCGAAAACCGAGCTTTTCTCTTTTGAGATGGCTGTTTTCCCGAACATTGATTTTGAAAAACGCATCATGGTGATTGTGCCGCCCGGCGAGATTATCGTGCAACAGGAAAGCGGGGAGAAAGGTTCATGAGTTTTCGGGCCTCCATCTTGACGCTTTATCCTGAAATGTTTCCGGGAACCTTGGGTCAGGCGTTAGCGGGCAAAGCGCTGGAGCGTGGCGACTGGTCGATTGATGTGACGCAAATCCGCGATTTTGCCACCGATAAGCATCGCTCGGTGGATGATACGCCCTATGGCGGCGGCGCGGGCATGGTATTGCGCGCGGACATTCTGGCTAAAGCGATTGATGATGTTTCCGCTGAGGGCGACCCGCGTCCCAGGCTATTGATGAGTCCGCGTGGACGGCCGTTCCGCCAAGAAGACGCAAGGCAACTTGCTCAAAACGAGGGTGTTGTCATTGTTTGTGGGCGGTTTGAAGGAGTGGACGAACGCTTGATCGAAGCGCGGGGCCTGCAAGAGGTTTCCATCGGTGATTATGTCCTGTCAGGCGGTGAGATAGCTGCGCAAGTGCTCCTTGACGCAACAATCCGTCTTCTTCCCGGTGTGATGGGCAACGCACAGAGCGGTGAGAACGAGAGTTTTGAGGCTAGACTGCTTGAATATCCTCATTATACTCGGCCGTCCGAATGGGAAGGGCGGACGATCCCCGAGATATTGACGTCCGGCAATCACGCCAAGATCGATGAATGGCGGCGCACGCAAGCGGAACTGTTGACCAAAATTCGCCGGCCGGATTTGTTAAACGACAAAAAAACGGGGTGATGGGTGACAAAGCGTCCATTTTCATGTATCGCCGCCATCGAATTTGGGTTTATGCGCCCGGTTCTTAACAAGCAAATACGAGCATGACTAACGCTCCGGCCGACATTGGCCAGGTCCGACGGCAAACGCTTTCGACCCATTGTGGGCGCTCTGGCGGTTCAAAAGAACAAAGATAAGGAACCTGAAGAGATGGACATCATCCGTCAGCTAGAGGCCGAGCAGGCCGCCAAGATTATCGAAAAACGACAGTTTCCGGATTTTTCGCCCGGTGACACACTGCGCGTCCAGGTGCGTGTCACGGAAGGTAAGCGGACACGTTTGCAGGCTTATGAGGGCGTTTGTATCGCACGCGCCGGATCCGGCCTGAACGAGAATTTTACAGTTCGCAAGATTTCTTACGGCGAAGGCGTCGAGCGGGTGTTCCCGATGTACTCGCCTTTGGTCGAGGAAGTCACAGTGGTTCGTCGCGGTAAGGTGCGTCGCGCTAAGCTCTACTACATGCGCGGTCTGCGCGGTAAGAAAGCGCGCATCACCGAAAACACCAATGCGCGTGCCCGCAAGCTGAACGACGCCGAGCGCCAGGCAATCGCCGAGGAAAAAGCGCGTATTGAAGCTGAAAAAATTGCCGCCGCTGAGGAACTCGCAGCGCAAAAGGCAGCCGAAGACGCGGCGGCGGCGGAAGCAAAAGCAGCTGAAGAAGCAGCGGCTGCAGCCGAAGCTGAAGCAAAATCTGAATAAAGTATTTTTTGCCAGAAAGTTGGTCCTTTCGGCAATTCTTGGGGAGCTTCGGCTCCCCCTTTTTTTATCCGTTAAATATCAACGCTGAGCCAACGATCACAAGTCCGGCGCCAACCCATGCCCCAAGGGCCGGCATTTCTTTGGTGCGCCACCACAGGATGGGCAGCATCATGGCAGGCGTGGTGGCCGAAAGCGTTGTGACAATGCCGACTTCCCCTCCGGTGAGCGCAAAGAGCAAGAGCGTCATGCCGATACCCATACCCAGCAAGCCTGACAGCGCGGCCATGGCGAGCAGGTTTGGTGTGTACCTTGTCTTGGCCCGCAAGGCGTTGATGGGAAGTGCGGCGATGGCTGCCAAACATAGGGCCGAAGCGCCGACACGGATCGCTGAAGCGGCGACGGCATCAACGCCCGTCTCCATAATCGGCCTGGCGATCGCAGCGCCAATGGCTTGAGCTAGCGCGGCGGCAAGCCCGAACAAAATTCCAATCCACAGCGGTCCGTTGATGTTTTCCCACTGATGGAGCTGTTCTTTTCTTTTGCCGTAGACGATGGCGAGTATGACGCCGCTCAGCGTGATGATAATGCCCAGCAGTTCACTTGCGGTGAGTTTTTCGCCCAATACCAGCCAGCCCAGAACGACTGAGATGGGTGCGTTTAGTGAAAACAAGATTGCTGTCCGGCGAGGCCCCAACCGGTTCATGGTCAGGAAGAGCGCGGTGTCGCCTAAAAAAATCCCGATGACGCCTGACCAGATCAACGGCCAATATGATGAAGTGGGAATGGCGGTCCACGTGCCTGCGATGGTCACCCACAAGGCAAGCATGGCAAAAACCATGACCATGCGGGCGCGATTGAACGCCAAAGCTCCCAGCGTTTTGGAAGGATGAGCCGAAATGATACCGGTGAACGCCCAGGTCAGGGCAGCGGCTAACGCGGCCGCTTCGAATATGAGCATGGGCGTCTAATCCTGACCGGTGAATAAGCCGAAAGGCGCGGCGTTACACGGGTCTTGGGTAAGACGGCAAGCGTTTTCCCCCCTCACACACCTCACCACGGGCGTGATCTGGCGTGTGAATGAGCGGTTGTGGGACCCGGTTTTGCTCACGGATCGTGTGGGGAAGGGTTTTTT